>CAMACX010000001.1 GCA_945831575.1 uncultured Mediterranea sp.
ACCTGGAATGACAGGACCAGAATCTGTAGTGTTACCATTACACCATACTCCAATGTCCTTCGGCAAATGGATTTGTTTCCGTTTTGCGGTTGCAAAGGTACGGACTTTTTTGAAACCTCCAAACTTTTTCGCCACTTTTTTTCAAAAAAATTTCTCCACCCCCTCTCCACACCCTTCAAAGCCTCTTAAAAAAAACTAAGAATCAAAGAGTTTTGCCCATTTATGCGACAAAACCAATATTTCGCCGTATCTTTGCAAACTAATGATACGGTGCAGATGAGCATTGCGTGCCATCAGAAGCCGCAACTTATAAACTCAAAACTTATACAGAATGTACGAAACGGAAAAATTGATTGAACAGATTATTGAAGGTATTCAAGATAAGAAAGGAAAGGGCATCGTGGTGGCTGACCTCACGGAGATTGACGACACCATCTGCAACTTCTTCATCATCTGCCAGGGCAACTCGCCCAGCCAGGTCACCGCGCTCGTGGAGTCCATCCATGAGAAAGCACGCGTAGGGGCGCACGCCAAACCTTTTGCCGTGGATGGGCTGCGCAACGCCAACTGGGTGGCCATGGACTACGGCGAGGTGCTGGTACATGTCTTCCTGCCCGAAGCACGCCAGCACTACGACCTGGAACACCTCTGGGCAGATGCCCGACTGACCGAAATCGCTGATTTGGACTAACTGATTAGACAAACTAAATAAAGATACGGAGATTCACAACGACATGGAAGAGAATAAGATACCCAAAGTTCCCAAAACCAACATGCCCAAGTTTAACCTCAACTGGCTCTACATGATCATTGCCGTGATGTTGCTTGGGCTCTACTTTACCAACGACAGCAGCACCTCCTCACGCGAGGTGAGCTACAACGAGTTCCAGCAGTACGTGCGCAACGGCTACGTGGAGAAGGTGGTGGGCTACGATGACAACAGCGTGGAGGCCTACATCAAGCCCAAGTATGTGGCACAGGTCTTCAAGAACGACTCCAACAACGTGGGGCGCTCACCCTACGTGGTGACGGAGGCGCCCTCGCGCGAAAGCCTCGGCACCTTCCTAGAGAAGGAGACGGAGGCGCAGCACTTCGACGGCGCTACGGCCTACAAGAAGCGGGGCAACCTGCTCTCGGCCATCTTCTGGCAGATTTTTCCCTTTGCCCTGCTCGTAGGATTCTGGCTCTACCTGTCGCGCAAATGGACCGGCGCAGGTGGCGGTGGCGGTGTGTTCAGCGTGGGCAAGTCGAAGGCCCGGCTCTTTGAGAAGGGGGCTGCCGGACAGCGCATCACCTTCAAGGACGTGGCCGGACTGGCCGAGGCCAAGCAGGAGGTACAGGAGATCGTGGAGTTCCTCAAGGAACCGCAGAAATATACCGACCTGGGCGGCAAGATTCCCAAGGGTGCCCTGCTCGTAGGCCCTCCGGGCACAGGTAAGACACTGCTGGCCAAGGCGGTAGCGGGTGAAGCCAACGTACCCTTCTTCTCCCTGGCCGGTTCGGACTTTGTGGAGATGTTTGTGGGCGTGGGTGCCTCGCGCGTACGCGACCTCTTCCGTCAGGCCAAGGAGAAGGCCCCCTGCATCGTCTTCATCGACGAGATTGATGCCGTGGGACGTGCGCGCGCCAAGGCGGCTGCCATGGGAGGCAACGACGAGCGCGAGAACACGCTCAACCAGCTGCTCACCGAGATGGACGGCTTCGGCTCCAACAGCGGCATCATCATCCTGGCCGCCACCAACCGCGTGGATGTGCTCGACAAGGCCCTGCTCCGCGCCGGACGCTTCGACCGCCAGATTCACGTAGATTTGCCCGACCTCAACGAGCGCAAGGAGGTGTTTGGCGTTCACCTGCGTCCGCTCAAGCTGGACGAGACGGTGGACGTGGATCTGCTGGCCCGTCAGACCCCGGGATTCTCGGGTGCCGACATCGCCAACGTCTGCAACGAGGCCGCCCTCATCGCCGCACGCCACGGCAAGAAGCTGGTGGGTAAGCAGGACTTCCTCGACGCGGTAGATCGCATCGTGGGCGGACTGGAGAAGAAGACGAAGATTACGACCGAGGAGGAGCGCCGCTCCATCGCCATACACGAGGCGGGCCATGCCAGCATCTCCTGGCTGCTGGAGTATGCCAACCCGCTCATCAAGGTGACCATCGTGCCACGCGGACGCGCACTGGGTGCGGCCTGGTACCTGCCGGAGGAGCGCCAAATCACCACGCGCGAACAGATGCTCGACGAGATGTGCGCCACGGTGGGCGGACGGGCCGCTGAAGACCTCTTCATCGGACGCATCTCAACCGGTGCGATGAACGACCTGGAGCGCGTGACCAAGCAGGCCTACGGCATGGTGGCCTATCTGGGTATGAGCGAACGCCTGCCCAACCTCTGCTACTACACCAACGACGAGTACAGTTTCCAGCGCCCCTACAGCGAGAAGACCGCCGAACTGATTGACGACGAGGTGAAGCGTATCGTCAACGAACAGTACGCACGCGCCAAGCAGATCCTGCTGGAGCACCAGGAGCAACACGCACAGCTGGCCCAGCTGCTCATCGACAAGGAAGTAATCTTTGCCGAGGACGTAGAGGCCATCTTCGGCCCCCGTCCCTGGACCTCCCGCTCCGCCGAGATCATCAGCGCCAGCCTCAAGGAGAGTGCTGAAGCTGCCGAAACCTCCGCCGGAGCCGGAAAGACTGCTGAAAACGCCGGAACCACCGCTGAAGCCGGAACCACAGATTCCACAGATGAGACAGATGTACACTGATTCCATAATATTTAAATAAACATGAAAAGCAACTTTATCCTGCGTGCCCTGACGGGCATTGTATTTGTCGTTGTACTGGCCGGCTCCATCCTGGTCGGTCCCTATACCTTTGCCTTACTCTTCACACTCATCTGCGCACTGAGCGTGCATGAGTTTGCCCGGCTCATCAACCAGAGTGGTGCGGCCCGCGTACCCGCCATGCTGACCGGCCTCTGCGGTGCCTTCCTCGTGCTGGCCCTCTGGGGCTTCTGCACCAACACCGCCGGTTCCTACATCCTGTTGCCCTACCCCGCCCTGCTGCTCTACCTCATCATCCGTGAGCTCTACCTCAAGCAGCCCAACCCCGTGGCTGACTGGGCCTACAGCATGATGAGCCAACTCTATGTGGCCCTCCCCTTTGCCCTGCTCAACGTGCTGGCCTTCCATACCCACCCGCAGACGGGCGAGGTGACCTACAACCCCATGCTCCCACTGAGCCTCTTCATCTTCCTCTGGATGAGCGACACAGGAGCCTACTGCGTGGGTTCGCTCATCGGACGGCGCCGGCTCTTCGAACGCATCTCGCCCAAGAAGTCGTGGGAAGGGAGCATCGGTGGCGGCCTGCTGTCCATCGCCTCCTCTGCACTGATTGCCCACTACTTCCCCTTCCTCACCACCCTGCAATGGATGGGGCTGGCCCTGGTAGTGGTGCTGTTTGGCACCTGGGGCGACCTGACCGAGTCGCTGCTCAAGCGGCACCTCGGCATCAAAGACTCGGGCACCATCCTCCCGGGACACGGCGGAATGCTCGACCGCTTCGACAGCAGTCTCATGGCCATCCCCGCCTCGGTCCTCTACCTCTACGCCCTGCGCCTCTGCTAAGCAAGCTGAAATGCTTCTGCTCAGCGCCCTAGCACCTGAGTCAAGCAAGCTGAAGCACCTGAGTCAAGCAGGCTGACGTACCCCGAGCACGGCCCGAGTTATTAACAAAACAGGCGAGTTTTCAACCGTTTTGGCAACTTCTTACCTATTTATATAGCTGCTCTCAGCAAGAATAGTTTACTTCGCAGCCGAAAACTAAAAAGGATTATATGGGAAAGATTATCGCATTAGCCAATCAGAAGGGTGGCGTGGGCAAGACCACCACCACCATCAACCTTGCCGCCTCACTGGCCACGCTGGAGAAGCGCGTGCTCGTAGTCGATGCAGACCCCCAGGCCAACGCCTCATCGGGCCTTGGCGTAGATATCAAGCAGGCCGAATGCACCATCTATGAATGCCTCATCAACGGTGCCGATGTGAAAAAAGCCATCCACGATACCGAGATTGAGACGCTGAAGATCATCTCATCACACATCAACCTGGTGGGCGCAGAGATTGAGATGCTCAACCTGAAGAACCGCGAGAAGATCATGAAGGGAGTGCTCGCCCCGCTCAAGGAGGAGTTTGACTACATCCTGATAGACTGCTCGCCCTCGCTGGGACTGATTACGGTCAACGCCCTCACGGCGGCCGACTCGGTCATCATCCCCGTACAGGCCGAGTACTTTGCCCTCGAAGGCATCAGCAAGCTGCTCAACACCATCAAGATTATCAAGTCGAAGCTCAACCCCAAGCTCGAGATTGAGGGCTTCCTGCTCACCATGTTCGACTCACGCCTGCGTCAGGCCAACCAGATTTACGACGAGGTGAAGCGCCACTTCCAGGAGTTGGTGTTCAAGACCGTCATCCAGCGCAACGTCAAGCTCAGCGAAGCGCCCAGCTACGGCCTCCCCACCATCCTCTACGATGCCGATTCCACTGGAGCCCGCAACCACTTGGCCCTGGCCAAAGAGATTATCGCCAAAGAGTGAATAATTAGAAACCACAGAATGCACCATGTCATTTGTCAAATGTCATTCTTGTCAAACTCATCGCACGAACACTTGTAGCTAGTAGCTAAGACAAATACTCGTAACTCGTAGCTCATAGCTAAAAAAAGGATCCGTGCAAATCTGTCAAAATCTGTAAAATCTGTGGTTCCTACCGTAACTTGTAACAATTAATAAGAAATATGGCACAAAGAAATGCTTTAGGACGGGGCCTTGATGCCCTCTTCTCCATGGACGAGGTGCAGACCGGAGGCTCTTCGTCCATCAGCGAGATTGAACTGACCAAGATCAAGGTCAACCCCAACCAGCCACGGCGCGAATTTGACCCCGTGGCCCTGCAGGAACTGGCCGACTCCATCCGCGAGATAGGCATCATACAGCCTATCACCCTGCGCAAGATCAACGACGAGGAGTACCAGATCATCGCCGGTGAACGCCGCTTCCGTGCCTCGCAGATGGCCGGGCTCGAACGTGTGCCCTCCTACATCCGCACCGCCGATGATGAGAACGTGCTGGAGATGGCCCTCATCGAAAACATACAGCGCGAGGACCTCAACTCGGTGGAGATTGCCCTGACCTACCAGCACCTGCTCGACCAGTACGGCCTGACACAGGAGCGCCTCAGCGAGCGGGTGGGCAAGAAGCGTACCACCGTGGCCAACTACCTGCGCCTGCTCAAGCTCCCTGCTCCCGTGCAGATGGGACTGAAGAACAAGCAGATTGACATGGGACACGCCCGTGCCTTGCTCACCCTCGACGACCCCAAGATGCAGGTCAAGCTCTACGAGGAAATCGTGGCCCAGGGCTACTCGGTGCGCCGCGTGGAGGAGCTGGTCAAGGCGCTCAGCCAGGGCGAGAGCATCGTGAGCGGCGGGAAGAAGATCACCCCCAAGCAGCAACGCCTCCCCGAGGAATACAACATGCTGAGACAGCAGCTCTCCGGATTCTTCAACACCCGCGTGCAGCTCACCTGCTCCAATCAGGGCAAAGGGAAAATCAGCATCCCCTTCGCCAACGAGGAGGAACTGGAACGCATCATGAGCATATTTGATTCGCTAAAGAGATAAATGAAGAGAACAACAACGACATACCGCCCCCTGCACCTCTGCCTCGTGCTGCTGCTCTGCCTGCTGCAAGCCGTGAGCGGAGAGGCACTCTACGCACAGAATCAGTCGCGAGCCGCCTCAAAGCGGCAGCACCGCCTGCCCCCCGACAGTCTCAACAGGCAGCGGACCTTTAACGCCGCCGACAGCCTCAGGCCATTCCGACCGCAGGGCAGGGACAGCCTCAGCACGTTAAGGGCTGAGAAGAGGGACAGCCTCAGCCTGGCCGACAGCCTGGCTGCTGAGAACAGGCGCAAGATGCTGGAACTCACCACCCCACAGGCCATCCAGTCAGAACCGCTGCCCACCGACAGCCTCAACCGGGCGCTGAACAGGAAGCAGTGGATTCCCAACCCCACCAAGGCCACCTGGCTCGCCCTGGTCTTCCCGGGCGGTGGTCAGATTTACAACCGAAAGTACTGGAAGCTACCCATCTTCTATGGCGGATTTGCCGGCTGCGCCTACGCGCTGAGCTGGAACAACAAGATGTACAAGGACTACATGAACGCCTACAAGGATGCGGCCAACGACCGCTGGGACTCGACCAACATCACCGACCTGCTCCCACCCGGCTACCTCAACCGCGTCTCAAAGACCCAACTCACCGAAACCCTGCGCAAGCGCAAAGATACCTACCGACGCTACCGCGACCTCAGCATCTTCGCCTTCATCGGCGTCTATCTGCTCTCGGTAGTCGATGCCTACGTCGATGCGGAGCTGTCCAACTTCGACATCACCCCCGAACTGAGCATGCGCGTGGAGCCTGCCCTCATCGACATGAAGAGCGGCAGCAGCTACTCCTCGCAGAAGTCGGTCGGCCTGCAATGCAGCTTCCGCTTTTAATCCAATAAACCCCGTAACAACCATGAAGAGAAAACCCTATATCACCCTCCTGCTCCTCACCCTCGGCCTGGCCAACGCCACGGCCCAGGAGCGCGTGGAGGTCACCATCCGGGAGAACGGCACCGCCCACGAAGAGTTCATTGACCTGCCCACGAGCATGACCTACCCGCTCGACAGCCTGCTCGTGGACTGGAAAGCCAAAAACTACATCGACCTCGGCAAGGAGTGCAGCACCTCGCCCGATAACCCCGTCTTCAGCGACTCGGTCTATATCGACCGCCTGCAGCGCATGCCCACCGTGATGGAGATGCCCTACAACGAAGTGGTGCGTAAGTTTATCGACCTCTACACGGGCCGCCTGCGCAACCAGGTGGCCTTCATGCTGAGCGCCTGCAACTTCTACATGCCCATCTTCGAGGAGGCGCTCGATGCCTACAACCTCCCCCTGGAGCTGAAGTACCTGCCCATCATCGAGTCGGCCCTCAACCCCTCGGCCGTATCGCGTGCAGGGGCCGTGGGACTCTGGCAATTCATGCTCAAGACGGGCAAGCTCTACGGGCTGGAGAGCAACAGCCTCGTGGATGAGCGGCGCGACCCCATCAAGGCCACCTGGGCTGCCGCACGCTACCTCAAGGAGATGTACGCCATCTACCAGGACTGGAACCTGGTCATCGCCGCCTACAACTGCGGACCGGGCAACATCAACAAGGCCATCCGCCGCGCGGGAGGCAAGACGGACTACTGGGCCATCTACAACTACCTGCCGCGGGAGACCCGGGGCTACGTACCCGCCTTCATCGCCGCCAACTACGTGATGACCTACTACTGCAAGCACAACATCTGCCCCATGGAGACCAACATCCCCCTGGCCACCGACACGGTGCTCGTGAGCCGTAACCTCCACTTCCAGCAGATTGCCGACCTCTGCAACCTCCCCGTGGAGGAGATCAAGAGCCTCAACCCGCAGTACAAGCGGCAGGTCATACCGGGTGAGAGCGGCCTGCAGACCCTCCGCCTACCCGTCACTACCATCAGCACCTTCATCGACCGGCAAGACACCATCTACAACCACCGCAGCGCCGAGCTCTTCAAGAACCGCCGCACCGTGGCCGCCGGAGGGAGCAGCTCACGCAGCAACGCCGGTGTGACCGGCAGCGGGGAGCTGACCTACCACAAGATACGGAGCGGCGAGAACCTGGGCAGCATTGCCCGCAAATACGGCGTGAGCGTGGCCAACCTGAGGAAATGGAATGGAATCAAAGGCAACAACATCACTGCCGGCAAGCGACTGAAAATCTACCGTTAGACACACACTTAACAAGCATCGAGATGGACGATAACCCCAACATCAAGACCAGAGAGCAGGCTGAGGAGGAGATGATCAACCAGGCCTTTGAGGCGTTGCTCAACGACTACCTCGCCACCAAGCACCGCAAGCGGGTGGAGATTATCACCAAGGCATTCAACTTTGCCAACCAGGCCCACCGTGGCATCAAGCGCCGGTCGGGCGAACCCTATATCATGCACCCGCTGGCCGTGGCCCGCATCGTGTGCAACGAGATCGGACTGGGCTCTACCTCCATCTGTGCCGCCCTGCTCCACGATGTGGTGGAGGATACCGACTACACCATCGAGGACATTGAGAACCTCTTCGGTCCCAAGATCTCGCAGATTGTGGATGGGCTGACCAAGATCTCGGGCGGCATCTTTGGCGACCGCGCCTCGGCACAGGCGGAGAATTTCAAGAAGCTGCTGCTCACCATGAGCAACGACATCCGCGTGATTCTCATCAAGATAGCCGACCGCCTGCACAACATGCGCACCCTGGGCTCGATGCTCCCCAACAAGCAGTTTAAGATAGCCGGCGAGACGCTCTACATCTACGCACCGCTGGCCAACCGCCTGGGACTCAACAAGATCAAGACGGAGCTGGAGAACCTCAGCTTCAAGTACGAGCACCCCGAGGAGTATCAGGAGATTGAGAGCAAACTGGCCGAGACAGCTGCCGAGCGCGACCAGGTGTTCACCGAGTTTACCGCCCCCATCCGCACACAGCTCGACCGCATGGGGCTGAAGTACCACATCCTGGCCCGTGTGAAGTCGGTCTATTCCATCTGGAACAAGATGCAGACCAAGCACGTCCCCTTCGAGGAAATCTACGACATCCTGGCCGTGCGCATCATCTTTGAGCCCCACTCCACCGAGGAGGAGCTCAACGACTGCTTCGACATCTACGTGGCTATCTCGAAGATTTACAAGCCCCACCCCGACCGCCTGCGCGACTGGGTGAGCCACCCCAAGGCCAACGGCTACCAGGCGCTGCACGTCACGCTGATGAGCAACCGCGGACAGTGGATTGAGGTGCAGATACGCAGCGAGCGGATGAACGATGTGGCCGAACAGGGATTTGCCGCCCACTGGAAGTACAAGGAGGGCGGCGGCAGTGAGGACGAGGGCGAACTGGAGAAGTGGCTCCACACCATCAAGGAGATCCTGGAAGACCCGCAGCCCGATGCCATCGACTTCCTCGACACCATCAAGCTCAACCTCTTTGCCTCCGAGATCTTCGTCTTCACCCCCAAGGGTGACATCAAGACCATGCCGCAAAATGCCACGGCACTCGACTTTGCCTTCTCGCTCCACACCGACCTGGGCAGCCACTGCATCGGTGCGAAGGTCAACCACAAGCTCGTGCCCCTGAGCCACAAGCTGGAGAGTGGCGACCAGGTGGAGATTCTCACCTCACGGGCACAGCGCGTACAGCCCGAGTGGGAGGCCTACGTCACCACCGCCCGCGCCCGCAGCAAGATAGCCTCCATCCTGCGCAAGGAGGCCAAGCAGCTGATGAAGGAGGGTGAGGTGCTCCTCGACCAATTCCTCCAGGAGGCAGGACTCACCCCGTCGGACGAACTCTGCCAGAAGCTGGTGAAGCTCCACAACGCCAAGAACCGCGAAGAGCTGCTCACCCTGATAGGAAGCAAGAAGCTCACCCTGGGCGAGGCCGACCGCAACCTGCTGAAAGAGAAGCAGACCAAGAGCTGGAAACGCCTGCTCAGCTTCTCCTTTGGCTCCAAGGAGAGCAAGAGCGAAGAGGCCACGCCAGCACCCACCGAGAGCAAGGAGGGCGCAGCGTCCATCAACACCAAGCAGGTGCTGAAGCTGACCGAGGAGACCATCACCAAGAGCTACACCATGGCCGACTGCTGCCACCCCATCCCCGGCGACGATGTGCTGGGCTACCTCGATGAAGACAACCGCGTCATCATCCACAAGCGGCAATGCCCCGTGGCCGTGCGCCTGAAGAGCAGTTACGGCAACCGCATCATCGCCACCGAGTGGGACACGCACAAGGAGCTCTCCTTCCTCGTCACCATCTACCTGAAGGGCATCGACTGCGTGGGGTTGCTCAACGAGGTGACGCAGGTCATCTCGCGCCAGCTCAACGTCAACATCCGCAAGCTCACCATCGAGAGCAGCGACGGCATCTTCGAGGGCCGCATCCAGCTCTACGTACACGACGTAGAAGATGTACGCACCATCTGCCACAACCTCAAGCAGATACAGCACATCAAGCAGGTAGTCCGCGTGGAGGACTAACCAAAAATTGCACCAGAAAAATGCAGTTTTCTTTGATTTCTGCACTTTTTTGGTGCAAAATCACTATCTTTGCCGCATCAACAAACTATCATTCTGCGGTTATGGAACGGTTATATGAGTTTTTCAACAGGAAGTTGCAACGTGTCCCCTTGGCGTTCGTAAGGTATAAATACGATGAGATCAAGTGGGAAGGACGGGCATTTGCCCTGGTAGGTCCCAGGGGTGTGGGAAAGAGCACGATGCTGCTGCAACACATCAAGATGCACCTCAACCCCAAAGACACCCTCTACGTATCGGCCGATCACCTCTACTTCAGCGAAAACCGGCTAGTAGATCTGGCAGACCACTTCGTCAAGATGGGTGGCAAGCACCTGTTTATTGACGAGATACACAAGTATGACGGGTGGTCAACCGAACTGAAGCAGATCTACGACAGTTATGAGGAGCTGCAGGTGGCGGTCTCCGGCTCCTCCATCCTCGACATCTACAAAGGGATGGCCGACATGAGCCGACGCTTGCCGATGTACACCATGCAGGGGTTATCGTTCAGAGAGTACCTGGCTCTATTTCATCACATCACAATACCTGCCTACCCGTTGGAGGAGATTATCGGCCAACAGGTCAGCATACCCGGCGTGGAACATCCGCTCCCCCTTTTCCACGACTACCTGCGCAACGGCTACTACCCCTTTGCCCGCGACGCAGAGTACGACATGGAGCTGCTGCAGGTCATTACGCAGACCATGGAGACCGACATACCCCAATACCTGAAGGCCAATGCCTCGACAGGCAGGAAGCTGAAAAACCTGCTGATGGTGGTGGCGCGGAGCGTCCCCTTCAAACCCGTGATACAGAAACTGGCCGATGTGACCGGCATCAGCCGCAACGACATTCCGGAATACCTGACCTACATGGAGAGAGCCGGCATGATAGCCCAGCTGCGCGACACGACCGAAGGACTCAGAGGATTGGGGAAGGTGGAGAAAATGTACCTCGACAACACCAACCTAATCTACGCCCTTGCACCCCAACTGGCCGACATCGGCAACGTAAGAGAGACCTTCTTCATGAACCAACTGCGCGTCAGGAATGAGGTGCTCAGTTCCCGCATCTCCGACTTTGAGATTAATGGTAAAGTGTTTGAAATCGGTGGAAAGAAGAAAGGGCAGAAGCAGATCAGCGAAGCCCGCGAAGGCTACGTGGTGAAAGACGACATCGAGACAGGCTACGGCAACGTCATACCCCTCTGGACCTTCGGATTCAACTATTGACCAGTTATTCCGGCATTTGCTCTTTCAGGGCCTCTACCTGGTCGTAGCTGAAGGCATTGAGCGCATCGCGCATGCCCACCAGCTCCTCGCGGATGGCCCGCAGCCGCTCCAGCAGTTCGAAGTTGCTGGTCGTCTGGCTCTTGTTGTTAGTCTCCAGCCGCTGACGCGCGCCCTGGAGCGTCATTCCCCGCTCCTTCACCAGGTGATAGATGAGCTTCAGGGTCTCGATATCCTCCTTGCGGTACTGGCGAATGCCGCGCCCCGCCTTCTTCGGTGTAATCTGCGGGAACTCCTTCTCCCAGAAGCGGAGCAGCGACTCGCTCACTCCGAGCATCTCAGCCACCTCACTCACCGAGTAGTAGAGCTTCAAGTCTTTGTTCTTCTTCAGCATAATAATTTGGGCCTATTCAGCATAATAAGTTGAGCATAACAATCATTTAAGGAATCAACGGGAATCAATCCAGCATCTTGCCCTGGTTGGCCGCAATCTGTATCATGCGGTCGTAGTCCTCGGCACTCAGGTCCATGAAGTAGTAGTTGACGGGATTGACCACACGCCCCTTGACGTGAACCTCGTAGTGCAGGTGGGGTCCCGTGCTCTTGCCCGTGCTCCCCACACCACCGATTACCTCGCCACGCACCACGCGCTTGCCCAGCCGCGTGCGGAAGTCGCGCAGGTGAGCATACCAGGTGCGGTAGCCGAAGCCGTGGTCAATGATGATGGTGTTGCCATAGCCCGTCTCCCACCCCATCTTCACCACCGTGCCATTGCCCGTGGCATAGACATCCGTGCCCGGATTGGCCGAGAAGTCCATGCCCGAATGGAAGCGGGTGGTTCCGTAGATGGGGTCGATGCGCGTGCCGTAGCCCGAGGCCGTCTGCTTCAGGTCCTTGTTGGCGATGGGCTGGATGGCCGGGATGCACTTGAGCATCTCGTCGTGGTTCTTGCACATCTCCACCAGTTCGTCAAACGAATTGCTCTGGATGTAGAGCTGCTTGGAGAGGATATCGAGCTTCTGCGTGGTGTTGACCACCAGCTCCGCATCGGCCAGGTCCATCAGGTGCTCATAGCGATTGGTGCCCCCATAGCCCGCCTTGCGGATGGCCGAGGGAATGGGGTCGGCCTGAAACATCACGCGGTAGAGGTTATCATCACGTTGCTGTATGTCCTGCAGCACCCCGAGCGCCTCATCCATGCGGTGAGAGAGCACGTTGTACTGCGCCTTCAGCTTGCTGTTCTCCTTGCGCAGCTCTTTCTCCGAGGGCGTTCCCAGCAGCCAGAAGAGCAGGAGGAAGCTTCCCGCGCCGAATCCCATGCCCACGAAGAGCTTCCGCATCAGTCCCACCATACGCTGCCGCATCGTGGGATAAATGCGGTCGTAGGTCTGAGTTTGAGGGTTATAGATATAGTAAACTTTGCGCATTGTCGAAATAATTACCAAATTGTGCCACAAATATACGGAAAACAAGCTATCTTTGCACCGTTTTTAGAAGATTTATGAATAAGGACTTAAAAACGAAACAACTATAGATATGACAGCAAATGAGATCAGAGACTCATTCAAGAGTTTCTTTGAGAGCAAGGGACACCACATTGTGCCCTCTGCCCCGATGGTAATCAAGGACGACCCCACGCTGATGTTCACCAACGCCGGCATGAACCAGTTCAAGGACATCATTCTGGGCAACCACCCCGCCAAGTGGCAGCGCGTGGCCGACTCGCAGAAGTGCCTGCGCGTGAGCGGTAAGCACAACGACCTGGAGGAGGTGGGACACGACACCTACCACCACACCATGTTTGAGATGCTCGGCAACTGGTCGTTTGGCGACTACTTCAAGAAGGAGGCCATCTCCTGGGCCTGGGAATACCTGGTGGATGTACTCAAGATTGACCCCAAGGACCTCTACGCCACCGTCTTCGAGGGCAGCCCCGAGGAGGGTCTGAGCCGCGACGACGAGGCCGCCTCCTACTGGGAGCAGTTCCTCCCCAAGGACCACATCATCAACGGCAACAAGCACGATAACTTCTGGGAGATGGGCGATACGGGCCCCTGCGGACCCTGCTCGGAGATTCACATCGACTCCCGCTCAGAGGAGGAGAAGGCCCAGGTGCCCGGCCGCGAACTGGTCAACAAGGACCATCCGCAGGTCATCGAGATCTGGAACCTCGTCTTCATGCAGTTCAACCGCAAGGCCGACGGCTCGCTCGAAGGCCTTCCCGCCAAGGTCATCGACACCGGCATGGGCTTTGAGCGCTTGGTGCGCACCATGCAGGGCAAGACCTCTAACTACGACACCGACGTATTCCAGCCCCTGATCCGAGCCATTGCCGAGATGTCGGGCACCAGCTACGGAGCAGACGAGCAGAAGGACGTGGCCATGCGCGTCGTAGCCGACCATATCCGCACCATCGCCTTCTCCATCACCGACGGCCAGCTGCCCGGCAACGCCAAGGCCGGCTACGTCATCCGCCGCATCCTGCGCCGTGCCGTACGCTACGCATACACCTTCCTGGAACAGAAGCAGGCCTTCCTCTACAAGCTCCTCCCCGTGCTCATCGAGAACATGGGTGCTGCCTACCCCGAGCTCAACGCACAGCGCGAGCTCATCAGCCGCGTCATCAAGGAGGAGGAGGACTCCTTCCTCCGCACGCTGGAGACCGGTATCAAGCTGCTCGACAAGACCATGGCCGAGGCCAAGGCTGCGGGCAAGACGGAGATCAGCGGCAAGGATGCCTTTACCCTCTACGACACCTACGGCTTCCCGCTCGACCTCACCGAACTCATCCTGCGCGAGAACGGCATGACCGCCGACATTGAGGCCTTCAATGCCGAGATGCAGCAGCAGAAGCAGCGTGCCCGCAATGCCGCCGCCGTAGAGACGGGCGACTGGGTGACGCTCCAGGAGGGCACCACCGAGTTCGTGGGCTACGACTACACCGAGTACGAGACCACCATCCTGCGTTACCGTCAGGTGAAGCAGAAGAACCAGACGCTCTACCAGATTGTGCTCGACAAGACCCCCTTCTATGCCGAGAGTGGCGGTCAGGTAGGCGACACGGGCGTACTGGTAAGCGAGTACGAGACCATCGAGATCATCGACACCAAGAAGGAGAACAACCTGCCCATCCACCTCACCAAGAAGCTCCCCGAGCATCCCGAGGCCCCGATGATGGCCTGCGTAGATACCGATAAGCGTGCCGCCTGCGCCGCCAACCACTCCTGCACCCACCTGCTCGATGCCGCCCTGCGCGAAGTATTGGGCGAACACGTGGAGCAGAAAGGTTCGCTCGTCACGCCCGACTCCCTGCGCTTCGACTTCTCCCACTTCCAGAAGGTGACCGACGAGGAGATCCGCCGCGTAGAGCACATCGTCAACGCCAAGATCCGCGCCAACATTCCCTTGACCGAGTACCGCAACATCCCCATTGAGGAGGCACGCGAGCTGGGAGCCATCGCCCTCTTCGGCGAGAAGTACGGCGACAAGGTCCGCGTCATACAGTTTGGCGACTCCATCGAGTTCTGCGGCGGTACGCACGTAGCCGCCACAGGCCACATCGGCATGATGAAGGTCATCAGCGAAAGTTCCGTAGCCGCCGGTGTCCGCCGCATCGAGGCCTACACAGGAGCCCGCGTAGAGCAGATGCTCGACACCTTCCAGGACACGATGCGCGACCTGAAGGCCCTCTTCAACAACGCCCCCGACCTCTACGGAGCCATCCGCAAGTACATTGACGAGAACGATGGCCTGAAGAAGCAGGTTGAGGAGTTCCGCAAGGAGAAGGAGCAGCAGCTCAAGGCCCGTCTGCTCAAGGAGGTGAAGGAGGTCAACGGCGTGAAGCTCATCAAGCTGTGCGCCCCGCTGCCTGCCGACACCATCAAGAACATCGCCTTCCAGCTGCGTGGTGAGATCACGGAGAGCCTCTTCTTCGTGGCCGGCACCGAGTTTGAGGGCAAGCCGATGCTCACCGTCATGCTGAGCGACAACCTCGTAGCCACTGGTTTGAAGGCCGGTGCCCTCGTCAAGGAGGCCGCCAAGCTGATTCAGGGCGGAGGTGGCGGACAGCCCCACTTCGCCACCGCCGGCGGCAAGAACCCCGAAGGCCTGCAAGCCGCCGTTGACAAGGTCGTCGAACTGGCTGGCCTCTAAGCAGAATCACAAGACAACGCCATATAAAATCGGTCGCGGATGGAGCAAGACAAGCTCCCCGCGACCGATTTCGCATATAGAGTACTCTTCTCCGCCCCAGCTGTGTAAGCATCCGTCTCTTCCTCTTCTGACCAGCTATAAAGAATCACTGATACATCCCCGTCCGCTGAGTAGTTAACTCCCCAGCCGCGAACATCAAACACTTCGGTCGCGAACATCAAACACTTCGGCCACGAACATCAAACACTTCGGCCACGAGTAACAAACCTTGTTTAATCAACTCATTAGGCATACTCATTTACTGCATATTCACTGCTACAATAGAAATAACTAGAGGATAATCCAAATAAATAAGCCAAAAAAACACAATAAAATTTGGTAGTTAGAATGAAATCTAGTATTTTCGCACAACAATTCATTTTGATTATGCTCTCAAAAACTGAATGCATCGAAAAACTGAAAGGGTTCAAAACAGCCAGGTCGGGATTTTACGGAATCAAACGAATCGGTCTGTTTGGCTCTGTTGCACGAGGTGAGCAACAGGAGGGAAGCGATGTGGACATCATATACGAAGGAGAGCCCAATCTTCTGCTACGCATCTCCCTTAAGGAGGAGTTGGAGCATCTCTTCGGCTGCAAAGTAGATGTAATCAGAATGAATACCCAGATTAAAGCATCAGCCTTTGGCAAAACAATTAAAAAAGATTTTATCTATGTATGATAGCAGCCGTATCTTACTTATGATCAACAGAATCGAGGACGCCATCTCATTAATTAAGAGTAATACCAAACATTACAATTCTGCGGAAGACTATCTAAGAAGTCAAGACGGCATGTTTGCATTAAGTGGAGTCTGTATGCAATTGATCTTCATTGGTGAGACTGTAAAAGTATTGGATACCAAAACAAATCATGATTACCTCATCAAATATCCAGAAATTCCATGGAATGCCATCATGGGATTAAGAGATATAATCGCACATGAATATCATCATATTGACGCAGAAGAAATTGTTAATGTAATAAACAAGGATCTCCCTGTATTACTTCAGACAATTGAGAAAATGAAGGAAGACATCAAGATTCCATAAGAACAAAGAATAAATGCATGAGGTCAAACTGTCAATGTCATTTTTGTCAAAACACATTACACTTTATAGCTAGTGGCTAATTGATACAAGAACTCCCCTTCGGGCTTGGGCCTGAAGGGGAGTTCTTGTATTGGGGGAATATGTGTTACTCAGCTATCAGAATCACTACGCGGTTCCAGTCGTTGTTGGAGAAGGGCTGTTCGGAGTCACCCCAAGCAGCAACCTGCAGGCGAGACTCATCAATCCCGTAATTCTCCTTCAGTATCTTCACTACCGATGCAGCACGTTCATTAGCCAGACGCTCGTTGATGGCGGCTGTACCAGTAGCCTTGTCGCTGTAGCCAGAGACGCTAGCCTTAGCTTCGGGGTACTTCTTCAGGTAGGTGGCAATCGCCTCGATACCCGGCATCTGGTCCTTAGCCACAGCCGTCTTGTTGAGCCCGAAGAGCACGTGAGCCGTCATGCCACGCACGGTCTTCTGAGGAGCTACCTCCTTCACCACCTCAACTACCTTCTCTACATACACCGTGTCAACACGGGCACGCATGTGATTGACGCACTCATTGATGGCCTGCTCCTCGGCATATTCCACAGAGATGCAGGTAGGACACTTATAGCCGGAACGGAACTTATAGGTGAGACCGACAAGCAGGTTCATGTAGGTGTCAAAACTGTGGTCATCACGAAGGTTCCAACGGTCACTCACACCGTTGACCGTAGCCTCAACATTGAAGTCGAACGCATTGTTGAGTCGCAGGCCCATCTGCAGACCGGTACGGACTACGAGCGAAGAGACACTGTGTTCAAAGGAGCGGTTGAAACCAGCACCGAGCAGGAAGCTGACATCAATGGGACGTTCAGGGTAGGGTTTAATCCACTGACTGATGTTAAGCAGACCATCAATGGTCGCTGCACCATAGAAGAAACCGCTAGCCTGACCGGAAGTAGCACTGGCCGAACGACCGCGCCAGCCACTGATGGCAAGACGGGCACCCAGAATGGGTGAGAAATATTTACCGGCAGCAATCTGACCGGCAGGAGCAAGTAGCTTACCTACACCAGTAGTACCGGTGGAGTAAGAGAGACCCAATCCACCCGAGATAAACCAAGGGTTCTCAACAGCAGGCTTAGCCGGCTTAGATTCAGTGACACCCTGTGCATCTGCACACAGCGGCAGGGCGAGCAGCGAGGCTGCAATAAAGAGAGATTTCAGTTTCATGGTTGATAATCCTTTCTTATTTCATCACTGTCTTGACCTCCATGCCGTCATCAGGTGTCAAGTTAGCACCATACTCAGCGAGGATGAAGCGACCTATCACATCGTCACTGTGAAGCAGAATCTGCTTCTTGTAGTAAGTAGAATAGGAAGAGATAACCATCTGGGGATCTGTCTCACCCTCAAGCGACTCACTGACACGCTGCATGCCCACGAAGAAATGCTGCATCTCCTTATTGAGGGGCGTACCCCATGTGGAGTAAAGCTCATCCAGCACCACAGTTACCTCACCGGCTTCCACGACGATAGGCATATAGATATCATCACTAGGGTCGTTATCATTGACCAATTGTACCTTAGCCACGTAGGGCATGAGTGTAGAGTCTGTACGAGAGAAGTTAAGCTTACCATCCGTTAGACGAAGCGAATCGAGCACGGTTCCATCAGCCAGCGTAAGCAGCCCCTGTGAATAGCCCTCAAGAGAGCAACTCAAATGGATAGAGCAGGGTCCTTGAGGAGAACGAGGTTGACTACACGAAGCCGCCAGCAAGCCGACGAGCACGAAAAGAGGCAATAACAGTAAATTACGTTTCATAATCAGAATCTTATTAGAATATAGAAAGCGGTTCGGCTAATGGACTTTAGCAAAACCGCCTTCTCTTATACGTCCGCAGTCCTTTAGGGACGACGGGTTAGCTTTATGAAGTGTTTAGAAGCGGAATCCAAGCTTCACCACGGGCATATCAATCAGTTTAATGTTGTGGTGCGACACATTGTAGTTGTCGAATCCACGCGGAGCAATCTGAATGAGGTCGTAACGATAGGCCAGAGGACGGCACTCGATACCGAAGGTCAGACCTTGTGCGATACTGTATTCAATACCACCCACGATAGCGCCCTTGAAGCCCAATACCTGTCCGACACGTCCGGGAGCCAGATAGACCTGCTGATCTACTTTCTCATCTTCCGTTTCAGTGTCTTCATCCCAATACATCTTACCTGTATAGGGTTCCATCGTCTCTATATGAGCCATTTGGAAACCTATGGTAGCGCCGATATAAGGAAGGATGCGAGGATTGCGCGTCTTAAAGTAACGGTCCACTCCCACGTTGACAAACCAGTTGTTCGTGGTCTGAGCGGTGACGTATTTCTGGTCGGGAATAATCATAGAAGGCACGTCATAATCGCCCTCAATGAAGTCCTTCTTCGGCGTAATGTCAATAGCCATGCCAGCCGAGAAGTTGATATCCCAACAGTCATTGAAGAAATACTTCGCTTCAACGCCAACGATGTTGAGCAGAGAGTTATCATTAAACCCGTTAATGTGCAGATAGTCGTTCAGGTAACCAGAATTCTGACCACCATATGAATCATTGCTGGTACCGCCATTAGGCAAACCAATAGATCCTCCGGTGTTAGTATATTGGGGAATGAGATAACTTCCTAACTTTTCGTTATAGAAAGCACCGTTACCACCGAGAATCAGCGATACCTGCCACTGACCTTTACGGGGAGCAAACACTACACCCTCCTTTTTCTTGGCGCACGGCGAGCCATCGCCACAGGGGGCAGGCTGCTGCCCCCAGAGAGTGGGCGCAGCGACCAAAGCCACCAATAGGAATGTGCAAAGTTTCTTATGCATTGTTTGTTCTTTTAAATTAATTGTATATCCCTATTTGCGTAGGGCAATAGTTTGCAGCTTATTCAGCGTCAACAGTCATAGACTCAATAGCCTTCTGCAGACGCTCTTGAGCAATGTCAAGGTTCTCCTTGGCAATGGCAGCAGCAGCCTCAGCATCCTCTAAATCTTCCTGAGCAGCCTTTACAGCATCGATAGCGCCCTGATTCCAATCTTCAAGATTCTTCTGGGCATCTGCCAGAGCCCACTCGTTGCGTTCAATTTTAGCCTTGGCTCCAGTTTCACGATTGTCAATTTTGTCTTTCAATGTTGCAATAAGCTCTTCTACGTTATCATCAACTTCCACATAGACTTCAAGAATACTATTAAGAAGGCTCTTTTTGTATTCTGCTTCGTGAGATGCCTTTTGAACTTCTGCAAGGAGCTCCTCATTCTCAGCCTCCTTATTGTCATAAGCTTCCTGAGCAGCTTCTACAGCAGCAAATGCTGCATCATAGTTAGCCTGAATGCTATCAAGCTCAGCCTGAAGATCTTCAAGAATCTTATCAAGTTCAGCACCGCCAGCCAAGATGGCTTCAGCACGTGCAATCAGTGCTTGATAATAAAGCATCTTACCGAATGCACCATAACGAGAGCCTAAATATGTACGATGTGAAATCATCTCCCAACGGCCTGTCTCTTCGTTAAATATTTCTTCCCACCATGTTTCTGAATAAATATCTTCATCATAGTAGTTAATATATTCCCAAGGTTCATGTTCCTCAGCAAGTTCAGCATCAATTTCTTCCTTAGTACGTTCTACTAAGCGTTCGGAATCCAAGCCATAAAGTTCATTTGAGAGTCGCTTCAACTCATTTTCTATTTCATACTTGTAGATGTATGCCAACTCGTCATTAACCTCAACAGTAAGAGGAATCTGATTCAAATCCTGGTCAAAATTGTAGAAAGCCTTAGTTAAAGGTAAGCAATAGACATCATCAGATACACCGAAAGCATCATTTGCTAAATAATGGAAGAGATCCTGAGCCTTTGCATAGTTTTCTGCCATAATCTGGTAAGCATCAAAATATGCTTGATCCAAATTATCAGTATAACCCAACTTCTTCAACTGATCCGTGAAAGCAACTTGGGCTTCAGCAATTTCACGTTCATGAGTAGCCTCAGTCAAAGCATTCTTCTTCGCAAATAATTCATCTGCTTGAGTCTCGCCAGCCTTTACGGTCTCACTTGCCTCATTGGTCCAATCGTTATACCAATGGTCATAGTATGTCTCAGCTTCAGCTTTAGCTGCGTCATAAGCCGTTTTCAGGTCGTTTACAGCATCTTTTTCAGCTTGCGTAGGTTCTGACTTGAGTGCCAATTCAGCCTTTGCTTCTTCCCATTTGGCTTTTGCCAATTGAGCTTTCCAACTCAAATTATCATAAGTCTTATTAAAGGTATCATTAGCAGCATTACGTTCTTGAGCATTGGCAAGCATGCCCTCAGCATATTTCTTATTGGCAGCTTGTTCTTTTGCCTCAAACTCAGCATAAATATCTGCGTATTCCTCAGCAGCAGCATCAAATGCAGCCTTTGCCTCGTTGTAAGCCTTTACGTTATCATTATAAGTATTTACAAGCTCAACAAATTCTTCATAGCGGTCAACAGCCTTAATGGTAGCATACTTGGTGCCTGTGCGGTAAGCATCAACCACTTTCTGCCACTTTTCTTTCAACTCGGCTACTTTCTCCTCTTGATCGGCTAACTGTCCTTTGTACAAGCCAATGTTTTCAGCAGTCCATGCAGCACCATTAGGAGTCAACTTGGCGCTTTCAACAGCCTCAATAAGACGCTCAAAACGATTTACTACATTTTCGTAAGCTTGGGGAAATTCTTCATTCTCAGCATCGGCAATAGTATAGGTGATATCTTCTTCGACAATTGACAGTTCTCCCTGATAGTCACTTACAAGGTAATAGGGGAATTCATATTTGAATTCATTGATTGTAATTTCCGCATTTTTGGCTTCTGTCAAAGAATCCTCCAGTGCTTTCAGTGCAGGAGCTAATTCAGCTTTCTTCTCAGCAACAGCCAACTTCGTCTTATCGATAATAGCCTCTTGAGCCGTTATTTCCTTCTGTAATTCTTCTATACGTTCCTTAACGCCTTCGATGTCACGAGTTTGAGCCAGCTCAAGTTCAGCCTCCAGCGCCTCCAGTTCAGCCTGAGCATCTTCCAAATCCATCTGGGCATATCTTACGGATCTTTGCAATTCACGAGTCAAATAATCCTTGTCAGCCTCATTATCGTTCATTGTTTCTGTTGCCTTCAAGAGTGTACGTTGTGCCAAACGCACATTTTCCATTTTCTCATCATACACCTTCTTAGCCTCATCAACACTTGTTATATAAGTCTGAAGAGCAATCCGTTGCTGAGTATTAAGAGCAACCTTTAGTTGCGCCAATTGAACCAGAGCTTGCTGATATTGTACTTCCCACATTTTTGTTTGTTGCTCCCATTCCTGCTGGGCATGTTCAGCATTAAGCTTTTGTTCAGCAATGTAGGCTTCAAGCTCTGCACGCTTTTTCTCATTCTCAGTTTTTTTCAGTTCAGCATCTGCCTTAGCGATTTCAGCTTGCGCTAATTGGTAAGCAGCCTGAGCCTCCAACATAGCAGCCTCAGCCTTCAGACGAGCAGCCTCTGCTTCCTGAACCACCTTCTTGGCAGCAATCAATTCGGCTTTTGCTTTTCTCAATACGTTGATGCCTTCGGGTTCGTCGTTGTCCACGCAACTTTGGAGCATCGGGGTTGCACCAGCCAATAGACCAGCGACAACCAGATAAGTCCACTTCTTCATACTGTTTTTGTTTTAGTTAATAAAGTGATAATTTAAAATATGTATTAGTTAATATATTATCGTATTAGCAAAATATATCGTTGTATTAGCAAGATATAAAAATGTATTAGTAAAATATGTATTCCTTTTTTCTTCTATTAATTAAATGTATTAGTAAAATATGTATTTTGTTCATAGCGCAAACGTTGGGTTTCGCTATGCAACTGCAAAGATATGCGAAAGTATAGAAACAAAAGAGAATGTCGTATTGCGGGATGTTCACGCTACTGTTGCGAATTTTACAACATCGGGTTTCAATTTTCCATTTCTACACTGTCTTGTAGCTCTTTAAGCCGGTCACGGTAGTGCTGGGCATATTCACTGAAGAAGTCGTGCTGCAACACGAGGCAGATGCGCAGTAGCAGGCCTGTGTCGATACTTTCCTTCTCGAACAGGCGGTAGATGTTGGAACGGTCACAGGCCAGTTTGCGGGCAAACCACGTGATGCCTCTCTCCTGGCGATGTAGTTCCTCTTTGATAAGTAGGCCGATAGGTTTCATGGCGCGGATTTATAATTTCTAGGTAAAATATGTACGGCAAAGGTAAGGCAAAAATATGTAAATGCAAGCACTTTAACAAAAAATGTTTCAAATAAGGCATCATTGACCTCCGTCAACCTAGAGAGAAGCACTCACGCCATACTGATATATGCTGTCGCTAGCCAGGTCAATCTCATCATTCCAATACACACAGGTTCTGCTGGAATCGAGCCGGGCCTGCTGAAACAGACCATAGACTTCCGACAGAGGTCGGAAGGAGGGCAAGGTCTGAATGTCATCCTTGACATCATACACCACTTTTGAGCCGTCATCAAACTCAACGCCCAAAAGGTAATCATTCATCACTCGTAAAGTCTTTATTCTCGGTATCATAACGGCGGTAATTTAGTGATTACTTGTTTGTCCCACATCTCTTGCAACTCATCCTTGTGCTGACGAAGCCATTCTGAAACTAATTTCTGAGCAATTTTCGGAAGGTCTCCTTCAAACATCTCTCCTGTATGTATGTTAAACAAACCGATATATTCGTTGTAAATAGCATGAATATGGGAAGGCTCATGCTCTTTAGGCTTGAAAAACATCTTGATAACTATTCCGTAGAATCTAACTATTTCTGGCATATGTTCTAATTATAATATTGGTTAAAAGTATTCATTAATATCCTTGTTACTGCACCCTCCACTGGGCGATGGTACGGGTCTCGGAGGAGAAGTTCATGCCGATGCGGATGATGCGGCGCGGGTCGGTGGCGTAGGGCTTGGCGTAGCCTTTCTGCTCAATCTGCTGCAGGGCCTCGTCGGCAGAGCCGTCCATCTTCAACTCAAAGATATAGACGTACTCCTTCAGCTCCAGCGTGCAATCCACGCGGCCGTAGCTCTGGCGGTCCTCCACCTTGATGCCCAGGCAATAGACACCGAGCAGGCGCAGGATGAGGTAGAAGGTGTATTGGAAATGCTTCTCCGTGGCCTTGATGTCCTTCAACGCCTCGTGGCTGTCGTAGGGGATGCTGGAGAGGAAAGCCGTGAGCGACTCGCAGAAGGGCTCTACCTCGCCCACATCGAGCAGCTCGATGGCATCGGCTATCCAGGAGGTGACCCGCACGTCACGGGACCGCAGATAGCCTGAGGCCAGGATGCTCAGGAAGCCCTTGCGCACCTCGTTGTTGGGGAAGTCGAGCAGGAAGCGTTCGGTACGCATGTTGTAGTCCTTGATGGTGAGGTAGCCGCTCTGGTAAATCATGGGCAGCGGACGCTCCACGTCGGCCTTGTAGTCGATGAACTCCGAGACATCATAGTACTTGCCCGTGAGGTCGTTGATTTGCTCGTTGCTGTGATTAAGCAAGCGGATGAGGTAGGTGGGGGTTCCTGAGGCAAACCAGTAATCGCGGAGCATCTTCATGTCGAAAGCATTGAGCAGGCTGAAGGGGTTAAAGATGCCCGTCATGGCGGGGCTGAAGTGATAACCGTCGTACTGGAGCCTCAGCATCCGCTTCATCTCCTCGACCTCCACATTCAGTTCATCGGCCAGCTCACGGATAGGCTCTGCGAAGACCGTCTCCAGTTCCTCCTTCGTGATGCCACAGAGGGCCTCATAGCGCTTGTCCATGCTGATGTCATCCGGCTGGTTGAAGCCGCTGAACACGCTCACCTGCGAGAACTTGGTCACACCCGTCAGCATCACGAAGCGAAGGTCGGCATCGGCATCCTTGAAGACGCCATAGAAGCCTCTCAGCACATCGCGGTTATACTCCTCCAGCTTGATGCGGTTACCCTCGCAGTCGGTGACATAGCGTTCCATATCCAGGACATCGAGCAACGGCTTGTCGTACTCATCTATCAGCACCACGGCCCTGCGACCTGTGGCCTGGTGGGCAGCACGCAAGACCGCGCAAAAGCGCTGACCCAGGGTGAGTGCTTCCGATGTGCCATACTGTTTCTCCCCCGCAGCGACAAAGCCTTCCAGCATCTTGTCAAGCACGTAAGGCTGGGTGAAATTCTCACTGCCGAACGAGAGGTGGAAGACGGGATAGGCCGCCCACTCCTTCTCAAGCCCTTCGATGGCCAGCCCCTTGAACAGCTCCTTGTGTCCCTGGAAGTAGTGCTTCAGCGTGGAGATAAGCAGGCTCTTCCCGAACCGTCGCGGGCGGCTGAGGAAGTAAATCTTTCCACTGTTGGCAAGTTCATATACCAAGGCCGTCTTATCCACATAGACGTAGCCATCCTCACGAATCTGATCAAAGCTCTGTATGCCGATAGGGTACTTCATAACGCAGCTATTTTAATTATTCTGAGCACAAAGGTAGATAAAATCCACGAGATAATACAACTTCGCAATAAAAAACAGAGTAAAGTACAACTGAAATGAAAAAATAGTACTACATTTGCACTGTGATGCTAGATTAATCCATTAATTATAATAATAAGGTACTAAGATGAAGAGTTTTACCAATGTATTCGACCTAGGCGACCTGAACGTGGCTTTGGCCGAGGCGTTTGAAATCAAGAAAGCGCGTTATCAATTTGAGTCACTGGGACACCACAAGACCTGCCTGCTCATCTTCTTCAACAACAGCCTGCGCACCCGCTTGAGCACGCAGAAGGCCGCACGCAACTTGGGCATGGATGTCATCGTACTCGATGTAAACCAAGGGGCCTGGAAGCTGGAGACAGAGCGCGGCGTGGTGATGGACGGCGACAAGAGCGAACACCTGCTGGAGGCTATCCCCGTGATGGCCAGCTATTGCGATGTAATCGGTGTGCGTAGCTTTGCCCGCTTCGAGAACCGCGAAGATGACTATAACGAAAAGATTCTCAATCAATTCATCCAATACAGCGGAAAGCCTGTCTTCTCGATGGAGGCCGCTACAGGACATCCCCTGCAGGCCTTTGCCGACTTGATCACCATCGAGGAGCACAAGCGCACGGAGCGCCCTAAGGTAGTGCTGACCTGGGCCCCCCACCCCCGTGCCCTGCCACAGGCTGTACCCAACTCGTTTGCCGACTTCATGAACGAAGCCAACGTGGACCTGGTCATCACTCACCCCGAAGGGTATGAGCTGGACCCCAAATTCGTGCGCGGTGCCCGCGTGGAGTATGACCAGAAGAAGGCCTTTGAAGGGGCAGACTTCATCTATGCCAAAAACTGGGCCTGTCCGGGTGTGACACACCCCGAGGATTACGGCAAGATACTGAGCAAGGAGATGAGTTGGACGGTGGATAGTGAACACATGAGCTGGACCAACAATGCCTTCTTCATGCACTGCCTGCCTGTGAGACGCAACATGATCGTGACCGACGAGGTCATTGAGGCCCCCACCTCACTCGTCATCCCCGAAGCTGCCAACCGCGAAATCTCGGCTACCGTCGTACTGAAGCGACTGCTGCAAGGATAAGGTAGGTTCATCTAGAAAGGGCAAAAGCTTTACTCACACCCTGGTGTAGGAATGGTAAACAGCCGTCACGGTCTGTTGCTGCGAATGGTAATCCGTATAGCTGAACACGACCTCTACCGTGGAGATGCCGGCGATGAGATAGTGGCTTAGCGGGACAGAGAGATAGGCCCGCGCAGAATAGGCCTCTACATCATCGTCGGCATCATGGTAAAGGAGCAGCGAAAGACGGCAGCTGCCTGCTGCCTCATCGTAAACGACCTCCTGCTCCACGAAGTGGAAGCGGTGGGTCTTGCTCTGCTGCTTGATGGAGAGGACAAGGTTGAAGTAGCCACATCCCATCCAGGAGGAGACCAATTCTACCCCATCGGTCTTAATCCCCTGCGTGAACTCTGCTGCGGGCTTGGGCAGTGGAGAGATGGCTTTGCGCACCGCATAGAGTACAGCGCCCTGACGGCCAGCGGCATCGGTAGTGATAAGGTAGTTGCTGACGATGCGCAGCAACGAGTCGGGTGTGGAGCGGAATGCGGAGTGGTCGCTGACCACAGGCCACGTCTCGCCTGCATCGGTAGTCACCTGATTAACAGCACCATCTGCCCCCGTTGCAGCGGAGAGATACTCCAGCTGCACAGAGGGGTAATGGTAATCATCGCTGCCACAAGCTGTCAGCAGGCCGAGCATCAGGCACCATAGCACAGGCCGAAAAGCCAACATGCCCGCAGAGATATAACTAAGCGTCATAGATTATTCGTATAGACTGTATTCACTGTAGAGGCATATTAATCTCCAACCGCCGCCAGATGGTTCTTCAACGGATTGGCATACATCTGAAGCAACTTTTCCCTCAAGAAGGCCTCATCCTTACCGGGCAGGGTGATGCGTGCAAGCTGCTGGGCCACATAGGACTCGAAGAGCTGCTTTTCCTCCGTCGTGTAGTGACCGGCAAATTCTGATGTGCCCGACAGCAGGTCGGCAGCCACGTAGTTGCCGGGATAGAGACGGTAGTTGGCATGGATGCCACGGTCAATGAGGGCAGCCACACGGGCGAAAATCTCCTGCTTGGGCAACGAGCGGTCGATGGCCTGCAGCTCCTCATCTATGCAGGGTGCAGTACAGAAATGTACACGTCCCTTGGAGCCAAAGAGGCCCGTCTGCATGTTGAGCAGGTCATCAGCCTGACTCTTCTTGAAGCCAGGGATGTCGCGCTTCTGCTGGAATTCCTGCGCCTTAAGGTAGTCGCAAGGGTCATATTCATAGCTGATGGAGAGGGGTACGATATGCATCTGCAGGAGGCGGTCGATGAGATCGCCCTCGCCACCCATGGCCATCATCTTGAGCACGCTCTCCTGCGTGCGGTCGTTGCTGTCCTTAGCCCGTCCCTCACGCTGGGCAATCCAGATGGACTGCCGCTTCTCACCGATGGCATAGTGCATGTAGCGCGACATGCGGGCCGATGACTCAAGCATCTGGCGCATGGTGAGGGCCCGCTGCACGATGAACGACTTGTTGATGCGCACCAGCTTCTTAATCCAGGGATAGATGAGCAGGTTATCACCAATGGCAATCTCCACCGTGTCCTGCCCCTCATCGGCCAGGAGCACCGAGAGGAAACCCGAATCGAGGATGATGTCGCGGTGGTTGGAGACATAGGTACAGGCCCCATCCTTGTCCGCCAGAGCAGAACGGTCGAGGTTCACCCCCTTGGTGTGCTCTGCCATAATCTTCTTAATCAGCGGATAGCAGAAGGCCTTCTGAAAGGCGAACTTGGTCTTGCAGCCACGCATCGTGGCGGCAATGGCCTCAAAGGGCACACCAGGCATCACAGCGGCAACAACCTGCCGGAACATCTCATCAGCCAGCAGTTCTTCATAAATCTGCGGCAGCTCCTCATCGAGATAAGGGCGGATTTCGTCAAATTCGTTCATCATGTTGCTTAAAATAAGGTTCTAGGAACCACAGATTTCACTGTGGTTTCGATAATTAATTAAACTTGTCTTCAATAATGTCGGTCATCACCTCCTTGATGTCGAGGCCGGCGGCACGCACCTGCTGGGGGATGAAGCTGGTGGCTGTCATGCCGGGGGTGGTGTTGACCTCCAGGAGGTTGATCTTCTCATCAGCGGAGATGATGTAATCCACGCGAATGATGCCCTGAGCACCGAGGATGTCATAGATAGCCAGGGTGAGGCGCTGCACACGGTCGCGCAAGGCATCAGGAATGCGGGCGGGAGTAATCTCCTGCACCTGACCGTTGTACTTGGCATCGTAGTCGAAGAACTCGTTGCTGGTCACCACCTCGGTAATGGGGAAGACCACGCTCTTCTCCTTGGTGCGGTAACAGCCACAGGTAATCTCCGTGCCGGCCATGAAGGCCTCGATCATCACCTCCTGAGCCTCGTCAAAGGCCTTGGCAATGGCGGGCTGTATCTGCTCGGCACTCTTCACCTTGGTCACACCGAAGCTGCTTCCGCCCAGGCTGGGCTTGATGAAGCAGGGGAGGCCAATCTTGCTCACCACCTCCTCATCAGGGATGTACTGTCCCTTGCGCAACAGGATAGAGTCGGCCACCCGTACACCGAAGGCACGCAGGTACTGGATGCAGGCAAACTTGTCGTAAGTGAGCGATGCGGCCAGCACGCCGCAACAAGAATAAGGTATGTGGAGCATGTCGAAGTAGCCCTGCAACCGACCGTCCTCACCCGGGGTGCCGTGGATGGTGATGTAGGCAAAGTCGAAGGTCACCTTGGTGCCATCGGGCTGGCGGAAACTGAAGTCATTGCGGTCGATGGGTGCAACGGCACCATCAGGCAGTTGCACATGCCAGTCGAGGCCATGCATCTGCACGATATAGAGGTTGTATCTCTCTTTGTCGATGAATGAATAGATGCCCGCTGCACTGCGCAGCGAGACGTGATACTCGGAGGTATCTCCACCTCCTACAATAGCGATTGTACGTTTCATATCGTTTCTCCTCTGTTACTGATGTAGCTTCGCCAGCGCTCGATAAGGGCGGTCATGTCGGGGGGCAAGGGGGCGGAGAAGTCCATCTCCTCGCCGGTGACGGGGTGCTTGAAGCCAAGCGTCATGGCATGAAGGGCCTGCCGGGGGCAAGTGTCGAAGCAATTGTTTACGAATTGTTTGTATTTTGCAAAATGGGTTCCTTTGAGTATCTCGTGGCCGCCGTAGCGCTCATCGTTGAAGAGGATATGGCCGATGTGCTTCATGTGGACACGAATCTGGTGAGTACGCCCAGTCTCAAGGATGCACTCCACGAGGGTGACATAACCGAAGCGCTCAAGCACGCGGTAGTGGGTCACAGCGTGTTTGCCTTCGCCATCGGGCAGTACGGCCATCTGCATACGGTCGCGCGGGTTACGGCCGATGTCGCCTGTGATAGTACCTTCGTCCTGCTCCACGTTGCCCCAGACCAGGGCACGGTAGCGGCGACGAGTGGTCTTATGGAAGAACTGGTTGCCCAGGTGAGTCTTGGCATCGGGGTTTTTGGCGATGACAAGCAGGCCGGAGGTGTCCTTGTCGATGCGGTGGACGAGGCCCACATGGGGGTCGTTGGCATCGTAGTCGGGGTTGTCCTTGAGGTGCCAGGCGATGGCGTTGACCAGTGTACCGTGGTAGTTGCCGTGGCCCGGATGCACCACCAGACCTGCCGGCTTGTTGACCACCATCAGGTAACGGTCCTCATAGACCACCTCCAGAGGGATGTCTTCGGGGATGACCTCGTTCTCGTAGCGGGGGCGGTCCATCATCACGGTGATGACATCAAGGGGCTTCACCTTGTAGCTGCTCTTCACAGCCTTGCCGTTGGCCATCACGAAGCCTGCGTCCGCCGCCTTCTGGATGCGGTTGCGCGAAGCATTGGTGAGGCGGTCGAAGAGGTATTTATCGACGCGCATCATCTCCTGCCCCTTATCGACCACGACCCGGAAGTGCTCGTAGAGGGCGGGGGATGATGCGATGGGCTCTATATCATCCATCGCATCGTCCAGCTCTTCGATGTCGTTGTTGGTGTCTTCATCGAGAGAATTGTTCTCGACGAATGGGGCTGTTTCGTTGATGATGTCTGCGTTCATTCCTTTCTTTATTTAAAAGATGCATTGCCTAGAACCAGTCGTCCTCTTTCTCTTCTTCTCCCTTTGGATTGCCTGCCGGGAGGGACTCTGAATGGGGGCGGACGGCTATGGAGTCACTGTCGTTCGGAAGTTCGCCGCCACAGCCTACCATCAGCTGGAGGGTGGAACCAATGGGCACCTTTTCACCGGGGCGGAGCAGACGGCCTTTGTACTTCACGCCATAGACCCAGTCCAGTTCACCGTTCACCAGCTCTACGCTGTCAAGCTTGAACTCCTCGGCACGGAGCGAAGCCTCGGCTTGACGCAGGGAGCTGTTGTCTGCCACATCAGGCACCTCCTTCAAGGGGATGCTCAAAGTGTTGATGGTAAGATAGACTGTGCGCCCCAGCTTGACGTTTTGCCCGGCTACGGGCACGATATCAAGCACGCTACCTGCCGGCATGGTCTTGACATAATTGGAGTCAGACACCACGGCTATCAAGCCAGCTCGCTGAATCAGCATCTCCGCCTCATCAGCACTCAGTCCCTTCACATCGGGCACTTTGACTGCCTCACCGTGGTGCGTATAGAGATTGAGCCCCTTGAGCACACCCAGCACGAGGAGCACAGCCACTACGACCATGGCTATCAAGTTGCCCCACAACAGCGCATTGTGCTTAAACGAAAAAAATTCCTTTATTGTCATCACTCAAAGTTTTGGTTTGCAAAGATAGTACAAACCGAGAGAATATACAAAAGAATGCTTGCATTATTTTGTTTTCCCGAGACGCTTGCGCACCGGGGCCTCGTAGTACTTATACACTAGCCAGCCAAAGAGAACACATCCGGCATAGAGCGGAAGCGCCACCTGCCAGCTGTCGGCAAGCGAATAGCGCTGCTCGCGGATGAGCCAGGCGTAGAAGAGGTACATCACGGGGTAATGGATGAGGTAGAGCGGATAGGAGAGCTGACCAAGACCCTTGTAGAGTGCCTCCTGGCGCGATGTGCCCGTAGGAGCAGAAGCACTCAGCCAAACAATGACAGGGAAGATGACGATGATGCAGGCCATCTCGTAGAGGCCGTTAAGGCAGATGTCCCCAGCTGGCGCAATGGCCGGAACGTGGAAGAGCGCGAGGAGCAGCAATGTGGAGAGCGTGAAGGCCCCCTTGATGCGGCAGGGCTTGAAGTGACGGCTCATCAGCAGGCCCAGCGTGTAGGGGAAAGTCATGCGGAGCAGTCCGCCGCAGAAGTTGACACCATCGAGTGTCCACCCCACCCCGATGCAGCCGTAGCCCGAAGGGTCGGTCAGCGCATAGCCCGTGAGCAGCAGGCCGAGCAGCACCACCAGCGCCGTGAGCCAGCGGGTAGAGAGGCGGCGGATGGCCAACGCATAGAGGATATTACCTATATATTCAAAGAAGAGTGACCACGAAGGGCCGTTGAGCGGAAACATCTCACCGTTGCCACGCACCTCGTAACCCACTCCGGGCAGGGCCGGAATCATGAAGCAGCCAGCCACCAGAGCCAACAACACGAAGTGGAGTGCCACGGGGGTACCATCCCATTGCTGCGCACCACCCAGAAGGAAGGTCAGCGCTCCAAACAGCGCCCCAAAGACCACCATGGGATGCAGACGAATCAGACGGCGACGGAAGAACTCACCCACCGTGAAGCCCTTACGCCAGCGGTCATCGTAGGCATAGCCCATCACGAACCCCGAGAGCAGGAAGAAGAAATCCACCGCCAGGTAGCCGTGGTTGATGACCGTAATCACCCCCTCCCCTGCCCCGTTGACTCCCTCAGCAAAGGCAAATCCTTCAAACACATGATACCACACCACCAGCAAGGCGGCCACACCCCGCAGTCCATCCAGCAGGGCAAAATGGGGCTTAGTGCCCAACAACTTTTTTGAATTCTCCATAATTAGCATGATTTTAGGTGTGCAAAGGTAGTGCAAACCGAGAGAAATAACAAAAGAATGCTTGCATTATTTTGTATTTCCGAGGTGCAGCCTAGCTTATCTAAAGATAATGCAAACCGAGAGAAATAGCAAATCCTACGCACCGATTCCCTAGAAAAAGTGTAGAGAAACAGCTATCATTCGCTTAGAAAAGTGTAGAAAATCCGGAATATTCCCTTGGAAAAGTGTAGAATTTCTTGTTTTTTCGCTTGGAAAAATGTATCTTTGCGGCGTAAATCATTGATAAGTATATGCTTAAAAGAAAGATTGAGAAATATTTAGTCCAATGGAAGGCCTCTGAGGGTAAAAAGCCTCTTGTCATTAAAGGCATCCGTCAGTGTGGGAAAACCTATATCGTTCAGAAATTTGCCAAAGAACATTATGAAAGCGTGGTCTATATGAACTTCATCCTGGAGCCTGACAGAAAATCCGCTTTTACAGGCAATCTAGATGTAGAGACCATCACGCTCAACCTCACGGCATTAATCCCTGGAAGTCGTTTCATCACAGGAAAGACCTGCATCATCCTTGACGAAATACAGGAATGCAAAGAGGCGAGGACGGCTTTAAAATCGTTTCATCTAGATGGACGTTTTGATGTCATAGCCACAGGATCACTACTGGGAGTAAAAGGCTACGGCAAAAGCAGCAAGCATAGTGAAGAAGAGGGAGAAAAACGAGACTCTGTACCTGTGGGATATGAGACGGTAATTGATATGTATCCATTGGATTTTGAGGAATTTTTATGGGCCAATGGAATCAATGACAAGGTGATTGATTCGGTGAAATCAAGCTTTCAGGACGAAAAGGCTGTGCCGGATGGCATTCATAAAGCCATGATGGAGTTACTTTACCGTTATGTCATCGTAGGCGGTCTGCCAGAAGCTGTGAATTGCTTCCTTGCGACAAAAAATATTGAGCAAATATACAAAGTACAACGCAGCCTGATAGCTGGGTATGAGGAAGATATGATAAAATATGCGGATGATGCCGATAAGCCGAACATCCGGGAATGTTTTGAGTCTATTCCTAAGCAATTGGCCAAAGAGAACAAAAAGTTTCAGTATTCCGTGGTCAAAAAAGGCGGACGAGCATCTCAGTACATCGGTAGCATCCAGTGGATGGAGGATGCAGGCATCGTGCGCAGATGCTATAATGTACGGATTACGGAATTGCCACTTGAGGGCAATTCCATCAAAGAGACTTTTAAAGTATATACCACAGATATAGGCATCCTCATGGGCATGCTGGATTATGGCACTCAGGCAGATATCTTACAGGGCAATCTGTTTGGCTACAAAGGAGCAATCTTTGAAAACCTAATGGCTGATTTCCTTTGTAAATCTGGGCAGAAGCTCTACTATTTCCATAAGGAGAGTGGTCTGGAGTTGGACTTCCTGGTGAGATACCATGGTGCCTGCGTCATTCTTGAGGTGAAGGCCAAGAGCGGCAAGACGAAGAGTATGAATACAGTGCTTAAAAACAAGGAGGTGTATCATGTCCACAACGCCATCAAATTGGGTCAATACAATGTCGGGCGCGAAGGAGATGTACTTACTATTCCGCTGTACATGGGATTCCTCATCGAAGACCGACTGGCGGATACCATGATTCCGGATATCGATTTGAGTATATGAATCATGCTTAGTTTGTTCTAGCATGGTTATAGGAGAAATCACTGCTGCATCCTCGCTCCTTCTCTGCTTCTTCTCCGTTAGCTCTGGCTTCCAGAACGGAGCCAAAGCGAACCTGGAACGAAGAAAAAGCGAAAGAGTAACGGAGTGCTAACGGGAAACGAACGGGAAACAATCGAAGAGCGATACGGGAACCAGCACGAGAAATGTCATGATTCCTGATATACAACTGAGTTTTTGATGAAAAAGGAGTAAATAAGCCCTAGGTCTAAGGTAACTCCGTAGTAAGTCCGAAGTAAGTCCGAAGTAACACTAATCGAGGTCTAATCCCAGATTAGAGAACGATTAGACCTCGATTAGAGGAAGATTAGAGGTTGATTAGAGCTACAAGGGAGTTACTTCAGGGTAATTAGGACAGGAAGGAAGGGTCTAGGCGAAGAAAGGAACAATTCGCCAACTTGAAGGCGAATTGTCCCTTAGCGTTATTAGCCTGAAAACTGACCTAATATTTTACTTCGGCATCCGTTCGAGCAGGGTCGGAGGCAGGATAGGCATGGCTCCGCTCTGCGTGCAGACAAAGGCACTCACCTCTACGGCCAGCTTGTGGGCCTCGGGGATGGAGAGGCCTTTCAGGATGGCGGCAGTGAAGGTAGCGGTGAAGGAGTCGCCGGCACCTACCGTATCGGCCACCTTCACCTTCGGGGTCTCCTGGAAACTGATCAGGCCCGGCGTGAAGACGTAGCTGCCGTTGGTGCCGCAAGTCAGGATGAGCATCTTCAGGTTGTACTTGGCCAGCAGAATCCAGCACTTGTCCTGCAGATCGATGCCCGGGTAGCCGAAGATACGGCTGATGGTGACGAGCTCCTCGTCGTTAATCTTCAGCACGTTGCAGCGACGCATCGAGTCGCAGAGCACCTCCTGGGTGTAGAAGTTCTGACGCAGATTGATATCGAATATCTTCAGTTCCGTACCCGTGTCGGGCATGGTGTCGAGGAAGCGGTTGATGGTGTTGCGGCTCACCTCGCTGCGCTGGGCGAGCGAACCGAAGCAGACGGCACGGGTGCGCAGGGCCAGGTCGCGCAGGGAGTTGGTAAAGGGGATGTTGTCCCAGGCCACGCCCTCCTTGATTTCATACTGCGGTACGCCCACGGGGTCGAGTGTCACCTGCACGGTACCGGTGGGGTAATCCACACGCTCTATCTGCGTGTTCAGCCTCTTCTCGGCAAATACCTGCAGAATCTCGTCGCCCAGGGGGTCATTGCCCACGGCGCTGACTACACGGCTGTTGAAGCCAAACTGAGAGACATGGTATGCAAAGTTGGCGGGAGCACCACCGATTTTCTTTCCTTCAGGGAGGCAATCCCACAGGGCCTCACCCATTCCTACGATAATTTCGTTCATGATATTAAGTATTTAGTGTTTAAATTTCAGGTAAAAAAGCAGCAGGTAGGCCACGCCGATAGCCATGACAGCTACGGCACCCTGCTGACCCATGGCATCGGCTGCTATGCCCATGGCCAAGGGGAAGACTGTGCCCCCGAAGAGGCCCATGATCATGAGGCCGCTGATCTCGTTCTGGTGGCTCTTGTCGGAGAGCAATGCCTGCGAGAAGCACATAGAGAAGATGTTGCTGTTGCCGTAGCCTACGAGGGCGATGGCCACGTAGAGCACCTCACGCGACGTGCCCACGAAGAGACCCGCCATGGAGAGCGCCATCATCAGCACGCTGATGAGGAAGAAGAGCCGGTTGTTCATCACACGCAGGAAGAAGGAGCCGGTCAGGCAGCCCAGTGTGCGGAAGATGAAGTAGAGCGAGGTGGCAAAGGCAGCCTCGTTGAGCGTCATGCCCAGACGCTCCATCAGCAGCTTGGGGGCTGTGGTGTTGGTGCCCACGTCGATGCCCACGTGACACATGATGCCGATGAAGCAGAGCAGCACCATGGGACGGCCCAGCAACTTAACGCAGTCCAACACCGATGAGGCCTTGCCCTCAATGGGCTCCTCCTCAATCGAAGTACCATAGAGTGCCAAGGTGGCTATGACGCCGATAATCAGATATACCGGGAAGAGCACGCGCCAGCCCAACCCGAAGGTGGGGATGGTGGCCACGGCACCCCACATGGCGATGTAGGGGGCCATGAACGAGGCGATGGCCTTGACAAACTGGCCGAAGGTGAGCGTGGAGGCCAGGTTGCCACCACGGATGACCGTAGCGACCAACGGATTGAGCGAAGTCTGCATCAGCGCATTGCCAATGCCCAGCAGCGAGAAGGAGGCAAGCATCAGTCCGTAGCCCTCACCAAAGAGCGGGAGCAGCAGCGAGAGGAGCGTCACCACCAGGCTGAGGAGCACCGTGCGCTTGCGCCCGATGCGGTTCATCAGCATGCCCGTAGGCACGGAGAAAATGAGGAACCAGAAGAAGACCAGTGAGGGGAAGATGTTGGCCTGCGAGTCAGTCAGGCCCAGGTCCGCCTTCACATAGTTGGAGGCGATACCTACCAGGTCAACGAAGCCCATGCAGAAGAAGCAGAGCATCAACGAGAGTATGGCGAATTTATTTGTTTTCATATTGTGTCCTTAATACCTATTATTATTTACCTATATTATAAATTTTCGCTTTAGCTTTACCCTTGATGATCAGCTTGTTGTAGGGCGACGTGGGGAAGACCAGGTTGGTCATGGCCATCTTGCCATCGGCATCCAGGGCCTCGATGCTGCACTTATCCACAAAGATGCGCAGTTGCTTGAGGGGGCCGTAAGTGGGGGCCACGGTGATGGTGGGGAAGTTGTCGCTGAACGACACGTCGCCGCTCTGCAGACGATTCATGTAGAAGAGCTCCTCCTCGGGGTCGTACTTCATGACCACCCGTTCGCCCTGATTGTTGCGCAGAGTAATCTCGGCCTCGCCGCGCAGGGTAATGACTATCTCGCACTGCTCCGTGGGCTGGCTCACCACGGCACCGCGGGCCGCCTCCATCTCCTGGGCCGGACGCACGCTGCAATAGGTCTCGCCGTTGTACTCAAAGAGACCCAGGTCGCGGGCAATGCTGTTGGCTGAGCGGAACTGACGCGTGGGCACCTGGTTGGCATACTGCCAGTTGCTCATCCAGGCCATGGCCACCGTGCGCCCATCGGGAGCGTTGGAGAAGGAGACCGTAGCGTAGTGGTCCTTGCCGTAGTCCATCCATTTGGTCACCTCGGGAGCTGACTCGCAGGTAAAGGTGTGACCATCAAATGAACCGACAAAATACTGCGTAGCGCTGCCGCCGAAGGGGCCACCGGGGTTGATGTTGCAAATCAGCATCCACTTCTCCTTTTCGGTACCTTCCACCGGCAACTTCAGCAGGTCGGGACACTCCCATACGCCGCCATGATTGCCATACTCGCGTCCAAAACTACTCTCCAGCGTCCACTCACGCAGGTTCTTCGACGAGTAAATCTGCATCTCCTGCCCAGCTGCCAGAATCATATTCCAGAAGCCTGCCTCAACATTCCAGAACACCTTCGGGTCACGGAAGTCGCGAGCCTCAGAGGTGATGACAGGATTGCCTTCATACTTGGTGAAGGTAAGTCCACCATCAATGCTGTAAGCTATGCTCTGCGCCTGTACATCGCCACCAAAAGGAGTAGGGCGACTTGACGTAAAGACGGCGACAACAGCTCCACGGCCAAAGCCTGCTGTATTCTCGTAATCGACTACACACGAGCCACTGAACACCGTGCCCCAAACATCAGGAATGAGAGCCAGAGGTTGAGCTTCCCAATGAATCAGGTCGCGCGAAGTAGAGTGGCCCCAGTGCATATTACCCCACATCGAGCCGTAAGGATTGTGTTGATAATAGAGGTGCCATACCCCGTCTTGATAGAACATGCCATTAGGATCGTTCATCCATCCCCGCAGAGGGGCATGGTGGTAAGCCGAACGGTATTTCTCATCAATGAGCTGATACGTGACAGCATCATTCTGAGCCAGCTTAGAAAAGCAGATAGAGCCGGTAGGTACATGCTGCACACAGATGCGAAGATTACGATCAGACTGATAGGGAGCAAGGTCCAACGGCATGTAGTAATCCACCTGTTCGCGAGCAAAGCGGACATTCTGTTCCATAAGCAGTCTATTCGAAGAAATGACCTGCAACTTACCCTCAGGAGCAGACTCCTGGATGGGCAACCAAAAATAACGTCCCACAGCCTTTGGTGTCACTATGGTTTGCTCGTACGCTTGATGCGTCACTGTCTGCGCATACAGCTGTACCGAAGAAGCCTGCAATGCAAGAAGCATTGCAGAGGCTTTCACAATAGCGGATAGTTGTTTCATGGCAAAAACAATTAGAAAGATCAATAATTAGTCACCTTCACGTCACTGATGGTCACGCTTCCACCGTAGCTATTGATTGACCAGCAGTTCTTCTGGAGGCCATAGATACGCTGCGTGGTGCCATACTCACCGTTGATGTACATCACCACGACCGAGTTGTCGGTGTAGATGTCCACCTTGTAGCTATTATCGGCAGGGCGGGGGAAGATGTAACCATCAGCACCGGCAATAAAGCCTTTTCCTTCTACTCCTTCCTGTTCAAAATTTACTTTGCGGCGACCGTTGGCCCACTCGGGATTAACCACCAACGAATAGTACTTCATGACATCTGTACCGCGGACAAACGACACGCCCCATTTGTCGCCTTCGCCAGCCGTTATCACCGTAAACGAGATATGGTTGTGATAACCCAAACGGTTGTAAAGCACATAGCCGTCCCCATTGATAGTACCAGAGAGGTAATTCTCAGAGCCCATCACCTTCACCTCGGCAGGCAGGTCGTACTTGGCGGCCAATGCAGGCACTTCGCCCACGCTCAGCGTGCCGTCAGCATGTTGCACCAGCTTGTGGCAAACCAAGGCACCCGACCAGTTGGGCTCTCCCTCCGCCCCTACAGCAATGTTCTTATCGTGAATAGAAGTACCTGTGCGGTAAGGTGTCCATCCCCAAATGAAACGGTCAGTACCGTTTGAAGCCGTTTTCCCGGCATAAAAGGCACGGGTATCCAGTACACCCTCTTTATCATCAGCAGGCCACTGAGGCCCTTCATTGAAACACTTCTTTAGGTCATCGAGTGTACGTGCCATCATATATTTCACCTTACGGCTCCAGTCGCTGCGATAGGCTTCACTATAGACCATATACCACCAATCGCCCATCTTGAAAATGTCGGGACACTCCAACATACGGTCCCAAATCATGCAAGAGAACTGTCCTGCATGGCTCCACTCGCGCAAATCGGTTGAGGTGAACTCAGCAAACTTCAAATTGCTGGAGATAATCATGTGCCACAGGCCACTTTCGTCCTGAAACACCTGAGGGTCACGGAAATCCACATCCAAATAGCCAAAATCGCTGCCCCGAAGCACCCACGCCTTATCCTTTGACCAGGACTTGAAATCGGGCGAGGTGGCTCGCATCACGACCTCTTGGGTGGTGTGTCCTGTATAATAGATGTAGTAGAGTCCATCATGCTCGTTGTAAACCGCACAGCCTGTACCTATGGCTGCATCCAGTTCATTCTTGCTCTTTCCTGTAGCAAGCACCTCGCCCAAACCTTGATAGTGGGCACCATCGGTAGTCGATACGCCATAGATGGGATGATAGCACCAGGCATCGTTGTTGTCAAAATCCTGCAGAAAGAGTACCTTAAAGTCGCCGGCCTTGGCATCGTAGAAAGGCATAGGGTCGCCCACACGGCCAATGGCAGGTTTCCAATAGGTGTTGTAGCCCGCCTCCTCGGTAGGCGTGAAATATTCGGTAGTGACCGACCACTCCTTGGCCACATCACCGGCAAAGTGGTCTTCGCTACATGCCGCCAGCGAGAGTGCTGACAGCATAAGGGTAGATAATATCATTGATTTCATGATTTACGTTTTTATAAAAGAGTTAAATAGTGAATTATTTCGCAAGGTAATTGAACGCATTGCGGGTGATGATGGAGATGTTTTGATGGAACTTCTCCACATAGCCAGCCTCGAAAGTATATGAATACCAGTCATAGCAGCCCGAGCCTATACAGAGGATGCCACCCTTGTTGTTGTGGGCCGGATATTCCCAGGCGACAATGGCTCCATCGCCACCTACTCCAAGTACCGTGCCACCCGTGCGGGCTTCCCAAGCTGCGTAGTCACCGTAGTCACCCCAATCGGTACCTATGTGGTATTGTGCCGTGGAGTTGGTAATATGGTAACCCGCATCCGTCGTATAGACCGCATTGGGGTCGTCACCAGTCACCAGACCCTGCCAGAGCGAATGGCCCGACTGTCCGCTGTACATCTTGAAATCCCACGGACCTCCACACAGTTCGGCTGCATCCTCATTCTGTCCCCAGCAGTTGTTCGGAGTAGTCCACTCATCATCACCGGTAGCCCCGATAAACGAAGGTAGGTTGGTAGCAAAGCGGGTGAGGAAGAAGGCACCGCCATTCTCATAGTAACTGCGCAGCTGATTCTTAGCGCTGATGGCATAGGGAGCTTTGGCCACAAACTGATCATGTCCATCAACCCCACCATCATAGTGATAGTGCCACCAGATGACCTTGCACTCCGACAGGTCAATGGCTTCGGCCTGAATGTCGGCAAACGAGACATAAAGCGACTGCTCCACGTTGGCCAACATCCACGAGCAGGCCTCCCGGGCCTCAGGGTCGAGTTCGCTCATGGTCGAAGCATTACCTAAGAAGATAGCCTTGGGCTTGTCGATGGCAAAGACATTGACAGTATATTGCGATTGAGCAGTTCCGTTGGTTACAGTATAGACCACCGGCTGGCTGAAGTCTTGTACCACCTCGTTGAGGGGCTGACAGGTAGCCCCTTCGCTAACCTCTATGGATGGGACCAGAGCGGTAATATCCACATCACCGGGCACATAGATAGTGACGATCTTCTTCTCCTGGTCAATGATACCGTTGTAGATCTCGTTCACGACGAAAGAGTAAAGCTTAGCCTCGTCAAGCTTAGCCACCAAAGTCCAGTCGAGGAAGAGGTCGCCATTAGTCACATGGATGTTTTGCGCTCCTTCCATGTTGATGGTCTGCCCCTTCTGTATGTTGGCTTCAGCACCGTCGGAAAGGAGCAGGTCAGTGACGGTCATTGCCTTGATATTGTAAGTCTCAGGCAGATTGACTGTGACGGTACGTGTAGCCAGATTGACCTTTCCAACGTAATTGTCAAGAGCCAATGCCTCGATGGTACAGTTGCCCGACAGTTGCAAGTCGCTGACGTTGTCGGAGGTACACGCCGAAAGGCACATCAAGAAGAGTGCACCAAGTATAACTGTTATGCTGTGTATGTTCTTTGTTTTCATAATCGTCTGAATGTATTTTACCAGTTACCAATGTTCTGTGTATAGTGTCCGTTGGAAGCGGCTACCTGTGCGAAAGGAATGGGCAGGTACTCGCCCTTGTTGGCAGTAAACTCTGCCTCACCATAAACGGTGCACTTCGTCTTCTCCACCGCATAGTAGTTGTTCAGCGTCTCGGCAGCCTCGCCCCAGCGCACCAGGTCGAAGAAGCGTTCCGACTCCATAGCCAGCTCCAAGCGACGCTCCATCTTCACAATCTGCAACGTCTGCTCCTTGTCGTAGCTGCCGGTGTAATTCTTGCAGTAGAACTTCACTCCATATCTGGAAGGATAGTTGCTGATCATCTGGGTACTTGCCGCCGCACGCGAGCGAATCTGATTAACCAAGGAGATTGCCTCCGAGATCTTGCCCAACTGAGCGAAGGCTTCCGCACGCTCCAAGAGCACATCGGCATAGCGGAACACGATGCGGTTCATGCTGGTAGCCCAAAACGATCCCTTGATGAGGTACTGACCAATAAGCGCCGGATCGACATTCTGCTTCAAGGTGACATAATAGCCATACAAGCCACCCGAACGGCTCCAGTTGGATGTACGATCCATGATGAAAGCGGGATTAAACATGTAGGGCAGACCGGTAATACCCACGGTGAGGAAAAGACGCGGGTCAGCGTTGTCGGTTGCCGTATCATAGTCCTTCTGATTGTAGGTACCAATGTAAGGCAGGCCGTTGTCATCCGTACGAAAAGCATTGACCAAATTCTGGGAAGGTTTATAGAAGTCGCAACCGCCATCCGTCACCTCAGCGATATTGGGGCAGATGAGGCCATTCGACCAGTTGAGGTTACCGTAGGTGGAACCATCGTTGCGCGAATATTGAATAGCCCAGATGGATTCGCAACCATTCTCGTACTGCTCCTCGGGACGGAAATTGTTGTGGATGTCCGACTCCAATCCATAGCCACCTGCGGCATAGATAGCAGGATCAGTATATTTTATCACCTGGTTCAAATCCGCTTCGTTGATGCTTGTCACGTGATTGCTCTTGGCATCGTCTTGATGATAAGCCTTATAGAGATAAACCTTGGCGAGGAAAGCGGCACAGGCAGCCTTGGTGGGACGGCCCTTTTCAGTCTGCGTTACCGGCAGTACCTCGTAGGCCTCCTCCAACTCCTTTGCAATGGCAGCCCATCCCTCGTCGTTGCTGTACTCGGTATTTGACAGCAGACCGTACTCCTCGTAGGTAAGATTGGCGTTCAGAATAAAAGGTATGTTCTTATAGAGACGCTTCAGCAGGAAGTGGCTGTAGGCACGCAAGAACTTCATCTCAGCCATGCGTTGCTCTTTCAACGCATACGATTCATCACACTTCTCCAGCACGCTGATGGCCGAATTGACTCTTGAGATGGTGATGTAAAGGCGGTTCCACATATCGCTGATGTTCCAATTGGTAGTGAGCACACCCTGTTGGACCTCCAACTGGTGGAATACATCGCCATCATTTACCGAACTTCCGCCCTTGTAAGCATCATCCGAGCGCACATCGAAGTTCCACATCGAGAATGAGCCATTGATGTCTTCACCCTGGGTGAATCCTGCGTATGCTGAAATGATGGTATTCTCGACCAGCGAGGGGTCTTTCACCTGATTCTCGTCTAAGGTACCTTGCGGCACCTGCTCCTCCAGAAAGTCAGAGCAACTTGCTGCCGTCAGTACCAGCGAGGCAGCTACTATATAGTTGAATATCTTTTTCATACCGTGATGTTAGAATGTTACATTAAGACCGAATGATACATTGACGGGGATGGGATAGCCGAAGTTGGCATTCTCAGGATCCACGCCGGTGAAGTTGCTGCTCTTGATGGTAAGCAGATTCTGAGCCGATACATAGAGACGCAGGCGCTCCATGTAGAGTTTCTGGGCAAAAGCCTTGGGCGCATTGTAACCTAACTGGATGGTGCGGAGCTTCAGGAACGAACCATCTTCTACGTAATAGCTCGACACACGCGTCTCGTTGTTGTTGTTATAGGTAGAGAGTGCCGGAATCGTGGAGTTGGGGTTGGTGGGCGACCAGGCATCGAGCAGACGTTGACCCTTGTTGAGGTTGGCCACATTCACCCCGGCCCAAAGGTCAGTCTCCTTCTTCAAGTCAGAGATGACATCTCCCCCCTGTACTCCCTGCCAGAACATGGTGAGGTCCCAGTTCTTGTATTGCAGATAGATGTTGAAACCGTACGAGAAATCGGGTACAGGCGAATAGATCCAGTCTTGGTCGGCTTCGGTAATCTGTCCATCGCCGTTGAGGTCCTTGAACCGCATGCGTCCCACACCGGCCCCCTGCTGTGTAGCATGGTTATCTACCTCCTCTTGGTTCTTGAAGATACCATCGAAGATGTAACCCACCTGTGCCCCCATGGGATGACCGATAACGCTCTTCACGCCGTTGCCTCCAAAGTCGCCATTGGCAGCTACCGTCTCGGGCAGCTTGGTAATCTCGTTGCGATACGTACCTAGATTAGCTGTGATGTCGTAACTAAAGTTACGTATGTTACCCCGATAACCTAAGTTCAGTTCAACACCGTTGTTCTTCATCTCACCAGCATTAATCCACATCGACGAACCTTCTCCCATGGCTGCGATACCAGCCATGTAGAGCAGAATATCCTTGGTTCGCTTGTCATAATAGTCGAAGCTACCATAAAGTGAATTATTGAAAAGGGCAAAATCAAATCCGATATTAGTCTGTGTGGTAGTCTCCCATTTGATATCGTTATTGCCTATCTGGATGCGCTTGAAGCCCGATTGCAATTGCTTTCCGCCATTGCTGCCCTCTATGTCATATGAGGTCCCGAAGCTGTTTCCACCAAAGTTGGCATCACCATACACGGCACTGTATAAGGTATAACGAGCGGTATTAGATATCTCCTGATTACCAGTCTGTCCCCAAGAGGCGCGAAGTTTCAAATCGGTAAGCCAACGCTCTGTGGATTTCATAAACTTCTCCTGCGTCAACCGCCAACCCACACTGACCGACGGGAAAGTTCCATATTGGTTGTTTGTTCCAAACCGACTGGAACCGTCGCGGCGAACCGTAAGTGAAGCCATATACTTGTCAGCATAGGTATAGTTTGCCTTGGCAAAGAAGGATACCAACGAGTAGCCACTACCCGAACCGTATGCCTTTTCCACACCCGTACCGGCATCCGGCCACATATAATCGGGATTCAGAATTTCGTAGTCGTACCGTTTTCCCGAAAACCACACATCATCCTGTCGGTTCAACTCCATACCCAGCATGTAATCGGCGCGATGTTTGCCTATCTCCATATTGTAGGTAGCCACAGCATTCCACATCCATTTCATCCAATGCTCCTGCTTGGCCTCTACCGCATTCTCTGGATTGGCCACATTGCCATTGTCTATCGGCAGGGTAAAGATGCGCTGTTGCTTTTGGGCATAGTCGATACCGGCAGTCGTACGCAGGTTGAAGCCCTTGAAGAGAGCGAGGTTCAAGAATACGTCACCGAAGGCACGCCAGTAAGTGTAGCGATTGTCTTTGTTGCGGTAGAGACGTCCCAACGGATTCTCACGGTCGGCATACCCTCCGGTCAGATTGGCAAACTCACCTTTTGTATTATATATAGGGAATGAGGGGTTGAACTGTAGCACATTCTCCAGAAACCCATCGGGGGCACTCACCTCTGAGGTGCGGTTCAGCGTAAAATGTTCGCCAATGGTCAAGGCATTACCTATCAGCTTATAGTCGGTATTGATACGGGCCGAGAGGCGTTCGAAGTCGGAATACTTGATGATACCTAAGTTTTTGTAATAACTCAGGGAGAAGTAGCTCGAGCCCTTCTCGTTGCCGTTGCTCACGCTGACGTTGTAGTTCTGAATCACGCCCGTACGAGTAGTCTCGTCAAACCAGTCGGTATCAGAAGCAGGAATGGTACCGGCTTCGTCAAGGTATTTCTGCATAGTGACCTTGTTGAGCTGCGGGTTGCCCTGTGCATCGTAGCCCCAATCAAAGTGATAACCCAGGTTATTATTGTTGGGATCAAGACCATCGTTCACGTTGGCTTGCCAGTAGGCTTGCCCCCACTGTTCGGCATTAAGCACCTTCATCTTGTTGGCATAAAACGAAGCGCTGAGGCTAGCATCGAAATCCACCTTTACCTTGCCATCCTTGCCCTTCTTGGTCGTGATGATAATCACACCGTTGGCTGCACGCGAGCCATAGATACTAGCCGAGGCCGCATCCTTCAGTACTTGAATGGACTCAATGTCGTTGCCGTTCAGTTCGTGCATACCTGATTTCGTGGGCACCCCATCGATAATATACAGAGGGTCATTATCGTTCAATGTTCCTACACCACGAATACGGACGGTAGCCGCACCTGAGGGACTACCATCGGCAGAGATATTCATGCCCGGCACACGTCCCTGGAGAGCCTTGATGGGGTTATTCTCATTCTGTTTTTGCAGTTCATCTACGCTGACTACACTCACAGCACCCGTCAAGTCTGCCTTGCGCTGTACCTGATAACCAGTGACGACTACTTCACCCAGCATCTGCGAATCCTCCTCCAACTCAATCTGGAGCGAGGGGGCAGCTTTTACCGTCAGGGTCTTATACCCCACGTACGACACTTGGAGCATGGCTCCACTGTTCACACTCAAGGTAAAGTTTCCATCAAAATCGGTGATGGTACCATTGCTCTCTGTACCCAGCTCGACGACAGAGGCCCCGATGATGGTTTCGCCCAACTTCTTGTCGAGCACTGTACCTTTTACTTGTATCTGTTGTGCCACGGCTGTCAGCACCGCGCCACACAGAAGCACGAAGAACGTGCAGAATCTTTTTAAGCTCATGGTATTATTCATCCACATGGCAATTAATTTAAGTTGATAACTCCAGTTACTTTCCTTCTGCCAGACGAGGCTTCGGTCCTGTCTCTGCCGCCAGCGCTAGCGGGGAGAGAGCCTTGCCTCATCGTCGGAAGGACGGTGCAAAAGTAGAGCGCATCGGATTATCAGGCTGTTACGAATGTTTCATCCATCAGCAGATTTGTTGCATGTAACATTTCTGATAGGTTATGAACGAAAATTACTACTCAAAAGCCATCAAACAAACAGTTGGTCCAGGCAGACTTCATTTTGCACGATTCCGGAATGTATATTGGCCTTCACTCCGAAAGTGGTGATAAAGGTCGTGAGCAAGGTCTTGCGCGTCTTGGTCTCCTCTCTGAATAGGGTCAAAGCCTCACGTAGATGCTCCTCGTACGCTTTATCAATAACATACGGGGACTCTGAGAACTTGATTTCGCAAAGATAGATGTAGCGGTCCTCCCGTTCGATAATCAAGTCCACCTGACATTTCTTTCCCTTCTGATTTTCTGCCTGGCTACGCCATGATGACACTTCTGTAATTACTCCGGAGACACCAAGAGCATGAATAATCTGATCCACATGAAGCCGGCAGACCAATTCAAAAGTCAATCCTTGCCAGCTCCTCACTTCTGGTGAATGTATCTTCAGATTCCAGTAGGAGGATGTCGTCTTACGAGCAGTTTCAATGAATTTGAAATAGAACAAGGTGAAGAAATCGGTGAGTTGATAGATTGTCCCCTTTTTCTTCCGCCCAAATGGAACGCAAGCCGTCACAAAATCGCATCGTATCAGGTTCTCCAAGCGACCAGTAAGTGTACCGCCATTAGGAAGCGACTTGGCCAGTTCTTGCCTTGTCAAGCCCTCACGATGAGAGGCTAGCAAGCGCACAATCTCTATATAGCTCTGCGAATCGTTGAATAACACGCTAAACAGTTCCCTAAACTCATCCTTCAGCTTTGCATGTGGCTGGAAGAACAGGCTGTCGATATTCCAAGCCAGGTCACGCCGATAGTCCATCAGACTGAGATAATAGGGCACTCCTCCCATATACATATAGGCCTGAGTCAAAGTATAACGGTCCCAAACACCACCCTGACTCCGGGCATACTCTTCGCATTCGGCCAAGGTAAAAGGGCGCAAATAGATGCGCGAAGTGACCCTGTTGTGAAGACCGCCCTGATTCTCAACGATTTTGTCCACCATCCACGAGGTGGCACTGCCACAGGCTATGAAACAAACATCATCGCGCAAGGCAGCCCAGGTATTCCAGAAATCCTCCAAAGCCGCAACAAATTCCGACCCCCGCGTGTCAATCCAAGGCATTTCATCAAAGAATATCACTTTCTTCTTTGTGTTCGTATGTTCAATGAGCTCTTGCAGTGCGTCAAAGGCATGATACCAATTATCCAATGCCGGCAGATACTTCAGTTGACCGTATTGCTTCAGCGTCTGTGCAAAGCGTTCCAACTGGCGTTCTTTAGGAGCCCGGTGAGACCCCGTAAAATAGAAAGAAAAATTACCATTAAAGAGGTTGCTCACCAGGAATGTCTTACCGATACGCCGCCTCCCATACAAAATCACAAATTCTGATTTGTCGGAAGTGCTGCATCTAAGCAACTCTTCCATCTCATATTTCCTACCTATAATATTTTTCATATCAGCATGTTATTTATGGTACAAAGATGAGAAAAAAGAGAATCAAAACCAAATATTTTGATTTGAAATCAGCTAAAAGTGAATAAAAAAGTGAGATTTAGCTGATTTCGTAGAATGTGAAAACAGCTAAATCTATGTTTTTTGATGAGATTTAGCTGTTTTCAGGCTAATTCTTCTTGGATGTCGGAGTGGTTCCGAAGGCTTCTTTGTAGCATTTCGTGAAATAGGAGGGTGAAGAGAATCCTACTTCGTAAGCCACTTCGGAGACGCTCTTGCCTGAGGAGGAGAGCAGCTGCTGTGCCCGGTGCAGACGCATGGTGCGCAACAGTTCTACGGGGGAGCTGCCGGTCAATGCCTTTAGTTTGCGGTAGAGCTGCACCCTGCTTAGCCCCATTTCACTGCCCAGAACCTCGACGTTGAGGTCACTGTCGGGCATCCGCTCATCAATCAGGCTACGCAACCGGTCTAAGAATTCCTGATCGCGCTGCGTCATGGAGACTGCTTCCGGCTGATTGGCTGAAGGCTCCTCCGCAGCAGGCTGTTCGGAGGCTGCACAATGGGTAACAGCAAGCGTAGAGGATGGTAAGGGAATCGTGGTAAGCGTAACAGCATAGAATTGCTGCAGCTTGCGGCGTCCTTCAAGCAGGTTGCGCAGGCGCGACTTGAGCAGCGGGGCACTGAATGGTTTGGCAATATAGGAGTCGGCTCCACAGTCATACCCCTCTATCTTCTGCTCGTCCATGGCATAAGCCGTGAGCATCATCACGGGGATATGGCTGGTACGGAGATCACCCTTCAAGGCACGACAACAAGTCATGCCGTCCATCACAGGCATCATCACGTCGCAGATTATCGCATCGGGCACTTGCGAGGTGGCAAGGTCAAGTCCCTCCTGTCCATCTGCTGCCTCCACCACACGATACTCCTCCTGAAGCAGATAACGGATGTAAGTACGCACCTCGCTGTTGTCATCAATCACCAAGACAGTGGGCCTGTCGCTCTCCTGTACGTCGGGCAGCGTGCCACTCTTCTGAGACGAAGAGGCCTCCACCAAGGCTCCTTGCCGCATGACCTCCAGGGCGATATTGTGCTGCACAGCCTCATCAAGCGTACCTGCCTGACGCAATGGCATCCGCATCGTAAAGCAAGTACCTTCTCCTTCGTGACTCTCTACAGTGATGGTGCCGTGGTGCATCTCCACAAAGGCTTTGACCAAAGCCAGACCGATGCCCGAGCCGGAATGGTGTACATCGACTTGATAAAAATTCTCGAAGATATGCGCTACATGCGCGGCTGGCATCCCCATACCCGTATCACTCACGCAGAGCTGCACGTCGCTGCCCTTGGGGTACAGCTGCACCTTGACCTCGCCACCATCGGGAGTGAACTTGAAGGCATTGGAGAGCAAGTTGTAAAGGATGCGCTCCATCTTTTCGCGGTCGGCAATCATCTGCAACGGCTCATTGCCCGTCTCTATGAGGAAACGGATATGACGCCGCTCGGCCAGTACCTTGAATACCTCGCTCCACTCGCGAATGCCCTGAGACAGGTCAAACTCCTGAAGGCGCATGGTCAGTTTTCCGCTCTCCCACTTGCGGAAGTCAAGTGTCTGATTGATCAGGCGCAAGAGGACGGTCACATTGCGACGTATGGTTGTGAGCAGGAAGCGTTGCTTCTCACTCAGCCCTTGCTCGTCCATCAGCTGCTCCACGGGGTCAGCTATCAGCGTGAGTGGCGTACGGAAGTCGTGGCTCACGTTCGTGAAGAAGGCCAGCTTGGCCTGTGTGGCCTGCTTCATCAACGTATTGATACGCACCTTGCTCCAGTAGGCATTGACAATAAAGGCACAGACCATCACCAGCAGGAGAAGGATGGCCATCACGGCCCAAAGCAGGAGCTTCTGGGTATTATACTGTTCCAGGAAACGGTCAAGTTTGCCCACCAGACGGTTGACGATGGCCGTCTGTTCGCTCAGCATCTGCCCCTGCATCTTCACGATGCGGGCATTGGTGTCATCCACCAGGGCAGAGAAGAGGATGGTCTCCCTCGCGTAAGGCTCACCCCGCAGAATCTGCAGAGCGGTCTGAATCACCTTGTCACCTCCCGTCGGATAGATAAAGGAGGCACTCAGGCTACCCTCCATCACCTGCTCTACACCCAGTCCGGGTCCGGTCAGCGCATCCACCCCAATGAATCCCAGACGAGGGGTCACCCCATGGCGGAGAGCCGCCTTGCGTGCTCCAAGGGCCATGCGGTCATTTTGCGCTACGACCAGGTCTATCTCTGGATGCAACCGGAACACGCTATCCATACGTTGCTCTGCCTCCTCCATGCGCCACGAGGCATCAACACGTCCTACGATTGTCACCCCTTCCAGGCTATCCACCACGCTGTGCAATCCCTCGGTACGCTCCATGGCCGGAGTAGAGCCTGCCAAGCCAGCAATCTCAAACAGCCTCAAAGGGCGTTGCCTGATGGAATGCACATAGTTGCCCATGGCTTGTCCTATCTGCACATTGTCCGCACCGACAAAAGCGGTATAGAGGTCACTCTCTATCTTGCGGTCAATGACCACCACCGGGATTCCAGCATGATAGGCACGCTCCACCACCGGAGTCACGGCATGGGCCTCATTGGGACTGACCACAAGGAGATCCACCTTTTTCTGTATAAAATACTCGATGTCTGCAATCTGCTGCTCATTGTCATCACGCACGGAGCGCACCTCAAGCACAACATGCTGTTGCAACGAGGCCTCGCGCTGCATCTCTTCGTTCTGCTTGGAGCGCCACTCATCCTGGCTGCACTGCGACACGCCGATGAGGTATGGCCGCTCCTGCCTGGTACAGGCCACAAACCAAAAGCATACAGACAGCATGACGAGCCGCCAAAATCCAAAAGGGTTTCTCATGACTATTATCCGGTTAGGTACTATAAAGGAAATTAATAGGGTACAAAAATAACCTATTATTTTCAAAGCGCCGCATGAAAAATAAAAAAATGTCGCAAAGACTCCTCTAAAAGAGTCCATGCGACACCTATACTTCATCTAAAAAACAGCGCAGCTTACGCCTTCACGCCATTGTACTCATCAGAAACGGTGAGTTTCTTTCTGCCCTTGGCACGACGTGCAGCCAATACTCGGCGACCATTGGCGGTAGCCATTCTTTCACGGAAACCGTGCTTGTTTTTTCTCTTTCTGTTAGAGGGTTGGAATGTTCTTTTCATCTTCGTATCTATGTTTTATGTTATTATTCTCACGAATTCGGGCTGCAAAAATAGAGACTTTTTTCAAATAAACCAAATGATAACTCATTTTCTCTCAAAAGTTTTTGCTATTTTTACTGATTTGCATTAATTTTGCGCCCGAAAAGAGGCCCTCAAGGGCTGAAAGCAGGTGTAATGACACACCATGACTTGCCATTTTATAACATTATTATATATATAAAGAACAATAAGTATGATTAATGCCCAAGACATTAAAATCGGAACTTGCATCCGCATGGATGGCAAACTCTATTTCTGCATCGATTTCCTGCATGTAAAGCCGGGAAAAGGTAACACCTTCATGCGCACCAAGCTGAAAGACGTGGTGAACGGCTACGTGCTGGAGCGCCGCTTCAACATCGGTGAGAAGCTGGAAGACGTTCGCGTGGAGCGTCGCCCCTACCAGTACCTCTATCAGGAGGGTGAGGACTACATGTTCATGAACCAGGAGACCTTTGACCAGATTCCCATCGCTCACGACCTGATCAACGGCGTGGACTTCCTGCTCGAAGGACAGGTGGTCGAAGTTGTGTCTGATGCTTCAACCGAGACCGTGCTCTATGCTGACATGCCCATCAAGGTGCAAATGAAAGTGACCTACACCGAGCCAGGCCTGAAGGGCGATACGGCTACCAACACACTGAAGCCCGCTACCGTAGAGAGCGGTGCCGAAGTACGCGTACCCCTCTTCATCAACGAAGGCGAGACCATTGAAATCGACACGCGCGACGGTTCATACGTGGGCCGCGTAAAGGCATAAGACAGTCGTCACACTACCCCGTGTGATAAGGAAAGAGGCTGTGTCATAACCTGCAAAGGATTACGGCACAGCCTCTCTGCTTTTTATCTATTCTGCAACCGAACATTGATGACTAGACGGCCCTGTATTGGCATCTGCTCCAGCTTGTATTGACCACCACCGATGGTCAAAGTATCTGTAGAGAGTGCTTTAATGACGTACGCGCCCTGGGCATCGGTAATCACCTCCCGCTTGCCAGCCTTGACCGTTACGCCCGACAACTGATTGGCCTGCACATCGTGCACGGTACCCTTAACCGTGATGGGGACAGATGCCACGTCGCGCTTGCCTTCTGCCTCATCAGCCAGCTCTCTCCGCATAGGAATGAGATGCTCCTGGTCGCGACAGACGGTAATCATCCGCTGAATGCGGATATCATCGGAGGCAGGACCTATCTGCAGCTCAAATGCGCCAGGTTCTACTACCTGCTTCATCTCCTTGTTGAAGAGAGCCAATTCAGCTACGGGAATCTGGATGGTCACCTCCTTGGTATCACCCTGCTTAATCAGTACCTTCTTGAAGCCTTTCAACTCCTTTACAGGCGTAACCACGCTCGACACCACATCGCGCACATAGACTTGCGGAACCTCCATGCCGTCGCGGTTGCCCACGTTGCGGATAGAGACTGTTACCTCGATGGTATCACCCATGCTGTAATCCTCCTTCTGCGTAGTAGCCGAGAGATACTCAAACTCGGTGTAGCTCAATCCATGGCCAAAAGCCCAAAGAGCCTGCGGTGAAGAGAATACATAGTCCTTGCCGGGCTTGTTTGGCTTACCGGGACGGCGATAGAAGCCCTTATCGGTAGGCAGATAATTGTAGTAGCAAGGCAAGTGACCAACGCTCTGCGGGAATGAGTAATTGAGCTTACCGGAAGGATTAACCTTCCCGAAGAGCATATCGGCCAATGCGTGGCCACCCTCTTCACCAGGATACCACTGCACCACAATAGCAGGGATATGCTCCTTCACCCAAGGCATGGCAAAGGGCTTGCCCGAAAGCAGCACAACAACGACCAGTTTGCCCGTAGCATAAACAGCCTTAATCAACTCCTCCTGTACACCCGTCAAGGTGAGGTCACTCAAGTCGAAACCCTCACCGCAGGTGGCGTTGCTGTAGTCGCGGGCCAAGGAGGCACTGGCCGAGCCCACCACTACAATGCTGACATCACTCTTACGGGCAGCCTCCACCGCCTTGGCAAAACCCTCGCGGCTGTCGGTAACCAGGTCGCATCCCTTGGCATAGTTCAGTGTGATGCGATTGCCCACCTGCTCCTTCAGGGCCTGAAGCAGCGTAATGCCATCCTTGTTGTCGCGGCTCCAGGTATAGTCACCAAACTGCACCTGATCAGCATTAGGGCCTATCACGGCGATGGACTTCAGGCGATCAGCCTGCAGAGGAAGTGTCTGACCTTCATTCTGAAGCAAAATGATAGACTCCTCAGCTATCTGGCGCGCCAAGGCGATATGTTCCGGCGTATGGACATGCTGCTCGTATGATTCTTCCTCAGGCAAGGGGCGTTCAAAAAGTCCCATGCTGAACTTGGCCGTCAGAATACGGCTCACGGCCTGGTCGATGTACTTCTCGTCCAACTCACCCCGTTCTACCAACTGCTGCAGTTCCTCGTAGCAATCGTCCGATGCCTCGGCATCGAGTCCAGCAGTCAAGGCCTGCATAGCAGCCTCCGCCCCATTCTGCGCCGTGTGGTGGAAGTAATCCAGCATGCCGATAGAGCCCCAGTCCGAATAGATGTAGCCCTTGAAGCCCCACTCATCGCGCAGCAGCTCGGTCATCAGGTAGTGAGAGCCGGAGTTGGGTTCGTTGTTCCACGAGTTGTACGAGGACATGACAGCCCAGGGATGGGCCTCCTTAATCACGGTCTCAAACGTCTTAAGGTAGATGGAGCGCAGCTCACGCTGTCCACATGCTACCGAGGCCAGATTGAGTCCACCCTGCGGCGTGCCGTGTGCACCAAAGTGCTTGACCATAGGTGAGATACCGTGGTCCAAATAGCCTTTGACTTGCGCTACCCCCATACGCGAGATGAGGAAAGGGTCTTCGCCAAAACACTCCTCCACACGTCCCCAGCGTAGGTCACGACATACGTCAATGACCGGTGTCAGCGATTGAGAGATACCCTGTGCCAACAACTCGGCAGAGATGGCTGAAGTCATCTGATAAGCCAGGTCGGGATTGAAGGTACTAGCCAACGCAATGGCCTGAGGGAAAATCGTGGAGCCATCGTGCACCGAGCCATGAAGCGACTCCGTCACAGCAAACAGGGGAATGCCCAGCCGGGTCTTCTCCTGCATATAGCGCTGGGCAGCAGTCATCAGTGCAAGGCACTCCTTGCCCGAGAGAGTGAGTCCCTCGATGAATCCATAACACTTGCCTTCAATCATTTTGTCCAGTTTGGCCTCATCGACCTTCCCATCGGTCAAGATGGAGTAGGCGTGAATATGCCGCATCTGGGCAATCTTCTCCTCCAGGCTCATGCAGCTGAGCAGGTCCTTGACCCGCACCTCCACAGGCTGCGAGGCATCTTTGTACTTTGGTTGGCGTTCCGTCTGCCGACAGGCAGAGCAGAGGAAGGCTGTCACAAACAGCAAACAGAATATTCTTCTCATGATAGGTAGGTTTTAAAATGCACACTATTTTGCTAATTCGGGGCAAAAATAAGAAAAAAATCGCTACTTTTGCATTCAAGAAAGCATTTATCAGAGAAGAAGCATGAAATATTCGTTCATCATACCGGTCTATAACCGTCCCGATGAGGTGGAGGAGCTACTCGGAAGCCTCACCACCCAGCGCGTCAAGCCCCACGAGGTGATACTCGTGGAGGATGGTTCCACCCTGCCTTGCGAGGCGGTGACCCGGCGCTATGCCGCACAGCTGCCCATCCATTACTACGTGAAGCCCAATGGGGGGCCAGGTCCCGCACGCAACTACGGAGCTGCACGAGCCACCGGTGACTACCTGATTATCCTCGACTCAGACTGCCTGCTCCCCACAGACTACCTGGAGGCTGTTGACCGTGAGCTGCAGCGCGAGCCTGCTGATGCCTTCGGCGGTCCTGACCGCGCCCACCCCTCCTTCACCCCCCTGCAGAAGGCTATCAACTACAGCATGACCTCCTTCTTTACCACAGGAGGCATCCGGGGCGGCAAGAAGAAGCTGGACAAATTCTATCCCCGCAGCTTCAACATGGGGATGCGCCGTGAGGTCTATAAAGCCCTGGGTGGTTTCTCACCCATGCGCTTTGGCGAAGACATTGACCTAAGCATCCGGTTGTTCAAGGGCGGCTACCGCTGCCGGCTATTCCCCGAGGCCTGGGTATGGCATAAGCGACGTACCGACCTGAAGAAATTCTTCAAACAGGTACACAACTCGGGCATGGCCCGCATCAACCTCCATAAGCGCCACCCCGGGTCCATGAAGCTGGTGCATCTGCTGCCCATGCTCTTCACCCTGGGTACGGCTGGCTGTCTGCTTTGTGCCCTGTGGTGTCCGTGGTGCCTGCTGCCCCTGCTGCTCTATGCACTCATGGTGGGGACGGATGCAGCCATCAGCAACAAGAGCCTGCGCATCGGCCTGCTGAGCATTGCTGCAGCCTACGTGCAGCTACTCGGTTACGGTACGGGATTCCTGCGTGCCTGGTGGAGCCGCTGCGTGATGGGACGGCAAGACGAGGTGGAAGCTTTCAAGACAAATTTCTATAAATAAGGTATAGTATAATCAGATGGAAAAATTGACAATACGCCAGTTGGCAGAAGATGACCGACCCCGCGAGAAGATGATGCTCAAAGGGGCCAAAGCGCTGAGTGATGCAGAGCTGATAGCCATCCTTATCGGAAGCGGCAACAAGGAGGAGAGTGCCGTAACCCTGGCCCAGCGGATGCTCTCCTCCTGTGGGGGTGACCTGAGCCAACTCAGCAAATGGGAAATAGAGGAATACTCCCGCTTCAAGGGAATGGGTCCAGCCAAGAGCCTGACTGTAATGGCCGCGCTGGAACTGGGCCGCCGACGCAAACTGCAGGAGCGCATGGAGCGTCCCCTCATCACCTCATCCGTAGATATCTACGAGCTCTTTCACCCCTTGCTGTGCGACCTGCCCACCGAGGAGTTCTGGGTGCTGCTGCTCAACCGCTCCAACCGCGTCATCGGCAAGGAGCGCATCAGCAGTGGTGGCATCGACCAGACCACGGCCGACGTGCGCACCATTCTGCGTGAAGCCCTGCTCGCTCGTGCCACACAGATAGCCGTCATCCACAACCACCCTTCGGGCAATGCACGCCCCTCACAGGAGGACCGCCGCATCACCGAGCGCATCAAGGAGGCCGGACGCATCATGAACATCCACCTGACCGACCATCTGATCGTGTGCGACGGACGCTACTTCAGTTTCAACGACGAAGGCATCTTATGAAGGGCTATTGACGCATAAAATTTGGTAATCTCATCAGAAAGATGTAGTTTTGCAGCTCAAAAACAGAGAACATATCACACCTATGACAACGTACGAATTAGAAGAGAAAATCGTAGCCATGCTCAAGACGGTCTATGACCCCGAGATACCGGTCAACGTCTATGACCTGGGACTCATCTACAAGATTGACGTAGCCGACAGCGGCGACGTGACCATCGACATGACCCTGACTGCCCCCAACTGCCCCGCAGCCGACTTCATCATGGAGGATGTGCGGCAGAAGATTGAGTCCATCGAGGGAGTGGGCAACGCCACAGTCAACCTCGTATTCGAGCCCGAATGGGACAAAGACATGATGACCGAGGAGGCCAAACTCGAACTCGGCTTCCTCTAAACAATCACCCACTCCCCCAACCTCCGCAGCGTATGAAAAACGTCTATTTCCTCTCCGATGCCCACCTAGGCTCCCGAGCCATAGCACACAGCCGCACCCAGGAGCGGCGACTGGTCAACTTCCTGGACAGCATCAAGCAGAAGGCGGCAGCCGTCTATCTGCTGGGTGACATGTTTGACTTCTGGTATGAATTTCGCCTCGTCGTGCCCAAAGGCTACACCCGCTTCCTTGGCAAACTCTCAGAGCTGACCGACCTCGGTGTGGAGGTACACTTCTTTACGGGTAACCATGACATCTGGTGTGGCGACTACCTGGAGAAGGAGTGCGGTGTCATCCTCCACCGCCAACCCCTCACTACGGAAATCTACGGCAGGACCTTCTATCTGGCCCACGGCGATGGGCTAGGTGATCCGGACCGGAAATTCAAACTGCTACGCGCCATGTTCCACAGCCGCACGTTGCAGACCCTCTTCTCCGCCATACACCCCCGCTGGAGCGTAGAGCTGGGCCTTAGCTGGGCCAAGCACAGCCGCCTAAAGCGCGTGGATGGCCGCGAACCCGACTACATGGGAGAACAACAGGAACCGCTCGTCCTCTTCACCAAGCAGTACATGAAGAGCCATCCCGACATCAACTTCTTCATCTACGGCCACCGTCACATAGAGCTCGACCTGCTACTCACCTCACAGACCCGTATGATGATATTGGGTGACTGGATCCACAGCTTCACTTACGCCGTATTTGATGGCGAGCATCTCTTCCTTGAGAACTTTATCGAAGGCGAGACTGAGCTGTAGTGTGGTAGCAGGCCGAGCTTGACCTATACTGATTGTATTTAGTGACTTTTATTGCATATAGTGACGAATATACTCCTTGCGCTTGTTGGGCTTCGCTTGCAGGTACTTGGAGCCAATCTCGTTAACCTGCTCCACGCGGTTCATCGTGTTGTCAATAAACTGCCGGAGCTGGGCAAAGTTGGCTTTATAGATATCGGGGATCTCGGTTACACTACGCAACAGCGCATCTGACTCCTTGATACTGCTGCTGCACTCCTCCATCAAGTCCTTGATGTCTTCGTCGGTCATGCTCTTGAAGCCGGCCTTAATCTTGCGGGCCATCTCGCGACGCTTGTCCTCAGCCAGATTCTGCAGACGCATGGATTCATAGAAGGTGGCACGTACCTGATTGCAGATATAAATCTTCAAGTTAGACTCCGACAACTCCAGGAAGTAGTCAATCAGGCGGTTGGGCGCACCGTTAGTACGTACACGCTGGATGCTACGCCGCAGCTGGTCGATAGGAGCCTGTCTGGAATAGATCAGGATGGAGTCGTTGAAGTTATACTGCTGTCGTGCAGCCTGAACTTTTTCACCGTTGTCAAACGTCTGGTAATAGAGCGGCTGGGGCAGCGCCTGGAAGATAGGGTCAAAAGGCATGTGGTTGCGCACAAACACCTGGGGTGCCATGCGGTAATAGACCTTCCTCGGGTCGGACACGAAGCGCTGGTTCTCCGTATAGCCCATGTCGAAAGTGGGATCGTAGCAGTACCACTCACTGCCCACCTTGGCAATACACCAGGAGTGAGGATAGGGACTGATGACATTGCTTGACCTCGTGTAGCCATTCACCATGAAGACAGGTATGCAGAGCGCATTAGCCACGCGCTCGAAGAGCAGGGCAAACTGACGACACACTCCCTCACGCAGACGTAGGGTAGTACGTATCTCCTTCTCCTCATCGGGAGCCTCGTTCTTGGATTGGAACGTGATATAGACATTGTAGGACATGTTGTGGGTAATCCACTCATAGAGTGCCTCCAGCTTCTGATCATCGTTGGCATAGTTCATGTCCAGGTAGAGGGCCAACGAGTCGGGCGAATAGGTGTATTCCTTGGGAATGTTGGGTCCGCCCTTAGTATCCGTAGTATCTGCAAGCAGAGGAGCTGCCAACGAGAGCAGCACGAGAACAATGGATAGATATTTTTTCATACTCAATAATCCTTTAGAAATAAGCAACTTAGAAAATAAGTAACCAGATTACACCATAGCCGATGTAGTTCGTAATCAAATCAGGTTGGTTGGTCTTGAGGTTGACACGTTCACGGCCACCCTTATTGAGCACGGTCACCAGCTTACCATCCTTGACGATGATGAAATAGACCTTCTCAGGATTACGTAACGCGCCGAGCTTGCCATACATCACGCGACCATCATCCTTCATGCCATCCAGATAGAGCATCACGCCCTCATAGGTATCCAAACTGAGCAGCGTGGACAGTACCTGATAGGTAGCCGGATTGGTGGTATCGAGGGGCGAAGGCTCTTTGGTCAGATTGGGTACTGGAGGAGGAGTCTTGGTCTTCATCTCGGCCATATCCATCAGTTTGATCATGGTCTCCTTGATTGAAGTATCTACCCGGTACTCACGGTCGGGGGTATTGCCTTGCTGGGCCTGCTTCTGCTCCTCCAGCGGTTTCTGGGAGAGACCCATGTTGTGTGCCAGTTCAGCCTGTTTCACCGAGTCGGGCTTCTCCTCAGCAGTGGGTACCATCTCCAAGACAGGGGTTGGTTCTGATACAGGATCAACCACCTGCACAGAATCTTTGGTGGCTACCGGTTCGGGCTGCGGTACAACGGCCGGGACAGGCTCTGCCGGTTGCTCCACAACGGGCTGCTCCACTACAGGTTGTTGCTTGGGTTCTTCCGCAACGGGCAGCTGATTGGGTTGTTCAATGACAGGTTGCCGTTCGGGCTGCTCCACGACTGGTTGTTGCTCAGGTTGAGCTGCAACAGGCGTAGCATCAGCAGATACCTCTTCAGCACCTTCAGGCTCCACACCGGTAACGAGGCTCATCGGCACATAGACAAACGCCTTATGTATCGTACCCATCTGGTAAGTGAGCATCACCCGCTTCTCATCGACAAGCTTGAGAATAGGAGCCTTCTCAGCCTTCTCCTTCCCCATCTCCGAGAGGATGCGGTTGGCTTCGGTCTGCAGGCCGAGGATAGCCGATTCAGCAGCCTCCTCAGCACTGACTTTACTCATGCCTTCACTATAGACATAGCGTTCGCTCAGTTTCACTTCTCTAATCTTGGTGCGCACCGCGCCGGCATCCGGAGCCTGAGCCCAAACGGCCGCACTACAGAGTAGTCCGACCAGTGCAACGATGATATTCTTCATACATGCAATGTATTAAAGTGTATTAAGGAGTTATTTGATATCGAAGTCCATGCAGGTGAATATTTTCTCCTCAGGAAGCTTCTGTGTACCGGCAATATCCTCATACTCAGGCTGCCAGGTACGGACATGAATCTTTGGGTTCTCGGGGTTGTTGAAGTCCCACAGCAGGAAGACGTAACCCGTGTCGCTATAACCATCTGAGGTATAGCCCTGCTTGAGCGTCACACCGTAGAAGCCCTTCTTGGCCGGGTGGCGCAGCACCTTCACCTCATCGAAGGTCACGAGGATGCGCTTGTTGCGCTGGAACACCTTGCCGAGACGCTCCAGGTACTCCTTCTTGCTCTGCTTGGTATAGACCACTTTATCTTTTGGCATCATGCTGTTCATATCAGTAGGCACACTGCGGATGACCTTACCCGTAATGATCAAGGCATCATCGCTGAATATCTGGTCTAGGAAGACGAGGTCCTTGGTGTTGTAGGCCGTACGGAACTGTTCCACATAGTCGAGGATAATCTGACGATAACGCAGGTCTGTCACGTCGCTGCCCTTCTTGAGCACACGCATATAGAGGTTGTTGTCGATGGCAATGTGGAAATCCACGATAAGGCCGTTCTTGTCGAACGAGATAACAGACTCCTGATAGACCGGTTCGTCATCTTCACCCTTGGCGAAGAGCGGTACGTTGCGCATCTGAAAGTTGCCATCGAGGGTCTCCAGACAGCGTTCGATAATCTCCGTCTCATTGCAACGGAAGGGTGAGTTCTCCCACATCGCCTGGATGTTGGCTTTCACGCGATCGGTGGCCTGAATACCCTTCAGATTGATTTCTACCTCATCCATGTAGGCCACATTGCATGAATCGAGCAATGCACTGATGTTGCGTTGGGCCGCCTCCTTGAGCGCGGCATTTGGGGTACCGGTGAGGATGACCTCGGTGCTGTATTGGGCAAAAGCACCCACCGAGAGGAACACCATCAACAGGGTTCCCACTGTTTTTCTTAGCATATTGTTCATTCTGTTATGATGTTTAAGTGATAAGTCCGTTTTCCAGGTGTACGTTCATCGTACATATTCTGCAGATTGTGCGTTGGCACATAGGCAAAGAGCTCCAGCGTTAGGGTATCGCGGCTACCGCTGCTCAACGCCTTAAGTGGCAGCGTGAAGAAGCCCACGTGGTTATAGCCCATGGAGCGGTTGATCCACACCAAACAACCCATCACCTGCTTCTTGTCCATCTCTTCGATGCCCACGTAAGTCTCACACCCTTCAGCCTTGGTGAATGCCAGCAGCTGGCTGAGTGGCAACTCGAAAGTAGTCTTCTGCCCACCATACCTTTTCTGGGTGACAGCCACCTGCAGATTGGCTCCTTGCACAATGGTGAAGAGGTTGTGGGTACTTTCTACAGGATAGGCAGGTCCCATCACCGGCTTCAGGCCATGCTCTGTGCGTTGGTAATAGGTGTCGGAGTTGACCTCCTCAATCTCGTACCATTCGCCCGCAGAGCGGAGAGAGCCATTCTCCTGCTTCTCCAACGTAGCCTCATCAGGCAGTTCGGCAGTCTCAGGAGCGGCTTGCGGCTTGAGGTCTTGGATATGCTGTTGCAGTTTGTTTTCACACTCAATCTTGTTCATGCCCCACAACAGTTCATACTGGATGGGGAAACGCAGCATGAAATAGGACTTCCCCTCCTGCCGCCAGAGCAAGGTATAGTGGCTGTTGTCCGTAGTAATAATAAAAGGTATCTCGCGCTGCAATACAACCAAGGTCTGTTTCAGCTTTTCTCGGGCGGTGCCTTGCTGGGAGTAGTAGCGAAGCTGCACCTTGTCCTCCTTGAGCTTGGTATCGAGTTCGTCCTGACTCTTCGTCAGATAGAGTTGCAACAGGTAGCGCTCGGCAAAGCGATAGACCGGCGAAGGACTATGCTCCATGAGGTCGCGCGCAAAGAGTCGGAAGCCGATGTGATACACTTCACCGAAACGGTCGCTCTCCACAACCACCTGGTTCATACCCAGACGGATGACCTCACTCCGCTTGCATTCCACGCCATAATTGACCTTCAGTCCCTCGGCCAGCAGCTTTAGGGAGTTGCTGGCAAACTGGGCTGACTGAGCCGCAACCTGCCCGCTTCCCAACATGAGAAGCAGGCAGACCAAGGCCGAACCATATACAAACTTAAGCTGTCTTATCATATTCAGAACAGATAAAATTTCAACATAGAAACTTAATTTTGCAAAAATAGCGGAATTGTTCATTCCGACAGGGGCAAAAAGCGTCGATATTATCAACACTTGCGACCTAATTTAGTACAAATGTTATCAGCAGGATGAAAAACGATTTTCAACGTGCTGAAAACTGTTCTTCATCCTGCTGATAGCGACTTACCAATGAAATGGTAACAGTGCTGTTTGTCTGTGACGACTACATATCATCCTTTTGCGGTACGCCGCTGACACTCCTTGTCTTGGTGGACTTGCGTGAGCTCTCCAGAGGGAGCTGACCGTAGCGCAGGGCGGTTGTGGTACGGATGACCGCCTCAAAGCTGTGTGCCTTACGGGTATTGGAGACGAAGATACTGCCTATCGGCCAGTTGTTATCATTCCGGTCTCTATACGACTCCTCATTGAGCGCGAAAGTCAGGGTATGAGCCGGCATGGGTTCGAAGGTACCCGTCAGCGCATAGTTGTAGTTGCTGGGGCCCGTTGCCGAGGTCATGTTATCCGATGTAATGGCAATATCCACTTCATCGGCAGAGAAAGTAACCTTATCGCAGATATTGTATTCAGCGAAGTAGTTGGGGTTGTTGGGCATGGCCAGGATGTAGGGCTTGTTGGCCTCGATTGTCGTAACATCCTTGTAGCCCTCGGCAGTCAGCTCACGCAGCCAGAAGGGCTTGGCATCTGCCACTCCGGCATCAAAGGGAGCCAGAAGGCCCTTACCTTCGCTTTCTACCTTCTGCACCGTAAAGGGCAGCACAATGCTCTGCCAACGTGCAGGGGGATTCTGCCCCGTATAAGTGTCCGACCAATGCCAATCAGAGTAATCACGTGTGTACTCAATATGGGCAGCCTTAAAGGCGCGAGGCACTTTGAAGACGTAATCCGTAGAGCTCTTCAGATAGATAGTCGGTGCCACATTGCCAAATATCAGGTTATCGTTGTATTTACTTGAAGACCCATCTTCAGGCAAGTAAATCAAGACGTTGCGGTTATCATCATACATCAAGTCTGGCACCTCCAGCGTAGAATTCCAGAATACGGCATATAGATTGTTGCAACCAGAAAATAGATTCGGTTTAACACTCGTCAACGAGGAGGGGAAAGTGACTGTAGTAAGGGATGAACAGTTGGCGAACAACTCGGTTTCAATAGTAGTAACCCCTTCAGGAATCGTCACCTCCTTCAAAGAACTACAACTATTGAAGGCATTGTGACCAATATTCTGTAGAGTTGAGGGGAAAGATACTGACTGAAGATTAGAACAGCCCATAAATGCACGACTTCCAATGGAAGTAATCTGATTGGGAATAACAATGTTAATCAATCCATTGCAACCTTGGAAGCAATAATCGGGTATATTGGGCAACCCCGCAGGCAAATCGGTCAGACCAGTATAAGCAAAAGCACTATTCTTTATTGTAGTCAACCCAGCAGGTAAGGTAATCTGCGTAATCTTTGTACACCCGTAGAAAGCAGACTCATCAAGTATAGTAATATGGTCAGGAATCTCAAACTGAAGGTTCTTACATCCATTGAATGTACCATAGGGGATTGTATGCAGACCGGCTGGCCAAGTTACTGTTTCCAAAGATTGACATTGATAAAACACGTTAGACCCTAATTCATCTATCGCATCAGGAAGAACGATTTCCTTCAGATTAGTTCCACGAAAAGCCTCCCCACCGATTGTCTTAACCGATGCAGGTATAGTCAATGAGGCGAATCCACTCCCCAAAAAGGCTTGATAGCCTATTGTTCTTAATGAGGAAGGTAATTCCACTGTTTTCAAGTTGGGTACACCTTCAAAACAATGATCTGGAAGATTGACCATTCCTGTACAAAGAGATACGTAAGTAAGTTTGGAGCAGTTAGCAAAGCAATAAACACCTAAAGATGTCACATTATCCATATAAATGGCCCGGACATTGGCCCCCGCAAAGCAGTCAGATTCAATCGCCGTAAGGGAGGATGGCAGATAGATAGCCGCCTTCAAAACAGAGCAGTAAAAGGCACGGTATGGCAACGTATTCACCTCCACACTATCATTATTCATCAGCACGGTCTCCTTGATGCTGACCGAGTCGAGGTATTGCAGGGACTCCGACTTGATGTAATCCAGGTCGAGGTAATTGATGGTGCCGCTTACATAGAGGTCTGTCAACTCCGAGACACCTAAGCCACGAGCCTGCAGGTCGGCCTCCACACGTCTTTGCAGCTGGCCGGGTCCATCAGTCGTGATGCTGCAAGTCACCTTCGTTACGGCCTTGGTCTCCGTATCGTTGGCTATCGAGCGTTCCATCTCGTCATCATTCTGGCAGGCTGAAAGGAGTGCCGAAGCAGCCAGCAGCCACATGCCTAAGGAAAGTATATTTCGTTTCATATCGGTATCATTATAACGTAAGTTAGACATTTAGAATTAATCCTTCGAGGGGTTGCCCTGATCGTCCTTGCCAGGTATCGTCTTTAGCGTGACGGTCAATCGGTAATAGTTGTAGTTCGTACCGGCAGGATTGGTGGCATAGGCATAGACGTAGTAGGTCTTCTTGGCATCCAGTTGGTCCACCGTCAGGGTGAAGTAGTTGTCACTACCCAAAGTCGCTTCAGCGCGATTGGTCATCTGGTCGCCCGATACATCCTCCGTACTCCAGCAGAAACCGACTTTTGTCTGATCGCCAGGTTTACCGGCGTATTCCAGATAACCCTTCACCGTGAAGCTGTTGTCTGTGACGGCGGTACACTCAATGTTGTAGCCCAGCGACGGTAACTCCATCCTCAGCGGTTCGAAATAGCGGTATGAAGAGTAGGCTGTGAGCGTCTGTCCGTAAGCTTGTGTCGTGGCGTAAGCCCTGACGTAATAATTGGCATTTTGCTCCAAATCCGAGATAGTCGCTTCAAAGTTATCATCTACACCGAGTTCTACCTTACCGAGACAATCGTCCAAGGTGGGGTAAGAGTCTGAGTTGCTCCATACAAATCCCTTCTTTACCAATTCACCATCACCCAAGTTCGTCACTGATGAGGTGACTTGAATGGATTTGAAGTCCTCCATCTGCGTATATTCAGGTTCAGACAATGTAGCCCCTGTGATATCGGTTGTGTTGAAATAGTTCCAATAGGTATCGCTGTTGTAATAATAGCTGGTCTCCTCCTTGCTGCCTATGTTGTAGATGATATAGGCATTGTAGTAATATTGTGTGCCGGCATTCAGGTCACTGATATTGAGCACAAAGTCCGCCCCATCGACAGCCTGCTTGTGGTCGAGCTGGGCTGAATTGGTTCCCCAGAGGAAGCCCCTCTCCTTGATTTCAACGCCATTTGCATTTACCTGGGCATAAAGTCGTACGCTGGTCTTCGTCACGTTATCATAAGAGACATCGCTCAAAGAGGGGCGACTGAAATAGTTTGTCCAGTAATTCACGGTAGAACTATAGACTATCTCTTCGGACTTGCCCTCTTTCAGTTTGAACTTCAAGTATGCCCGAACATAGTAGTTTTTGTTCTCTTCGAATTCCATGGTACTCTGAATGGTGTTGGCATTCAGAGTACCTTCTACTACCGTGCTCTCCACTGTTGGCTCATTATTGGTCTCGCTCCAGCAGAAGCCTTGACCCGTGATAATGGCATTCATTTCATTGTTGACCTTGGCCTTGAAGGTGAAGACGGCATTGTCCTGCGAAGACTGCGGGTACTCTATCCTGGGTCGCGAGAATCGGCTCGTCGTCCTCTCGTAAGACTCGGAGTACGACACCTCCTCGCCAGTGGGAGAATCGTACTTGGCATAAGCCATTACATAATAAGTAGTCTCTTCTTCCACCTGGATAGAGAGTTCAATCTTATTGCCCGCAACGGTTGATACGGCAGATTGCACGTCTGCGCCTCCCAATCCTACAGGCTCACCCTTCGTACTCCAGCAGAAGCCCTTCTCCTTAATCTCAACGCCATTGGTATTGATCTCTGTCGAGAGGGAGAGTGTCTCATCATCTTGCTGGAAACTCAGGTAATTGAAAGTCGGAGCATAGAACTCGCTCGTCATGACATTCAGCACTTCACTATATCCATAGTAGGTCTTCCCATCCACCACAATCGCTGCATAGGCGCGGATATAATAGTTGGTAGCTGGCGTCAGGTTGGAGATGGTGGTAGCCAGGTTATCATCAGCCGATTCCACCTTGACTTGGAAAATTCCTTCGAAGTTACCCATCTCTGGCCGAGTATTGATGGAGCTATAGACAAAGCCCTTCTCTGTGACAGTCTGACCACGCTTATCGGTAATCTTTGCCGATAGATTAATCCAGGTCGAACCGATATTATTGCCCCAATACTCGACTCTAGAGATTTCAATGCTAGGCGTAATCTTTTCTGCGGTGGTATATACCATCCACGGAGAGACGGCCTCACCTGTCACCCCGTTGCTGGCATAGGCACGGACCATGTACTTGGTGTTGGCTTCGAGATCCTTGATGGTGGCAGAGAAGTTACCTTCCCTCTGCTCTTCTTTATAATTAATCTTACAGACGCTGCTCGACAAACGCGTGGTGGTAGTGGGAGTAGAATCCTCACCACCTTGATAATACTCAAACCCGTAGGAACTGAGATTCGCTCCGCCATCATAGAAAGAGCAGGTCAGTTGGATGGTGGACTCCGTTAGGGAAGTGTCATAGATATCGAGGCCAGGCAGGCCAATGGCATTGGTAGTGAATTCGTAAATATCACTCCTTGCAATGGTACGGCCCGCAATGGCATAGACACAATAATGATAGGTGGTACTGTGTGTCAGGCCGAAGACTTCCAAAGAGAAATCCCCGGTAGGATGGCCTTGACCCACTTTATGTTTGATGTTGTCACCTAGCTTATCCAGACTCTGTAGCAATTCGCTCTCCGTGGTGGAAAGCAGGAAGCCATACTCCTGAATTTTGCTGCCGTTGGACTCCATGTTGCCCATAAGGAGAGCCGAAGTGGAGGTCAGCGACTCCGGGTAATAGGCACTCATGTAAGGGAGTAGGTTGTTTGGGTCAGTGCCATCCTCACTACAGGAGGAGACAGACAAGACAAGGGCCATGCATGTCAGCAGGCCCATGGTAAGGTATTGTTTGATCTTCATATTAGCGACGAATTAAAGGTTAGAACATGATACCAAAGCCGAGTGTAGATTCCCAGTACTTAAACTGATTAGTCTGCACGCCGGCTGTCAGTGAGAAATTCTTAAGGCGGTAGATGCCACCCAGCTCAGCCTCGTAGCCGCTGTAGCTCTTATCGGTGTTTTTGGCCCAAGCACCATCTGACATCTCCCATGCGATGTTTTTATAACCAAATCCGCCACCTAAATAGAGGTAGAAAGGTCTGGCCAAACGACGAATCAGACCACCCGTAATGGCAAAGCGCGAAGTAGCAGTCTGTCCCGTATAAAACGCCGGATCGCTACTACCTAACGTAATTCCCTCGCCATCACATTCGTAATCCGTACTCTGGCTCTTGAAGTTATACTTCACCTTGGCGTAGAAACCGGTACGGCGCACCACGCCAATCATGGCACCATAAGAGGTCACATTGCCTTGACCGATGCCAACGACCGGCATTACCAAGGTACGAATCTTCTGGCTGTCACTCAAGACTAGTCGCAGCGAGAGCTTGTAGGCCACCTGCTTACGGATGCGCTCGGGAAATTCATACTTAATGGATCCATAGTTTTCGCTCTTGATGGTGAGCGAGTTGGAGAGGTCTGCCATATAGATGATGGCCTCACCGGGGGAGTAGATCACCTCGCCAATGATGTTGCCCTCAAACTGGAACTCCTTGGCTTTGGGTACGGTGACACGCACCACGCCACAGGGTTCATCGTTGGCATCCAGGCGCTCTTGGGTTCGCGCAATCAAGTCACGCTCCAACTTCTCGAAGGATTTGACCTTCACCTCCTGGGCTTGCAACACACTCAGCGCGGCCAAGGCGAGCAAGAGAAAGAATAGACTAAGCTTCTTCATATATGTATCTTGTTTTTAGTTATCATGCCACACTATTAACAAATTGAATACAAAATTAAAGAAAACTTAATCGACAGGTAGGAGCAAAGCGTTGAAAATAGCTACAGAAACGTCCTAATTATCGACACTGCATAAATTTCATGAATAAACGATGCAATCTCCTAGGTATTTATAGTAGAAAATAGATGAGTCATGAAGGACAAAAAGTCTATCGGCAACGCTTCTTTTCAAAGAAATAAAAAAAATCCTTCACCCTTCACTGTTTCACCTATTCTATTGGAATACAGCGACATACAAGGTGAAGGGCGGGTGAAGGATGAGACACAACACTTCACCTATCTAATCTATTAGAAATCATCGGATTAGGTAGCCAAGGTGAAGGGTGAAGGATAAATGCGTCAGCTGTGCGAATTTGTGGAAGTCATTCTAACCAGCGTTCCCGAAGAGTTAACCCTTCAGCAGCGAAGAGTTAACTCTTCAGCCGTGGGGAGTTAATGTTTCAGACGCAAGGAGGAGGTGTAAGCACACACCAAGAGTGGGTAAGCTAGCTACTCCTCAGCCAGCTGCTCCCTAAGCCAAGCGAGGATATGGGGTGGCAGGTGAGAGAAGTCGATGTGATTCTCCTTGATAGGCAGATGGAGGTAGGGATAGTCGGCGCAATCGGCTGGAGGAAGGGGCACTGAAGTAGCGTGGTGGCCATAGACCTCGGCTATGAAGTCAAAGTCCAACACTTCGGATATCAGCAGGAGACGCTCCACGTCAATGCTTTTACTCTCAAAAAGATGGTATAACGAGGTACGGGCACAGTGGATGCTCCGCGCGAAGTCGGCATAACTCATCCCTTTCTCATCGACTTTGGCCTGGATGATATGCCCAATATAGATGTCTTTGTATTGGCTCTGCACAATTATACGAACTAAGATAAAATATGTATCAAGTTTAACATAGTAGTCAAAAGACTGCTGCAAAGATACAAAATCTCGAAATCTTTGCAAAAGAAAACGCCGATTCTTTATCGGAAAGCAAGGAAAAATCACTTTCTGGCAAAGAATCGGCGTATATCGTGGGCTATACGGATGATTATATCCGCTTATTTATATCCGCCGGCCTTGGCGATGCGCTTGGGGATGTCGGTGTTGTCCATCTTGCCACTGAAGGCACTGGCTCCGGCACCGATGGCAAAGACGGGCACATAGCCGGCACTGTGATTGCCCGTGGTCCAACCCAAGAGAGCCACCTGACTCATCACCTGCTTGGCGGCAGCGGCCAGCGGCTCCGTACGGCTGTAGAGGCTCTCCTCAAACTTGACGTTGTTTCTGACAAACGACTCCTCGAAGGCATCGCGCAGCAGTCTCTCCTGCTCCCAGTTGAGGGGCACGCTCTTCCAGAAGCCCATCTTCTCGCCAAGGAACTCCTTCATATCCTCCCACGTATAGGCGCGACGCTGACGACGCAGGTTGGTGATGGAGCGCGACAGGGCATCGGCAGACTCCTGCTGATGCGCCAGGTTAGCGAGGTGAAGCTCATACTTGGAGGTACCCAGGCCGAGGCCACCCGTCTCGTGGTCGGCAGTCACTACGATGAGTGTCTCCTTGGGGTGCTTCTTATAGAAGGCATAGGCCACCTTCACAGCCTCATCCATGTCCATCACTTCGCGCACGGTGGTGGCAGCATCGTTGCCATGGCACGACCAGTCAATCTTGCCCCCCTCCACCATCAGGAAGAAGCCCTTCTTGCCGCCGTCCTTCATCAGGAAGTCGATGGCGCTCTCCGTGATCTGCTTCAGCGTCAAGTCCCCCTCCTTGCGGTCGATGGCATAAGGCAGGCAGGAAGCATCCACCTGCTCTCCATCGCGCTGCATCAAGATCATCTTACCCGCATCGGCACGCTTGGCCTGATATTCCTCCACACCACGGGCCACCGTATAGCCGGCCTCAGCAAAGATGGGATAGATGCTGGGAGCCTTCTTCTTGTCGTGGGTGCGCTCGGGCTTGAGGAAACCGCTGCCACCATAGAAGTCAAAACCGGCCTTGGGCAGGTCGAGGGCGATCTCATAGTACCAGCTGCGGCTCTCCTGATGGGCATAGAAAGCCGAAGGCGTGGCATGGTCGATGCTGACACTCGTGGTGACACCCACGCGCTTGCCGCTTCGCTTGGCCTTGACCGCCACGCTCTCCACAGGCTCCTTGTCGGGGTTCACTCCGATGGCCCCGTTGTAAGTCTTGACACCCGTAGCTAGGGCCGTACCCGCAGCAGAAGAGTCAGTGATGGAGTTGGTAGCCGAGAAAGAGGTGGCATAACCCGCATAGGGGAACGAAGCGAAGCAGAGAGGCGAAGTACCGATACGGCCTCCATCCTGCTCAGCGAGGTACATCTCCGTGACATTGACCTGATTCAGGCCCATACCGTCACCAATAAAATAGAATACATACTTAGCCTGCTGAGCCTGCAAAGTGACAGCCAGCAGCACAATCAAAAGGGAAAATGTGAATCGTTTCATAACAGATAATTAAGAATAACCGAGCAAATGTAGCACTTTTCTTTCAGACACCGAGCAAAAAGGATAAAAAAAAGACAAAACCGAATAAGTTTTGCCTTTTTTTAGGGATATTATTGTGCTTTGAAAGCTCAAATCCGCCTACATATCATCAATCTGCGGCTTACGCTTCTCCGTCACGCCACGGGTAGTAGCCGACTTCTTGACCGTAGATACCGAGATAGGCAACACCGGTGCCCCCGCACTGGCAGCCTTCGGCCTGGCGTAGGCAGAGAAGGCAGAGAGATAATCATATTTTTCCCTCAAAAAGAAGCCACGTTGATAGGCATCATTGATTGTTCCATCCTTCAGAACATAATAGTCGTATTCACCATACTGTTCAAAATCATAGCGCGGTACAAGGTAATAATCAGGACCTTCGTCTTCAGACAGCGTCTCGGATGTCTGCTGAACGGTCACATTCTCACCTTCAAATACCACTTCACCGAGAATATTGTATGCAGCGGGATATAAGTCAGGATTATAGGGGAAAGCAATGAGATAGGGTTTATTGGGTTTAATTTCCGTTTCATCCACCCAGCCATCCGCTGTAAGACTCCGCAACCAGAACGGCTTTGCCTCTTCTACATCACTACCGAATGGAGCCAATACACCGTTGTTCACACTCTTAACACCTGTCGGAGTAAAAGGAAGGGTTAGTGCTCTCCAACCACGCGAAAGACCGGGTATGGTATAACTATCTGAACTTAACCAGCTTCCCAGATCAAAGCTGTAAGAAATCTGCTTAGCTGTAAATGCTCTCGCTGCGTAAAAAGAAGAGTTGCCCTCTAACTTAACCTTGTCACATACCCCATCTATCACCACGTTGGGCCAGTTGGGACCATAAGCCGGAACGACACCGTTGTGCGTGCTGAGATATAACAAACAGTTCGAAGGTGGCCACGCATCATCTACATCTTGAGAAGAGTCCCATTCAACAGATATTAAAGAATTACAAGTGCTAAAAGGTCTTTCGCCTATCTTTGTCACACTAGACGGAATATTAGCTCGCTTTAAATTATCGCAACCCGCAAAAGCTTCATTTCCAATCTCAGTAAGAGATGGAGGTAGGATAATTTCTTCTAAGGCGCAACAACAGAACGCATAATCTCCAATCTTTACAAGACCATCAGGTAATGAAATTTGTTGAAGAGAGCCACAATACTGAAACGCACTTGAAGTTATCTCTCTCAACGTAGAGGGCAAAGATACTGATTCCAAAGTATTGTTTCCCCTAAGACCAGCATAGACAGTAACTCCTTCAGGAACGGCAAGTGACTTGATTGCAGTACCTGAGAAGACCTCCATCTGCACCGTAGTCAACGAGGTAGGATAGTTGACATTCTCTAACGCTGTACAGTTCATAAATGCCCAGGAATATATTTCCTGAAGAGTATTTGGGAAATGAACTTTCTTCAAATTCTCACATTCTCTGAAAGCCTCATAGTAGATTATCTCCAATCCCTCAGGCAAAGAAAGTTCCTCCAACTTCTTGCAACTGATAAAACCAGCGTTGCCTATTTCCTTCAGATTGTCTGAGAATTGAATGGACTGGAGGCCAGAAGCCTCAAAAGCCCTTGTTCCAATGCTTGCAACTTCAGGTAACTTAACAACCGATAATTGGCTCATTCCAGCAAAGGCGTAATCAAAAACCTGATTGTCTATTTGTACACTATAGGACACTGAATTAAGACCTCCAGACATATTATAATAGCTGAAGCTTACATTGTCTAATTCACCACCATCTGCTTTTTTGAATTGGGCATTGGCCATGTCAAGAGTCGATAAAGCAGACAGTTGTTGCATGGCATTCACATCCTTGCCATAAAATGAGCCCTTGATGACCAGTTCCTGTACAGTAGTCCAAGCATCGTCTCCTAAAGCGGCTCGTAATGCTTCCTCCAGACGATATGTCTCGGTCAACGTAACGGTGGCCTTAATGGTAGTCTCACTGCCTTGTGCCCCATCCATAACAAACAGGGCATCCTCTTCGGCGTCTTGCATACCATCCTGGCAAGCACCTAACAGGCCTGCTACACCAAGGAACAATATTCCTGATAATAAGCTTATATTGAAATGTTTCATATCATACTATTTTTATAGTGATTACATATCGTCAGGCAGCGGAGCTCGCTTGACACCATTCGTCTTAACCGTTCGTGTAGAGGTAGATGAACCAATCGCAAAGGCAGATGCCACTTCGGTAAGGCTAGAGCCGCTCTTAGGTTTCGCATAGGCCTCAAAGGGATAGATATCCGCAGACATATTTGCAAACACACTACCATAAGGGACATTGCGAATATCGTAGTTGTAATTCAAGGCAAATACATCCCTGGAATGAGCTACATAATCGTAGTTCGGTTGCAGATCAAAATCAGGTCCTTCCGCCGCGGGCAACGGTACTGGCGTGACACCAATTGTTGCGTTTTCAGCTGTAAAGGTAATCAATCCCTCGATATTGTACTCATCCGGATAATTGGAATTATTCGGAAGCGCCATGATATAGGGCTTGTTCGCTTTGATGGAAGTGGCATTGACAAATCCTTCAGCTGTAAGTTCACGAAGCCAGAAAGGTTTTGCCCCCTCTACATTACTGCCAAATGGGGCAAGCAGTCCTCGCTGATCAGAAAAGATACTATCTACATCAAACGGAATGACTATGGTACGCCAACCAGAAGAAGCACCATCAATTGAAGTTTCTCTTCGATGAAAATACATCGAGAGCTTTGCCTTCTTTGCCTTATACTCAAATGAATTGTAATATGGGACATTGTTAACCTCCCATGAGTATTCTGAATGGATTAATTTAAGTTCGTCCATTTGGCCATCACGGACTATGTGTTGCCAATTACTACCATTTGTAATCGATGCATTTACACCATCACCAACCAAATAAAGGACGCAATTGTTATTGGGTCTTCCAAAGTTAATGCTTGCTGACGTTTCCCAAATCAAGGCGGCCAGCCTTACACAATCACAAACAAAAGATCCATAGCTATCAAAAGAACTGACCGTAGAGGGAATCCTTAGAACCTTCAACTGCCCACAAGAATAAAAAGGATCTCCTTGTATAGTTGTTACCGTAGAGGGAATCTGAATCTCTTGGATGGAGGTACCCTTTAAGGACTCACCATTCATCTGAGTAAGTGTATTGGGGAGAATAATCTGCGTTATTGTCTCCATTCCGTAAAAGAAATAATAACCTAGACAATTATCAGACAAAGTTCCACTGCGAGTATCACCATAGATGTTTATAGCAAAACAATAATCATTCTGACTCGCACCAGAGAAAACAGTATTGCTCAAATCCACACTTTCGAGCTGATTGAGTTTATGTAAGGTCTCCACATCCACTCCATAGAATGTACCCGAGATAGTCAAGTCCTGCACCAAATATTTCTTATCGGCGCCCAAAACTGCTTCTAACTGAGCATCCAGACGATTGGTCTCCGTGAGTGTAACCGAAGCCGTAATACGGCTTTCGGATTCACCCTCAGTCCCTGTGGAGGAGCCAATGGATGGATAATCCATCTCATTAGCCACCTCCGTACACGCTGTGAAGAGACATATCACCCACAGCGTTGCTAGATAAAAGAAATAACGCTTCATAATCAATTCATGTTAGGTGAGTCGTTATCATCTTGGCTCGGCAAACGTGCCGTAGTAAATTCCCATATACCGTCTTGATATTGTGTCTTTCCATTCACCACATAATAGACGGAGATAAAATACTGCGTTGCGGACACAAGCCCAGTAATCGTTCCACTAAATACATTAAAGCTAAGATTATCACACTTCAGCTTTGACCAGGTACTCTTATCCGATTCGCGGTCTGTTGACCAGATAAATCCATATTCCACACCAGTCAGGTCATATGTTTCGTAGAATTCAGCACGAGCTATACAGCTTGTCTCTGTGATGTCTGAAGTGTAGAGGTTAAGTCCATACTGATTGGTATTGCACCAGAAAGTTGAATTGTGGTAATAGACGATTTCTTTATCCCCTATAGTTAAAACGACATAAGGACGTGAGCGATATGTAGATGACATCAAAAGCTTATCCAAAGTCAATTGATAATCACCGCCTTCAGTTGCATCCATTTCCACCTTCAAGTCGCTGATGGTCGGTTCACGATATTCATCGGTATGATGATATGCACAGAACCCACACTTCTTCAAGGTTATACCATCTTTGGATTCAATATTTAGTGTGACATTCATCTGTAAAGAATGAACTGAGGTGTTAAATATGACATCCTCGAATGTGACAAAATCAATCTCAGCCGTCTTAAACTGATTCGTACCAGAATAAATCATCACCGTAGATTCTCCTTTCTGGCACTTGACATATGACCTGACATTATAATAGGTATTATAAGTCAAATCGGACAACGTTGCTTCGAAAGTATCAGAAGCCTTGACAATCTGATCTGCATTATCAATTCGTACCTCGTAGATTTCCTTACTCAATACAAAGCCTTTTTCTATTACCGGCATATTACCACCGTCAATACGGCCCTCCAAACTTGCAGAGAGATAAGAGATGTTATCCACACCAACGTTCAGTGAAGGCGAATAATAGTCTGTTGTTGAGGTGTAAGCCTCACCAGAATAGCATACAGTTACCTCATTATCGACCATCATCTTAGCATAGGCACGAATGCGATAGGAGGTTTGAATCTCCAGATTGGGGATTGTATAGGAGAACTCCTTCTCTGTACCATCAGTGACTGCTTGACTACCCGTACACGTTTCCAACGTAACTGATTCGCCCAATCCGGTATCTTTCAGCCAGCAGAAGCCCCTCTCTTGAAGGGTACCATCTCCTAGCGAAGCAATACCACAGGTTACAGGAATCGAATTGACGGTCCTTTCCTCATCTTTAACCTGCAAGTTATTAAACTCAGGCCACTGAATAGACTTGGTCCAGAAGAAAGTATTCCACGAGTAAGATATGTCTTCTAACTGCCCTAACGTGGACTTTACATAAGCCCGAACTGCATACTCTGTGCTGGACTTCAGACCCTTAGCAACCGAAGTAAAGGACTCATCAGAAGGCACTACCAGTTCACAGTTCTCCAATGTAGGAGAGTAGGTAACACTGCTAGGGCTCAACACAAAACCACGCTCTGTAATCGTACCATTGCCCACAGATGAAATCTTTCCTGTAATCTCCGCACTGTTTCTGGTAATCTTCTCTGAATTAACCTCAACCGATTCAAGAGAGGGCTTTGTAAAGCCACTCGTAGAACAGTTCAGGGCATCTGCATAACCAATCACCTGTTGGTCGCCTGCTTTGTAGATGGCATAGCCGCGAACAAAATAAGATGAGCCAACCTCCAGATTCTCAATTAATGCGGTAAACTGCTTTGAATCAGAGACCACCACAAGCTTATTATCGCCTGCTGCATCAAGCGTAATATCAGCCGTCGATTTGCTCCAGATGACACCACGCTCTGCACAGGCATAGCTATCGTAATTCTTGATGTTGACCTTCACCTGAATGGTGGTAGCTGTCGTCTCCACATCGTAGTAGCTGTACCCTTCGTCGTTGGTGGCCATCACAAACTCCACTTGCGGTTTTGCCAATCCCTTAGTCTCTATCTCACGCACTTCGCCATAAGCTATGCGCTCTTGGCCATCTACGTAGTTGGTGGCGTAGGCACAGATGTAATAGGTGGTGGATTGGTCGAGGCTGGTGATGTTGGCGGCGAAGGTGAAGGGGAGCATGTCGTACTCGGGCTTGACGGCCAAGGAGCCATCGCAGAACTCCATCGTGGGACTCTTGACCGTGGCACTCCATACGAAACCGCATCCCGAAATCTCACCGTCTGATCCCTTGGCGGACTCTACCTTGCCCGCTACCTTTACGGAGTTGATACCGATGTTGTCATCAACCACCTCAATGGTCGTCACGTCGGCCGACAGCAGGGCGGCGGTCTTCTGACTGATGATGTCGCCATATCCCTCGATGGAGCCTGTGGAGGCCTCTTTGTCGGCTGCGTTCTTGGCGTAGGGACGGAAGTCGTACTGGGTATCGGCATCGAGTCCGGTGATCTGCACCGTGTAGTGGTCGTCGGCGGTCAACTCGTCGGCAGCCACGGGGATGAAGGTCTTGGAGTCGCTCTTCTTGTAACCCAAGCCGACCTCTATCAGCACCTCGTTACCATAGTCCTCGATGTCAAAGCTGATGCGCACCACGCGTTCACCGATACTGTCTGTCACGATATTGGCAATCTGGGGCGATGACATATTGGCGGTACGAAACTGTACGCTCTTACTATAGACGGTCGTGGCTCCAGTCGATGCGTAGAGCCGGTAATAGTAGGTCTCATTGGGGGTCAGGTCCTTCACCTGCTTCGTGACATTGCCTCCCTGCGGCAGGCCCTCGTCCTGCATGGGGACGTCGGTCGTTCTATCGGCGGGGAAGTTTTCTGACTCGGAGTACTGGAAACCGTAGGTCTTGACCTGATTGGTAGCACCTGTAATCGAGCCATTCAGCACCACAGAGGTACGGAGCACGTTGGCAGCCTCTTGTACCGACAGACTGGGTGCCGCATTGTCGGGCAGATCCTCATCCGTACAAGAAGCGAGGGATGGCAAGAGACATGCCATGGCCACAAAGAGTATGTGGCTGTATCTGGAGTATTTCAAGATAGACATAATGTATTCGTTTTAGAGAGTTTAGAAGAGGAAGCCTATACCAAGTGTGGCCTCGTAATACTTGAAACTATTGGTCTGTACGCCGGCGATAAAGGCCACGCTCTTGGTGCGCAGGATGCAACCCAAGTCGGCCTCAGCGCCTGTGTAGCTCTGGTCGTTGCATTCCGCCCAGAGTGCATCAGCGGTCTCCCAGGTCATCTTGCGGTAACCGTATCCACCACCGCCATAGAGATAGAAAGACTTGCCCAGACGCAACATGAGACCTGTGGTCAGGGCCAGACGGTTGCTCTCCTTCTGACCGGTCAACCAGAGGGGATTGCCCTCGGCGGTATTGCCCTCCTTATCGCATTCGATATCGGAAGTGACCGACTTGAAGTCATACTTCGCCTTGAAGTACCAACCGGTCTTCTTCACAACGCCCAGCATGATGCCCGGAGAGAAGTTGGCACCCACACCTGCCACAGGAGCAATCAGGGTGCGCAATTTGTTGACACCCGACTCTTCAAACTTCAGGACCAGCTTATACACCACCTGCTTGACGACCGCCTCGGGAAATTCGTAGCTCAGGGAGCCGAATTTGTCACTCGTGATGGTGAGGTTACGCGAGCCGTGTACGACATACACCAAGGCTTCACCCGGATTGTAGATGACATCCCCCACGATGTTGCCCTCAAACTGATAGGCCTTGGCATTGGGGATGGAGACACGGACGATGGCACACGGCTCATCGTTCAAGTCCAAACGCTCCTGTGTACGGGCTGTCAAGTCCCGGTCCAATCTCTCGAATGATTTCACCTTTACCTCTTGCGCTTGCAGCTGTAGTTGCAGGAAAAACAGCAGCACTGCAGAGAGCAGGTAGATACGTTGTGTTCTCATTACGCTTATGTTTAATAGTTAATATTCTTCTATATCTAAGAGTAAAATATGTTCCTCGCTGCAAAGATACAGTTATTTAACAGAAATCGGCAAAAATTCTTCAAAATTTCACCCCAAAGCACAAAAAAAACCGTGCATCACACCCGAAACGGCGGAATGCACGGCTTTTATCGTGTACTTATCTAGAAGCTAGTCCTTCAATTACTTGCTCAGGATAGCTACGGTATCGGATGCAATCATCAGCTCTTCATCGGTAGGAATCACGACAACCTGTACCTTGGAGTCGGGAGTGGAGATAACAATCTCCTCGCCGCGTACCTTGTTCTTCTCGGCATCGAGCTTCACGCCCATGTACTCCAGTCCTTCGCAAGCGGCGGCACGGCAAGAGGCCTGATTCTCACCTACACCACCGGTGAAGACGATGATATCCACGCCACCCAGGGCAGCGGCATAGGCACCTATATACTTCTTGATGCGGTAGAAGTACATCTTCTCGGCCAGGATAGCCCGCTTGTTGCCTGCGGCAGCAGCCGACTCCAGGTCGCGCATGTCGCTTGACTCGCCAAATACGCCCAGCACACCGCTCTTCTTGTTGAGCAGGTTGGAGATGCCGGCTGAGTCGAGACCTTCCTTATCCATGATATACGATACGGCACCGCCGTCGATGTCACCACTGCGGGTACCCATCATGAGGCCCTCAAGCGGAGTGAGACCCATGCTGGTGTCCTGGCACTTGCCGTCCTTGATGGCCGAGATGGAGCCACCGTTGCCGATGTGGCAGGTGATGATGCGCTTGCCTTCGGGCGATACACCGAGGAACTCACACACACGCTGCGATACGTAGCGGTGAGAGGTGCCGTGGAAGCCGTAACGGCGCACGCCATACTTGGTATAGAGCTCGTAGGGTACGGCATACATGTAGGCGTAGTCGGGCATGGTCTGATGGAAAGCGGTGTCGAACACGCCAATCTGAGGTACATTGGGCAGGATAGCCTCTACGGCTCGTACACCCTTGAGGTTGGCGGGGTTATGCAGCGGAGCCAGGTCATTGCAAGCGATGAAGGCATCGAGCACCTCCTTGTTGAGGAGCACCGACTCGCTGAACTTCTCGCCGCCATGCACCATGCGGTGACCTACGGCATTGATCTCGTCCAGGCTCTTGATGGCACCATATTCAGGACTGGTCAATGTCTGGAGAATGAACTCCACACCAACCGTATGTTCGGGGATGTCCTTCTCCAGAATCTTCTTCTCGCCCGAGGGGAGAGTAAACTTCAGGAAGGAATCCTTCAGGCCGATCTTCTCGATGCCACCCTGGGCAATGACCGACTTCTGCTCCATGTCGAAGAGCTTGTACTTGATAGACGAGCTACCGCAGTTGAGTACTAAAACTTTCATAAATAGTGTGTTTTTATGGGGTGATGATTATTGTTGTTTGGCAGCAATAGCCTGATTGGCCGTGATGGCAATCATGCGATAGACATCCTCGATGGAGCAACCACGGGAGAGGTCGTTGACGGGACGGGCAATACCCTGCAGGATCGGGCCAATGGCATCGGCATGACCCAGACGCTGCACGAGCTTGTAGGAGATGTTGCCCACTTCGAGCGAGGGGACAACCAATACGTTGGCATGACCGGCAATGGCCGAACCGGGAGCCTTGCTGGCACCTACGCTCGGCACGAGGGCAGCATCAGCCTGCAGTTCGCCATCGATGGCAATGTCGGGAGCCAGCGACTTGGCCTTACCCAGGGCCTCAACCACCTTATCCACCACCTCATGCTTGGCAGAGCCCTTGGTCGAGAAGCTCAGCATAGCCACCTTGGGGTCAAGGCCGGCTACGGCACGGGCGGTGCGGGCCGTGCAGACGGCAATCTGTGCCAGCTGGTCGGCATCGGGCACAGGTGTCACGGCTACGTCACCCATCACGAGCACACCGTTGTTACCATACTCAGGGGCATGGGTCAGGAGCAGCATGGCACCTGATACGCAGGTGATGCCCGGCGTGGTCTTGATGATCTGCAGGGCAGGACGGAGCACATCGCCCGTGGTGTTGCGCGCACCAGCCAGCTGTCCGTCGGCATCGCCACTCTTGATGATCAAGCAGCCCAGGTAGAGCGGATTCTCCACCAGCTTACGGGCCTCTTCGATGGTCATGCCCTTCTTCTTGCGCAGCTCGCAGAGCAGCTGGGCATACTCCTCCTTCTTGGGGTGGTTCATCGGGTCAATGATTGTAGCCTTGCTGATGTTACCCAGACCCCACGATTTGGCACAGGCCTCGATTTCAGCAGGATTACCCAGGATAATCAGGTCAGCCACCCCATCCGTCAAGATCTGGTTGGCAGCCTTCAGAGTGCGCTCTTCTGTTCCCTCAGGAAGAACGATGCGTTGACGGTTCGCCTTCGCACGTTCAACAATTTCGTCTATAATCTTTTGCATAATACTATATATGATGATAAGTTATGTGATAATCCATAAGTATCTTCTTGACGGTGCAAATTTAGTTTAATTTGTCCTATCAACATAGCTAAAAATTGGTTTTTATTTGATGTTCCGCTCAATATTGCACAATTTAACAATAAAAGCCCTAACTTTGCGGCCGCTTTTCGATAAAACATCTACAAAAAAGTACGTCTATTATGATACGTCAATGCACGATTTTATTCGGCTGCCTGGCTCTCGGTGAGCTGGTGGTCTTCCTGACAGGGGTGAAGCTGCCGTCGAGCATCATCGGTATGCTGCTGCTCACCCTGTTTCTGAAACTAAAGTGGGTCCGTCTGGAATGGGTACAAGGCCTGAGTGATTTCCTGGTGGCCAACCTGGGCTTCTTCTTCGTGCCACCCGGTGTGGCGCTGATGCTCTACTTCGACATCATTCAGGCGCAGTTCTGGCCCATCGTGGTAGCCTCCGTGGTCAGCACCCTCCTCGTGATCGTGGTGACCGGCTGGGTACACCAGCTGACCCGTAAACTGAAATAAAATAACCCATAGCACAAAAAAAAGCATCCGTTGAATCATGAATTTCCTTTCCAATCCCTATTTCCTGCTGGCCATCACCTTTGGTCTCTTCTTCCTGGCCAAGCGCCTGCAGAAGCGTACGGGCTTGATGTTGCTCAACCCCATCCTGCTCACCATTGCCCTGCTGATCATCATCCTGAAGTCGGCCCACGTCAGTTACGAGAGTTACAGCGAGGGAGGACACCTCATCGAGTTTTGGCTGCGACCCGCTGTGGTGGCCCTGGGTGTGCCGCTCTACCTGCAGCTGGAGACCATCAAGAAGCAACTGCTCCCTATCCTGCTCTCCCAGCTGGCCGGCTGCTTGGTGGGCATCGTCTCGGTGGTCCTGATTGCCCGATGGATGGGTGCGCCCGATGAGATTGTCTATTCGCTGGCCCCCAAGTCGGTCACGACCCCGATTGCCATGGAGGTGACCAAGACCCTGGGTGGCATTCCCTCGCTCACGGCCGCTGTCGTGGTCTGCGTGGGGCTCCTCGGCGGCATCCTCGGCATGAAGACCATGCAACTGACCCGCATCGGCAGTCCGATGGCTCAGGGACTCTCCCTCGGCACAGCAGCCCATGCCGTGGGTACCTCCACCGCTATGGAGATCAGCCGCAAGTACGGAGCCTTTGCCAGCCTGGGATTGACCATCAACGGCATCCTCACCGCCCTGCTCACCCCCACCATCCTCGAACTGATGGGCATGGCCTGAGTAAACAGTTGCACATTTCCCTACTACTGAAAAGGTAAACAACCCATGATATAAAGGTAAATAACCCATGATACATTTCAAAGAGATTACCCTAAGCGACCGTGAAGTCATCCAGCATTATACCCTATGTAGCCCCCGGCGCAACTGCGACCTCGCATTTGCCAACCTCTGCAGCTGGCGCTTCCTGTATGGCACACAATATGCTGAACTGGACGGCTTCCTGCTGCTCAAGTTCCGGGCCGAGGGGCAACTGGTCTATATGATGCCGATAGGCGAAGGCGACCTGCGTGCCGTGCTCCATGCCCTGATTGATGATGCCCATCGCGAGGGGGCCCCCTTCTGCCTGCTGGGCATCTGCAGCGACATGTGCTCGGAGGTGGAGGCCTTCATGCCGGGTCAGTTTCGCTTCACTGCCGACCGCGACTATGCTGACTACCTCTACCTGCGCAGCGACCTAGCCACCCTGAGCGGCAAGCGCTTCCAGCCCAAGCGCAACCACGTGAACAAGTTCAAGCGCACCTACGCCAACTACGCCTATACCCCCATCACCCCCGACCACATCCGCGAATGCCTGCTGCTGGAGCAGGAGTGGTGTCAAGCCAACGACTGCGACAAGCAGGAGGGCACGGGCAACGAACGGCGTGCCCTGACCTACGCCCTGGAGCACTTTGATGAGTTGCAGCTTACGGGAGGCATCCTCCACGTGGAGGGCCAGATTGCCGCTTTCAGCTTCGGCTCACCCATCAATCAGGATACCTTCGGCGTGCATGTGGAGAAGGCAGACACCCGCATCGAAGGGGCCTATGCCATGATCAACTACGAGTTTGCCAACCACGTGCCCGAGCAATACACCTACCTCAACCGCGAGGAGGACCTGGGCATTGAGGGGCTCCGCAAAGCCAAGCTCTCCTACCAGCCCGCCATCATCCTGGAGAAATACATCGCATGCCTCCGGGACGAACCCGTAGAAAACTTCAAATGGTGAATAATGGTCCATACCGAATCAATGATAAATATCCAATGAGTTCCAAGAAAGAGAGCATGAAATCCCTCTGGCTGCGTTGCTTCCCCGAGGACGACGAAGCCTACGTCAACCTGTTTTACAGCTATTACGGCCACCCCAGATACTACCACACCATCGAGGAAGAGGGGAAGGTCATCGCCATGCTGCACCACATCGACACCTACAAGTACGCCTTCTTCGGCAAGGAGCTGCGCTGCTCCTACATCTATGCCGCCTGCACCGCCCCCGAGCAGCGGGGAAAAGGGCTCATGGGGCAACTGATGGAGAAGACGCTCCTCGCCCTGCACGAGAAGCACATCCCCCTCTGCGTCACCATACCCGCCACGGAGGAGCTCTTCGCCTTCTATGGCCGCTTCGGCTTCGTGCCAGCGTTCAAGAGATGGTATAAGCGATGGAACGGTTCCCCCTTTCCCGACGATCCATCCATCAAATCAATGAGTCTCCACTACGACCTGCCCAACGAACTGATTTTGGACTGGCTGACTACGACAATCAACAGTCGCTTTTCCGGCAACATGCGGCACACGCCCCGCGACATCCGTTTCGTACTGGATTCCACCCGGCTGAGCGGAGGATTCAATGTAGGGTTAGCCAATGGGAAAGACGAGTTGGAGGCCTTCGCCATCGTGGAGCGAACCGACTTTACCCTCCGCGTACGGGAATACATCGCCACGTCACCCAGGGCCATCTGCAACCTCTTTGAGTTGCTGCGCCTCTCATCCCCACTTCCTGTCTGCATCGAAGAGGCAGAAAACGAAGAGGCAGAGAACAAGGAGGAAGAGACCTTCTTCGGAGCTGCACGCATCGTGGACCTCCCCATGCTGATGAAAACATTCGCATCACACCGCGCCATAAGGGGCAGCGAGACATTCTACATCAAAGACCCCCTCATTCCGGCCAACAACGGCCTTTACCACCTAGTGGAGCATCGCTTTAGCTTTCAGCCGTGCATGCCTCCAGAGAAGGCCGAGCAGGGGATACCGGTCTATGACATCGCGGCATATACCCGCAAGCTCTTCGACATGGAGCCAGGACACATGACGCTCATGATGGATTGACAGCTGCTCATGACGAATGAGCTGCAACTCATGAGGAAATAACTGCGGCTCATCAGGGATTGAGAGCGGCGAAAGAAGAAATCAGCAACCGCTGGCGTTGACCCCCTCGAAGGTGAGCGTGGGGATGCGCCAGTTGGACTCCAGGCGAGGGTCGTTGCCCACGGCCACAAGCTGTTGCCAGAGGTCAAGCATATTGCCCGTGACGACCATCTCGTTGACGGGTTGCGTCAATCGGCCCTGCTCAATCAGGAAGCCCTCGATACCGTAGGAGAAGTCGCCTGTGGAGCTGTTGCAGTTGCCCCCGTTGAAACCGGTCACGAAGAGGCCATGAGCCACATCGGCAATCAGCTCCTCCTGGCTCTTCTCGCCCGGAGACAGTACCAGAAGCGAGGGCGAGGCAATCGTAGGCTCCACCTCCATCTTGCAGGCACAATAGGTATCTATATAATAGGTACGCAATATCCCGGTTTCAAACACGGGCATGGGGCGCGTAGCCACCCCCTCACCATCGAAGTAACGTGCCCCGTTGGCCCCTATCAGATGGGGCTCATCAAGCAGGGTGAAGAGGGGGGAACCCACCTGCTTGCCGAGGCTGTTGAGCAGGAAGGAGTTCTGCTGATGCAGGGCAGGCCCGTAGAGCGCACTCACCATGGGCGCGAGCAGCTGGCGCACACAGCGTGCATCGACTACCATCGTATAGCGTCCCGAAGGAGCCTTCCGCTGTCCTATCTTCCGCAAAGCACGCTCGTAGGCCAGCTGGCCAAGCCCCTCCTTAGGCAGCAGGTCATAGCGCAGCGAGGTGATGTAGCTATAGCCCGAGGGGCGTGCCTCTCCCTCACCGCGCAAGGCCACGCTGGCCGAAAGGGCGAAGCAGCTGCCACGCCGCTCGCCCTCAAAGCCGTTGCTAGCTATGCGGTAGGAGCCGCTCTCGCCATCGCTGTAGGAACTCTCCACCGAGATGATGCGCTCATCCCTTCCCAAGGCCTCCTCGGCCACGGCACGGGCGAGGGCCAGCTTCTCATCGGGGTCGTAGGTAAAGAAGCAGGCATCAAACTGCTGTAGGTCGGGCATTCCGCCCCGGTAGTAGCGCGAGGCATCAGGCAGCTGGCGACAAGGGTCCTTGGCCAGGTAGCGCGTATGCTCGATGCCGTGGTGCAAGAACCGCTTCAGCTCCTCCTGATGGAGCCGGTTGGTGGAGTAGGTGCCGTAGCGTCCATCCACAAAGAGCGAAATGCCCAATCCGCTCTCCGAGGCCTGTTGCAGGCGGTCGATAGCGCCATCACGCAAGTCGAATGAGGTGGTGCTTTCAGTATAGAGGACGAGGCGGGCCTGTTGCGCCCCGTGCTTGAGTGCATAGTCCATGGCCCACTGGGCCAATTGCTTGTTTTCTGCTGTTATCATGGTTTTGTTTTCTGTAATCTGGGATTGTATGTCGTAGTCAGGGATTGTATGCTCTATTTTATTCACCTCCCACGGTCAGTTTGCTGACCAGCACCGAGGGCATACCGCAGGTCACGGGGCACGATTGTCCCTCCTTGCCGCAGGTCCAGGTGCCATTGTCAATCGTGCTGTTGTCGCCTACCAGAGTGATGTCGGCCAGGGCCTGAGGACCGTTGCCTATGATGTTGATGTCCTTCAGCGGGGCGGTCAGGCGACCCTGCTCAATCAGGTAGCCCGACTTCACGTAGAAGGTGAAGTCGCCTGCCCCAATCTGCACCTGCCCGTTGACAAAATTATCCACATAGATACCCCGCTCGACCGAGGCGATAATCTCCTCCTCGCTGACCGTGCCCGACTCCATGTAGGTAGCCCTCATGCGGGGCAGGGGGATGTTGCGGAAGCTGTCACGCCGGCCATTGCCCGTAGGGGCTACCCCGTAATAGCGGGCACTGATGCGGTCGTGCAGGTAGCTGTTTAGCACGCCATCCTTGACGAGATAGGTCTTCTGCCCCTCCACGCCCTCGTCGTCAAAGTGGATGGAACCCCGGTTGTAAGGGATGGTGGCATCATCCACCACCTGAATCTGCTCGTTGCAGATCTTCTTGCCCAGCTGATCGCAGAAGATGGAGGTGCGCTTGCGGTTGAAGTCAGCCTCAAAGGCATGGCCGATGGCCTCGTGCAGCAGGATGCCCGAGCCCCCGGCTCCCATCACCACGGGCATCTCACCCCCTTTGGGCTTGATGGCGTTGAAGAGGATGGCCGTGTGATCCACCACCTCGCGAGCCAGCGTCTCCACCAGGGCATCGCTCATCATCTCAAATCCCCAGCGGAAGGCCCGTGCCGCATAGCCGTTCTCCACCACGCCCTCTTGCTGCATGACGCAAACCACGGAGAAGGCCCCCATGGGGCGGTAGTCGTAGTAGCTCACCCCCTCGCTGTTGCAGAAGAAGACGTGCGAAGTGCTGTCAGCCAGGGTGACCTGCACCTTGATGACGCGGTTGTCGAGCGCGAAGATGCGGCTGTTGAGTTTCTCGAGAAAAGGAATCTTGGCCTTCAGCTCCACCTCCTCCCAGGGTTGGTCAATGAGGTAGCAGTCGCGGGTGCGCTGCTTCTCGATGCGTTGCGCCACAGGGTGTGGTTGTCCCGAGGTGGCGATGCGTGCCGCCGTATGGGCAGCTCGCAGCAGCTCTTCCGGAGTAACCCCCTCCACGTAGGCATAACCCGTCTGCTCCCCGGCGATGACCCGTACCCCCACGCCAAAGTCGATGTTGGAACTGCAATTATTGACCTGACCGTCCATCAGGCCCACCAGGTTGTTGAAGGTATGTTCAAAGTAGAGGTCGGCATAGTCGCCCCCCATCTCCAGGGCAGCGGCTAGCACGCGACGCAACAGCTCCTCCGTCACGCCGAAATGATTCATGGCTTGTATGGTCGATGCGAACATGCTTCTAGTGATTAGTGTTTAGTGATTAGTGATTAGGTTATTCGTTGATGAGGAGGCTTTCCAGCTCCTCGGCGTTGAGGCGAAGGTAGAACTGCCCCTTGTAGGCCACCGAGATGGCCCCGGTCTCTTCACTCACGATGATGGCATGGGCATCACTGGCCTGCGAGATACCCATGGCGGCCCGGTGACGCAAGCCCAGCTCCTTGGGGATGTCCAGGTTGTGCGAGACGGGCAGGATGCACCCGGCGGCCTTGATGCGCTTCTTGCTCACCACCATGGCCCCATCGTGCAGCGGACTGTTCTTGAAGAAGATATTCTCTATCAGCCGCTGGTTGATGTCGGCATTGATGACATCGCCCGTGCGCACTACGTCGTCCAGAGGCATGTTGTGCTCCACCACAATCAAGGCCCCCACCTTCTGCTTGCCCATGCTCATGCAGGCCATCACGATGGGGAGAATGTCATCGTGCTTCAGCTCCTCCTTCTTCGCACCGGTGAGGAAGCGCACCAGGGCGCTGGCATGCTGATGCGAGCCGAGCGTGAGCAGGAAGCGGCGTATCTCCTCCTGGAAGAGCACGATCAGGGCAATGACGCCCACGCTGACCAGCTTGTCGAAGATGGAGCCCAGCAGCCGCATCTCCAGCACCTGCGACACCACGAGCCACAGCAGGATGAAGACCAGGATGCCGGTGAACACATTAATCGACCCCGAAGCCTTCATCAGCTTGTAGCTGTAGTAGAGCAGGAAGGCTACGGAGAGGATGTCGATAAAGTCCTTTATGCTGAAATCTATAAACATAGGGATTAAAATAAAAGACAAATAAGAAATGACGTTTTAATCAAGGTCTGGGTTGCTGCTGCCGCATCTTCTCCACGATCTTCACGGCCTCGACGGCCGGCTTGACATCGTGTACGCGCAGGATGTGTGCACCCTTGAGCAGGGCGATGGTGTTGAGTACCGTGGTACCGCCAAGCGACTCCTGAGGCGTGGAGCCGAGCAGCCGGTAAATCATCGACTTGCGCGAGATGCCCACCAGCAGAGGCAGGCCAAAGCAGGCCAGCTCCTCCATCTGCGAGAGCAGCTCGTAGTTGTGGTCGAGCGTCTTGCCGAAACCGAAGCCCGGGTCGAGCACGATGTCCTTCACCCCCATCTGGCGGAGGCGATCCACACGGTCGGCAAAGTACTGCATCACCTCCTTCAGGAGATTATCGTAGTGGGGGTTAAGCTGCATGTCCTGGGGCGTGCCCTGCATGTGCATCATCACATAGGGTACGCCAAGCCGCGCCACCGTGGGAAACATGTCTGCATCCATCTCGCCTGCGGCAATGTCGTTGATGATGGCCACCCCATACTCCTCCACACACATGCGGGCCACGTCGGCACGGAAGGTGTCAACTGACACCACCGCCTCGGGAGCCACACGGCGGAGCACCTCCAGCCCCCTGCGCAGACGCTCCATCTCCTCCTGTGCAGAGACGTGGTCGGCATTGGGGCGCGACGAATAGGCTCCCATGTCGATGATGTCCGCCCCCTCCTCTAGGAGCCGGAGCACCTGCCTCTCCACGGCCTCAGCCGTCTGCATACGGCTCTCGGCATAGAATGAGTCGGGTGTAACGTTCAGAATACCCATCACACGCGGTTGCGTGAGGTCCATCAACCGGCCATTCACGTTGATATAACGATGTTGTAGTTCAGTCATTTCCATTACATTTTAGTTATTCTGCTTGAAAAATAATCATTCAGCCTGCAAACTTACGAAAAAATAGAAGAATACGCACAACTTTTCAAAAGAATGTGCTACTTTTGCACTGACATTAAATGAAAATTATACTCATGACTGATATTCAAACGCTCTACAGCAGCTTTTTATCCTGCAGCTGCGTGACCACCGACAGCCGCAACTGTCCCCCTGACTCCCTGTTCATTGCCCTCAAAGGGGCTTCGTTCAATGGCAATGCCTTTGCCGCCAAGGCCCTGGAGGCTGGTAGCCGCTACGTGGTCATCGACGAACCGGCATACCTGCCTGAAGGTGACAACCGCTACCTGCTGGTGGAGGATGGCCTCCACGCCCTGCAGCAGCTGGCCAACTACCACCGCCGACAGCTCGCCACGCCCATCATCGGCATCACGGGTACCAACGGCAAGACCACAACCAAGGAGCTGATCGCCGCCGTGCTGAAGCGTCAGCGCCATATCCTCTACACGGAGGGCAACCTGAACAACGCCATCGGGGTGCCGCTCACCCTGCTCCGCCTCAAGCCGGAGCATGAACTGGCCGTGGTGGAGATGGGTGCCAGCCATCCGGGGGATATCAAGGAGTTGGTGGAGATTGCCGAACCCGACTATGGGCTCATCACCAATGTGGGCAAGGCCCACCTGCAGGGCTTTGGCTCCCTGGAGGGGGTGATACGCACCAAGGGGGAGCTTTACGACTTCCTGCGTGCAAAGGACCATGCCACCGTCTTCATCGACCACGACAACCCCTACCTGATGGCTATTGCAGAGGGTTTAAACCTGATATGCTATGGCCGAGAGGAAAACGCTTGCCAGGACTCAGCTGGATGCGAGGGAATCGGCGCTCGCAGAGAGCGCAGCGAAGATGAGCAGTTGGCCATCAGCGGACACATCACGGGCAACTCGCCCTACCTCTCCCTCTGCTGGCACGAAGCCGGTAGCCGGGAGGAGCACCCGGTGCAAACCCTGCTCATCGGCGAATACAACTTCTGCAATGCCTTGGCTGCCATCACCATAGGCCGCCACTTCGGCATTGAGCCGCAGGAGATTGATGCGGCCCTCACCGCTTACACTCCGACCAACAACCGCTCGCAGCTGATGCAGACAGCGCGTAACACCTTGATTATTGATGCCTACAACGCCAACCCCACCAGCATGATGGCGGCGCTGCGCAACTTCAGGAACATGCAAGCGGAGCAGAAGCTGTTGATACTGGGCGACATGCGCGAGCTGGGCGCAGAGAGTGCTGCCGAGCACCAACGGGTGGCTGACTACCTCATGGAGTGCGGCTTCGGACAAGTGATGCTCGTGGGCAGTGAGTTTGCCGCAGCGCGCCATTCCTACCCCACCTATCCTGATGTAGAGGCCCTGAAGGAGGTGCTTAGCGCCAACCCGCCACTAGGACAGACCATCCTCATCAAAGGCTCCAACGGCATCCACCTGAATCGCCTCATCGAGCTGCTGTGACCCCTCTGTTCCTCCTATATGAGTCCTAATTGCTCCTAATCATGAGCATGTCATGAAGTGTCACGATGGTTAATTGTCATTTGTCATTAAGAGGAGTAGAGTAAAATCATGCCTCTCAAATCCAAAATGCTTAATGACTAATGACTATTGACCATCATGACAAGGCTTTACAGACCTCAAAAAAAGATAATCCGTGCAAAATCTGTTCTATCCGTGAAAATCGGTGGTTCCCAGAGCGCATTACCCGAAGACGTGGAGCTGGTCGAGGAAGACGAGCGTGATGCCAATGGGGGCAACGTACTTCAGGCCTATCAGCAACACCCTGTAGATGTGTACTTTCAGGGTGCCATGGTTGCTGATTTCCTCCCAGATGATCTGCTTATCGAGGTACCATCCAGCGAAAAGGGCGATGAAAAGGCCGCCGGCGGGCATCATAATCTTGGCCGTGACAAAGTCAAACAGGTCGAAGAGCGTCATGCCAAAGAGCGTCAAGTGGCTGCCCACACCGAGGGAGAGCGAGCAGAGGATGCCCAATACCACACAGCAGGTGGTGACCAGTGTGGCAGCCTTCTTGCGGCTGAAGTTGAACTCCTCGTGCAGGTAAGCCGTGCCCACCTCATGGAGCGAGATGGTGGAGGTGAGCGCCGCCAAGGCCAGCAGCACGTAGAAGAGCAGCGAGAGCAGCATGGCCAGCAGGGGAAGAGCACCAAAGGCTTGCTGGAAGACGTTGGGCAGCGTGATGAAGAGCAAGCTGGGACCTGAGTCGGGACGGATACCCACCGAGAAGGCGGCAGGGAAGATGATGAATCCGGCCAGGATGGCCACGAGGGTGTCTATCACAGCTACATTGCACGCCGTACGGGGCAGCTTGGTGTCGCTGCGGAAATAGGAGGCGTAGGTGCAGAGGCAACCCATACCCAGGGAGAGCGAGAAGAAGGCCTGACCCATGGCGCCGAGCAACACCTTGCTATCCACCTTGCTGAAGTCAGGTTGCAGCAGGAAGCGTACCCCCTCGCCGGCGTTGGGCAGCGAGATGGAGCAGCAAGCCAGCACCAGGAGCAGGATGAAGAGTAGCGGCATCAGAATCTTGGAGGATCGCTCGATGCCCCGCTCCACCCCACGCACGATGATGATGTGGGTCAGCAGCACAAAGGCTATCGTCCACAGGGCGGGTCGCCACGGGTTGCTCACGAAGGTATTGAAGGTGGAGATGAACCCCTCCGTGCTCTGCCCGCTGAGCCCTCCGCTCACCGCCTGCACAATGTACTCCAGCGTCCAGCCGGCCACCACGGAGTAGAAGCTGTAGATGAGGAATCCGCTCAGCACCCCGAGGCGACCCACCCATTTCCATTGCGTGCCGGGAGAGAGGAGGCGGTATGCACCGGCCGTGTTGGCACGCGAGCGCCGTCCAATCAGGAATTCGGCAATCATGATGGGTATGCCCAGGGCTATCACGCAACCTAAATATATAAGGATAAAGGCCGCACCACCGTGGTTGCCTGTCTCAAAAGGGAATCTCCAGATGTTGCCCAATCCTACCGCCGATCCGGCTGAGGCCAGGATGACACCTATCTTACTGCCAAAGTTGGCTCTATCGTTTTTAGTCATAATTAGGGAGTTTTAATCGCAAATCGACGCAAAGTTAGATATTTTTCTTTATTTTTGCAGCCAAAATAAAGGAAAAACTTCAGATGTTTCACTATTTATTGTAGTTGTATGCTCTATTTTATCCGTAAATACCCCTTTTCGCTCGTGATTATCCTTGCCGTGACCTACCTCTCATTCTTCCAGCCGCCCTCGATGGATGACGAGCCGCTCTTCCAGTGGCCGCACCTCGACAAGGTGGTGCATTGCTGCATGTACTTCGGCATGTCGGGGATGCTCTGGCTGGAGTTCATCCGCGCCCACCGGAGGCAGCAGGCCCCGTTGTGGCATGCCTGGATAGGGGCGGTGGCCTGTCCTGTGGCCTTCAGCGGCGTAGTGGAGCTGCTCCAGTCCTATTGCACCACCTACCGTGGCGGCGACTGGCTCGACTTTGCCGCCAACAGCGTAGGTGTCATGCTGGCCACGGCCCTTGCGCTGAGCTATATCCGCAGGACAAGAAAGGCTTAATATTGATTATACTAGTTGTTATCTTTTGTATTTAGTTTAAATGCTCCGTCTGCTGAAGAACTTCCTGCTTTACACCCCCACTGAGCGGAGAGGCATCCTGCTTCTGATATGCCTCATCGCCCTGACGGTGGGCGGAGGTTGGTGGTGGAGGTCTAATCAGATGCAACAGCCTGTAGAAGAGAGGAGCGACTCGCTCATCAGCCATTTCACAGACTCCATACAAAGCGTTACAGGCACAGGAAGAGAGCGCGGCAAACGGATTCAAAGCCTACAGCAAACGGGTGACAATACATCCTTCGGTGGCAACACGACTTACAGTGCTGACACACTCTTCGCCTTCAATCCCAACGAGGCCGACTCTGTCACCTTAGTGCGCCTGGGGTTCACTCCCTGGATGGCTCGCAATCTGCTGAAATACCGTGCCAAGGGAGGACGTTTCCGCCGAACGGTAGATTTACGCAAGCTTTACGGCATGACCGAGACGCTCTATACCCGCCTCGCACCCTACGTCACCATTCCGGTAGAGGAGCAGATTGCCCGCTCTGCACATGGGCCGATGCAACAAGGTTCTTCGAGCCAGGAGGAGCGGCGCACGGCAAAGCACGACTCGCAAAGTACGGAGCAACCCTCACATAGAGTAGAACGGCCCTCACAAAGTACGGAGCAGCCCTCGGTCTATCTGCCCTTTACTGACAGCCTCTATACCCGTGTGGAGAAATACCCTAAGGGGACGCGCATCGAACTGAACTGGGCTGACACCACCGAGCTGAAAAAGATACCTGGCATAGGCAGCTACACGGCCAGACGCATCGCAACGTACAGAGAGAAGATGGGCGGATTCGTCCGTATGGAACAACTCCGGGAAATCAGGCTCAACGATGAGGTGCTTGAACCCTGGTTTACGATTGACACCACAGCCATCCAGCCCCTACGAGTCAACCACCTTACCATGAAGCAGTTGCTGTCCCATCCCTACCTCAACTACCGCCAGTCAAGGGCCATCGTGCAATACCGTGAACGGCATGGTGCCATTCCCTCCCTGGATGCCATGCGCGGATGGGAGGAGTTTACGGCCAACGAGCTGAAGCGCGTGGCACCCTACCTCAGCTTCGAATAGTGCGCCCCCCAGCTCACTTCTGGATAACTCCATCCACGATATGGATGGTGCGGTCGGTCATCTGAGCAAGCCCTTCGTCGTGGGTCACGATGACGAACGTCTGCCCCAATTGCTTCCTCAGGTCGAAGAAGAGACGGTAGAGTTCCTCCTTGTTGTGGGTGTCCAAACTGCCCGAAGGTTCGTCAGCCAGTACCACATCAGGACGGTTGATGAGTGCGCGAGCCACAGCCACCCGCTGCTTCTCACCACCCGAAAGCTCGTTGGGCTTGTGTCCTTCGCGCCCTGACAGCCCCATCATGTCCAATAGTTCGTGGGCCCTGGTTTCGGCCTCGCGGCGCGACGTACCAGCGATAAAGGCAGGTATCATCACGTTCTCCAGGGCTGTAAACTCGGGCAGAAGCTGATGAAACTGAAACACAAAGCCGATGTGGCGGTTGCGGAAGGCAGCCAGTTCACGCTCCTTGAGCTGCTCCACGGCTTTGCCGTCAATCAGCACACGACCGGCATCTGGTCGGTCGAGGGTACCCATGATCTGCAACAGGGTAGTCTTGCCGGCACCACTCGGCCCGATAATGCTCACCACCTCACCCCGCTCCACCTGCAGGTCAACGCCTTTAAGCACCTGCAGCGAACCGAAACTTTTCGTTATTCCTTGTAAATCAATCATCATCGCGTCAAATATATCATTTTATAAGTTTTGCAAGTCAGGAACTTTTTCTCAGTGAACAAGTTGACAAGTAAACGAGTAGCTAGGTATATCCTTATTTTGTCAGATTCCGGATAACGTACTCAGCCAGGTAGCAACCAAACACGGCTGGCATGTAACTCACTGTGCCACAGGTCGATTTCTTATTCTGCTCCTCATCGGTAAGGATGATGGCCCTACGGTCGGCCTGCTCGGTACTGAAGACCACAGGCAGCTTGCGCTTCACGCCCATCTGTTGCAGTCGCTTGCGCACGGCCTTGCTCAATCCGCAATGGTAGGTCTCCGAGATGTCAGCAAAGCGCACCTGGGTGATATCGCTCTTGGCTCCTGCCCCCATACTCGACACAATCTTGATCTTCCGCCGCAAAGCCTCGGCTATGAGGTGGCACTTGGGAGCCAGGGTGTCAATGGCATCGACCACAAAGTCGGGTTGCTCCTCATCGAGCAGGGCAGGGATGGCCTCATCTTTCAAGAAGACGGGCAGAATCCGCAAACGAAGTTCGGGGTTAATCTCGCGGAAGCGCTGAGCCAGCACCTCCACCTTAGGACGGCCCAGGGTGGCGTGTGTGGCAGGCAGCTGACGGTTGATGTTGGTGGGCTGTACGGTGTCCGCATCCACCAGGGTGAGTTGTCCCACGCCGGCACGGCAGAGCATCTCGGCTGCATAGGCCCCCACACCTCCTACGCCCACCACAAGCACACGAGCCGTGGCCAGGCGAAGCATCTTCTCCTCGCCCAGCAACAACTGCGTGCGCTGCTGCCATTCAGGATATTGTAAGTTCATCATCATCTAATATATAAAGGTAAGCCACATTAAACAATCACTAATCACTAAACACTAAACACTAATCCCTACCCACGGTGTCCTCCGGGGGCAAAGAGCGAGACATTCTCCTGCGGGTCGCCATATTGGTCGGGGTAGAGCAGCAGTACGCTGTTGTTGTTGAAATTGTGCGAAATCTGGTCAGGTAGGCGCTCGAAGAGGGGTGAATAGGAGATGAAGCCGCGTCGGGCACTCACCACGACGAGCAGGTGATCGTAATCGACGTGCGAAGTGAGCATCAGCAGGTCGCCCCAGTCATCCATCACGGCAAACTCTGTGCGGAGGCTGTCGTGCTTGCTGTGGATGTATGTCGCAATGTAGTGTCCCGTCTCGGCGTGGGTATAGAACTCCATCCGACAACCCAGCTGCTCACCCATGCGGCAGATGTGCTCCAGCCACTTGTAGAAGCCCACCTCATACTCCGCTTTGGGGGGAATGGCCAGCACCACCTTGCGCCACGTGTTGGGCGGCATGAGGCTCCGCAGGATCATCACCTCGCGGTGGGTGCCCTTGAGCAGGTTCTCACCAATCATGCCGAAGAAGTTGTCAGCGATGTTCGACTGATGGTGAAGGCCGATGACCACCTCGCCCACCTCCTGCTCGCGCATGGTGTGGATGATGCCCGAGGCCACGTTGTTGCTCACACGGCTCATGGTCTTCATCTTCACGTCAGCGGCCAGGGCGATGCTCACGGCCCGCTCCAGGTTGACCTTGCCCTGCTGGCGCTTACGGTTGTCGCGGTCGTCGTCATAGGAGACGGTCAAGCCGAGCAATCCGTCAGGTATCTGGGGGTTGCGTATCATGATGGCAAACTCGGTCAGCATATCCACGGTCATCGGGTTGGAGTAGGTGATGAGGCAGCGGCCGTGGTTACTGCCCCGGTTGCCTTCGAGCGAGGCCTCGGCCATGGCTATCTCACGCGAGGCACTCTCCGTGGCCAGGGAGCTGATGATGCAAGATGCGAGGATGACCATCACCGTACCATTGAGCACCACGTCGTCCATCAGGCATACACCCGGGGCAATCTCCAGCTTGGTGCCAATCATCACCATAGCCAACGCACCGGCCGCATGGGCATTGGTCAAGCCAAACATCATCCGTCGCGAGAGCCGGTCCATACGGAGCATCTTCTGCGTGAGCCAGGCAGCCAGCCACTTGGTCAGCACCGCTGTGAGCACCATCACGAGCACCACCTTGAGCGTGGCCCAACCCGAGAAGAGTACACGCACATTGATGAGCATGCCCACACCTATCAGGAAGTAAGGGATGAAGAGGGCGTTGCCCACAAACTCGATGCGGTTCATCAGGGGCGACACCTTGGGCACCAGGCGGTTGATGACCAATCCGGCCAGGAAGGCACCCAGCAATCCTTCCAACCCGGCCAACTCGGCCAGGGCGGCACTCAGGAAGACCAGAGCCAATACGAAGATGTACTGCATCACGCTGTCGTTGTAGCGACGGAAGAAGGCCCTTCCGATACGCGGAAAGGCGTAGATGACGAAGGCTCCGTAGCAGACAAACTTCAGGATGAAGAGCAGCCAGAACCAGCCGCTGTCACCCTGTGTCTGTGCCCCCACAATGCCGGCCAGGATAAGCAATGAGACGAAGGCGGCAAAGGCCGTAGCCACCACCGAGAGCACCACGCTGACCTGCTTGCCCATGCCGTAACGCCCCACGATGGGATAGGCCACCAGCGTATGGGAGGCGAAGATACAGGCCAGCAGGAGCGAGGTGAGCCAGGAGTAGTCGAGCACGTAGCGCCCGGCCAGCAAACCGGTGCCAAAGGGCACGATGAAGGTCATCCAGCCGAAGAAGAGCCCCCGTCGCCCATGGCGGGCAAAGTGCCCCATGTCCATCTCCAACCCAGCCAGGAACATAATGTAGTAGATACCCACCTTGCCAAAGAGTTCGAAACTGCTGTCGCGTTCCAGCACATTGAGACCATGCTGCCCTACCAGCACCCCCGCCACAATCAGGCCGATGATGTGGGGGATGCGCAGCCGGCTGAGCAGCATGGGTGCAAAAAGTATCATCACCAACACGAGGAAGAATATCCACGTCGGGTCGGTAATGGGCAGTTGCAAACTACTTAAAAACCAAGGCATAGGCGACAAAATATAATTTTTGCTGCAAAATAACGAAAAATATTTCACTTTCTGGTTCTAAATCGCACAAATTGTTATACATTTGCACCCGTTTTTTGAAGAAAGCCAATAAAAGAGACTTTTTTGACACAAAAAACATCATATTAATCACAACTTAAAACGTAAAAAATGAAAGTAGCAATTGTTGGAGCAAGCGGAGCCGTGGGACAAGAGTTCCTGCGAGTGCTCGATGAAAGAAATTTCCCCGTGGACGAGTTAGTATTGTTTGGTTCGAAACGCAGCGCAGGCACGAAATACACCTTCCGCGGTAAACAGATCGAGGTCAAACTCCTACAGCACAACGATGATTTCAAAGGGGTAGATGTAGCCTTCACTTCCGCAGGCGCAGGTACTTCGAAGGAGTTTGCCGAGACCATCACCAAGTACGGAGCCGTGATGATTGACAACAGCAGCGCCTTCCGCATGGATGCCGATGTGCCCCTGGTTGTACCTGAGGTCAACGCCGCCGATGCCCTGGAGCGTCCGCGTGGCATCATAGCCAACCCCAACTGCACCACCATCCAGATGGTCGTAGCCCTCAAGGCCATTGAGCAGCTGAGCCACATCAAGACCGTGCATGTATCAACCTACCAGGCCGCCAGTGGTGCCGGAGCTGCCGCCATGGCTGAGCTCTACGAGCAATACCGTCAGGTGCTGGCCGGTGAACCCGTGAAGGTGGAGAAGTTTGCCTACCAGCTGGCCTTCAACCTCATCCCGCAGATTGACGTCTTCACCGACAACGGTTACACCAAGGAGGAGATGAAGATGTACAACGAGACACGCAAGATCATGCACAGCGACGTGCGCGTGAGTGCCACCTGTGTGCGCGTACCGGCCCTGCGCTCTCACTCTGAGAGCATCTGGGTTGAGACCGAGCGCCCCATCAGCGTGGAGGAGGCCCGCGAAGCCTTTGCCAAGGGCGAGGGAGTCGTCCTCATGGACAACCCGGCTGAGAAGGAGTACCCCATGCCGCTCTTCCTGGCTGGCAAGGACCCCGTCTATGTGGGCCGCATACGCAAGGACCTGAGCAACGACAACGGACTCACCTTCTGGATCGTAGGCGACCAGATCAAGAAGGGCGCAGCCCTCAACGCCGTGCAGATTGCCGAATACCTCATCAAGGTGGGCAACCTGAAGTAAGCTTCCTGTAGCAAAAACAGTAGAAGTCATCATACCGTAATCCCGGCATGGAGCCCAACAGCCCCATGTCGGGATTACTTCGTTTGTCAACATATCATACCTACGTCCTACCTCTATCCTCCCCCTATTCCTCCTCTAAGGCTACTCTACACTTCCTCCGTAATGAAGCCCATTTGAACTCGATATGAAGTCGATGAATCTCTAATATTTCATCGAGTTCAAATCGAGTTCAAATCGAGTTCATCCCCTGGTCGCATTAGCGAAAGTTTAGCCTAAGGGTAGAGGCAGGGATAAGACTGTCCCCTGCAGCGAAGGATAATCGCTCCAGGGGACAGTCAGGCTATTTGTCAAGAAAAAAGTATCTTTTACTTATCCGGAAGGAAGAGTTTGTGGGCTCCCGAGGTGATGCAGAGGGCATCGGGTTCGTTTTCGAGGAAGGACTCGATGTGACGTAGACGTTTCTCTGCCAGAATCTCATCGACGGCAATCAGGATGCCCGTCTCCTCCACATCGCCAAATCCGTAGTTGATGGCGGTGCCAAACATGCGCATCGTGGGGCTCAGGCTCATGTAGGCATTAACCAGCGGGGGAATGTTGTAACCCAGCTTGCGGATTTCGCCGTTGAGGATGCGGTAGTCCTCCTTGAAGCTCTCCTTGGAGAAGAGTGCATGGAGGAAGGCTTCATCGGTGTCGAGCCGCAGGGGGTCGATGGGCTGGATGAGGTTGTCCTTGTCAGCAAAGTGCTTGCGCATGAAGTAGAGGATCATGTCGCGACCCAGGCGGTTGTACGAGGGGTACATGGTGACCTTGCCGAAGAAGTACTTTACATTGGGCATCACCACGGTAAGCGCCCCCAGCCCATCCCAGAGGTTGTCGAGGGCAAAGAGGCCCTTGCTGCCGGCACGGGTGGATTGGTACTCCAGGGTGACAAACGAGCGTCCCAGCTCAATGGTGGTGGGCAGGAACTCACGCAAGAAGCGGTCGGAGAAGTGGAACATGTGGGCGGTGGCCAGGATGGGGGCACCCTGCTCGTCGAAGCGCACGTCGGTACCGAGGATGTAGCGGTAACCACCCAGGATCTCCTCCGCCTCAGGATTCCACACGATGAGCTGCTTGTAGGGATTGTCCATCGTGTCGTACTCGTCAATATCGACCGACTTGCCCGTGCCGCCGCCGGCAGCCCGGAAGGCTATCTCGCGCAGGCGCCCTATCTCCTGCATGGTGTGGGGCGAATCGTGGGCCGTGATGATGTAGATCTGGTTGTTGCTCTTGTTAGTCATCCGCAGCCGCTTGTCTTCAGTCAGTTCGGCTTTGATTAATTCCTTACTGATTGGAGCGATAATCTCTTCTTCCATATCTGTTGTCTTGTTGTTGTCCGTTTAATGGTTCAGTTATATTATAAGGTATAGACCACATCCTTGACGTACTGGGCCCACTCGGTGGCTGAGCGCGAGCGGTCAAAGGTCTGCCAGGGGATGGGCTTGCCGATGGTCACACGAAAGGTCTTGTGGCGATTCTTCAGCATCTCATCAGCGAGATAGAGCATGGCGATGTTAAACTTGATGCCGAGCGTCTTGCAGAGGTTAGCTAGGTTGTAGAAGAAGTCGGAGTTGCGCCCTTCGAAGTGGATGGGCACTACGTCGCGCTGGTGTTCCACGCTTTTGGTGACGAAGGTCTTCTTCCATTCCAGGTCCTTGATGACGCCCTGCTGCCGCCTGGAGCAGAGCCCTGCGGGAAACATGATGATGTGGTTGTCGGATGCAAAACCGGCCTCCACCTGCCGGGGGAAATCCTTGGCTTGCCGCCCGGTCTTGTTAATGGGTATGCAGAGGGGAGCCAACCCATGGAGGTTCATAAGAAGGTCATTGACCAGGTACTTCACGTGGCCATCATAATGCTTGCCCAGGATGTAACCCAGGGAGATGCCATCCTGTCCGCCCAGAGGATGGTTGGACACGAAGGTGCAGAGCCGGCCGTCATCGGGCAGGTTCTCCAAGCCATGCACATCGAGATGCGCGTCGAGAAACTCCATACAGGCCTCTAGAAACTCCACACCCATCTTGCCGTTGGAGCGCGTAAGGAATTCGTTGAGCTCCTCCTGATGGACGATGTGCTTGAGATAGGACACCACGAATCCAGGTATGTATTTGGCCTTCGATGGTGCCTTCTCCCGGAGAATCCGGTCTATGTCAATTAAGAATAATTCGTCTGCCATGCTGCATTATCGTTGTTACAAAGCGCAAAAGTAACTCATCTTTTTAATTTAATGCAATTTTTTGGCCGAAAAGTACACCCAAATGTTGTCAAACTGCACCCAATAAACATCATTTGACAGTTTTTAGGTCTATAATTGATAAAAAAAGGTGGATTGCATAGGAATATCGTGGGTAAAATTGCACCACGAAATCCCCCAAAAAACAACAAACGATTATGAGAGAATGTAGAATCTTCATCCAGAACTTGCTCAACATGCAAGAGGAGCTGCGACACTTCGCGCTCAAGCTGACAGCCGACCACGAACGAGCCAACGACCTGCTGCAGGAGACCTCGCTGAAGGCGCTCGACAATGAGGCCAAGTACACCCCGGACACCAACTTCAAGGGGTGGATCTTCACCATCATGCGCAACATCTTCATCAATGACTACCGCAAGGCGGTCCGCGATCAGACCTTTGCCGACACCACAGAGGGGCTCTACTACCTGAGTCGCCCGAGCGACATGGCGTACGAAAGTACGGAGCTGGCCTACGACGTAAAGGAGATCCACCGCATCATGCGCGAGCTGCCCAATGCTTACCGCATCCCCTTCAGCATGCACCTGCACGGATTCAAGTACCGCGAGATAGCCGACCGACTCGACCTGCCGATAGGGACGGTGAAGAGCCGTATCTTCTTCACAAGACAGCATCTGCGGAGGTTGTTGAAGGATTTTCGCTAAAATCCTTCTGCAAAAGGCTTTTTGCCTTCTCGCTTGCCAGCTGCGGCTTCACGACCTGCTTGCTCGCGTGGTCGCAAGCTTTACAAGCTGCTTGCTCGCTTGCCAGCGGAGGTTTCACAACCTCACCCCGTCCCCTCTCCTTGCCTAAGGAGAGGGGTCAGCCCCATCCCAGACCCTTCCCCCTCGGGAAGGGCTCAATTGAGGTCTGCCGACCTCAACTCTTCTGGTAAGGGCAACGAAGCCTGTGCCCCTACGGGGTTGCCCTTAAAAACTACGCAGCAAAGCTGCGACCTCTTTGCAGGCAAAGCCTGCCCCTGCGGATGGAAACCATTCATAACGGGATGCTACACTTCCCCCGAGGTTCCTCCACGGTTCTACAAGCAATCCGTGGAGAAAAGAAGGGAAAAGGAAGGGAATACGAAGAGGATTAGAAGAGGGTAAGAAGAAAAGGCAAAGAAAGGCCATAGCGTTACGAACGTTACAAACGTTACAGCAAAAAACGCCCACACATACCACCACACAAGAAGAAAAGGTATGCAAATAAACACTGTAATGATTGTAACGTTTGTAACGCCAAAAAAGACTGGAAGCAACTTGTAGCTCGTAGCTAAAAAAAAGAGCTAGTAGCTAGAAAAAGAACTTGTAGCTTGTAGCTAGAAAAGAGCTGGTAGCTAAATAAGGATCCGGCCTCACCGGAGGGGCGTGAAGCGCAGAGGGGAAATGAGGGCGTAAAAAAGCAGAAACCTGTTTGAGCGAAGCGAGTTTTTTCTGCTTTAGCCCGACTCCCCTCGGAGTAGCCCCGCAGGTGCAGACGGCGAGTTTTCTCTTTGCTTCTTTCTCTTTTGCTCGTGCAAAAGATGAAAGAAGGAGTAACTTTAAAAAAGAAAGAAGTCACTATATAAGAAAAGAAAGAAGCAACTAGAACAAAGAAAGAATAAAAAAAAAGCATTTCTGTTTCTCTTTAGCCAAAAGAGAAAGAAAAAAGGAATGTTTTCGGGCAGAAACACATCCGCCCGAAAACACCCTCACATCACGCATCAATCAGACAAGAGGAATCTGGAGAATCGAGAGCCAAAGCTCGGGATTCTCCTGGTTCCACACTCCATCCACATAACTGGTGCGTGGCTGGCCAGCAAGCTGCAACCCATGCTCATCCATGTAGCGGAAAGCCTCTACAAAGGTGTCATAAAATCGCTCATACGGTCCTACATGCTTCACGAACAACACCTTCGGAATGGCAGGCAAGCGCTTGAACTTGATGATGTCCGAGTCGCGCCCCATCTCCTCCACCTGTTCACAATACTCAATGTCAATCTGCTCAGGACGGTACTCATGGTGCTCCACAGTGAAGCAATAACCCGGTTCCACACACTTACAACCCAGACGGGCCATCTCAGGTCCAATCTTCTCCCAGCAGAGCCGACCCAGGTCGGCATAGGTGGGGATTACCTCACGATGAGAGGCTACGATAATCTCAGGCAAAGAGCCGATAGAAAAATTTTCCATGTTAAATAATTTGTTTTGTGAGTCCACCATCTCGCAGAGCAGGTCATAACGGCGCTTCACAGCCTCCAGTTCATCGCGGCAAGCAGCAATCTTCTGCTGAAGCAGCTCCGGTGAAGGGATGAGCGTACCGCCCAGACTCAGATCGAGAATCTCGTCAAGCGAAAGCCCTATCCGCTTGAGCCTGCGGATGTTGGCCAGGATTTGCATCTGCGCCACATTGTAGAAGCGGTAGCCCGTCCACTCATCCACCTCGGCCGGTTGCAGCAGGCCTATCTTCTCGTAGTGACGCAGCGTCTTGACCGTCACCCCGCAAAGCAAGGAGAACTCTTTAATCATTAATTTGTTTTTACTCATCATCGATCGATTTATGTTGATAGTGCTATAGCTTGAGCACAAAATTAAGGCCTGCCCCAAGGGACGAGTCATAAGCGTTTAAGAGTTTAACAAATAATTAACACACCATGCACTCAGTTTGCACTATCTTTATATAAGCTAGACTGCACCTCGGAAAACAAAAAAAGCAAGCTTCTTTTTGCTAGTTCTCTCAGTTTGCACTATCTTTGCACGCTCTAAAGACTACTTATTTATAAATATGGATATCGAACAGAAACTGGTCGCCGCCGTACAAAGTGCCCTCAAGGCGCTCTACGGCCACGATGTACCTGCAGAACAGGTGCAACTGCAGAAAACGAAGAAAGAGTTTAAGGGACACCTCACACTAGTGGTCTTCCCCTTCCTGCGCATGTCGCGCAAAGCCCCCGAACAGACGGCTCAAGAGATTGGTAACTACCTGAAGGACAATACAAACGTAGTATCTGAATACAACGTAGTGAAGGGCTTCCTCAACCTGACCATCGCCTCACAGGCCTGGATCGAATTGCTGGAAGCCATCCGCAGTGAGGAGCAGTATGGCCTCACGCAGGCCGATGAGCACTCACCTCTGGTAATGATCGAATACTCCTCACCCAATACCAACAAGCCCCTCCACCTTGGACACGTGCGCAACAACCTGCTGGGCAACGCCCTGGCCAACATCATTGCCGCCAACGGCAACCGCGTGGTGAAGACCAACATCGTCAACGACCGCGGCATACACATCTGCAAGTCAATGCTGGCCTGGCTGAAATATGGCAACGGCGAGACACCCGAGTCGAGCGGTAAGAAGGGCGACCACCTGATAGGCGACTACTACGTAGCCTTTGAAAAGCACTTCAAGGCGGAGGTCAAGGAGCTGATGGCCCAATACCAGGCTCAGGGCATGAATGAGGAGGAGGCCAAGGCAAAGGCCGAAGCCGAATCGCCCCTGATGAAGGAGGCCCGCCAAATGCTGGTCAAGTGGGAGGCCAACGACCCCGAAGTACGTGCCCTGTGGCAACGCATGAACGACTGGGTCTATGCCGGATTTGACGAGACTTACGCCCGCATGGGAGTCAGCTTCGACAAGATCTACTACGAGAGCAACACCTACCTGGAGGGAAAGAAGAAGGTGCTCGAAGGACTGGAGAAGGGACTCTTCTACCGCAAGGAGGATGGCTCGGTATGGGCTGACCTCACCCCGCAAGGACTTGACCACAAACTCCTTTTGCGTGCCGACGGCACCTCGGTCTATATGACGCAGGACATTGGCACAGCCGAACAACGATTCAGCGACTTCCCCATCGACAAGATGATTTATGTGGTGGGCAATGAGCAGAACTACCACTTCCAGGTGCTCTCTATCCTGCTCGACCGCCTGGGCTTCGAGTGGGGCAAGAGCCTCGTCCACTTCTCCTACGGCATGGTGGAACTGCCCGAGGGCAAGATGAAGAGCCGCGAAGGTACCGTAGTGGATGCCGATGACCTGATGGACGAGATGGTCAATACTGCCCGCGAGACCAGCAACGAGCTAGGCAAGCTCGACGGGCTGACTCCCGAGGAGGCCGAGGACATCGCCCGCATCGTGGGACTGGGAGCTCTGAAGTACTTCATCCTCAAGGTGGATGCCCGCAAGAACATGACCTTCAACCCCAAGGAGAGCATCGACTTCAACGGCAACACCGGCCCCTTCATCCAATACACCTACGCCCGCATCCGCTCTGTACTCCGCAAAGCCGCTGAGCAAGGCATCACCCTGCCCACCACGCTTCACACCGGCATTGAGCTGAGCGAGAAAGAGGAGGGACTCGTACAGATGCTGGCCGACTTTACCGCCGTAGTGCGCCAGGCCGGTACCGACTACCTGCCCAGCGTCATCGCCAACTACTGCTACAACCTGGTCAAGGAGTACAACCAGTTCTACCACGACTTCAGCATCTTGCGCGAGGAGAATGCCGACGTCAAAGCCTTCCGACTGGCCCTTTCGGCCGAGGTGGCCAAGATCGTTCGCCTCGGCATGAGCCTGCTGGGCATCGAGGTACCCGAACGGATGTAACCACCCAACGCACTTACTATACCCTACACAGGCGGGGAGGTCGCTCAACTGAGAGAGACCTCCCCGCACGTTATTCACCGCATGTTGAAAACTTTACGAAAGTTTTTTGAAGAAAAATTGCAGGTAATTACAGAGAAATGCGTAATTTTACCGCTGAATTTGAAATGAATGTGGAACAAGGGTAAAAACAGACTACAACCTATGGAACAGGATTGCGCACAACAGGAGTATCACGTCCCCGTAATGCTTGAGCAAAGCATTGGAGGACTGAACATTAATCCATCAGGCACCTACGTCGATGTGACGTTTGGAGGCGGTGGACACTCGCGCGCCATCCTCTCCCACCTCAACCAAAGCGGACGGCTACTCGGATTTGACCAGGACCTGGACACCATCAGCCGTGCTCCCCGCGATGAGCGTTTCACCTTCGTTAGGAGCAATTTCCGCTACCTGACCAACTTCCTGCGTTACTACGATGCCCTGCCGGCTGACGGCATCCTGGCCGACCTAGGTGTATCGAGCCACCACCTGGACGATGCCTCGCGCGGATTCTCCTTCCGGTTTGAAGCTCCGCTCGACATGCGCATGAACCAACGGGCCACCCTGACGGCCGCCAACGTGGTCAACGACTACCCCGAGGAGCGGCTACAGACCATCTTCGCCCTCTACGGCGAGCTGCCCAACAGCCGCCGCCTGGCTTCGGCCCTGGTCAAGGCACGCGCCACCGAGCCCCTGCTCACCATGCAGCAGTTGCTCGCCGTAGCCTCACCCCTCATGCCCCGCCAGCGCGAGAAGAAGGAGCTGGCCAAGCTCATGCAAGCCCTCCGCATGGAGGTCAACCACGAGACCGATGCCCTGAGCGAAATGCTGCAGGCCGCAGTCAAGAGCCTCCGGCCAGGTGGACGGCTCGTAGTCATCACCTACCACAGCATCGAGGACCGCATGGTGAAGAACTTCATGAAGAGCGGCAACATCGAAGGCCGTGTGGAGACCGACTTCTTCGGCCATACCCGTTGCCCCCTGCGCATGACACCCACCAAACCCATCACCCCCACACCCGAGGAGGTGGAGCAAAATCCACGCTCCCGCAGCGCCAAACTCCGCATCGCCGAACGCCTCCCCCTGAAGGAAGAGGAAGATACGGAGGCATAAAGCGCCAAAGGATGGAAGGAGATGGAACAAAGACAACAGAAAGGAAAAAAGAATGAGCGAAAACGAAAATAAAGAGAAAAAGAAGAAACCCTCACGTGGCCGGCAACAACTCGGCCACTGGAAGAGCATCGTGGGCGGAGATATCTTGGCCACCGACTTCTTCCGCCGGCAGACCAAACTGATTGTACTCATCATGCTGCTCGTCATCTTCTACGTACACAACCGCTACGCCTGCCAGCAGCAGATGCTGGAACTGGACCGCCTGAAGAAGGAGCTGATTGACATGAAGTACGATGCCCTGACACGGAGTTCGGAGCTGATGGAAAAGAGCCGGCAGAGCAACATTGAGCAATACATCAACGCCAACGGCAGTACCCTCCAGACCTCTACACACCCGCCTTACCTCGTGCCGGACTAAGCAAGGCTGAGGCAACGGAGCCGTCGGGCAAAAGACGCAAAGCTCCCGATTGAGACATCTAGACAGGATAAGATAACGGATACAAGAAAAGTAAAACAGACTATGTCAGTAGATAAAAAAAGCATCATGGTGCGCTACTTCTTCGTCATGCTGGTCATGGCGCTCGTTGGTATAGCCGTGGTAGTCAAGGCCGCCCTCATCATGTTCAAGGAGCGCGACTACTGGAATGCCGTGGCCCAGCGCTTCGTCAAGGAGAATGTCAGCGTCAAGCCGGCCCGAGGCAACATCCTCAGTGCCGACGGCAAGCTGATGGCCGGATCCCTGCCCGAATACAAGATCTACCTTGACTTCATGACGGGGGAGACGGACGAGAAGCGTCGCGCCAAAGAGCAGTACCGCCGCGATACGCTCCTGGAGCACCACCTCGACACCATCTGCCGCGGACTGCACCGCATATTCCCCGACATCAGCGCCCAGACCTTCAAGACCCACCTGCAGAAAGGAAGGAAAATCAAGAGTCGCAACTACAACATCCTGCCCGACAAGCGCCGGCGCATCTCCTACATCCAGTACAAGGAGGCCAAGCGGCTGCCCGTCTTCCGTATGAACCGTTACAAAGGGGGATTCCACGAACAGGTCTTCAACCAGCGCAAACGCCCCTTCGGTTCGCTGGCCGAGCAGACCCTGGGACGACTCTACGCCGATACGGCCAAAGGCGCACGCAGCGGCATAGAGCTGGCCTTCGACTCCCTGCTTCGCGGACGCGACGGCATCACACACCGCCAGAAGGTGAAGAACAGATACCTCAACATCGTGGACCGCGCCCCCGTGGATGGCTGTGACATACAGACCACACTGGACGTCAGCATGCAGGACATCTGCGAGAAAGCGCTGGTGGATAAGCTCCGCGAAATCAATGCCTACACCGGCGTAGTCGTGCTCATGGAGGTGGCCACAGGCGAGATCAAGGCCATGGTCAACATGACCCGGGGCAACGACGGCAACTACTACGAGATGCACAGCAACGCCATCAGCGACATGCTCGAACCAGGCTCTACATTCAAGACTGCCAGCATCATGGTGGCCCTGGAGGATGGCTACATCACACCTGATACTGAGGTTAATACCGGCAATGGCGTGATGATGATGCACGGCTCACGCATGCGCGACCACAACTGGGCACGGGGAGGCTATGGCACCATCAACGTGACCCGCATCCTGGAGGTGTCGAGCAATATCGGCGTCTCCTACCTGATTGACAAATACTACCACAGCAATCCCCAGAAGTTTGTCGATGGCCTGAAGCGGATGAGCATCGACCAGCCCCTCCACCTCCAAATCAGGGGAGAGGGTAAGCCCAACATCCGGGGGCCGAAAGAGCGTTACTTTGCCAAGACGACCCTGCCCTGGATGAGCATCGGCTACGAGACACAGGTCCCTCCGATGAACATCCTCACCTTCTACAACGCCATAGCCAACAACGGCACGATGGTGCGCCCCAAGCTGGTCAAGGCAGCCCTCAAAGATGGTCAAGTGGTGGAAGAGTACCCTACAGAGGTTATCAACCCCAAGATATGCAGCGACCGCACCCTGGAGCAGATACGCGACATCCTGCAGAAGGTCGTCAGCCAAGGGTTGGCCAAGCCAGCAGGCAGCAAGCAGTTCCACGTATCAGGCAAGACCGGTACGGCACAGATTTCGCAAGGTGCCTCAGGCTACAAGACCGGTACAACGAAATATCTGGTGAGCTTCTGCGGCTACTTCCCGAGCGAGGCACCCAAGTACAGCATGATTGTCTCCATCCAGAAGCCCGGCCTCCCCGCCTCAGGCGGCCAGATGGCAGGTAGCGTCTTCGGAAAAATCGCAGAGCGGGTCTATGCCCACAACCTCCGCCTCCGTCTGGAAGCGGCCATCGACAGCTTGTCGGTCGTCATCCCCGATGTGAAGCCGGGCCTCGTGGCTGAGACACGCGAAGTGCTCTCCGACCTGCACATCCCTGTTCGCACGGAAGGGGACATCGACTCCCCATGGGGACATGCCCAGATTGGGACAGACGCCGTCCTGTTGTCGGGCATGAGCGAGCCCAAAGGTGATGTGGTGCCTAAGGTAATCGGGATGGGGGCACGCGATGCGGTCTATCTGCTAGAGAGCGCAGGCATGAAGGTACAGCTCTCGGGCGTGGGCCGCGTAAAGCGCCAAAGCATAGAGCCTGGGACAACCCGGGCCAAAGGTCGCACCATCCACCTGACGCTCAACTGACAACAAAATGGCAGGATAAAGCATTTATATTTATATAGGAAACATAATATGAGACAATAGGAATTGATGATTATGAAACAACTGAATGAACTACTGAAAGCCATAGAGCCGCTCCGCGTGATTGGTCCACAGGAGGTGGAAGTACTTGATATAGAGATTGACTCGCGAGCTGTCAAAGCCGGTTCCATGTTTATTGCCGTAAAGGGCACACAAGCCGATGGCCACACCTACATACCCCAAGCCATCCGGCAGGGAGCGGCCGTGGTCGTCTGCCAGGAATTACCCGAACGACTGCCCGCTGAAGCAGAAGGGAAGGTAACATTGGTGGTCGTGGCCGACAGCGAAGAGAGCACAGGCCGACTGGCAACAGCCTTCTACGGCAACCCCACGCAACGGATGCAGCTGGTGGGTGTAACCGGTACCAACGGCAAGACCACCATCGCCACCCTGCTCTACCGCATGATGCGTGCCTTCGGCCACAAGGCCGGACTCATCTCCACCGTATGCAACTACATCGACGATGAGCCTGTACCCACCGAACATACCACGCCAGACCCCATCACGCTCAATCGCCTGCTTGGCCGCATGGCTGATGCGGGTTGCGAATACGCCTTCATGGAGGTAAGTTCCCACAGCGTGGTGCAACATCGCATCAGCGGCTTGCGCTTTGCTGGAGGTATCTTCACCAACCTGACCCGTGACCACCTAGACTACCACAAGACCTTCGACAACTACCTGCGGGCCAAGAAGCAATTCTTCGATGACCTGCCAGCCGAGGCCTTCAGTCTGACTAACCTCGACGACAAGAATGGCAGCGTGATGACACAGAATACGCGCAGCCACGTCCACACCTACTCCCTGCGCACGGCAGCCGACTTCAAGGCCAAGATCATCGAAAGCCACTTCGAGGGGATGCTGCTTGACATAGACGGACGTGAGACCGCCGTCCACTTCATCGGCCGTTTCAATGCCAGCAACCTGCTGGCCGTACTCGGAGCCACCGTGCTGCTCGGCAAGAGCGAGGAGGAGGCCCTTGTCATCCTGAGTACACTCTACCCCGTAAGTGGCCGCTTTGAGGCCATCCGCTCCCGACGGGGCTACACAGCCATCGTGGATTACGCCCACACCCCCGATGCCCTGGTCAACGTGCTCAATGCCATCCATGGCGTGCTGGAAGGGCGGGGTGAGGTAATCACCGTAGCCGGTGCTGGCGGCAACCGCGATAAGGGCAAACGCCCCATCATGGCCAAGGAGGCTGCCCGACTGAGCGACCGCGTCATCCTGACGAGCGACAACCCCCGCTTTGAGGAACCCGAACAGATTATCCGCGACATGCAAGCCGGACTCGAAGGTGACGACCTCCGGAAGACCATTGCCATCACCGACCGCCGTGAAGCCATCCGCACGGCTTGCATGATGGCTAAGAAGGGCGATGTCATCCTCGTAGCAGGCAAGGGCCATGAGGATTATCAGGAAATCAAAGGCGTAAAACACCACTTCGACGACAAAGAGGTGCTGCGAGAGATTTTCGACAACGAATAACAGAAGATACGATAGGATAGAGAACTTTAGCGATAAATAACAGAAATAACAGAGATGCTTTATTATTTATTCCAATGGCTTGATAAGTACGACATTCCTGGCGCAGGTGTATTCAGCTACATCTCCTTCAGGTCATTGATGGCCATCCTCATTGCATTGATTATCTCAACGGCTTGGGGAGGCTACTTCATCCGTCTGCTCAAGAGCAAACAGCTTACCGAAATCCAGCGCGATGCACGCATCGACCCCTTTGGGGTCAACAAAGTAGGAGTACCCACCATGGGAGGTGTCATCATCATCTTTGCCACCCTCATCCCCTGCCTGCTGCTCGGGAAGCTGGATAACGTCTATATGTTGCTCATGCTCATCACGACTGTATGGCTCGGCTCATTAGGGTTCGCCGATGACTACATCAAGACCTTCCGCCACGATAAGGAGGGGCTGCATGGCAAGTTTAAGATTATCGGTCAGGTAGGTCTTGGCCTCATCGTAGGCCTCACGCTCTACTTCAGCCCACAGGTGGTCATCCGCGAGAATATCGAGATGAAGCAGCCAGGCGGGCAGATTACTGTCGTCCACGCTGCCAAGGAGATTAAAGCCACACAGACCACCATCCCCTTCGTGAAGAGCAACAACCTGGATTACGCCGACCTGACAGCCTTCATGGGCCGCTACGCACGTCCAGCCGGTTGGGTGCTGTTTGTGCTGGTCACCATCTTTGTCGTGACAGCAGTCTCCAATGGGGCTAACCTAAATGACGGGATGGACGGAATGGCGGCGGGCAACTCAGCCATCATCGGGGCCACACTCGGCATCCTGGCCTACGTCTCCAGCCACATCGAGTATGCGGGCTACCTCAACATCATGTACATTCCCGGCAGTGAGGAGCTGGTCATCTTCATCTGCGCCTTTATCGGTGCCTTAATCGGCTTCCTCTGGTACAACGCCTATCCGGCCCAGGTCTTCATGGGCGATACAGGCAGTCTGACCATCGGCGGCATCATCGCCGTCATCGCCATCATTATCCATAAGGAGCTGCTCATCCCCATCCTGTGCGGCATCTTCCTGGTGGAAAACCTCTCTGTCATTCTCCAGCGGTACTACTATAAAGCCGGTAAGCGCAAGGGAGTGAAGCAGCGCCTCTTCAAGCGGGCCCCTATTCACGACCACTTCCGCACCTCAATGAGCATCGTGGAAGAGGGATGCTCAGTGGTCTTCACCAAGCCGGAGCAACTCTTTCATGAATCCAAGATAACCGTCCGCTTCTGGATCATCACCATCATCCTGGCGGCCATCACCATCATCACCTTAAAGATTAGATAGCGGGTTACGGATTACAAGTTACCATAAAGCAATTTCTTAAAGTTAATAAAGATAAGAACTTAAATATTCATATAACGCATGAAACGAATCATTATATTGGGTGCCGGCGAGAGCGGAGCGGGTGCAGCTGTACTGGCCAAGGTGAAAGGCTTTGAGACTTTCGTAAGCGACACCTCATTGATCAAACCCCACTACAAGGCATTGCTCGACCGCTACGGCATCGAGTGGGAGGAGGGACACCATACGGAGGAACGCATTCTGCAGGCTGATGAAGTGGTGAAGAGCCCCGGTATTCCCTGTGATGCCCCCTTGATACTCAAGCTCCGCGAAAAGCAGATTCCTGTGATCAGCGAGATTGAGTTTGCCGGACGCTATACCAATGCCAAGATGATCTGCATCACTGGCTCCAACGGGAAGACGACTACCACCTCACTCATCTATCATATCCTGAAGAGTGCAGGCCTCAACGTAGGCCTGGCAGGCAATATCGGTAGCAGTCTGGCCTTACAGGTGGCCACAGAGCAGCACGACTACTATGTCATCGAGCTCAGCTCCTTCCAATTGGACAACATGTACGACTTCCGTGCCAACATTGCCGTACTGATGAACATCACGCCCGACCACCTGGACCGCTACGGCTACGACATGCAGAACTACGTGGATGCCAAATTCCGCATCACACAGAACCAGACCGCAGAGGATGCCTTCATCTTCTGGAACGACGACCCCATCATCCGCCGCGAGCTGGAGAAACATGGCATCAAGGCACGCCTCTACCCCTTCGCAGCTGTCAAGGAAAAAGGAGTGATAGCCTATGTGGAAGATGGCCAGATGAAAATCGAACAACCCATTGCCTTCAACATGGAGCAGGAGGAACTAGCCCTGAGAGGCACGCACAACCTCTATAACTCCATGGCTGCAGGTATCTCAGCCAATCTGGCCGGTGTCAAGAGAGAAGATATCCGTCAGGCCTTGAGCGACTTCAAGGGGGTAGAGCACCGCCTGGAGAAGGTGTGCGACGTAGGTGGCGTACACTTCATCAACGACTCAAAGGCCACCAACGTCAACTCCTGCTGGTACGCCCTGCAAAGCATGACCACCAAGACCGTGCTCATCCTGGGCGGCAAGGACAAAGGCAACGATTATACTGAAATTGAAGCGTTGGTACGCGAGAAGTGCTCTGCTCTGGTCTATCTGGGTCTGCACAACGAGAAGCTGCACGCCTTCTTCGACCCTATGGGACTGCCTGTAGCCGAGGTGCAGACGGGTATGAAGGATGCTGTGGAGGCGGCTTACAAGTTGGCGCGTCCCGGTGAGACCGTGCTGCTCAGCCCCTGCTGTGCCTCATTTGACCTCTTCAAGAGCTACGAGGACCGGGGCGACCAGTTCAAGCAATACGTCAGAGCCCTCTGATGCCAAGCCATCTGAGTCTCCACATAGTCAAACGATAATAAAATGAAACGAACATGGACCTGCTAAAAAGTATATTCAAAGGCGACAAGGTGGTATGGATTATCTTCCTGATGCTCTGCCTCATCTCCGTTGTGGAGGTGTTTAGTGCTTCGAGTACCCTCACCTTTGAGAGTGGCAACCATTGGGGTCCGATTACACAGCACAGCATCTTCCTGCTGGTGGGAGCCTTTGTGGTCGTGCTCTGCCACAACATCCCCTACCGCTGGTTTCAAGTACTGCCCATGATTCTGCTACCCATCTCGCTCATCTTCCTTGCTATGCTGCTCTGCTTCGACAAACTGAACATAGCCGGTCTGCTGGTGATAGAGAAGATTAACGATGCCGGTCGCTGGATTAAGCTGTGCGGTGTCACCTTCCAGCCCTCTGAGCTAGCCAAGATGGGTGTGGTCATCGTGACGGCCTTCATCCTCTCCAAGGGACAGAGTGAACAGGAAGCCAATCCCAAGGCCTTCAAGCACATCATGATTATTGCCTGCATTGTATGCGGACTTATCTTTCCTGAGAACTTCTCGACCTCGGCCCTGCTCTTCGGGGTGGTCTTTCTGATGATGTACATCGGACGGATTGCAGCCCGGAAGCTGCTCCTGTTGATGGGGACACTCGGAGGCATCCTAGTGGCAGGCATCATATTCCTGACCGTCACCAAGGATGTGGACAGCAACTTCCTCCACCGACTGGACTCCTGGCGCAACCGCATCGAGAACTTTACCAAGACGGAGAAGGTGGCCCCAAACGACTACGACATTGACTCCAATGCTCAGGAGGGACATGCCCGTATTGCGGTAGCCACAAGCAATGTGGTAGGCAAAGGTCCAGGTAACTCCGTGGAACGCGACTTCCTGAGTCAGGCCTATTCCGACTTCATTTTCGCTATCATTATTGAAGAATTGGGACTTGTGGGTGGCATTGTGGTAGTTTTCTTGTATATTTGCCTCCTGATTCGGGTGGGAAGAATTGCCAAGAAGTGCGACCGCACATTCCCAGCCTTCCTCGTGATAGGCATCGGACTGCTGCTCGTGACGCAGGCACTCTTTAACATGATGGTGGCAGTGGGACTTGCACCCATTACCGGTCAGCCTCTCCCTCTGATCAGCCGTGGCGGTACATCGACCCTGATCAATTGTGTCTATATCGGCATGATCCTGAGCGTGAGCCGCTATACGGCAGCACTTGAGGAGGAAGAGAGACGATTAGCTGAACAGCGGATGCGTGATGCGCTGATTCCAATGACTGTGAATGCGGGCAATCCAGAAGCCGAAATAGCCCTTCCGTCTGATGAAGTCAACCGCATCTCTGAAGCACAGACTGCCCAAGGCCCCACATCGGCTGTACTCAACAGCGATGATCAATTCAATGAGTAGGTGCGTGATAGATTTGGCTACACCAACTGCTCATTCTAGATAAACGAATTGGCATAAATTAGGTATTTAGGTAGATAAACAATATATATAATAGGTATATATAATATAATAGGTATATGACGAACGATAATCTCTCCCTTCAAGCGGTTGCTCAACCCGCCTCTCCACGCATCATCATCAGTGGTGGTGGTACAGGAGGCCATATTTTTCCGGCAGTATCCATAGCCAATGCAATCAAGGCACTCTGCCCTGAAGCGAACATCCTCTTCGTAGGAGCAGAAGGGCGCATGGAGATGCAGCGAGTACCCGATGCAGGTTATCCCATCATCGGACTTCCCGTAGCTGGATTCGACCGAAAGCATCTCTGGAAAAACATAGCCGTACTCGTCAAGCTGCTCCGTAGCCAATGGAAAGCCCGCAGCATCATCCGCGACTTCAAGCCGCAGGTGGCCGTAGGAGTGGGAGGATATGCCAGCGGACCGGTGCTGAAGGTAGCTGGCATGATGGGAGTCCCGACCTTGATTCAGGAGCAGAACTCCTATGCCGGGGTCACCAACAAGTTGTTAGCCAAGAAGGCCTGCACCATCTGTGTAGCCTATGAGGGTATGGAACGCTTCTTCCCCAAGGAGAAGATTGTAATGACCGGCAACCCTGTCCGGCAAAACTTGCTGGCCAGTAACGTAAGCCGAGGGGAGGCAGTGGAGTACTTCCACCTCGACCCGCAGAAGCGCACTATCCTCGTGCTGGGTGGCAGTCTGGGTGCCCGCACCATCAACCAGACCCTGCAGGCAGCCATACCTGTCATGCAGGAGCATACCGAGGTGCAATGGATCTGGCAGACTGGCAAGATTTACATCGAGCAGGTGAAACATGCCATCTCCGAGATGATGGGCGAGATGGTAATGGGTACACGGGTCGGGGCACTCCCCAACCTATATGTGACCGACTTCATCAAAGACATGTCGAAGGCCTATGCCGCTGCCGACCTGATCATCTCACGTGCAGGAGCCGGTTCGATATCCGAATTTTGCCTGCTCCACAAGCCTGTCATTCTAGTGCCCTCGCCCAACGTGGCCGAAGACCACCAGACTAAGAATGCCTTGGCACTGGTTGACAAGGGAGCGGCCCTTTACGTGAAGGATGCCGATGCGCAGCAGCAACTGGTAACAACGGCACTCCAGACCGTGGCCAGCGAAGAGAAGCTGAAGGCGCTCAGCCGGGAGATTGCCAAACTGGCGCTGCCCGACTCGGCCAACGTCATTGCGCACTATGTATTAGATTTGATAAAAAAGAATGAAAAATGAAACTAGAAGAGATTAAAACCGTATATTTTGTAGGGGTAGGCGGCATTGGCATGAGTGCCCTGGCACGCTACTTCATGGCCAAAGGCAAACAGGTAGCTGGCTATGACCGCACCCCTACCGAACTGACCCACTGCCTGGAGCAGGAGGGGGCACAGATTCACTACAAGGAGGGGGAGGAACTCATCCCCGAAGCCTACCGGGAGGCTGAGCACACCCTCGTCATCTATACTCCGGCCATTCCCAAAGAGCATGCCGAGCTGGCATACTTCCGGACACATGGATTTGAAATCCAAAAACGCGCTCAGGTGTTGGGACTGATTACCCGCAGCAGCAAGGGGGTGTGCGTAGCAGGTACCCACGGGAAGACCACCACAAGCACCATGGCCGCCCACCTGCTGCACCAATCCCATGTAGAGTGCAACGCCTTCCTGGGTGGAGTGTCGCAGAACTACCACACCAACCTGTTGCTCTCCGAGAAGAGTCCCTATACGGTCATCGAGGCCGATGAGTTTGACCGCTCGTTCCACCAGCTCTCCCCCTGGGTGAGTGTCATAACAGCCACCGACCCCGACCACCTCGACATCTACGGCACGCCCGAAGCCTACCTGGAGAGCTTTGCCCACTACAGTTCGCTCATCCAGCCCGGAGGAGCACTCATCCTGCACGAAGGATTGGCCATGCAACCACGGGTGAGCGAAGGAGTGAACATCTACACCTACTCACGCCATTCGGGTGACTTCCATGCCGAGAACATCCGCATCGGCCAGGGTGAAATCTACTTTGACTTCGTGGCACCTGATACCCGCATTAATCAGGTGCAACTCGGTGTACCCTTGAGCATCAACATCGACAACGGCATTGCCGCCATGGCCCTGGCACACCTCTGCGGAGCAACCGATGAAGAGATCCGACAGGGAATGAGCACATTCAAAGGGGTGGAGCGACGCTTCGACTTCAAGCTGAAGAGCGACAAAGCCGTCCTGCTGAGCGACTATGCCCACCACCCTGCTGAGATTGCCCAGAGCATCCGTTCCATCCGCAAACTCTACCAAGGGCGCAAAGTGACGGTACTCTTCCAGCCCCACCTCTACAGCCGTACACACGACTTCTACCGCGAGTTTGCCGAGAGCCTCTCGTTGGCTGACGAGGTGATTCTAACGGAGATTTATCCTGCCCGCGAGCAACCCATTCCCGGCGTGACTAGCCAACTCATCTACGACAACCTACGCCCGGGTGTAGAACGTACATTGACCACCAAGCAGGAGATAATCAGCCTGCTCCGGTCAAAGCCCGCACTCGATGTGGTCGTGGTGCTCGGAGCAGGCGACTTAAATGACTACGTACCTCAGATAAAGGAGGTCCTTGAAAATAGATAACGTATAACACCTGTATGTAGAGTATGGTAAAACGCATTTTCCTCACCCTGTTGATGCTACTTATTCTGGTCTATCTGGCCTTGGCCGTAAGCGTGCTCAACGATAAGCCCAAAGCCATGGTCTGCTCCGGCCTGAAGCTGGACATCAAAGACTCCATCTATGCCGGATTCATCAAGCAGAAAGAGGTGAGCCAGCTTCTGAAGAAGCACGGCCTCGACCCTGTAGGCAAACGGATGGACGAAATCAACACGCAACACATCGAGGATCAGTTGGCCTCCCATCCGCTGATAGACGGCGTGGAGTGCTACACCACCCCGAGCGGCCTATTGCGCATCGAGGTGTCGCAACGCATACCGCTCCTCCGCGTGATGGATGTAGGCGGCAACAACTATTTTGTAGATACCAAGGGACGGAAGATGGCATCAGGAGCTCAATGCGTAGCCCGTCTGCCCATTGCCACAGGCCACGTCAGTCAGCAGATGGCTTGCAGAGAGCTCTATCAGTTTGCTGACTTCCTGATGAACGATGACTTCTGGAATGCGCAGATTGAGCAAATCCATGTTCTGAAAGGAGGCGATGTAGAACTTGTACCCCGAGTTGGCAACCACCTCATCTACATGGGACAACTGAAAGGATATGAACGCAAGCTGGCCCGTCTGAAGGGGTTCTACCGTAAGGGGCTCAACAAGGTGGGCTGGAATAAATACTCGCGCATCAGCGTGGAGTTCAGCAACCAGATTATCTGTACACGAAGAGAATAATAGGAGAATAAAACAAAAAAAAATAAGATACACCATGGCAACAACAGATTTCATTGCCGCCATCGAGCTGGGATCATCCAAGATCTCGGCCATTGCCGGCAAAAAGCACAGCGACGGAAGCATGGAAGTGCTGGCCCACGCACGGGTCGATGCTCCTTCCTTCATACACAAAGGCGTGGTCTTCAACATCGACAAGGCTGCTGCTGCACTTACTTCTGTCATCGGAAAGTTGGAAGAGCAACTGAAGGCCTCGGTAGCTCAAGTCTATGTGGGAATTGGCGGACAGTCACTTCACTCCTTGAAGAGTGCGGTAAGCCGCAGCGTGGGTGATGAGGAATCCACGGTAAGCCAGACGCTAGTGGATGCCTTGTACGACGAGAACCGAGAGACGCCCCTGGCTGATTATGTCATCCTGGATGTCGTACCTCAGGAGTTCAAGGTGGACCACTCCCTTCATGCCGACCCTGTGGGTGTCACTGGACATCACGTCACAGGTCAGTACCTCAACCTAGTGGCCCGCACCCAGTTGAAGAAGAATGTCGAAATGGCTTTCGCCCAAGCACAGATTGGTATAGCCGACGACCTGCTTGTCACGGCTGTAGCCGAGGCCAAGGCAGTCCTCACCCAGGCAGAGATGCGCCAAGGATGCGCTCTGGTTGACTTTGGCTCAGACACCACCACCGTCTCCGTCTATAAGAACAACTTGCTTCGTCACCTCTGCGTACTGCCCATCGGCAGCAACAACATTACCCGCGACCTCACCTCGCTACAGATAGAGGATGAGGAGGCTGAGAAGCTGAAGATTCAATATGGCAATGCCGCCTACGAAGCGCAGGAATCCGACCCTGAAGCCTCATGCCTCACCTCTGAGGGACGAGCTATCCCCCTGGCTGAGCTCAACAACATCATCGGGGCTCGAGCCGAAGAGATTCTGGCCAATGTATGGAGCCAGATTCGCCTCTCGGGCTACGATAACCAACTCTATGCTGGTACCATCTTCATGGGTGGTGGAGCCCTGCTCAAGAACTTGGAGGAAGCCTTCCGCAAACTGAGCAAGAGTGACCGCGTGAAGACCGTCCTGAAGACCCAGTTCACCGTAAGAGGCATGGACGACAGCCTACTGTCTAACGGCACCTGGATTGCTGCCATTGCCCTGCTCCACGCTGGTAATGAGAACTGCTGCAGGCAGGAAGAGACTGCCCGAGTGGCAGAGGTCACTCCTGCGACACAGACCGCTCAACGCACAGAGCAGCCCGCATCACAGGACCTCTTCAAGGACGACATCGACCTTAGGCTCCAAGAAGATGAAGAGCGCAGAATCCGTGAAGAGAAGCGACAAAAGCAGGAAGCAGAGCGCTTACAGCACATCAAGGAAGAGCGGGCGGCCAAGGTCAAGCAACAAAAGACCAAGAAGCGCAATCCGCTCACCACATTCTTCGAAGAGTTATCGCAGAGCTTCTTTACCGATGACAAGATGGACGAAGACAAACAAGACAGACGAAGATAAAAAGAATAACGAATAAAACCCTACGGATATGAACGATACGATTGTACCTTTTGATTTACCTACCGATTCGCCCAAAATTATCAAGGTAATCGGTGTGGGTGGAGGTGGTGGTAATGCCGTCAACCACATGTATAGGGAGGGTATTCACGACGTAGCCTTTGTAGTATGCAATACCGATCGCAAGGCCCTCGAACAGTCTCCTGTGCCTGTCAAGTTACAGCTGGGCCACGAAGGCCTGGGTGCGGGCAACCAGCCCAAGAAGGCACGCGAGGCTACAGAAGAGAGCCTACAGGAGATTCAGCAGATGCTGAGCGACGGCACCAAGATGGTCTTCATTACGGCCGGTATGGGAGGAGGCACAGGGACCGGTGCCGCCCCCACCATTGCACGTATAGCCAAGGAGATGGACATCCTGACCATTGGCATCGTGACCATTCCCTTCCGCTGGGAGGGGGACAAGAAGATTGACCAGGCCCTGGACGGTGTGGAGGAAATCAGTCAGCATGTCGATGCCCTGTTGGTCATCAACAACGAGAAGCTCAGCGAGATTTACCCCGACCTAAGCGTCAACAGTGCCTTCGCACGAGCTAACGACACCCTGCTCGTAGCCGCCAAGAGCATCAGCGAAATCATCACCATGCGCGGCATCGTCAACCTCGACTTCAACGACGTGAAGACCGTGATGAAAGACGGTGGAGTGGCCATCATGAGCACCGGCTACGGTGACGGCGACAACCGCGTGAGCGAAGCCATCAAGGGAGCCCAGCACTCCCCCCTGCTCAACAACAATGACATTTTCAACTCGCGCAAGGTGCTCTTCAACATCTCCTACAGCCCCGAGCACGAATTGATGATGAATGAGATGGATGAGGTGAAGGACTTCATGAACCGCTTCAACCGCGACTTTGAGACCAAGTTTGGTATGGCTGAAGACACTAGCCTCGGCTCAAAGGTCAAGATAACCCTCCTGGCCACGGGTTTTGGCATAGCCGACATCCACATGCGTGAGATGGACGAGCGTCTGGCCAGCCAGAATGCCGAGGAGCAGCAGCGCCGCGCCGAGATGGAGGAGGAGGAGGAGCAACGCCGCATCCGCCGCGAACACTACTACGGAGGTTCCTCACCCGAGAGCCGCCGAGCCTTCCGCCGTCGCCACATCTTTATCTACAGTCCCGAGGACATGGACAATGCCGACCTCATCTCCATGGTAGATACCATCCCCACCTATCAGCGGGACAAGGCCCAGCTAGCCAACCTCAAGCGCAAGGCGACCGAAGATGCTGAGAAGCTACGCCAGGAAGCCGAAGCTACTCAGACCCCCATACAGAATGAGCAACCAGGTGTCATCACCTTCTAGGTCATCATATAGTATAACTAACCATAAAACAAAGTAACGAAAATGGACTTATTTGAACGTATTAGTGAAGATATCAAGAATGCCATGAAGGCCAAAGACCGTGTGGCATTGGAGACGTTGAGAAACATCAAAAAGGTATTTCTGGAAGCCAAGACTGCTCCCGGAGCCAATGACACGCTGACCGATGATGCGGCCACGAAGATTATCGCCAAGCTGGTGAAGCAGGGTCGCGATGCGGCCGACATCTATGTTCAGCAGGGTCGTCAGGATCTGGCAGACGCCGAACTGGCTCAGGTCAAGGTGATGGAGGGCTACCTGCCCAAGCAACTTACAGAAGAGGAGCTTGAGGCTGAGCTGAAGGCCATCATCGCCCAAGTGGGTGCCGCAGGTCCCAAGGATATGGGTAAGGTGATGGGTGTAGCCTCCAAGCAGCTGGCAGGAAAAGCCGAAGGACGCGTCATCTCCGCCAAAGTCAAGCAACTTCTGGGATAACTGCAATCTGAAACGCCGGCCCATAGATCCGTAAATCAAGGAGGGAAACAAATTTGCATGTCATTTGTTTCCCTCCTCTTTATTACCAGTTCATCCAATTTTTGGAATGATGTTATCATCATTTCCGAAACTTGCGAGCTATGACCATCAGTCTGCAAAGAGCTGCTGCAGTACCTCCACCGACTTAAGGCTCCCCATGCCCGGTAGATGGAGTTGGTAGTACTCCAGCATCAGGGAGAGGCAACGGTTGCGCTGGAGCCTGTTCATGGCGAAGAGCCCCATATTCTGGTAATTCATACGAACCAGTTCATGCAATGCCTTGGCCTCGTCAGGATGCAGATGATAGGCATTAGGCGTCAAGGGGAGCGGCAGAAATTCCGCCTCCTGTAGGTGAAATCCAATACCCTCCTCATAATGCGTCAGGTTAGGAAAGATACCTAAGTAACAAGCCAACTGCATCATGAAGACCAAGTGGTAATTGGCAATCCCCTTCGAGCAACGGTCAAGCGTCACGATGCTCTGCCTTAAGTAGTCGTACAACCCCCTATTGGCCTCCTGTTCATGCAGTACTCGGGTAAGAAGTTCTGCGACAAAGAGTGCGATGGCCCCCTTCAACGCATGAAATGGTAACTCAGCCGGCGCATAATCCAGTTTCCACTCCTTCAAGCGCTGGATGGAGTCCTTCGGCCGGTATTCATACTCCATACTCACTACCGACAGCGGCATACAGAGCACCCCAGTCCCCCCCCGACGAGAGCGCTCCCTCCGTCCGCTACTGAACTGAGCACGCCCCATCGATGAGGAGTAGATGTCCAAGATTGTCGTGCCATTGGCACACTTTATGGCACGCAACACGATGCCTTCACACTTTTCGAGCATAACAGGAGTCTTTACATTTCAGGGTTCAAAGCTAGAGAAAAAAGCCGAAAAAGCCTAATAAAAACGGTTATTTTATCCGAAATGCACCTCAAGCACAAAAAAATATCGCGAATCGGCAGGAAAGAGGAAATATCTCTATTTATTGATTTTCAGTTATTTAATAAACACATAGAAGCCTATTAGATTATTTCGTTGATTTTTTTTCGCTTAAAAAGTTGGTCAATTCAAAAATAGTTTCTACCTTTGCAACCGCAAACGAAAGAAATGCGCTTGCATAGAGCGGAAACGCTCAGTAGTGTTGGCCTCTTCGTCTATCGGTTAGGACGCAAGATTTTCATTCTTGAAAGGGGGGTTCGATTCCCCCAGAGGCTACTAATAATAACAATAAAAAATAGATTAGTCGAAATGGCAAATCACAAATCATCACTGAAAAGAATCAGACAAGAGAAGACAAGAAGACTTCACAACAGATATTATGGTAAGACCATGAGAAATGCTGTTCGTAAGCTTCGTGCAACGACTGACAAGGCAGAAGCTGTTGCTTTGTTGCCGAATGTAACGAAGATGTTGGATAAGTTAGCCAAAGTGAATGTTATCCACAAGAACAAGGCTAACAATCTGAAGTCGAAGTTGGCCCTCCATGTGAACAAGTTGGCTTGATTCCGACCCCGTTCAAAGAGGAAAGAATAGCGAGGCTGAGCTACCGAGGTAGTTCGGCCCTTGTTTTTATATACCCATTCCTCGGATAAAAACATCACCGAATGACAAAAAAGAGCAAAGAAGCCAAAAAATCAATGATTTCTGCACGAGATATGGAGATTTTTCACTACTTTTGCTCAGTTATTACAATTAGCAATTCATTATGACAGAAGAAGAAAAGATAGTAGGCGAGAATAACTATTCAGCGAGCAATATCCAAGTGCTTGAAGGACTGGAAGCGGTGCGCAAGCGCCCGGCCATGTACATTGGCGACATCAGTGAAAATGGTCTCCACCACCTGGTCTATGAGGTGGTCGATAACTCCATCGACGAGGCCATGGCGGGCTACTGCGACCACATCGAGGTGTCCATCAACGAAGATAACAGCATCACCGTGCAGGACAATGGCCGCGGCATCCCCGTGGATTTCCACGAGAAGGAGAAGAAGTCGGCCCTCGAAGTGGTGATGACCGTGCTGCATGCAGGTGGTAAGTTTGACAAGGGATCTTACAAGGTGTCCGGCGGTCTGCATGGTGTTGGTGTATCGTGCGTTAACGCCCTCTCCACCCACATGACGACCCAGGTGTATCGTAACGGCAAGGTCTATCAGCAAGAGTACAGCTGCGGCAAGCCGCTCTATGCAGTCAAGGAGATTGGTACCTGCGAGCCCGGCTTCACAGGCACCAAGCAGACCTTCTGGCCCGATGGTAGTATTTTCACGACTACGGAATACAAGTATTCCACGCTGCAGGCCCGCCTGCGCGAACTGGCCTATCTCAACAAGGGCATCCGCATCTCCCTTACTGACCTGCGCGACAAGGACGAGGAGGGCAACTACCGTACGGAGACCTTCCACAGCGATGAGGGCGTGAAGGAGTTTGTCCGCTTCCTCAACAGCGGCAACACCCCTCTCTTTGACGATGTCATCTACCTCAATACCGAGAAGAACGGCACGCCCATCGAGTGTGCCATCATGTACAACACGGGCTACCGCGAGAACCTCCACTCTTATGTCAACAACATCAACACCAAGGAGGGCGGCACGCACGAAGCCGGTTTCCGCACCGCCTTGACCCGCGTACTCAAGAAATATGCCGACGACAACTGCGCCAAGGCGCTGGAGAAGGCCAAGGTAGAAGTGTCGGGCGAAGACTTCCGCGAAGGCCTGATTGCCGTCATCTCAGTGAAGGTGGCCGAGCCACAGTTTGAGGGACAGACAAAGACCAAACTGGGCAACAACGAAGTGAGCGGTGCCGTCAATCAGGCTGTGGGCGAAGCACTCAGCTACTATCTGGAAGAGCATCCTAAGGAGGCCAAACTGATTGTAGATAAGGTGCTGTTGGCCGCCACAGCCCGTGTAGCAGCCCGCAAGGCACGCGAGTCAGTACAACGCAAATCACCCATGAGTGGCGGTGGTATGCCAGGCAAACTGGCCGACTGCTCGAGCAAGGATCCCGATGAATGCGAACTCTTCCTCGTCGAGGGTGACTCGGCCGGCGGTTCTGCCAAGCAGGGCCGCAACCGCACCTTCCAGGCCATCCTGCCTCTGCGCGGTAAGATTCTGAATGTAGAGAAAGCAATGTGGCACAAGGCCTTCGAGAGCGATGAGGTCAACAACATCATCCAGGCTCTGGGCATCCGCTTCGGAGTAGATAGCGAAGACAGCAAGGCGGCCAACATCGACAAACTGCGCTATAAGAAGGTAATCATCATGACCGATGCCGATGTCGATGGCTCACACATCGACACCCTCATCATGACCCTCTTCTTCCGCTACTTCCCACAGGTCATCGAGCAAGGCTACCTCTACATTGCCACTCCTCCCCTCTACCTCTGCACGAAGGGTAAGGTAAAGGAATACTGCTGGACCGACCAGCAACGCCAGCGCTTCATCGATACCTACGGCGGAGGCTCTGAGAATGCCATTCACACTCAGCGCTACAAAGGTCTGGGTGAGATGAACCCCGAGCAACTCTGGGAGACCACCATGAATCCCGAGAACCGTATGCTCAAGCAGGTACACCTCAACAATGCCGCCGAGGCCGACTACATCTTCTCCATGCTGATGGGTGAGGACGTAGGCCCCCGCCGTGAGTTTATCGAGAAGAATGCTACCTACGCCAACATTGATGCGTAAGCACCTGACCATCAGCCGATATGCTCAAGCTTACTCCTCCCCATGGCGAAAGGAAGGTACTGCTCCACTCCTGTTGTGCCCCCTGCTCGTCGGCCATCATCGAGTGCTTGCTGGCCAACGACATCCGGCCCACAGTCTATTACTACAACCCCAATATCTATCCCGAAGCGGAATACGAGGCCCGCAAGCGCGAGGCCATCCGCTTCGTGACGGAGCAGGGGCTTGACTTCGTGGATGCTGACTACGACTACAGCCGGTGGAGGATTCAGGTTGAGGGACTGGAGCAGGAGCCCGAGCGGGGCAGACGTTGCCTGCGTTGCTTCACCATCCGCCTCACCGAGGCGGCCCGCTATGCCTCCACCCACGGGTTCACCCTCTTCACCACCACCCTGGCCTCCTCGCGTTGGAAGAGTCTGGAGCAAATCAATGAAGCCGGACGGCTAGCCGCCTCGCGCTACCCGGGCACCACTTTCTGGGAACAGAACTGGCGGAAAGGCGGATTACAGGAGCGTCGCAACCAGCTGTTGCGGGAGTATGCATTCTACAACCAGCGTTACTGCGGGTGTGAGTTCAGTTACAGATGTGAGTCCAACGATAAAGAAGAATGATTATGCAACATCCCCTATCCCAGTTTCGTTACTGTCCGAAGTGTGGCTCCAACCAGTTCGTGGAGCACAATGGCAAGTCCAAGCATTGCGATGCGTGCGGATTTACCTATTACTTCAACCCCTCCGCTGCTACCGTGGCCCTAATTCTCAATGAGCGCGACGAGCTGCTTGTAGCCCGCAGGGCCAAAGAGCCAGCCATGGGTACCCTCGACCTACCCGGAGGATTCATCGACATGTATGAGACCGCCGAGCAGGGGGTAGCGCGTGAAGTAGCAGAAGAGACTGGCCTTCAGGTCACTGAGACCCACTACCTCTTCTCCCTTCCTAATCTATATATGTATTCGGGCTTCTGCGTCCACACCATGGACCTCTTCTTTCGCTGCACGGTGGAGGATGCCACCCGTTACCAGGCGATGGACGATGCCGCCGCCCTTTCGTTCGTTCCGCTGCGTGAAGTGCGGCCCGAGCTCTTTGGGCTGACCTCGATACGAAGTGGCTTGGAGCGCTTCCTAAAAGAGTACCGATATTGAATAACCTCAGATTTTGGGAAATGAATCTGACTCTTATCAGAACGAGAAGAATGACATAACTGTAAATAAAGACAATAGCTATGATACAGACGCTACGTAAGACGATACTAATATGCCTCTGTGCATGTCCGCTTGGTGCAGTAGCCCAGCAGGTTACATCACCCCACGCCCTCTATGAAGAAGGGCGCAAGTTATACCGTCAGCAAGCCTACGGAGCTGCGTGCCTGCCGCTGGCCAACTACCTGAAGCAGAGCAGCGGAGTGACCGCCGGAGCCGACTACCACGGGGCAGCTGAGACTGATTACCGCGAGGAGGCAGCCTACATGTTGGCCTCCGCCTCCTACGCGCTGCATGACGCCGACTGCCTGCAGCAACTCAGATCTTTTCTCGACCAATACCCCGACTCACCCCATGCCCATCGCATTCAGGCCCTGATAGCCGCCACCTACTATGCGCAAGGCGACTACCAGAACGCGCTGACCCACTTCGAAGGCTCCCGCCTGGAGCTGTTGTCCAATGAGGAGCGCGATGACATGACCTACCAGCTAGCCATGAGCCACCTCCGGTTGGGAGAACTTAAGCAGGCGGCTGTCTGGTTGGAGACCCTCCAATCCATATCATCCAGCTACCAAGAGGATTGCATCTACCAGCTGGCCTACGTACGCTACGCCCAAGGACGCTACGACGAGGCCCAGCAAGGGTTTGAGTCCGCCAGCCAGAGCGAGGCCTATGCCGACCGGGCGGCCTGCTATCTGGCAGAGATAGCCATGATACAGCATCAATGGCAGCAGGCCAAGCAGTTGGCAGACCACTACCTGAGCAAGCAAACCGAAGGTTCAGAGGCTGCCGAGATGTGGCGCATCCAGGCCTCAGCCGCCTATCATCTGGGCGATTATCCCGCTGCCCGCCAGAGCTTCAGCCACTATTTCACGCAGACGCAGGATTCCCCCCGGCGCGATGCACACTATATGATGGGTCTTGCAAGCTATGACTGTGGAGTCTATAGCGAGGCCATCAGTCACCTCAATAAGGTGACCTCCGAGGCAGACGACCTACTGACTCAAAATGCCTACCTCCACCTGGGCCTCTCCTACCTGCAGACCGATGACAAGCACAAGGCCCGCATGGCCTTCGAACAAGCAGCAGCCATGGAGTGCGATGCCACCCTCAAGGAGCAGGCAGCCTACAACCATGCCCTCTGCATCCACGAGACCTCCTACTCCGCCTTCGGCGAATCGGTCCTGGTCTTCGAGCGCTTCCTCAACGAGTTCCCCACGTCAGCCTATGCCGATAAGATCAGCAACTACCTGGTGGAGGTGTATCTCAACACCCGCAGCTACGAGGCAGCCCTCCTGTCGATTGGGCGCATCAGCCGCCCCACCCGTCCCGTGCTTGAGGCCAAACAGAAGATTCTCTTCCAACTCGGTACTCAGGCTTTTGCCAATGCCCTGTTTGAGCAGGCAGCCGACTACTTCAGCCAATCCCTGGCCATGGGCAATACGCACCGGCCCACTCAGGCCGAGGCCAGCTACTGGATGGGAGAGACCCAGTACCGTAGGGGACAGTATGATGCCGCCCAGACTTACTTCCTGAAATACCTCTCCCTGGAGCCTTCCCGCATGGGAAGCACCTACGCTCTGGCCAACTACAATCTGGGCTATATTGCCTTCCACCGCAAGGCTTACCCCGAAGCCTCAAGATACTTCAACGCCTTCCTCAACAACGATGAGGAGGTGGATGTCACAGTACGTGCCGATGCCTACAACCGACTGGGCGACTGTGCCTTCCGTGAGCGTATCTTCGACCAGGCCAACGCCTTCTACCGGATGGCCGAACAACAGCAGACCTCTGTGGGCGACTACTCCCTCTACCAGCAAGCCCAGCTTCAGGGCCTGCAGAAGGATTACGATGAGAAGATTCAGCTGCTCGACCGACTCACCACCCGCTTCCCGCAGTCGGCCTACGTACCCTACGGACTCTACGAGAAGGGACGTTCGCTCGTACAGCTCAACCAACCCCAGGCAGCCATACAGACCTTCAGCGACCTACAGCAACACTATCCCGATCACCCCATGGGACGGAAGGCCGCCCTGGAGATGGGCCTGCTCTATAACCAGCAGGATCAGACTGAGGCAGCCATCCGCAGCTACAAGCAGGTGGTGCAGAGTTACCCCGGAAGCGACGAAGCCCGCATGGCCCTGCGCGACCTGAAGAGCATCTATGTGGATGGCAACCGGGTGGATGAGTATGCCGCCTTCACCGCCCAACTGCCCGGACAGATGCAACTCAACGTCAGCGAGCAGGACTCGCTCACCTACATTGCCGCCGAGCGGAGCTACATGCGTAGAGAGAAGGCCGTGGCCCAGCGGAGTCTGGAGCGCTACCTGCAGCAGTACCCTCAGGGTGCCTTCGCCCTGCAGTCGCACTACTACCTCTGCCTACTGGGACAAGAGCAACAGCAGGAAGAGCTTGTGCTGACCCATGCCAACGCCCTGCTGAGCTACCCCACCAACGACTACACCGAGGAGGTGCTCCTGCAACGTGCCACCCTCCTCTTCAACCGCAAGGCCTACAGCCAATCCCTAGCTGACTACCAGCGTCTGCAGACCATTGCCACCACGGCCTCCGTGCGTCAGACGGCTGCTCTCGGCATGTTGCGGAGCAGTGTACTGCTGGCTGATGCCTCCCAGACCATCGCCTCGGCCAATCTCCTGCTGAGCGAGTCCAAGCTCTCCCCCGAGCTTCAGACCGAAGCCCTCTACTACCGCGCCAAGGCATTGCTGCAGAGCGGTCACACCCCTGAAGCCCTGAGTGACCTGCAGCTGTTGGCCAAGGACACCCGCACTCCCCAAGGGGCAGAAGCCAAGTACCTCGTGGCCCGGCTCCACTACGAAGCCAGGCAGTATGACCAGGCAGAGCAGGAGATTCTGCAGTACATTGACCAGAGTACGCCTCATGCCTACTGGCTCGCCCGCAGCTTCGTACTGCTGGCCGATGTCTATGTAGCCACCGGCAAGCCGGAAGATGCCCGCCAGTACCTGCTGAGCCTACAACAGAACTACACGGCAGAGGATGACGTGCAGCCCATGATCCGCGAACGATTAGAAAAAATGAAGGAGAATCAGTAAATGATGGACAAACAGTAAAAACATTGAATCAGATGAAACCCTATATCCTCTCAATACTCCTGTGTAGCGCAAGCCTCACAGCCTACGCCCAGCAAGCTACCCAGGCCAAAGACAGCACGCTGAACCGTATGGTGGTAGTGGAACGTGAATACACCCCTGAGATACTGGATGCCCAAAAGGTGAATGTCGTGCCTCAGGTAGCTCCCCCCGTAATCAGCCACCCCAGCGTAGAATACGCCCAGCAATCCAGTCCCTCCAATACGGTACCGGCTCAGGTGATGAGCCCCTATGTGGCACCGCAACCCCTCACCAACGGATGGCCCGGCTACCTGCACCTGGGCTTGGGTAACCTCAGCCAATGGGATGCCCAGGCAGCCTACCGATTCAAGCCCTCTCAACGCGACAATCTGAGCCTCAACGCCTTTGCCCGAGGCGACAAGAGTGACTTCAATCTATCGGGCGAAGAGAGTCCCTGGAGCTCGGGCCACCTCAATGGCGGCGTGGATGCCCTCTACACCCACCGTGCCAACCGCAGCGAGCTGACTGTTGGAGGCGAATTTGGCCTGCAAAAGTTCGACTTGCTCCCCTTGTCTTCCCTCGACAAACAGCAGTTTACCGCCGGTGAACTGTCGCTCGGCCTCCGTTCCACTGCTGATGCCCAGCAATCACTCTACTACGATGCCCGCGCCTCCCTGTCCTACCACGGACGCAAGGAGTTGGTCGTATCTGACGAGAAGAACCTGAGCGAGACGACTCTCGGCCTGGATGGTCGCGTATGGGCTCCACTCCGGGAGAACCAATGGATAGACCTCGGCATCACCCTCAACCAGTACCTCTACAGCGGCCATGATGCACTCAGCAACCAGACCACTCTCACCCTCCGTCCCACCTACCGCTACGAGACGGAGCGCTGGAAGCTGCGCCTTGGCCTGAAGTCAGACCTCGCCTTTGGCTATGGAAAGAAGTGGCAAGCCACCCCCGATGTGGAGGCCACCTATACCACGGGCAGCCACGTGCTCTACGCCCGCGCCACGGGAGGCCGTCTGACCAACGGCTTCAACCGCATCAGCCAGCTCGCGCCCTATGCCCAGCTCCCTCTGGAGCAGGCCGATGCCACCTACGAACAACTCAATGCCTCCGCCGGTTGGAAAGGTTCCCCCCTACCCGACCTTTGGATTCACCTCTACGGCGGCTACCAACAGCTCAACAACGACCTGCTCGTTGTCCGCGATAACATATCCGGCGGCACGGGCTATCCCTGGAGCCAAGCCCTCCAGTTCACCAAGAGCCACAACCTCTATGGTGGAGCCGCCCTACGCTACAGCTACCGCGAGCTGGTCGGCCTACGCCTCTCAGCACTCTACCGCAACTGGTCGCTCGATGAGTGGGAGCAGGAGGCCTTCAAGCCCGAGCTTGAGCTGGAGGCCGCCCTCGACCTGAGTCCGCTGAAAGGACTACAGCTCACTGCCGGCTACCGTCACACCACGCTCAGCTCCGACCGCTACGAAGCCCTGAGCGACCTCTACCTACAGGGCAGCTATGCTCTGAGTCAGGTATGGCGCGGGCTAGGCGTGTTCGTCGAAGCCCACAACCTGCTCGACAAGGAGTACGAGCTGACCCCTGCGATACCTGCACTGGGCTTGCGCGTAATGGGTGGCGTAAGCCTGCGCTTCTAAGCTAATTTTTCTAAAAAGAGCTATATAATAAGGTATAGCCAAAAGTTTTTCCTACTTTTGCGGCCAAATATATGGCATCAGCCGTCAGTAAACAACGAAAATATGCAGAACAACCTTGTTATTGTCGAGTCACCGGCAAAAGCGAAAACCATAGAGAAATTCCTGGGTAAAGAGTACAAAGTACTCTCCAGCTACGGACATATCCGCGACCTGAAGAAGAAAGAGTTCAGTATCGACGTAGAGCATCAGTTTGCTCCGCAGTATGAAATTCCTGCCGAGAAGAAGAAGCTGGTGGCCGAACTGAAGGAGGAGGCAGCCAAGGCCTCCATGGTGTGGCTCGCATCCGATGAGGACCGCGAGGGAGAGGCCATCGCCTGGCACCTGTATGAGGTGCTCAAGCTCAAGCCCGAGACCACGCGGCGCATTGTTTTCCATGAGATTACCAAGAGTGCCATCCTCCACGCCATAGAGCATCCGCGCGACATTGACCGCCATCTGGTGGATGCCCAGCAGGCCCGCCGCGTGCTCGACCGCATCGTGGGCTTCGAGCTCTCACCCATCCTGTGGCGCAAGGTGAAGCCCGCCCTCTCCGCCGGTCGCGTACAGTCGGTGGCCGTGCGTCTCATCGTAGAGCGCGAGCGCGAGGTACAGAGCTTCAAGAGCGAGGCCTCCTACCGCGTAACCGCCCTCTTCCCCGTGCTTGACGAGAAGGGTAAGGTGTCCCTGCTGAAGGCTGAGCTCAACCGTCGCTTCAAGACCAAGGCCGAGGCAAAGCGGTTCCTGTCGGAATGTCAGGGAGCCAAGTTCTGCATCCAGGACATCACGACCAAACCGATCAAGAAGAGCCCCGCCGCCCCGTTCACCACCTCCACGCTACAGCAGGAGGCTGCCCGCAAACTGGGCTTCACCGTGGCTCAGACGATGATGGTGGCCCAGCACCTGTACGAATCGGGACGCATCACCTACATGCGTACCGACTCTGTCAACCTCAGTGAGCTGGCCATCCACAGCAGCCGTGAGGCCGTCATCCAGATGATGGGCGAACGGTATGCCCATACTCGCCACTTTGCCACCAAGAGCAAGGGAGCCCAGGAGGCCCACGAAGCCATCCGTCCCACCTATATGGACAAAGCACAGATTGAGGGCAACCCCCAGGAGCGTCGCCTCTACGAGCTGATCTGGAAGCGCACGCTGGCCTCGCAGATGGCCGATGCCGAGCTGGAGAAGACCACCGTGAGCATCAGCATCAGCAACCAGAGCGACCAGTTTGTCGCCACCGGCGAAGTGGTAAAGTTTGACGGTTTCCTGCGCGTCTATCGCGAGTCACGCGACGAAGATGAGGCACAGGGCACAAGTTCCGACGAAGGCGGTCTGCTTCCTCCCCTCCATGTAGGTCAGGAGCTGACCTACAGCGAAGTGACTGCCACTGAGCGCTTCACCCAGCGTCCGCCCCGCTACACCGAGGCCAGCTTGGTACACAAGCTCGAAGAGCTGGGCATCGGCCGACCTTCCACCTACGCCCCCACCATCAGCACCATACAGCAACGCGAATACGTCTCCAAGGGCGACAAGCCCGGCGAGGAGCGCCAGTACAACGTGCTCACCCTGGCCGGAGGCGCCATCACCGATGAGGAGCGCACCGAGGCCACCGGAGCTGAGAAGAGCAAACTGTTGCCTACCGACATCGGCATGGTGGTCAATGACTTCCTGATTGAGTACTTCCCCGGCATACTGGATTACAACTTCACGGCCAGCGTAGAGAAGCAATTTGACGAGATTGCCGAAGGCGAAGCCAAGTGGACCAACATCCTGGAGCAGTTCTACACCACGTTCCACCCCTCCGTGCTCAACACGATGCAGACCAAGAGCGAGCACAAGGTGGGTGAGCGCATCCTGGGCACCGACCCGCAGAGTGGCCGTCAGGTGTCCGTCAAGATTGGCCGTTTCGGCCCCGTGGCACAGATTGGCTCAGCCACTGATGAGGAGAAGCCGCGCTTTGCCTCACTCAAGCAGGGCCAGAGCATCGAGACCATCACGCTGGAGGAGGTGCTGGAGCTCTTCAAGCTGCCCCGCACACTGGGCAAGCACGAAGGCCACACAGTGACCATCGGCATGGGTCGCTTCGGCCTCTACATCCACTGCGACAAGCTCTATGTATCGCTTCCCAAGGATGCCGACCCGCTCTCCATGACGCTCGATGAAGCTGTGGACCTGATCAAGCAGAAGCAGGATGCCGAGGCCCAGCGCCACATCAAGCGGTTTGACGAAGAGCCCGAACTGGAGATCATGAACGGCCGCTACGGCCCCTACATCGCCTACAAGGGCAACAACTACAAGATACCCAAGGATATCGTGCCTGCCGACCTGAGCCTGGCCTCATGCCTGGAGCTGATTCGTCTGCAGGACGAAAAAAAGGCCTCAGAGGGCGAAGGCAAGAAGCGCCCCGCCACCCGCCGCACAGCCACCTCCAAGGCAAAGAAGTAAGAGTAATATACTAGCTGCATACCCTATAGGATGAATAACCTTACCCGATTAACAACCTTAATCGAGTAAGGTTATTATTCTTGTTACCATTATCCCTCAGCTCTCTCGCAACCTCAGCTCAAATCCGGCAAACAAATTCAAGAAAAAAAGCCCTAACCACTCAGAGGTATTGGATACCTGCCAACACAGTGACATTCACTCTATACGTTTCTTCCAAAATACCCGTTTCATTTTACATAGAGCGGAATTTGGGTCTGCAAATTCCGCTTTATGGTTCTTCTTTAATCACTTGTCTCATCTGAGAGTACTTTCCAGTACCCTCCCTTGTCAGGACCAATGCGTTTTATGACTGACTAATTTTGAAAAACTTTCAGATGATATTTGACACCATCTTCCGTGATGCCACTCATAGAGGTGGCGATATCTCTACGGATTGCCTTTGGGTTATTGCGCAGGAAATCTACTGTTCATATTTGTATGGCACTTATTTTCTGAGTAGTTATTCTGAGTAGTTATTCTGGGTAGTTTCACCTCTTATCTGGTCACTTGGAAATTTTCTTTCCTTCTTCCAATACAATAGCCCATACAGAAGCCTTCATTATAAAAGCAACCAGTTGATATTGAGTATCTGCTGCGAGATTGTCTATGCAGAAAGCGAGGAGGATTTTCACGGACGAAGAGTTAACTCTCCAGCGCTGGATGTTTAACTCTTCAGCCGTGGATGTTTAACTGCTCAACGCCGAAGAATTAACTTGCCGGCAACCCGTGGTGTGTATCATCCAAAAGCTTTGCACAGACGATATGTCGCCAGAGAAAAATTGGTCTTGTCACCACAGAATAATAAGTGCTCTGCTTCGGCTTTGCCCCCTGATTATGGTGCTTAATCCAGATGAAACGAAATCCTCCTACATCCTACACTTTTGCATCTTATACTATTGAAAATCAATATTTTATTTAGTGTAGGAGAAGACTTTTCTCCTACACGCTTCCTACACTGAGTTATCCTGCTGTGTATCAGTTATATAGAGGCACTTAGTATAGGATGTAGGAGGATTTTGATTTCTCTCGTGTTTTTTCAATTTGGGAGGTACACAGTAAGCATAAGCTTGCCAGGGGAGAATATATTCGGTTCATCAGATATTTGGAGAGTCCCCTATCGGAGATGGTCTTGAAGGATCTGCTCTGTCTCCTCTGCTTCTGGATATATGGACAAGATGGTGCCTTCTTGGTCAATCAGGAAACCTCCACCGCCGGCATTGTTTATTCCGTTCTTGAGCCAGATCTGATGCTTGTCGTTGAGTTCTAGGAGGTTGACCCACGGATAGCCGTCTTTTGCAACAGCCTTGTGCATGCTCTCTTCAGCTGACTCGCGAGCGATGCCTATCACTTGGAAGCCTTTCTCCTTGTACTGCTCGTAGAGGGGTATGAGTGCCTTGGCATGCTTTCGACACGGGCCACACCATGATGCCCAGAGGTCGATGTATATCACCTTGCCTGTAAAGAGGGAAGAGAGAGCGACCTCTCTGCCATCAGAATTGGTGACCTCGTAGTCAATGTATTTGTTGCCAGGTACAAGCTCAAGCGATTGCAGGGCATCCTGGATGCTCATGTGGTAAGGGTGCCCTTTGTACTGATTGCTGTAAGTGTGCTTGTATGAGCTAACGTAATAGGGGGTGAGTGGGGCTGTTCGTGCCTGATACGTGGCAAGTGAACTCTTCATCTCGGATAGCCCATAGAGGCACGGGTGCTTCTCCAGCCACTTGACGGTGGCGATGCGCCAATCCTGTAAGATGGCCGCGTAATCCTTCTCCGCCTGCCTGTAGATGGATGCAAGCGGGTTCTTGCTCTCGTCAGACGACAAGTCATCCCAGTAGGCGTCCCTTTGCGCTTCATCCATGCCTTCCACCTCCTTTCGGAGGATGGCCTCCAGCGAATCCATCCTGGCATCGGCTGCTTCAAACAGAGGGTTGAACCGGGCATCCAGCTCCTCGATGCATCGGTGCATCATCATGGTTTCCTTGCCAGTGCCTTTTACGATGGGTTTATCGTCTTCTCCACCCATGGTGATGAGGAGTGTCTGGTTCTCGGCAATAAGGTAGGCAGGTCTCATGGAGCCATTGGCATACTGATTGTCGGGGATGAGTTCGTAGTAACGCATGACGTCGCTCTGGAGCGTATAGTGGAATCTGCCCTCTACGACAGGGATGCTGATTACCTGGCTTTGCGTACGGATGTCTGCCCCACTCTCCACGAGATACAATCTGGTCGTACAGGAGTCGGTTGTCGTACCCTCGATGTGACAGGTTATACCTTGTGCCCAACCGCTTATCGCGCTAAGCATCACGATGAATGACAGGATTATCGGTCTCATAATTCTATTTAGGTCATTATATAGTCATTTGGTACGTCTAAGAAATCAAAAAGCCCTTGCAAGCTATTGACTTACAAGGGACTAGTAAACTTAATGTACCCAGACCCGGGGTCGAACCGGGATGGAAGTGAATCCACTGGTGTTTGAGACCAGCGCGTCTACCGATTCCGCCATCTGGGCATAGCTCTTGATGTTTTTGCGGTGCAAAGGTACGCATATTTTTCAAAACAGCAAGCTTTTTAGCGAAAAAATCACTGAAAAGTGAAAAAACAGGGTTTTACGTTTCCATACATCGGATATTCTTCGTAAATTAGCCCCAAATTAATCTATCCAATGAAACGAGACAGATAATGAAATAGTAACAACTAAAAGCTAAACGAGTATGAACGAAACAAACCATAACTACTGCGTCATCATGGGTGGCGGCATCGGTAGCCGCTTCTGGCCCTTCAGCCGTAAGGACCTGCCCAAGCAATTCCTCGACTTCTTCGGCACGGGACGCTCTCTCTTGCAACAGACTTTCGACCGATTCTGCAAGGTGGTACCTGCTAGTCATATCCTCATTGTAACCAATGCCATGTATGCCAAGCTGGTGAAGGAGCAACTGCCCGAGATTGGCTATGACCAGATCCTGCTGGAGCCCTGCCGGCGCAATACGGCTCCCTGCATTGCCTGGGCCTCTTACCACATCCGTGCGCTCGACCCCGAAGCCAACATCGTGGTGGCTCCCTCGGATCACCTCATCCTCAAGGAGGAAGAATTCCTCGACGCGGTGAGCAAGGGATTGCAGTTTGTGGCTCACAGCGGCCATCTGCTCACGCTGGGCATCAAGCCCAACCGCCCCGAGACGGGGTACGGCTACATACAGATAGCCGGACAGGTGGGCGACAACTTCTACAAGGTGAAGACCTTCACGGAGAAGCCCGAACTGGAGCTGGCCAAGGTGTTCGTGGAGAGCGGCGAGTTCTACTGGAACTCAGGACTTTTCCTCTGGAATGTGAACAGCATCATCGCGGCCTTTGAGTCACTGCTGCCCGAGCTGGCCGGCAAGATGCGACGCGGGGAGGGCCTCTACGCCACTGCGCAGGAGCAGCAGTTTATCGAGGAGAATTTTCCTGCCTGCCCCAACGTGTCCATCGACTACGGCATCATGGAGAAGGCGGACAACGTCTATGTGTCGCTCGGCGACTTTGGCTGGAGCGACCTGGGTACCTGGGGTTCGCTCTACGACCTCTCACCCAAGGACCGTGAGGGCAACGTGGTGCTCAAGTGCCACTCGATGCTCTACAACTGCAAGGACAACATCGTGGCCATGCCGAAGGAGAAGCTGGTGGTGATTGACGGTTTGGAGGGCTACCTGGTGGCCGAGTCGGAGAACGTGCTGCTCATCTGCCGCAAGGACGAGGAGCAAGCCATCCGCAAGTACGTCAACGATGCCCAGATTAAGCTGGGTGACAAGTTCGTCTGATAGCTACAGGCGAAGCGGTATGTCTGATAACTGCCCCAAGCGAGGCGACATTGATTGATGCCGTCAGGTCTTGTGGTGAAAAGAAGAATAGCTAAAGGGTGGCTCCTGCCAGACGTCCTGTCTGCGGGAGCCACCCTTCTGTATGCGGGGGAGGAAAGATGCCTACGTAAGGCACGGCACTCAGAGTGCGGCACGGATAGCGTCGGCTATCTCGCGAAACTCCTCATCGCTCAGCTTGAGCTTGGGGTTGGAGAAGAGCATGTCCTTCTCGCTCTGCATCGGGATGAGGTGGATGTGAGCATGGGGCACCTCAAGGCCAAGCACGGCTTGCCCCACCTTGATGCAAGGGAAGGCACGCTTGATGGCTGCGGCTACATGCTTGGCAAACACCTGCATGGCTGCAAGGTCTTCGTCACTCAGGTCGAAGAGGTAATCCACCTCCTGCTTGGGGATGACCAGCGTATGTCCCTTGACCAGGGGATTGATGTCGAGGAAGGCAAAGAACTTATCGTCCTCGGCCACTTTGTAGCAGGGAATCTCACCCGCTACGATTCTACTGAAAATGGTTGCCATATCGTTAGGGATTAAAAAAAGGCAAATCCGCACGCAGCAGACTTGCCCAATGATTAAAATGAGATACTCACGATTTCGAGGCTGATTACGCCCTGAGGCACCTTGATCTCGGCTACATCACCCACCTTGTGACCCAGCAGGCCCTGTGCAATGGGGGTGTTGACCGAAATCTTGCCCTCCTTCAGGTTGGCTTCGCTCTCAGATACGATGGTGTAGGTCATCTTGGCCCCATTCTTCACGTTCTTCAGCTCCACCTTGTTGAGAATCTGTACGGAGTCCGTCTTGAGCTTCGACTCGTCGATGATCTTGGCATCGGCAATGACGGCCTTGAGCTTGTTGATCTTCATCTCAAGCAGGCCCTGCGCCTCCTTGGCTGCATCGTATTCGGCATTCTCCGACAGGTCACCCTTGTCGCGTGCCTCGGCAATAGCTGCCACAATCTTGGGGCGCTCCACCGCCTCCAACTGACGTAACTCGGCTACCAGCTTGTTGTAGCCCTCTTCTGACATATAAGCCATAATTTGTTTCCTCCTATATATTAATAATGTATATACTACTACTGTTTATTTTAAAAAAGGGGTTTTTACAAAAAAACAAAAAGAATTCCAACATGGTTGGCATGTTGGAACCCTCATTGATGTTTTCGCGTGCAAAGATAGGCTTTTCTACAATACAAATCAAGCCGAAAAGCGTGCTTTACAACACATTTTATCTTAAAAACTCATTTTTAGGAATTAGAGCAGGGCCTTGACGGCTGCTTCGAGGTCCTTGATGGTCTCGCCGCGGGCGCTGAGCTCGTTGCTGCGGTTGATGAGGAAGATGGTGGGCACGGCTTGCACGGCGTAGGTGACAGCCACCGAGGAATAGACACCGCTGGCATCGCGCACGCACACCCAGGGCAGGTTGGCTGCCGTGGTCTTCCAGAAGTGCTCATCGGCATCGAGCGACACCTGGTAGATCTCCAATCCGCGCGACGCATACTTGTCGTACAGGTCGCGCAGCATGTAGTTGTGTGAAGCGCTCACCGCACTCTGGTAGATGGTGAAGTCGAGCAGCACCACCTTGCCCTTGAGGTCGCTGAGCTTGCGCACGTTGGCTCGGATGTCGCGCAGGGAGATGTCAATGAGGCCGGTGGTCTCTATCTGGTCGGCAGCTATCTCCAGCGTCTCCTCCTTGGGCGTGCGCGTATTCTTCATGCCCTTGATGACGATGTTGTAGAGGTTCTTCGAGCGCGTGGCGTGGGGGTAGCGGTTGTAGAGGCTCGTAGCCACGGCGGCAAAACAGCGCACATCGTCCTTGCTGTTGAGGGGGTCGAAGAGCATGTAGCCGTTGAGCTTCTGGAAGAGGGCGAAGTAGGCCGCCGACATGGCCGGCTGGGCGTAGATGTACTTGAGCTTCACCACATCCTTGTAGTTGTTGACCAGCGTCAGCAAGCTGTCCTGACAACGGGTGGGTGTGAGCTTGTTGGCACGTACAGCGGCCGTCAGGGCGTTGGCCGACTGCTGCAGGCGCGACTGGAGCAGGGTCAGCTCCTTGATCATGGAGCAGTTGGCCGAGCCGCTCACCTCATACTTGGTGGCAAAGTCCTGGTAAGGAGCCTTGACCGTGACCGTCTCGGTCGAGTCGATGGAGAGGTTGATGACCTTCCCCTCTAGGCGCAAGCGGTAGTACTCAGGCGATTCGGGTTGCCGCTGCCGGAAACTGAATGAGCCGTTGCCTCCCAACTTCACCGAGTCGAGCGCTACGATGCCCTCCAAGGCAGAGGCCTCGAAGTAGAGCATCTTGCCTTCGGCTCCCGATACATTACCCTCCACGCAGAAGCGAGGCTCATTGTGGCAGGCACTCAATGCACACACGGCCAATGCCGCGCAAATCATTTTCTTCCTATTCTTCATATGTTATCTATGCTATAGATGTTATTATTCAACACAAAGCTTGGGTTTTGTCCTGCTTTTCAGCCTGCAAAGATACGTCTTTTCAGCGTGCGACAAAGCATTTTCTCAACATCTTGTATCGAAAAAGCAAAAAAAACCGCTCTTTTGAAAGATTTTATCCCTTTAAGAGGGGGTAAACCAAATAAAATGTGTACTTTTGCACGATTTTTGGACGAAAAAAATACAGAAAACAAATTTATTTTATGATCAATCCCATTGTTAAGACTATCGAGCTTCCTGATGGAAGAACCATCACGCTCGAAACGGGAAAGCTGGCAAAACAGGCAGACGGTTCTGTAATGCTGCGCATGGGCAACACCATGCTGCTAGCTACTGTTTGTGCCGCCAAGGACGCAGTTCCCGGAACAGATTTCATGCCGCTTCAGGTAGAGTACAAAGAGAAATTCTCCGCATTCGGACGTTTCCCCGGCGGTTTCACCAAGCGTGAAGGCCGTGCATCGGATTATGAGATTCTGACCTGCCGCCTCGTTGACCGCGCTTTGCGCCCCCTCTTCCCTGACAATTTCCACGCCGAAGTCTATGTAAACATCATACTGTTCTCTGCAGATGGCGTTGACATGCCCGACGCCCTGGCCGGTTTGGCCGCTTCAGCTGCACTGGCTGTATCTGACATCCCCTTCAACGGACCTATTTCAGAAGTACGCGTAGCGCGCATCGACGGTCAGTTTGTCATCAACCCCACCTTCGAGCAGCTTGAGAAGGCTGACATGGACCTGATGGTGGGTGCTACCTATGAGAACATCATGATGGTGGAAGGCGAGATGAGCGAAGTGTCTGAACAGGACCTGCTCGCTGCCCTGAAGGCCGCCCACGAAGCCATCAAGCCCATGTGCGTCGCACAGAAGGAGCTGACCGAAGAGGTCGGTTCGACCGTGAAGCGCACCTACGACCACGAGGTCAACGACGAGGAGCTGCGCAAGGCCGTACACGAGGCTTGCTACGCCAAGGCTTATGCCATCGCCAGCGAGGGCAACCGCGACAAGCACGCCCGCGAGGATGCTTTCACAGCCATCTGCGACGAGTTCAAGGCACAGTTCACCGAAGAGGAGCTGGAAGAGAAGGCTCCCCTCATCGACCGCTACTACCACGACGTGGAGAAGGAGGCAATGCGCCGCTGCATCCTCGACGAGGGCAAGCGTCTGGACGGCCGTAAGACGACCGACATCCGCCCCATCTGGTGCGAGGTAAGCCCGCTGCCCGGCCCTCACGGTTCATCCATCTTCACCCGTGGTGAGACGCAATCGCTCTCTACCGTGACGCTGGGTACGAAGCTTGATGAGAAGATCATCGACGATGTGCTGGTGCATGGCAAGGAGCGCTTCCTGCTGCACTACAACTTCCCTCCCTTCTCTACAGGTGAGGCAAAGGCACAGCGTGGTGTAGGTCGTCGTGAGATTGGTCACGGCCACCTGGCATGGCGCGCGCTCAAGGGTCAGATTCCTGCCGACTATCCCTACGTGATCCGCGTGGTATCGGACATCCTGGAGTCCAACGGTTCTTCGTCGATGGCTACCGTATGTGCCGGCACGCTGGCGCTGATGGATGCCGGTGTGAAGATTAAGAAGCCTGTATCGGGTATCGCTATGGGTCTTATCAAGAACCCGGGTGAAGAGAAGTATGCCGTGCTCAGCGACATCCTCGGCGATGAGGACCACCTGGGCGACATGGACTTCAAGGTGACGGGTACGAAGGACGGTATCACGGCTACGCAGATGGATATCAAGTGCGACGGCCTCACCTACGACATCCTGGAGAAGGCCCTTCTTCAGGCAAAGGCTGGCCGCGAATACATCCTCGGCAAGCTGACCGACTGCATCGCTGAGCCTCGCGCCGACCTGAAGCCGCACGCACCGCGCATCGAGACGATGACCATCCCCAAGGAGTTCATCGGTGCTGTCATCGGCCCGGGTGGAAAGATCATCCAGGGTATGCAGGAAGAGACGGGTGCCACCATCACCATCGAAGAGGAGGACAACGTGGGCAAGATCGAGATTGCAGGTACCTGCAAGCAGAGCATCGACGATGCCATCCGCATGATCAAGGCCATCGTAGCTGTGCCTGAGGTGGGTGAGACCTACACGGGTAAGATCCGCAGCATCATGCCTTACGGTTGCTTCGTAGAGTTCCTCCCCGGACGCGACGGCCTGCTCCACATCTCGGAGATTGACTGGAAGCGCCTGGAGACGGTCGAAGAGGCCGGATTGAAGGAGGGTGACGAGATTCAGGTGAAGCTGCTCGACATCGACCCGAAGACGGGTAAGTTCAAGCTGTCGCACAAGGTGCTCATCCCGAAGCCCGAAGGTTATCAGGAGCGCCCCGAGCGTGGCGAACGCCGTGAGCGCGGCGAGCGTCGCGAACGCCGCGACCGTGGCAACAAGGAGTAAGCCCAGATAAGCTGAACAGATTCAATAATAGATAGGGATGCACCGACTAGGATTCAGGGTCGGTGCATCTTTTTTTTACCCCCAATGAAAAAAATTCGGGTCAAAAAGGGCATGGTATCATTTTTTTTTGTAATATTGCCGTAGTTTTCATTGCATTCAATGAAATACGCCTCAACGACCGTGATTGACAACAAAACCTATTATCAACAAGAAGAACAATCATTAAAAAGAAGAACGAATCGCAACAAGAAGAACAAAACCTAATTACAAACCGTATTAATCAAAAAGTTAGAACCGCCTATGAATACCGTAGTCACCTCTCGTCTCGCTGCCCTTCGCGATGTGCTTAAGAGCCAAGGAGTCAGCGCATTCATCATCCCCAGTACTGACCCGCACCTCAGCGAATATGTGGCTCCCCACTGGCATTCACGCGAATGGATCAGCGGCTTCAACGGCTCAGCCGGCACCGTGGTCGTCACCCTGGAGAAAGCCGGCCTTTGGACAGATTCACGCTACTTCCTGCAAGCTGCCGACCAACTGCAGGGCACAGGCATCGACCTCTACAAGGAGATGCTGCCCGAGACACCCTCCATCGCCCAGTTTCTCACCGGTGAACTGAAGGCCGGTGAGGCCGTGGGCATTGACGCGACTGTCTTCTCTACACGCGGTGCCCTCGCGCTGAGGGAGGAGCTGGCCGCCGCTGGCATCGCGCTGAAGGCCATCGCCGACCCCATGGCCACCATCTGGAGCGACCGCCCCGCCATACCGCAAGACCCCATCGTGGTGCATCCGCTGCGCTATGCGGGGCGGACGGCCACCGAGAAGCTGAGCGACATCCGCCAGGCGCTCGCCGCCAAGGGGGCGGAAGCCCTCTTCGTCTCGCTGCTCGATGAAATTGCCTGGACGCTCAACCTCCGTGGCAGCGACGTGCATTGCAACCCCGTCTTTGTGGCTTACCTCTACATCGGCAAGGAGGAGACCATCCTCTTCACGGATGCGGCCAAGGTACCGCAGGAGACGGCCGATTACCTGAGCTCCATCGGGGTGAGCGTAGCTCCCTACACCGAGGCGGTTGCCGCATTGCGCCAACTGCAAGGTGTCAAGCTGCTTCTTGACCTGCCCAAGACCAATGCGGCCATCTACGAAGCGGCGCAGCAAGGTTGCACGATCATCGAGAGCGCCTCACCCATCTGCCTGATGAAGAGCGTGAAGAACGAGATGGAGCAGGCAGGATTCCGCGAAGCGATGATCCGCGACGGCGTGGCCATGGTGAAATTCCTCCGCTGGCTGAAGCCGGCCGTGGAGCGGGGCGGACAGACGGAGCTGACCATCGACGAGAAGCTCTGCGCCCTGCGTGCGGAGCAGACAGATTACCGTGGCATCAGCTTTGATACAATAGCCGGCTATGGTGCCCATGGTGCGATTGTACACTACGAAGCGACACCTGAGACGGACATTCCCCTGGAGCCGAAGGGGTTGCTGCTGCTCGACAGCGGTGGCCAGTACCTGGATGGTACCACCGACCTGACGCGCACCATCGCCTTAGGTCCTACCACCGAGGAGGAGCGCACCGACTATACGCTCGTGTTGAAGGGCTTCCTGGCCCTGATGAATGCCGAGTTTCCCGCAGGTACCTGCGGTACGCAGCTCGACGTATTGGCGCGTCAAGCCATGTGGAAGATGGGCATCAACTACCTGCACGGCACGGGTCACGGCGTGGGTTCCTACCTCTGCGTACACGAAGGCCCTCACCAGATCCGCATGAACCACATGCCCACCTTGCTGCAAGCCGGCATGACCGTGACCGATGAGCCGGGCATCTACAAGGCCGGCAAGCACGGGGTGCGCACGGAGAATACCTTATTGATTGTACCTGCTCAGGAGACGGCATTCGGCACCTTCTTCCGCTTCGAGCCGCTCACCCTCTGCCCCATCGACAAGGCGCCCATCGAGCGCGCGATGCTTACCGCCGAAGAGGTGGAGTGGCTCAACAGCTACCACCGCACCGTCTATGAGAAGCTCTCGCCCCGCCTCGACGTAGAGACCAGGGAGTGGCTCAAGGAGGCTTGTGAAGCCATCGAATAAAGGGAGGGAAGTGCTATGGCTATCATCAAATCGGTACGTGGCTTTACGCCACAGATAGGTGCCAACTGTTTCCTGGCTGACAATGCCGTGGTAGTGGGTGACGTGGTGATGGGGTGCGACTGCAGCATCTGGTTTAGCACCGTGTTGCGGGGCGATGTCAACTCCATCCGCATCGGCAACGGAGTCAACATACAGGATGGCAGCGTACTCCACACGCTCTATGAGAAGTCCACCATCGAGATTGGCGACCACGTCTCCGTGGGGCATAACGTCACCATCCACGGTGCCACCATCCGCGACTACGCCTTGATAGGCATGGGCGCCACCCTGCTCGACCATGCCGTAGTGGGCGAAGGAGCCATCGTAGCCGCCGGTTCGCTCGTCTTGGCCAACACGGTCATTGAGCCGGGCAGCATCTGGGGTGGCGTACCGGCCAGATTCATCAAGAAGGTTGACCCCGAGCAGGCGAAGGAGCTGAATCAGAAGATTGCGCACAACTACCTGATGTACGCCTCGTGGTATAAGGAGGAGGAGTAACTTATAGAGCTTACTGCAAAAAGAGAGAGAGAGAGTGGCTCCTCACATGGGGAGTCACTCTCTCTTTTTGTTCGTATATGCTTTCGCGTATATGCTTTCGCGTGAGTGTATGGTTCTCGTGAACGGAGTGTAATCAGAAGTTGATGATGCTGAGTATCTTGTCGGTGGCTCCGGCGTGGTCGGTGACGTAGCTGCCGGCGTTGATGCCTGTCTCGCGGAGGAAGCGCTCGTCGGTGAGCAAACGGTCGAGAAGCACCTGCAGCTCCACGTAGTTCTTGATGGAATAGGCACCCTTCTGCTCGATGAGCTGCACGGCTTCCTGGAATTTCTGATACTTGGGGCCGAAAATCACGGGGATACCATAGACAGCGGCTTCGAGCGTGTTGTGAATGCCTACGCCAAAACCTCCGCCGATGTAGGCTATCTCGCCGTAGCGGTAGATGGAGGAGAGGAGACCGAAGCAGTCGATGATCAGGCAATCGGCCTTCTGCACATTGTGCTCGTCGGCGCGGGTGTAGCGCACGTAGGGACGCTTGAGCTTGGAGATGATCTCCACCAGATGATTCTCGTCAATGACGTGGGGCGCGATGATCAGCTTCACCTCGGGGTGCTGGTTGAAGTACTCGATGAAGAGGTCTTCATCGGGTTGCCACGAACTGCCTGCTACGAAGGTCATCTTCTTGTCCTTGAAGCGCTCCACGAGCGGCAGCTCCTTTGCCTCCTCGCGGATCTGGAGCACGCGGTCGAAGCGGGTGTCACCCACCACCATCGCGCGGTTGATGCCTATCTTGGCCAGGAAGCGCTTGGAGCGCTCATTCTGTACGAAGAGGTAGTCGAAGTTGCGCAGCACGTTGCGGTAGGTACCGCCATACCACTTGAAGAAGATCTGTCCCTTGCGGAAGATAGAGGAGACACTATAGACGGGGATGCGACGGCGATGCAGCTCGTCGAGGTAGTTCTTCCAGAACTCATACTTGATGAAGAAGGCCATGCAGGGGTTCACCAGGTCGAGAAACTTCTTGACGTTGCGCGGCTTGTCGAAGGGGAGGTAGCAGACAATGTCCGCCCCCCGGTAGTTCTTGCGCACCTCGTACCCCGACGGAGAGAAGAAGGTGAGCAAGATGCGGTACTCGGGATAGCGGGCACGGATCTTCTCTATCAGCGGCCGTCCCTGCTCAAACTCCCCCAGCGAGGCGGCATGAAACCAGACGTAGCGTGCCTCCGGCTCCAGCTGCTGACGCAGCAGTTCATACACCACCCAATGCCCCTTCATCATCTTGCGGGGCTTGCGGCTGAAGGGAGCTGCCAGGTGTACCACCAGGTCGTAAAGCGCAATAATCAGATTATATATCATAACTGTAACTCTGTGGGATAAATCAATTACTCAAGTTTCACATGTCTCCGACATGCTGTTAGTTGACTGGTTGACGAGGTGTTTAGTTGACAAGTTAACTAGGTGACAAGTTGACGAGTTAATAGTCCTCTTGTACAAGCTGGCTACTTCAGTAAAGACCTTGTCAACTCGTTCCCTTGTCAACTTGTTCCCTTGTCACCTCGCCGTGCCTCAGCCGAGTACCTCGACGGCTTTGCGGATGCGGCGTATCGTCTCCTCCTTGCCCAGCAGCTCGGTGATGTCAAACATGTGAGGACCTTTGCACTCGCCCACTACGGCCAGACGGAAGGCATTCATCACGTTGCCCAGGTGGTAGCCTTTGGCCGTAATCCAACCGATCACCTGCTCCTCAGAGGCCTTCGACTCAAAGCTCTCCAGCCCTTCGAGCAGGGCGATGAGTTCGCCCATGATGGCCGGTGTCTCGGCACTCCAGCGCTTCTTGACGTCCTTCTCGGCGTAAGCCTCGGGGGCGCGGAAGAAGAAGCGCGACTGATCCCAGAGCTCCTTGACGAAGTTGACGCGGCCCTTGACGAGCGCCACCACGCGGGCGAGGTAGTCGTCGCTGTATTGCTCCACCTCTACGCCCTGTGCACGCAGCACCGGCTTGAAGAGCTGAGCCAGCTCGGTGTCGTCCTTCTGCATGATGTATTCGTGGTTGAACCACGTACCTTTCTTATAGTCAAACTTGGCTCCGGCCTTGCTGCAGTGCTCCAGCGAGAAGAGGCGGATGAGCTCGTCCATGGTCATCAGCTCCTGGTCGTTGCCCGGGTTCCATCCCAGCAGGGCAAGGAAGTTGATGACGGCTTCAGGCAGGTAACCTGCCTCGCGATAACCCGAGGAGACCTCGCCGCTCTTGGGGTCGTGCCACTCCAGGGGGAATACGGGGAACCCGAGGCGGTCGCCGTCGCGCTTGCTGAGCTTGCCGTTGCCCTCGGGCTTGAGCAGGAGGGGGAGGTGGGCAAACTGCGGCATGCTCTCCTCCCAGCCGAAGGCGCGGTAGAGCAGCACATGCAGCGGTGCGGAGGGGAGCCACTCCTCGCCGCGGATGACGTGCGACACCTCCATAAGGTGGTCATCGACGATGTTGGCCAGGTGGTAGGTGGGGAGTTGGTCGGCCGACTTGTAGAGCACCTTGTCATCGAGCACGGAGGAGTTGATGACCACCTCGCCGCGGATGAGGTCGTGTACATGCACCTCCTCATCCGGCTCGATGCGGAAGCGCACCACGTACTGCTTGCCCTCGGCGATGAGCGCCTCCACCTCCTCGCGCGGCATCACCAGCGAGTTGCGCATCTCCAGGCGCGTGGAGGCATCATACTGGAAGTTGGGCACCTGTGCGCGCTTGGCTTCCAGCTCCTGAGGCGTGTCGAAGGCGATGTAGGCCTTGCCGCTGTCGAGCAGCACCTGCACATACTTCTTGTAGATGTCGCGGCGCTCCGACTGACGGTAGGGTCCGTAGTTGCCGCCGAAGGTCACGCCCTCGTCGAAGGTCACACCGAGCCACTTGAAGGACTCGATGATGTACTGCTCGGCACCCGGCACGAAGCGGTTGGAGTCGGTGTCCTCGATACGGAAAATGAAGTCTCCCCCATGCTGTCGGGCGAAGAGGTAATTGTACAAGGCGGTGCGCACACCACCGATATGAAGAGGCCCCGTAGGACTGGGGGCAAAACGTACTCTGACTTTTCTTTCTGCCATATTTTCGTTCTATTTTCTATGAAATTCGTAAAATTACTGCTTTTAGAGCGCAAAAATACGGCATTTTTTTCATAGGTAACGATTTTTTTCGTACTTTTCGCAAAAATTTCGAGGATATGAACAAATTTTCGAGGATATGAACAAGATACGCACCAAGAAAGAGCTCGCTGTGAGAGATTTGCTGTATCGGGTGGCTATATTTGTAGTGACCGTGAGCGCTATCGTCTATTGCATGCCCAGGGATGGGAAGTTCAATTATCAGTTTGACATCAACAAGCCTTGGAAGTACGGTCAGGTGATCGCCACCTTCGACTTCCCCATCTACAAGGCCGACGAGGTGGTGAAGCGGGAGCAGGACAGCCTGCTGCACCACTTCCAGCCCTACTTCCAGCGCGACAGGCAGGTGGCTGAGGAGGCGCTGCGCACCTTCAGGGCCGACTGCCAGGGCAAGCTGCGGCGGTTGCTGCCTTCGGTGGAGGCGGGGCGGCTCATCGAGAAGATGCTCGCCGGCTACTACGAGCGGGGCATCCTGCTGACCGAGGAGCTGGGGCGGCTGCGCGCTGACAGCATCGGCGCCATCCACGTGATCGAGGAGAAGCTGTCGGTGGCCAGGCCCCTCACGCAGCTCTACTCGGAGCTGGAGGCATACCAGCAGATACTCACGGCCGACACCGCGCGGCTGCACCCGACGATGCTGCGGCGGCTGGGGCTCAACGCCTACCTCAACGCCAACCTCCACTACGACCGGCAGCGCACGGAGAGCGCACGTCAGGAGATGCTGGGCAACTACTCGTGGGCGAGCGGCCTGGTGATGAGCGGGCAGAAGATCATCGACCGCGGCGAGATCGTGAGCCGCGAGACCTACAACATCCTGCAGAGCTTGCAGAAGGAGTCGCTCAAGCGGAGCGGCTCAAGCACGCAGCAGCGGCTCATGCTGGCGGGGCAGGTGCTCTTCGTGAGCATCTTCATGCTCTGCTTCATGCTCTACCTCGACCTCTACCGCAAGGATTACTACGAGCAGCGGGGGAGCCTGGCGCTGCTCTTCGCGCTGATCATGTTCTACTGCGTGGTGACCAATGCCATGGTGGCCAACATGTTCTTCAACGTCTATATCATCCCCTTCGCGATGCTGCCCATCATGGTGCGGGTCTTCCTGGACACGCGCACGGCCTTCATGGCGCACACGGTGACGATCCTCATCTGCTCCATCTCGCTGCGCTATCCGCATGAGTTCATCCTCACGCAGCTGGCGGCGGGGATGGTGGCCATCTTCAGCCTCCGTGAGCTGTCGCAGCGTTCGCAGCTCTTCCGCACGGCGCTGCTCACGCTGCTCACCTATGCGGCGGTCTATTTCGCCTTCGAGCTGATTGCGGAGAATGACCTGAGCAAGGTCAACGGCAGCATGTACCTCTACCTGGGCACCAACGCCGTGCTGCTGCTCTTCACCTACCCGCTGATGTTCCTCATCGAGAAGGCGTTCGGCTTCACGTCCAACGTCACGCTGGTGGAGCTCTCCAACATCAACACGCCGCTCCTGCGCCGCATGTCGGAGACGGTGCCGGGCACCTTCCAGCACTCCATGCAGATGGCCAACCTGGCGGCTGAGGCGGCCAACCGCATCGGCGGCAACAGCCAGCTGGTGCGTACGGGTGCGCTCTACCATGACATCGGCAAGATGGAGAATCCGGCCTTCTTCACGGAGAATCAGTCGGCGGGCATCAACCCGCACAAGAGCCTGAGCTATGAGCAGAGTGCGCAGGTGGTGATCAGCCACGTGACCGACGGCCTCCGCCTGGCGGATAAGCACAACCTGCCGAAGGTGATCCGCGACTTCATCACGACGCACCACGGTGCGGGGACGACGCGCTACTTCTATGTGTCGTGGAAGAATGAGCACCCGGGCGAGGAGCCGCCGCACGAGATGTTCCACTACCCGGGTCCCAACCCCTTCACCAAGGAGCAAGCCATCCTGATGATGGCCGACTCGGTGGAGGCGGCCTCGCGCAGCCTCCCCGAATACACGGAGGAGAGCATCAGCAACCTGGTGGAGAAAATCATCGACTGGCAGGTGGGTGAGGGCTTCTTCAAGCAGTGCCCCATCACCTTCAAGGACATCGCCACGGTCAAGGGGGTCTTCAAGGAGAAGCTGCGCATCATCTACCACACGCGCATCAGCTATCCGGAGCTGAAGAAGTGACCGATGACTCATGCTCAGAAACCACCGATTCCATTTACATTTGCGCACATCCGTTGCAATCTGTGGGAATCAGAGGAAATCTGTGGTTTTCAACTTGTAGCTCGTAGTTCGTAACTCGTAGCTCGTAGCTTGTAGCTTGTAACTCGTAGCTAGCTAATGACTAATGACAATTGACCATCATGACACTAATGACTATATTGATTAACCAATAAAGAAAAATATCCATCATGAGACACACTGCCAAGGAAGAGGCGCGCGCTCGGATGCTGCTGCGCCGATACGGGATTACTCCCGAAGATGTCAAACGGTTTGCCTGCCTTTGCCGCCCTCAGTGGGGCGAAAGCGAGGCGGAAGTGGAGGCCAACTATGGGCCTGGTTTGCTGCACATCGAGACGTGCGGCGGGCGCTTGACCATTAAGGTACATACGCGCAACCACCCCTCTGCGCTGCTCAACACGCTGCTGGCCATGGGGAAGCCTTGCACCAACCTCCATCCTGCGGAGGCAACGGCCGGGGAGGTGAAGAGGGAGCGATTCTGCCGCCCGTCGCTCTACATGTTCTGGTACTTCATCGTCTTCCTGATGGCCCTGGTCATGGTCTTCTGGAGCTTGACCTCGCTGACGGGGCTTCTGGCCGCCATCCTGGGCGTGGCCTTCGGAGCGCTCTGCTTCTACTCCCTCTTCCTGCTGCTCACCCACTTCTGCTACGTCTCGCTGGAGGCGGAAGGGCTGGCCATCCACAGCGTGGGGCGCACGGTGAGCTATCCCTACCGCCGCCTCCGCAAGGTGAACTTCGACTTTGCACGCGAGCTCAACTCCACGCACGTCATGGAGCTGATTGAGGAGGTGGGTGAAGGGGAGGAGCGCTTCGTGCGTTACCACCTCTACTATATAGGGCGGGTGCCGCGCAAGCGACTCAACGAACTGGCAGAGAAGTTGCAGCAGCTGGGCGTCGATGCCTCTTGCAGCCTCAACGACACCAAGCGCCACTACCACGACACGCTGCATCTGCAGCACAACTGATTGCCCCCTATTTGTATCGTTTGAGCGAAATATTATAGCAATACATTGTGTTTTAACAATATAGCATAAAAAATCACATTTTTCGCACGAGTTTTCGTGAATTTCATCACATTTCTCGCACGAGTTTTGTGGGATTCATCACATTTCTCGTACGAGTCTTGTGGATGGAGCCGGGGCATCCGGGGGGGATGGCGCTACATGGGATCCACGTCGTAATAGACAAGGAGCGACTTGTAGCGGGGGTCGGCGAGCATCTCTTTCTGCACCTCGATGAGGAGGGCGCGGGCGCGGGAGAGGGGGGCCGTGACCTCGACCTTGAGCATCATCTTGCGGATGAAGAGCGTCTGGATGCGCGCTACGGGCGGTTTGTCGGGCCCCAGGAGGCGGCTGCCGAAGTGGTGGCGGAGCCGGGCGGCCATGGTGCGTGCGGCCTCGTCGAGGAGCTGCTCGTCGTGGTGCTTGAGATAGACGTAGATGAGGCGGTGGAAGGGCGGGTAGTGGAAGAGCTCGCGTTCGGCCAGTTGCCCGGCGGCCATGGCTTCGTAGTCGTTGGCCATCACCTGCGCGAGGATGGGGTGGTCGATGCTGCGCGTCTGGAGGATGACGGTGCCCTGACGGTCGGCGCGTCCGGCGCGTCCGGCCACCTGCGCCATCATCTGGAAGGCGCGTTCGTAGGCGCGGAAGTCGGGGTAGTTGAGCATGGTGTCGGCGTTGAAGATGCCCACCACGCTCACGTGCTCGAAGTCAAGCCCTTTGGAGACCATCTGGGTGCCTACGAGGATGTCGGTGCGCCCTTGCTGGAAGTCGCCGATGATGCGCTCGAAGGCCTGCCGTGTGCGGGTGGTGTCGAGGTCCATGCGTGCCACGCGTGCCTCGGGGAAGAGGGCCCGGATGGATTCCTCTATCTTCTCGGTGCCGAATCCGCGGTGGCGGAGGTCGCTCCCGTCGCAGGCGGGGCAGCGCAGGGGCACGGGTGTGGTGTAGCCGCAGTAGTGGCAGGTGAGCTGCTGGAGCCCCCGGTGGTAGGTGAGGCTCACGTCGCAGTGCTGACACTTGGGTACCCAGCCGCAGGTGTGGCATTCGATCATGGGCGCGAAGCCGCGGCGGTTCTGGAAGAGGATGACCTGCTCTTTCTGCTGGAGTGCCTGGCGGATGTGCTGCAGGAGCAGGGGGGAGAAGATGCCTTGCATCCGCTTGGTGCGTTGCAGTTCCTTGACATCGACGGGCACGATGCGTGGGAGGGCCACCTGGCGGTAGCGCTCCTTGAGCTGCACGAGGGCGTACTTGCCGGCTACAGTGGCGTTGTACCAGCTCTCCAGGCTTGGCGTGGCGGTGCCGAGCAGGGTCTTGGCACCATGGTGTGCGGCGAGCACCAGGGCCGCGTTGCGGGCATGGTAGCGGGGCGCGGGGTCTTGCTGCTTGAAGCTCCCTTCGTGCTCCTCATCGACGATGACCAACCCCAGCCGGCGGAAGGGGAGGAAGATGGAGGAGCGCACGCCGAGTATCAGGTCGTAGGGGTGGTCGGAGAGCTGCTTCTGCCAGATTTCGACCCGCTCGGCGTCGGGGAATTTGCTGTGATAGACGCCGAGCTTGGAGCCGAAGACGCGCTGCAGGCGCTGCGTGATCTGCGTGGTGAGGGCTATCTCGGGCAGGAGGTAGAGCACTTGTCGGCCCTGGCTGAGCTGCTCGGCGATGAGGTGCATGTAGATCTCGGTCTTGCCGGCGGCGGTGACGCCGTGCAGCAGACAGACGTTACGGGCGGGGGTGGGGACGCTGTTGAGGGTGCCACCGTTGATGGTGCTGTTGGGGGTGGCGCCGCAGGGGATGCCGCTGAAGGCGGTGCGTATCTCGTCGAGGGCGCGTTGCTGCGCCTCGCCCAGCGGACGGAGCGGCGTGACGGCCTCCGTGGTGGATGCCCCGAGCCGCCCCACCTCCTGGAGGTACTCCTCCAGCACCCCGCGCTTGATGAGCCCGTTATAGACGGCCACCCCTGCCCCGCTGCGTGCCAGCAGTTCCTGCCTGCTCACCTCTCGCGGCTCGGCAGGACCTAGCGCACCGCTCAGGTCGAGGTACTTGATGAGCAGGTCGAGCTGCCCTCGTGCACGGCGCTGCAGCTCGTCGAAGAAGATGTGTAGGCGGTGCTCGTTGCGTGCATCGGCGGTGAGCCGCACGCGCCGCTCCAGCCGTGGGCGGTAGCTCTGCTTAAGCTCCTCCTGCACGCTGATGGCCTGCTTCTCCAGGAGGCCCTTTACCACCCCCATGACGTTCTTCAGCCCCGTGGCCTTGGCCAGGTCGTTGACGCTCATCCCCTCACCGCCCTCCAGAGCGGCCAGAGCCATGCGTTCGCGTTCGCTGAACTGCGTGCCGTCGTGGCACGCCTCGCCGGGCACCACCATCGTCTCGCTCTCCAGCTTCAAGCCCGATGGGAGCGCCGCCTTATAGACATCGCCCAGCGTGCAGAGGTAGTAGTCGGCTATCCATTGCCAGAAGGCCAGCTGCTCGGGCAGGAGCACCGGTTCCCCGTCGAGCAGGGCCATCACCTCCTTCACCTCATAGCCCTGCGGCGCAATGTCGTGGATGCGCTGCACGATGGCCGTGTAGAATTTCTTCTTGCCGAAGGGCACCACCACACGGCATCCCACCTTGACCTGCCCCACGGGCTGCGTCGGCAGCACGTAGGTAAAGAGGCTCCAGAGCGGCAAGGGCAATATCACATCTATATAGGTTCGCATGACAGGTACGTTATTTTACGGGTTCTCAATACGAGGCAAAACACATTGCGATTTTCGGGGGGCAAATGTAGGGAATAAGATTGAATCCACAAAAAAAAGCGGGCGACTTTCACAAGCCACCCGCCCGGTTAATACATATTTTACTAATACAATCAGATCCGGTTACAGAAACTCAAAAGCCGATTGATAAGGTTATTGTTACTATAAACCGTTTTTTTATGGTCAAACCTGCAAAAAACAGGATTAAACTATCATTTTCCGCTGAAAACGGTGCAAAGATAATGCGTTCCATTAAATCTACAAAGTTTTCGGCCAAAAAAATTTTTTTACCCCCCCCCATTAACATTTCTTAGTTCCAAAAATCCCCTTCTATTTTATCCCAGAAGAGGGTGCCGCCAAGCAGCTCGACACCCTGTGCAAGCTATGCAGCATGACCAACCAGAAAATCTACCTCTTCATCGACGAGTACGACCACTTCACCAACCACATCCTCTCGGATGCGGCCCGGCTGGATGAGTACCTGAGGGAGACCCACGGCACGGGCTATCTGCGCACCTTCTTCGATACCATCAAGTCCGGCACCTATTCCTCCATCGAGCGCGTCTTCGTGACCGGCGTGAGTCCCGTGACCCTCGACGACCTCACCAGTGGCTTCAACATCGGTACCAACAACTCGCTCTCCTACGGCTTCAACGAGATGGTGAAGGAGGAATTCCCGGCCGAGAACATCGCCAGCAACGACAACTTCATCAGCCTGCTCTACTACTTCGGCCTGGTGACCATCGGAGGGGCCTGCCAGGGAGATACCCGGTTCGTCATCTCCAATGAGGTGGTCCGCGAACAGATTTTCACCTACCTGCTCGAAGCCTACAAGGAGAATGACCTCTCATTGGATAGCTACGACATCCGCAAGAAGGAGCAGCTGATGGCCTATTGCGGCGACTTCAAGCCCTTCTTCCAGTACATTGCCGACAGCATCTATACCTACGCCTCGCAGCGCGAACGCCAGAAGGGGGAGGCATTCGTGCATGGCTATACCCTGGCCCTGGCAAGCCAATGCCGCTTCTACCGTCCCATCTCCGAGCTGGACACCCAGGGTGGCTATGCCGACATCTTCCTGCATCCGCTCACCGAGATATTCACGGACATGGAGCACGCCTACATCATCGAACTCAAGTACCTCAAGAGCCAGGCCACAGAGGCGGAGGTGCAGGCCGCCACGGCGCAGGCCCAGGCTCAGGTGTGCCGCTACGCCGACACGGTCAACGTACAGGCCCACATCGCCCACACCCAGCTCCACAAGGTCTATGTCGTCTATCGCGGAGTAGAGATGGTGGCCTGCGAGGAGATAGGCAGCTGAACTCCTGCGCCCCAAGCGTAACCCGTAACCCGTAACTGACGTACTATTCCGAGAGCGAGAGACGTAGGACCATTCAGAGCAAGACGTAGGTCCATTCGCAGCGAGGGTAGGCAGGAAGAAGGGGGGGGTACCAAATCGGAAGCAAGACAAAAGGGGCGAGCCCTGCGGCCCGCCCCAGTCGAGTAAACAATCTTCTTTACCCTTCGGAAAACCTATTTCCCTTAGTGTTTGTTTATCGTGTGTTATCTTGCCTATATCGTGTCATAATAAGTCTATTTACTTCTTCTTGAAAGCCCACCAGGTGGCTTCGCCCCAACTGCCTGTGCCCGGAGCGGCATAGATCAGCTTGAGGTGCTCGTCGTCGGCCTGCATGATCTCGAAGGAGGTCGGCTTCGTGCCGCCACCGTTAATCTGGAACGGCCACAGGATGGCACCGGCATCGGTATTGAGTGTACCGAGTGCCCACTCTGTCTGAGAGCCATCTACCGAGGCCTGCGTGCGCTTGCCCATACCCCAGTTGGTGATCTCAAACTTACCGCCACGGATGCGTTCGCCGGCAGCATTGTAGGTGTCAATCTTGGCATTCTTCCAGTCGAACGTCATGTAGGCACCCGGGTCTTCTTCGCCGGTGGCTACACCCGTGTCAGAGTGCTGCAGCTGTCCGGTCAGGTCAGCAGGCGGACAAGCCCACCAGATACCGTTGCCGGAGTTGACGAACGAAGCGCCATCGCCCGGGGCATAACCCATGTTGCCCCACGCGCCACCGTCGCCGCGCCAATCTACGTCCCAAGTCCAGGACTTGGTACCGAAGTCGGTCAGGGCTGACTCAGGGTCAGAGGTACTCTTGAAGGCCCACCAGGTGGCTTCGCCCCAACCGCCTGTGCCGGGAGCGGCATAGATGAGCTGCAGGTGAGAAGCGTCAATTCTCACAATTTCGAATGAGGTCGGCTTCGTGCCACCACCGTTAATCTGGAACGGCCACAGGATAGAGCCGGCCGTGGTGTTGAGCGTGCCGTACGACCACTCAGCGATGGAGCCGTCGATGGAGGCGTGGCTCTTGCTGCCGGTGAAGCCATCCACAGTAAACTTACCCGAACGGATCTTGTTGCCTGCACCGCTGTAGGTGATGATGTTGCCATCTTCATAGAACTCCATATAGGCGGCAGAGCTCTCTTCACCCGTCTCCTGACCGGTGTCGGAGTGCTGGAGTTGACCTGCCAGATCCTCGGGGGCACAGGCCCACCAGATGCCACCTGTCCAGTCGGCACCTGCGGCATAACCGATATTACCCCAGGCACCACCGTCGGCACGGAATTCGGTATCCCACATCCACACCTTGTAGCCAAACGCATCGCTGGCCAGCAGGCGCATCTCGGGCGTGAGTTCCGATGGTACAAAGACGTTGCAATCCTTGCTGAAGGTGAAGGTCGAGCCGTCGAAGTTCTTCGTCTCTACATAGTAGGTCTGCTCAGAGGGGTTACCCCGCTTGGGCACAATCTTGAAGGTACCGTTGGAAGCACCGAAGACGAGGTTGTTCTCGTTGCCCTCGGCATCTTTGGTGTAGATGCGCACCATGCGCTTGGGGTTGGTGTCGAACACGAAGTAGTTACCATCGGCAGCTTCGGTGGTATAGGTTTCGTCGCTGTACTGCTTCACGGAGAAGCCGTTGACAAACTCCTGCTCTGTGATGTTACTGCCGGGTGCGCTGATGTCATCGACACAGGGGTCGCAAGCAGCAAAGAGGCCCACAGCAGCCATTGCAAATAGTATTGTTTTTTTCATTTTGCTCAGTTATTTAGAATGTTCTACATGCTGGTTGGAGAGTGTGTGTATGGATTACCAACCGTTGTATTCACTTTCAGCACCGGTCCATCCGGCATTCTGCACGACGCTACCCAGCGATACCTGGCTTTCGGGCATCTTCTGGAAACCTGCTGTGGCGTTGTAGCGGGCGGCATAGCCACCGTTGTGGGCCGTGTTCTTGCCCGGCTTACCGCAGTAATAGACGTCCTGGTCGGTCTGCATCTCCAGTGCGGCGGCGGCAATGTGCCAGCGGCGCATGTCGTTCCAGCGGATGCCTTCGAGGGCCAGCTCCCAGCGACGTTCGTTCTGCAGGGCTTTGAGTGAGTAGGCCGTGATGGGCGAGAGGCCGGCACGCGAACGTACGCGGTTGATGCCCTGTACGTCCTCCTTGAGCTCGCTCTGCATCAGCAGCACGTCGGCAAAACGGATGAGCACGAGGTCGTGGATGTTGTTGAGCTGCATGTTGTTGGCACCCTGGTCCCAGCCGTCGGCACCATACATCAGGTTCTCGAAGCAGCACACGTAGGGATTATCACCCACGGAAATGGTGCTCTGCGAACCGTCGTTCTTGGCCGAGATGGGGGCCCACTTCTTGGCGTAGTAGTCGGTCTCCTGGGCAAAGTCTTCCCAAGAGTCAGCACCATAGGTGTAGGTGGGGCACTTGGTCCAGTCCTGGATGGTGGCCTCGTAGCGCAGGTCGCTGGGCTCGGTAGCCTTCCAGTCCTTCACGAAGTTGGGAGCCACAGGTCCGGCACCCCAGCCCTGACCGAAGGGGAAGGTGTTCTGGTATGCCTGACCGCCACGCACACCGAAGTGGAGGGCGATGCCGTTGGCATAACCGATGGTGGTGGACCAGGAGGCCAGCTTGTTGAACTTGATGGAGAAGAGGGCTTCGGGGTTGATGCCGTTGTCATCCTCCACCCACTTCAGGCCCTGACCCTTGGTGTAGGCGTAGTCCTCTACGGTATAGCGGTTGGTGTAGGCCCACAGGCAGCGGAAGTCAGACACCAGGCTGTAGCCGGAGTTGTTGACACAGTCGTCGATGGCGGAGATGACGTCATTCTTGGTCATCGTGGTGCCGTCGGGCAGAGCCACTGAGCTCAGCGGATTGTAGGTGGTGCTGGTCAGTGCGGCCAGGTCCTCACCATTGCCGTACATGCCCGTGTAGAAGAGCCAGATGCGGCCCAGGAGGGCCTCGGCGGCATACTTATCCACGTGGCCGTCGGTCTTGCGCTCATCGGGCATCATGGCGATGGCATCGCGCAGGTCCTGCAGCATCTGTCCGTAGAGGGCAGACACCTCACCCTGGGTCACCAGGTCGCCGGTGGGGACGGTCACCAGAGGCACGTTGCCGTACATGCTGGCCAGGTCAAAGTAGTAGAAGGCACGCAGGAAGAGGGCCTCACCCAGGAAGCGGGCCTTCACGTCGTCAGCCATGGCCGTGTTGGGCAGGGCCTGGATAAGCGTGTTGGCACGGTTGATACCCTGGTAGCGGAGCACCCAGAAGTCGTTGGTCATGTCGTTGTTGTAGTTGCAGAGCAGGTCGAGTGCCTGCATGAGCTTGTCGTTCACGCCACCGCCACCGAGGGCCTCGTCGCTGGCCAGCTGGGCCGCATAGAGGAAGGACTCCTGCGGATAGGCATGGACGGCATTCAGGTTTTCGTAAATACCTGCCAGGGCAGCCTCACCGTCAGCCTCGGAAACGGGGAAGTTACCGGTTGACAGTTCGCCCATATTCTCTACATCATTGATGTCGCACGAGGCCACGCCCAGTGCCACAACGGTAGAAGCTAATAAATAGGTTATCTTTTTCATTGCGTAGTCAGATTTTAGAATTTAACATTTACACCAAGCATGTAGGTACGGGGTGAAGGATAGTTACCTACATCCACGCCGGTTACCCAAGGCTCGTTGCCATTGATGGCACGTCCGTTCTCGGGATCCATACCCTTATAGCCGGTGATGGTGAAGAGGTTCTGTGCCGTGGCATAGATGCGCAGCTGCTGGAACGGGCAACCCTTCCACAGGCGCTTCACGTCGTAGCCCAGGGTGATGTTCTGCAGACGGAAGTAGCTGGCGTCCTCGATGTAGATGTCAGATACAGCCTGCCAGTTCACGCCTTCGTTCATGCGGGCCAGCAAGGGGTACTTATTGCTCGTGCCTTCGCCATACCAGTAGTCATAGACCTCGGTGGTGTAGTTCTCAAACTCACCGTCCGTAAACTTACGCCATGAGCGGGCCACCTGCTGTCCGAGGGCGGCATAACCGGTCACGGAGAGGTCGATGCCCTTCCATTCGGCGCTCAGCGTCAGACCCATCGTCACATCGGGGTGCGGGCTGCCGATCTCGGTCTTGTCGGAGGCATCAATCTTGCCGTCATTGTTGGTATCGACAAACTTCAGGTCACCGGGCTTCAGGCCGGCACCCTGCAGGGAGTTGGCTGCATTGCCACCGCAGTACTGGTTGACGTAGTCGGCCAGGTCGCTCTGGTTCTGGATGACACCAGCGGTCTTGTAGCCATAGAAGTAGCCGATGGGGTGACCCTCCTCGAAGCGGGCCATGTAGCCCGTGTTCTGGGCGAGCAGGTCGTTACCGCCCTCGTTGTACTTGCGTGAGCTGTTGACCTCGGTCACCTCATTCTGGTTGTAGGCCATATTCCAGTTGATGCCATACTTGAAGTCCTTGCTGAGCTGGTCGTGCCAGTTGAGGGCCACCTCGATACCACGGTTGCGTACGGTACCGGCGTTCTTCAGCTGCTCAGAGAATCCCGTCGTCGAGGGGATGGGCACGTAGAGGAGCAGGTCCTTGGTAGTCTTCTGGTACCAGTCGATGGTGGCACCCAGCTTGCCGCCCAGGAAGCGGGCGTCGATACCTACGTTGAGCTGCTCAGAGGTCTCCCAGGTGAGGTCCTCGTTGGCCAGACGCTGGGGAGAGGCACCCGAGGTGTAGCCGTCCTTGTTGTTGCCGAAGGAGTAGTTGCTGTAAGCATCGTAGCCGAAGGTGGCCTGGTAGGCAAAGTTATCCACGGCATTCTTGTTACCGTTCTGTCCCCAGCCGGCACGCAGCTTCAGGAAGTCGAGCCAGCTCTGCGAGCTCTCCATGAACTTCTCGTTGCTCACTACCCAACCTGCGGAGAAGGAGGGGAAGTAGCCCCAACGCTTGCCGGGGGCGAAGATGGACGAACCATCGGCACGCATGATGGCGGAGAACATGTAGGTCTCGGCGAAGTTGTAGTTCAAGCGGCCGAAGTAGGACATGCCGCGGGAGTCTCCGTAAGGCGAACCGGATACGGTAGCCAGGGCGGTATTGTTCTTCATGAACGACATGTAGGCGTGCTTCAGGTCGCCGAAGATGGAGTTGGTGGCTTCTGCATTGAGGGTGAATCCGTAGTCGGGCTTCGACATGCCGTATTCGGTACCTACCAATACGTCGAAGTCATGCTTCTGGATGTTGAATTTATAGTTTAATGTGTTTGTGGTGCTCCAGCCCCAGCCCAGGCCAACCTGATTGTAGGCCTTGTCGATGCTGCGGCTATCGCCCTGGTCATTGAGCTTGTAGGCTGCCTGATAGGCACGCCACGACCAGGAGCTCTGGTTGTAGTTGAGCTGGCCCTTGTAGATCAGGCCCTTGATGGGCTGGATTTCCACGTAGCCGCTCAGGTTGAAGTTATAGCTTGTGCTCTTGTTGTTGGCGCTCTGGCCGTAGCTCATCGAAGCGATGGGGTTGGTGCTGTAGGAGTTGTAGTTGAACCATCCCTTCTCGCCTGAGTTCTTCAGGTCTTCGTAGCCGAAGTATTCACCGTCGGCGTTATAGATAGGAATACAGGGGTTTGCACGGAGCATGTTGGAGATCATGTTGCCATACTGGTTGCCGTTGTCGATACCCTGATTCTGCTTGTGCGAGTAGTACATCGTCTGACCCACCTTGACGACATCCATGCCGTCATCGGTACGATAGACCACGTGCTCGGAGTTCATGCGGGCCGTGAAGCGGCGGTAGTCTGACTTCACCACGTTGCCGAATACACCATCCTGATACTGGTAGCCCAGACCGGCTGAGAACTTGCTGCGGTCGGTACCGCTTGTGATGTTCAGGGCATGGCTGGTGGTCACGGCATTCTCGTTGCGGATGGCCTCCATCCAGTTGGTACCCGGGTTGGAACCGTTCTGGTAGGCAGCCAGCAGGTCGGCATCAATGTAGTTGGCCCAGTTATGACCTTCTACACCCGTGTTGTAGCGTACGAAGTCCTGTACCTCCATGTACTGCTTGGCGGTCAGCAGCTGGGGCATGCGATAGACGTTCTGCCAGCCGATGTTGCCGTCGTATGATACCTGTACCTTGCCCTCCTTACCTTGCTTGGTGGTCACGAGGATCACACCATTGGCAGCGGCAGCACCATAGATGGCGCAGGAGGCGGCATCCTTGAGCACGTCGATACGCTCGATGTCGGCCGGGTTGAGGTTGTTGATATCGCCACTCACACCGTCGATGATGTAGAGCGGCTTGGTGTCGCTGTTGGTACCGGCACCACGGATGGTCACCTTAAATCCATCGCCCGGCTGACCGGACACGGCCTGGATGTTGACACCAGGCGACTGGCTCTGCAGAGCGCCCAGGGCCTGGGTGGTGCTGAGCTTGGTGATGTCCTCACCCTTGACCTCTACGGTGGCACCGGTCACCAGCTTCTTCTTCTGGACACCGTAACCTACGACCACCACCTCTTCCAGCATCTCGGTGTCTTCCTTGAGCGTGACGTTGATGACGGTCTGGTTGCCTACCACAATCTCCTGAGATGTGTAGCCGATGAACGATACGACCAGGGTGGCTCCGGGTTGTACGTCGAGCATGAACTTACCGTCCATGTCGGTAATCACGCCATTGGTGGTACCTTTCTCCAATACGTTGGCTCCGATCACGGGACCAAAGGCATCGTTGACTGTACCCTTGATTTTCTTGGTTTGCTGCACAGCATGCACGCCCTCTGAGGCGGCATAGAGCTGACCGGTGTAGCCCATAGAGAAGAGGGAGCATACACCTAAGAGCAGCGCGGTTTTTCTGAAATGTAGATTCATACTTGTATTTTTCTTAGTTTGTTAATGAGAGCCCACATGCCAAGGCCGGGGACTCGGGTTGATAATTATGATAAGGTCAATACGTTCTGTCGATTGTTTGTAAAGTCCAAACGTGTTTTACCTTATTAATAAGGATCATGGTGTTGTCTTTTATTTCATGTACATAGGCAATTAAGTAAGCGTCCAAACAAGGGATAAATGTCACATATTGCGAGCATTATGAAAACGC
>CAMACX010000002.1 GCA_945831575.1 uncultured Mediterranea sp.
CAGTCGGGGTGACTGGATTCGAACCAGCGACCACACGCCCCCCAGACGCGTACTCTAACCGGGCTGAGCTACACCCCGCTGTGTCTTTCTTTGTTTGACGGGTGCAAAGGTACGGCTTTTTTCGGTATCTGCAAACTTTTCCGTGCTTTTTTTCTACTCTTTTTTTATTTTTCTTCTTTGTGATATTACAGGATACTTAATGGTCATTGGTTATCAGCCGTTTATTAAATTCCCATATTTTCGCGGAAGAAGTCGAATGTCTCGAAGATGACCCCTTTTTCCGCTTGACAGTTGAGTGCAATGTCTCCTACCCCGTGTAGGAGGGTGAAGTTGATGATGCCGTTGCTGTTCTTCTTGTCGTGCTTCATCAGTTCGTAGAGTTGTTCGTACTGCTTGCAGTCGAAGTGGAAGGCACCATAGTTGCTTTTTACAAAGTAGATAATCTGTTGTAACAGTTCCTTTGGGAATCCGGTATAGATATAAGATAGGTAGAGTTCACAGACAAGGCCCCAGGCTACGGCATAGCCGTGGAGTACAGGGTGTCCAGTCGCTAGGGCTAGGCTTTCGAAGGCATGTCCTATGGTGTGACCGAGATTGAGTGCTTTGCGGATGCCGTGTTCCTGTGGGTCGGTGGCAACAATCTCTTCCTTTACCTTCACTGATTGGCCAACCAACTTCTTCAGCTGGGCGTAGTCTATCTGCTCCATACCGAAGGAGAGCAACTCATCGAGGTGCTGCTTGTTACTGATTAGCCCATGTTTCAGCATCTCTGCATATCCAGAACAGAGGTTGGCCTGGTCCAGAGTGCGGAGGAATTCTGTCTCAAGCAGGACACTGGCTGCAGGGGAGAAACAGCCTATCTCATTCTTCAGACCGTTGAAGTTGATGCCGGTCTTTCCACCCACGGCAGCATCAACCATGGCAAGGAGTGTAGTGGGGATGTTGATGAAGGCAATGCCTCGCTTGAAGGTGGAGGCGGCAAATCCACCCAGGTCGGTCAGCATCCCACCGCCCAGATTAATGAGCAACGACTTCCGGCTGGCTCCCTGGGTGCTCAGTTGCATCCATACATCTGCAAGCGTCTGTAGGTTCTTGTTTACGTCTTCTGACCCTATGACAATCTCTGTAGCTTGCTTAACTGCTTTCACGTCGCTGAGTAGAGGAGTACAGAGCGCATGAGTGTGCTCATCGGTAAGCAGAAACAGACGGTCGTGTGGAATACGGGCGATGGCCTGACCTAAGTTTTCGGTCAGGCTGTCGCAGAGAATTACTTCTTGTTTGTTCATCAGTTGCAATGTTTTGTTTTTTTATGCCTGCAAAGATAGCGCTTCTTTGTAAAACTCGTATCTTTGCAGCCTTAAAACTGAATGAATTATAGATTTTCCGTTTATGAAAGCGCTTTTACCTGTTTATTGTCGCCCCATGGGCTACGCTGTCATGGCGTTGGCTCTGGTGCTCCCTTTCCTGATGGCTCTGATGGGCCGGGTGAATGACACCAACCTGCTCTTCTATAAGGAGTGTTCTAAACTGTTGATGATGATGGGGGCTCTGATGATTATCTTTGCCTTGACCAAGCACGAGAATGCAGAGACCGTGGCCATCCGCAACCGTGCGGTGCGCAATGCCATGTTTTTCACGGTGCTGTTTCTTTTTGGCGGCATGTTGTGGCGTGTGCTGAAAGGAGACCTTCAGACTGTAGATACCTCCTCCTTCCTTGTCTTTTTGATATTCAACGTACTTTGCTTGGAGTTTGGTATCAAAAAAGCCACAGTGGATGCCTTATTCAAGGGTAAACGTCGTTAAATAATCGCTTTCTCCTATCGTGCTGTTAAACCTTCGACCGAAACGTGTGTCAAAAGAATTGTGAACGAAATTCCGAGAGGAGAAACAATAAATAATATGATGAATAATTGCATGAAACAAGTGTTGGTGGGACTGTTGCTGCTGATTGCCGCTGTGCCTGCCTTTTCGCAAACCAAACAGATTCAGGTAGCTGGCCGTGTGATGGAAGACACGGGTGAACCGGCTATTCAGGCTACAGTGCAGTTGCTCCATCTGCCTGATAGCACTCAGTCGGCTGGAGTGGCCAGTAATAACCAAGGTTACTTCACTCTACCCAAGGTGAAGGCCGGTAAATATGTGCTGAAAGTGTCGTACATCGGCTTCAAGCCGCTCTTCAAGCAGATGCAACTGACCGATGCCTCACCCAATCGCAGCGTGGGTACCTTAACGTTGGAGAGTGATGCCGTCATGCTGAAGGAGGCAGTGGTGACTGCTGAAGCACCTCAAGTGCAGGTAGTGGAAGATACCGTGGCCTTCAATTCATCGGCATACCGTACGCCCGAAGGGGCCATGCTGGAGGAGCTGGTTAAGAAGCTCCCCGGTGCTGAGGTCGATGAAGATGGCAACGTGAAAATCAATGGTAAGGAAATCAAGAAATTGATGGTCGATGGTAAGGAGTTCTTTGGCGGTGACGTGAAGACCGGTCTGAAGAACCTTCCCGTAGATATGGTCGATAAACTGAAGACCTACGATAAGAAGAGCGATCTGGCCCGTATCACCGGTATTGACGATGGTGAAGAGGAGACCGTGCTCGACCTGACTGTGAAGAAGGGCATGAATCAAGGAGTCTTTGGCAACATCGACCTCTCTGCAGGTACGGAAGACCGCTACATGGAGCGTGCCATGATCAACTACTTCCGCGACCATACGCAGGTGTCACTGATTGCCGGTGCCAACAATGTCAACGACCGGGGATTCTCTGGTGGTGGCGGTGGGCCGATGTGGCGACGCAACAATGGACTGACGGCAACCAAAGAGCTGGGATTGAACTTTGCCACTGAGAGCGAGAAACTCGACTTGGGTGGTAGTGTGCGCTACAACTACCGAGGCAATGATGCCGTAAGTACGGGCTATGCCGAAAACTTCCTCCCCTCGGGTGGCTCTTCGTTCTCCAATTCCAACTCCCTCTCGAAGAGTACCAACAATTCCTTCAATGCCGACTTCCGCATGGAGTGGAAACCTGACTCACTGACTAACATCATTTTCCGCCCCAACCTGTCGTACGGCAAGAGCGACAGCTACGGCAACTCCCTCTCTGCTACGTTCAACAGCGACCCCTTCGCGCTGGTGACTAATCCCAACGACTACCTGTTGAAATTGAGTCGGAGCAACCTGTTGGCTGACAACGAGGCTGATGAGGACGAAGCACTGCGCAAGCTGAAGGAAATCAGTGTAAATGCCAGTGAGAACCTCTCCTCATCGGATGGCAATACATTCTCCACGGATGCCTCCCTGCAGATTAACCGTAAGTTTGGCTCCAAAGGCCGCAACCTGACCCTGCGCCTGACGGGAGGGTACAGTGACAGTGAGAGTGACCAGTATAGTTCTGTCAATACGCACTACTTTGCCGAAGGTACGGAGGACAACATCATCCGTCGCTACATTACTACTCCTAAGACCAACTGGAACTATTCGGCTCGCCTGACCTACAGCGAACCCATTGCTAAGGCTACCTACTTGCAGTTCAGTTACCGCTTCCAGTATCAGTACAGTGAGAGCGACAAGAGTACGTACGACCTGGGTAGCGGTTGGGACTTTGGCAATCCGCTGCCTAGCGGTTATGAGCAGCTCAAGGATGAGGAACAGAGCAAGTATGCTGAATATCAGTACTACAATCACGAAGCTATGATGGGCTTGCGCTTCATTCGCCCCATCTGGCAACTCAATGTGGGAGCCTCTGTACAGCCGCAGCATACCGTGCTCTCTTACCGCAAGGGTGACTACATGACTGATACTACGCGCAATGTCACCAACTTTGCCCCCAATGTGGATCTACGTGTCCGCTTTTCCAAGACAAGCCAGTTGCGCCTCACTTACCGTGGCCGCAGCAGTCAGCCCAGCATGGAGAACCTGCTTCCCATTACCGATACCTCTAACCCGCTGAATATCGTCATGGGTAACCCGGGCTTGAAGCCAGCGTTTACGCACAGCATGATGCTTTTTTATAACACCTACAATGCCGAGCATCAACGGGGCATCTTTACTCACGGACGTATTCAGATGGTACAGAACAGCATCAGCAACATGCGGTCGTACGATGCCACCACCGGTGCATGGACTACTCAACCGGAGAACATCAACGGCAACTGGAATGCTTTCGGAATGTTTGGTATCAACACGGCGCTGAAGAACAAGAAGTTCACCGTAGGTACCTTCACCAATGTGAACTATGCCAATAATGTGGGTTACCTCACTTCTGACGATAAGGTGGTTCGGAAGAATACCACGACCAACCTGACATTGGGCGAGCGCTTGAACGGTACGTTCCGCAACGATTGGTTTGAGTTTGGTATCAACGGCTCCATCTCTTATACGGCAGAAAAAGACAAGTTGACCCCTGCCAACAACCAGGAACCCTACAACTACTCCTATGGTGCAACGACCACTTTCACGTTGCCTTGGAGCATGACACTCTCGACCAATATGGCCAACCAGAGCCGACGCGGCTATTCCGATAGCAGCATGAACCGCGATGAGTTGATCTGGAATGCTCAGATTTCGCAGACCTTCCTCAAGGGTAATGCCACGGTAAGCTTTGAAATGTACGATATCCTGAAGAACCAGAGTAACATCACCCGTTCGTTGACCTCCAGTGGCCGCAGTGTCTATCAGTATAACGGTGTCAACAGCTACTGCATGTTCCACTTCATCTACCGTCTGAATATCTTCGGTAGCAAGGCTGCCCGCGAGAAGATGAAGAACATGCAGCAGGGCTTCGGTCCCTTTGGTGGTGGCGGACATGGACGTCCCATGGGGCCTCCTCCCGGTGGCCGTCGTCCTTTCTAAACTATGTTTGAATGGGCCTTTATAGCAGAAGAGATTGCCTCAGTAGCATTTAGATTAATCTATTTGGGGCTGATTATCGGGACGATTGTCCTTATTGTACTGGACAATCGTAATCCCGTCAAGACCATGGCGTGGGTCATGGTCTTGATGTTTCTTCCTGTGGTGGGGCTCATTCTCTATTTCTTCTTCGGTAGGAGTCACCGGCACGAGCGTATCATCAGCCGCAAGAGTTACAGTCGTCTGCTCAAGAAGCCAATGGCCGAATACCTCTCGCAGGAGGATATTGTGCTACCAGAGCGCTACGGGCGACTGATTGACTTCTTTCGGCAGACCAATCAGTCGTTTCCCTTTGAGGGTAACAATATACAGGCCTACACTTCGGGTGAAGAGATGATTGAGGCCTTGTTGCAGGCCATTGCACGGGCTGAGCACCACATCCACTTGGAATTTTATATCTTCGAAGACGATACGGTGGGGCGATTGGTCAGGGATGCGTTGGTCGAGAAGGCAAGGCAGGGCGTGGAGGTGAAGGTGCTCTACGATGATGTAGGTTGTTGGCGTGTACCTCGCACTTTCTTTCAGGAGATGAAGATACAGGGCATTGAAGTGCATAGTTTCCTGAAGGTGATGTTTCCGCTCTTTACCAGTAAGGTGAACTACCGCAACCATCGCAAGATTGTGGTGGTGGATGGTAAGGTAGGCTTTGTGGGTGGCATGAATCTGGCTGAGCGCTATGTGCATGGTCTCAAGGGTGAGAGCTGGAGGGATACTCACATGAGGTTGGAGGGAAAGGCTGTGCATGGGTTACAGACAGCCTTCTTGCTTGATTGGTTCTTTGTGGATCGTTCGCTGATTACCTCTGGGACTTACTTCCCCAAGATGGAGTGTTGTGGACCGTCGTTGGTGCAGGTAGTGACCAGCGACCCTGTCAGTCCTTGGCGTGAGGTGATGCAGGGATTGATTATGGCTTTGGGGCAGGCCAGGCACTACTTCTATATGCAGACACCCTATTTCCTGCCTACCGAATCGCTGCTTATTGCCATGCAGAGTGCTGCCCTTTCGGGCGTGGATGTCCGGTTGATGCTACCGTATAAGGCTGACAACCACTTGACTCATTGGGCCTCGTGCTCTTATCTGAAAGATGTGCTCACGGCTGGTGTGAAGGTCTATTTCTATCGCTCAGGTTTTCTTCATTCCAAACTGATGGTCAGTGATGACATGCTCTATACCGTGGGCTCTACCAACCTGGATTTCCGCAGCTTTGAGCACAACTTTGAGGTCAATGCTTTTGTCTATGATGCTGAGACCGCCCCAGCAATGCGCGACATCTTCCTGCGTGACCAGCAAGTCAGTGAGCAGGTACAATTAAAGAACTGGCAGCAAAGGCCCTGGGGACGGAAAGCTGTGGAGAGTGTGGTGCGTCTCATGGCTCCGCTGCTCTGATGCACAGTGGCAGATGGCCTAGAATCTGCTTGCCACTGTGTCCGTTTATTGAAAGAAAGAGAAGTGTACGCTACCGTAGGCTCGCTGTTCCACAAAGTGGGGATGGGTCTCGAAGTTGTTCTTCTTACCATGCTCCAGGACAAATAGTCCCCCCTCGTGCAGCAGTTGGTGCTCGAAGATGAGGTCGGGTAGCGTGGGCAGTTCGGCCAGTTCGTAGGGAGGGTCGGCAAAGATGAAGTCAAACTGTTGTCTGCAACCTCGGATGTATTTGAAGACATCACCATGGATGGGTAAATCTACATCGGTCTTCACCTCGCGCATCACCTTGCAGATGAAGGCATAATGGTCTCGGTCTTTCTCTACGCTGATTACTTCTGCACAACCACGCGACACCAGTTCGATGCTGATGCTCCCTGTGCCAGCAAAGAGGTCGAGCGCACGCACCTGTTCCTCTTCGAAGTCAAAGTAGTTATTGAGCACATTGAATAGATTCTCCTTGGCAAAGTCTGTTGTCGGGCGTGCCTTGAAGGTGCGCGGCACGTCGAAGCGCCGGCGTTTGTAGATACCACTGATTACTCGCATGAGATGAAATAGTTGAAGTCTAACGTATGGCCACTGTCCATGGGGTGGACGTGACGGATGTATTTATGTAGTTGCCCCACCAACGGGTCGATGTGTCTTCGCTCACCGCAAAGGTAGAGCATATCCTGCTCTGCATCGAAGGAGAGTTGCTTCCAGAGGTAGAGGAGGTAATAGAGGCGATCGCTAGCACTGTTACAACACTGCGTGTTGGCCAACAGGAGTTTATCTCCGTGAAACGCATAGAGCCCCAGGCCGTTGTTGCCTATGTGGGCGTAGAGGGCCTGTGCGCTTTCTCTGCGCTGTCTGGCAGCAAATTGTTCAATGAGGAGTGATGCTTCGGCCTGGAGGTGAACCGGACCAATCTGCTCCTTCAGCCAGCGTGCAGCGCTGCGGTCGTAGCCGTAGAGTATGACCACATTGCTGGCCGAGAGGATGTTGTAGCCTACCTCCTCGTTGTCGCGCGGCGAGAGGTTGTAGTTGAAGAAGAGTTCTGCCTGTTCATCCTCGAAATGCTCCAGCGGCATCAGTGTAAAGCGCTCGGTTACAGCAACGGCTTCCACGCGCTGGAATGACTGAGCGTGCCACTGTTGCTCCTTGACGAATTGCTTTAGGTTGGCTGTCATAGAGAGGGTCTCGTCAATGGCATAAGGATGAACCATTGGCATCCCTTCATCAGACGAGTGCCGGATAGCAAAAGAAAATCCGTCTGTCGCAAGACGGATAAGGAGCGTAGGCGACGCATCTGCGGAGTGGGCACTGTTCATTTCCTATATGATATAGTGTACTGTTGTAGCAATAATAAAAAGAGTTAGAAGGGTGGTCCCAGTCGGTACGTGGCCGGCTTGCTCACCTCTTCTAACTCTTTAATGGGTTGTGTTATGCAAAGGGGAGGAGCATTACTCCCAGTTGCCGGCGTTGTTGTTTGCAGTTTCCAGGTCGCCAATCTTCAGGCCACAGTATCTGCCGAGCTTGGTCTGCAGGTCCTTCAGGTTAGCAATCTCCTGACCATTCAAGCCATTCAGATAGACCTCATACGGAGTCTTTACTTCGAGCAGGCAGAAGGGAGCACCCGACTTGGCGGTATCGTTGCGTGTAGCCATCTCAAACTGAGCACCGTTGCCGAAGGGCACGTATCTCAGTGAGTCGGCGTTGAAGCCCTTGGGGAATACCGTATCCTTCACGGCTACCCACATGGTCTCACGCTTGAAGTTCTCCAAGCCCCATTTCTTCACTTCGTCGTACTTGCCAGTCTTCTTGGCTTTCTCAACGATGGCGATGGCCTTCTTCTCAGTCAGACCATCTTCGAGCTGCTTGTCGTTCAACTCACCCTGCTTGAAGATGAAGGGCAGACTGTCGTGCTTCACGAAATCAATCAGCGAGTCGAAATTGTTCGTGTACTGCTGATTGTGACGGGTACGATACTCTGCTTGCGCCTTACGGATGTCAATCAAGCGAGCGATAACCGCTGCATCTCTGTGCTTTTTCTCTTGTTCAAAGTCGATAGGACCCATGATGCTGGCATAGCAGATATAGACCAAAGCCAAGGCACAGAGACCTAAAACTACATTAAAAACTGTTTTCATGATAAATATGTTTTTTTTAGTTGTTATATTCGCACCGCAAAAATAAAAGAAATAAATTTAAAAACGATAATTCCGCTCAAATTTTTGTAGAGTTAAAATGATAAATAACTATTTGGAAAGACAAATTAAGGAATATTTTCCTTATGAGCCCACTTTTGAGCAAGATTTGGCGATAAAAATGGTGGCAAAGTTCCTCATTTCAGCATCTAGCGAAAGGCTTTTTTTGCTACGTGGATTCGCGGGTACGGGCAAGACTTCGCTGATTGCCGCATTGGTCCGTACTCTTGATTCCTTGAAGCAGAAGTGTGTCTTGTTGGCTCCCACCGGCAGGGCGGCGAAGGTCTTCTCGCTTTATGCCCAACACCCGGCATTCACCATCCACAAGAAGATTTACCGGCAGCGCAGTTTCGATCATGCGACAGACAACTTTGCACTGGCCTACAATCTCCAGAAGCATACCCTCTTTCTGGTGGACGAGGCCTCCATGATTGCCAACGATGGCCTTTCTGGGAGTCTCTTTGGTACCGGTAGGCTGCTTGACGACTTGGTTCACTATGTCTATTCGGGTGAAGGTTGCCAGTTGCTGTTGATGGGCGATGTAGCACAGTTGCCACCCGTGGGCGAGGAATTGAGTCCTGCGCTTTCGGTTGATGCTCTGCGGGGGTATGGATTGCAGGTGGAGGAGGTGGAACTTACCCAGGTGGTGCGTCAAGGCGAAGCATCAGGTATTCTCTGGAATGCTACGAGGCTTAGGCAGATGATTGCCGCAGATGAGTGCTGGTCACTTCCCAAAATCCGCATCTCGGGTTTCCCTGATGTGCGTGTGGTGAGTGGCAACGATCTGCTGGAGGAGATTGAGGGGTGTTACAGTCGTGACGGCATGGAGGAGACCATCATCGTCTGCCGGAGCAACAAGCGCGCAAACCTATATAATATAGGTATAAGGAACCGAATCCTCTGGCGCGAGGAGGAATTGGAGTCGGGCGATATGCTGATGGTGGCCAAGAACAACTATTACTGGACCGAACAGGAGGCAGCGGCCAATCAAGCAGCGGCCCGTCAAACAGCAATCCATCAAACAGCTGCACATCAAGCCACTGCAAATCCTCAGGCAGGACTCCCCACAGAAGAGCCGGTACAGAAAGAGAGCCTTCCAGACTTCATCGCCAATGGTGAACTGGTCGTGGTGCGTCGCGTCAGGCGGACCCGGGAGTTGTATGGTTTCCGATTTGCCGATGTGGCACTGGCTTTCCCTGATTACGATGATTACACGATGGAGGTGACGCTGTTGCTCGATACGTTGCACAGCGAGGCCCCTGCCTTGACCCGTGAGGAGGGTGACCGGCTCTTTCAGACGGTGATGGAGGACTATGCCGACATTCCGCTGAAGCGTGACCGGATGAAGAAGATGAAGCAAGACCCGCACTACAATGCCCTTCAGGTGAAGTATGCCTATGCCGTGACCTGCCATAAGGCTCAGGGTGGGCAGTGGCGCAACGTCTTTCTCGACCAGGGCTATCTGTCGGAGGAGTATCTCACGCCGGACTATTTCCGCTGGCTCTACACTGCCTTCACCCGCACTACGGGCAAGCTCTATCTGGTCAATTACCCGAAGGAGCAGACGGAGTAATGGTCAGAAAATTTCTTCATGATATAAACTTGGTGAGAACTTGAGACAGTTTGATGAAGCTTGTTGATGATTTGGCTAGAAGGTTTCTCTTTTGGGACAAAGGTAACGATAATTGCGCAAACCACCACCTGTGTAGCGTAAATAATTGGGTCAAGTAAATATTTTTAACATCTCTTGACGATACAGGTGAAGCAAGTTTATGCTATATTTGTCCCCGGAATGTACTAATCATATTTACGAAATAACGATGTATCAGAAATTCATTATCAATCAAGATGGCGTGTTGAGGTTTGGCCGGGTCTATCTGCACCGCGACCTGCTCTCACTGGGTGAAAGCTGTCCTTACGGCGGTGGCTTGTGGGAGGTGGATGAGGGGCGTAGGGTGATTCTCCTGTATGGCCGTTCGTTCGATTTCGGCCCTCCCTGCATCGAGCAGGTGCGGCGCATAGATTGGACAGGAACGGGCCTTGCTCCGCAGCCGCTCTTCTACCTCCCCTGCTGGCCCAATGAGGAGACCATGCAGCCCGTCTTTGCAGGTTAGGGAGCATAGCCAAATTCGGTAGTAAATCGCGGCCAAATTCGGTAGTAAAATCCGGCCAAATTCGGTAGTAAAATCCGGCCAAATTCGGTAGTAAATCGCGGCCAAATACGGAAGTTTTCTGGAATAAGTTTTGTTTTTCAATTATTTATCTCTATCTTTGCGCAGGCAAAGATTAATGGATGAACGTATTAATATTTTCTACTTATGAAGGAATATAAGAAGAGGATTGCAGACCAACTTCTTGAATACAGGTTGGAGGAAGTAGGTGCTGTACTGATAGAGGGACCTAAATGGTGTGGAAAGACTACAACAGCAGAGCAACAGGCCAAGAGTGTGGTGTATATGGCCGACCCCGACAATCAGAGGAAATATGCAGAAATGGCTGATCTCAGTATGAAGATGCTACTCAAGGGGGAGCCGCCACGCCTTATTGACGAATGGCAAGTGATACCTCGGATCTGGGATGCTATCAGGTATGAAGTGGACCATAGGGGGGATGAAGGGCAATTCATTCTCACCGGTTCTGCTGTACCGGCATCTACTGAAGGTGTCTATCATACGGGTACAGGACGTTTTGCCTGGATTACGATGCGGCCCATGTCGCTGTGGGAATCCGGTGAATCCACGGGGGAGGTCAGTCTTGCACAATTGTTTAAGGAAAGTGGTGATGTCGAAGGATACAATAAGCTATCGCTGGATGATATAGCTTTCCTGACTTGTAGAGGTGGGTGGCCCAGTTCCATAAGTAAGAACCGTCGCGCCGCGCTTCGTCAGGCATACGACTACTACGACGCAGTGGTTAAGTCTGACATTTCTAGAGTGGATGATGTGACGAGAAGCAGCGAAAGGACAAGATTACTGCTTCGCTCCTTAGCGCGGTCACAAGGGGCTCAGGTCAGCATCAGTGCTATCAGACAGGATATGGTCAACAATGACGATGATTCACTGTCTGATAAGACCATACAAGAGTATATTGGCGCACTTAGGAAGATTTTTGTGGTGGAGGATATGCCTGCATGGAATCCTAACCTGCGGAGTAAAACCGCCATTCGCTCGGCTGAGACCCGATATTTTGTGGACCCTTCCATCGCTGTTGCCTCACTGGGATTGGGACCAGATGATCTGAAGAACGATTTGGAGACGTTCGGGCTGCTATTCGAGACGATGTGTGTACGCGACCTCCGGGTCTATGCAGATGCTTTGGACGGTAATGTCTATCATTATCGCGACAAGAATGGCTTGGAATGTGATGCTGTCATTCATTTGCGTAATGGCTCGTATGGACTCATAGAGATAAAGTTGGGTGGCTCACAGGCTATTGAGAAGGGAGTTGCCACATTAACTACCCTTGCAGGGAAGATTGATACGACACGGATGAAGGCTCCCTCCTTCCTTATGGTACTTACTGCTGTGGGGGAGTATGCCTATCGACGGAAGGACGGGGTTCTGGTGGTGCCTGTGGGGTGCTTTAGGAATTGAGAGAGCCTTTAAAAGTCTATATTAGATATAATATTATTTAACTCAAGTTTCCCACACCTAATAGGAGTGGTTATAATTAGGTTCATCAGATTTTTGGAGTGATAGCATCCTCCTATCTGAAACTTACGGGCTGAAAGCCCAACAAGCTCTTAGCCCAGGGCAACGCCCTGGGTATTCAGAGCCACTACAATTTCGCCCTGAAAGGGCAAAAGCCTAATTCATGCACTTGTGAAGTAAAGCTTTTGCGCTTTCAGCGCGATTGTTCGTCCCACGCATCATCCTCAGGGTGTCGCTTCTTACCACCGACTGCCTCCTTTCGATGAACATGGTCATGTATATGGGGGCATAGATGATCTGGTCTCGGGATTCGAAATTGCCATTGCACAAGACGTATGCCTTGGGTATTGCATAGTCCAGATTGCCCATTACATTGCTTAAGGCGTTGTGTCTTTCGTACTCCTTGCCCGACTTAACCTCTATAGGAATGGTCTTGCCGTCGTGTTCTATGATGAAGTCAAGTTCCCCCTGACGCTTGTTGGAGAAGTAATAGATGCAATGGTCATTGCCACCAAAGCCATGAGCTGTAAGCTCCTGTGCCACGAAATTTTCATATACAGCCCCATAGTTGACTGAAATCTCGCCGTTCAAAATCTTCATCTGTATTCCAGAGGCATATTGGCTGGCAAGAAGTCCGATGTCGTTCAGAAACAGCTTGAAGAGGTTTCTCTGCTCATTCAGCTTAAGAGGTACTGTCGGCTCCTTGACGTTGTATGTGGGCAGAGCGACCCCAGCATCCTTAAGCCACAACACACTGTCTTCATATCTGGAGAAGCGCGCATGCTCGTTGAGCTTCTTCAGGATGAACCGCTTGTTCTTTGCATCAAGTTCTGACGGAATCAGGTCGAATATCTCACGGATTTTCAGTCTGTTGTCCAAGTCATATTGGCTGATGTCCCAACGGTAGAGCGTGAGTATCTCCTGTTGTTTCTCTTCCACCACATTCAGGTCATTCGTATCGATATAAGCCTGTACAGCTGCTGGCATTCCACCCACAACAAGGTATAGCTGCACAAGTCTTATCATGGATTCATGAACGACGCTATCAACCGGTATCTGCCTATCCCAACAGTCATGCAAGGATATCAAGACTTCTTCTGACAAGCCTAAGGCCATCGCAAATTCCATTAGGTCGAGAGGAAACACTTCCTTGACAGACATATATCCTACAGGCACACTCCTGATGTCCTTCAGTTCTACACCTAGCAGACTTCCCGATAAGGCATATCTGCAACTGCCCTCATCAACAAGGAACTTGATCCACGTTATCACCTCGGGGCATTGCTGGACCTCGTCAAAGAATAGGAGGGTGTCGGCATGAGAGGTCTTTTGCCTGGTATGCGCGGAGATACGTAGCAGGATATCTTTGGCGTTCTTTGCACCGCTGAATATCTTCTTTGCTGAGATGTCCTCAAGAAAGTTTATCTCAATGAGATTGAGCTTGTTTGTCTCGGCATATTTCCTTATGGCGTATGTCTTTCCAGTCTGTCTTGCTCCGGTAAGGAGCAAGGCCGACTTGCTGGTTTTGAAGTGATTGGCAATTATTCCATCTATTTTTCGACTAATCATAATATCTCGTTTCTTCCCTATTCAGATTCGGGCGATACACTTTTCCAAGGTATTTATGTCCTATTTTCGACACTTTTCCAAGGTGTTTTCCCTATAAAACATACACTTTTCCAAGATTTCAAGGTACAAAAGTATAAATTATTCTCCTTCCCGAATGATAAAGGCTGATTTTCTTTTGCCTTTTAACAATTATTGTTTTCCAGAATTCCAAAATTGCCATAGAGTGGCGTTGGATCGGCTAGGAACACTCCTTGGGTTTATATGATTTATTAATAATTGCGGAGAAATGAAAAGAACACTTCACACTTCACATTCTGTTGTATCGTATTGATTCACTGATTGTTATAGTGTGAAGTGTGGTGTGAAGTGTCATCATCTTAACTTCATGCTCTATTGTCTTATTAATCAATATGTTATAAGGAAATGTGAAGTGTGAAGTGTTTTCTATCATCAGAGCGGTTTTTCGTCTCATACCCATAGGTTCGGTGTCAGCCGTTATCCATGCGATGAACAACTTTTTTCATCGCGAGGAAAATGGTTTTTCATCCTGCTGATAACAAATTTCCAACGTAATGAAAGCGGCCCATATAAACATACGAAATGCCCCTGATGCCTGGTGATTGACCTGGGCAACAGGGACACTTGAGTTATGGGGCAACTAGTGGTTAGTAATCCAAGTTGATGCGTTCGCCGCGGATGGACTCGTTGAGGAAGATGGAGGCGGACTCGGTGAACTTCTCCTCGGCCTCGGTGGTGCGATAGACGCACCGACCGCCCTTGGTACACTTCTTGTCCATCTCGGGATGGCGCTGGAGGTAGTCCTTCAGGCTCTCTGCCACCCAGGCTCCCTGTGACACCACCTGAACGCCTGCGGGCAGATACTGCCGTATCTTGGGCAGGAGCAGGGGGTAGTGGGTGCAACCCAGGATGATGGTGTCTATCTGCGGGTCCTTGGCCATCAGCTCGTCGATGTACTTCTTGACAAAGTAGTCGGTGCCTTCACCCTGGGCTTCGTTGTTCTCCACGAGCGGTACCCAGAGTGGACAGGCCTGACTGCTTACCGCTATGTCGGGGAAGAGCTTGCGAATCTCCAGCGGGTACGACTGCGAGAGGATGGTGCCGTTGGTGGCCAATACGCCTACGTGGCGGCTCTTGGTAATCTCGCCGATACCCTCCACCGTGGGGCGGATGACTCCCAGTACGCGGCGGGTCACGTCCAGGCGGGGCAGGTCGTTGATCTGGATGGTGCGGAGCGCCTTGGCCGAGGCCGTGTTGCAGGCCAGGATGACCAGGTGACAGCCCATCTCGAAGAGCTTCGTCACCGCCTGAAGTGTAAACTCATAGACAATCTCGAACGAGCGGGTGCCGTAGGGCGTGCGGGCATTGTCGCCCAGGTAGATGAAGTCGTACTGAGGCAATGCTTGCTTGATCTCGCGCAAGATGGTGAGTCCACCATAGCCCGAGTCGAACACACCGATGGGTCCTGCCGCCGAGGGTAGGGTCTGACGGGCCATTACTTAATGCCTAACTGGGCCTTCACTTTAGCAGTGACATCGATGCTCTGGCTGCTGACGTAGGCAATGGGCGTACGGGCAATGTCGAAGATATAGACTACACCTTCGGCCTTACCTACGGCCTGGATGGCTTCGTCGAGCTTCTTGTAGATGGGGGTCATCGCATCTTGCTGGGCCTGCTGCATGGTCTGGTAGGCCTCCTGCTGGAACTGCTCCTGACGCTGAGCCATATCCTGCAGCTCCTTCTGGCGACGCTCGGCGATGGTCTTGGGCAGTGAGTCAGCCTGAGCAACGAATTCCTGGTATCTCTTGTTGAACTCGTTCTGCGTGCGCTGCATCTCTTCCTGGAACTTCTTTGACATAGCGTCCAAGTCAGCCTGTGCCTTGGTGAACTCGGGCATCACGGTGATAATCTCCTGAGAGTTGAGGTGAGCAAATTTAGCCTGTGCCATAACTCCGAGGGGGAGGATGAACATCAAGGCAACGATAGCGATTTTCTTAAGCATAATGTTTCTGTTTTTTGTTGTTATGAATTAATATTGATTTTGAATATTCTCTCTTTAGTATCCCATCTGCTGGAGCACCTCGTCGCTGATGTCGATGTCGGGTGAGGCAAAGAGGATGCTGCTGGCTGAGGCACGGTCGATGACGGCGGCATAGCCACGGCGCGTGGCGATTACCTTGACGGCTTCATACACCTCGTCTTCGATGGGCTGTAGCAGCTGTTCGCGCTTCTTGTAGAGTTCGCCTTCGGGGCCAAAGTATTTGCGGCGCAGGTCGCTGGCGGCCTTCTCCTTGGCTATCACGGCCTCTTCGCTCTTGGCGCGGTCGGCCTTGCCCATGCTCTCTACCTTGGCTTGATAGTCGGCATAGAGTTTCTTGGCCTCCTGGGCCAGCTTATCGACTTCAGCCTGCCACTGCTTGGAGGCGCTTTCTATCTGCTGGTTGGCCTGCTCGTAGGCAGGGATGTTGCCCAGGATATACTCCATATCCACAAGGGCAAACTTCTGTGCTTGGACGGCCACTGCGGTGAGCAGGGAGATGACCGTCAGAATCAGACTCTTTCTCATATTCTCTTCTTCTTCTTGTTCTTTTCGTATTCGTTTATCTCGTTTAGAACTCCTGTCCAAGGATGAAATGGAACTGGCTGCCGCTGTAGGCTGAGCTACCGCGGATCTTGTCGAATCCGTAGGCCCAGTCGATACCCATCATACCAATCATGGGCAGGAAGATACGCACACCCACACCGGCCGAACGCTTCAACTCAAAGGGGTTGAAGTTGCCCACCTCTTGCCAGGCATTACCGGCCTCGACGAAGGTGAGACCGTAGATGGTGGTGCTGGTCTCAAGCATCAAGGGGTAGCGGAGCTCCAGTCCCATGCGGGTGTAGGCGTAGCCCTCGTTGCCGTAGGAGGCGATGGAGCCGTTCTCGTAACCGCGCAGGGCGATGGTCTCGGTGGCGTAGCTGGAGTAGCCCGTCATACCGTCACCACCCACTTCGAAGGTCTCGAAGGGCGACTTCTTGTACTTGTTGTAGTGGCCCAGCAGACCAAACTCCATGCGACCCATCAACACGGGAGTGTGCTTGACGGTCATGGGGTCCATCAAGGGGATGTAAATCTTGGATTTGAACTTCCACTTGTGGTACTCAATCCACTTGTGCATCTGGTTGATGTCGTCCTGGTTGTTGGTGTTGTACTTGCTGTAGTCCTTGCCGTCAAAGAGCGAGTAGGGCGGTGTGAACTGTGCGGAGAGTGAGAACTCCGAACCCTGACGCGGGTAGATGGGGTTATCTACCGAACTGCGGCTCAGCGTGAGGTTGATGCTCAAGTTGTTGCACTTGCCATTGGTCACGAGGAAGTACTGCCAGTCGCGCAGGATGTAGCGTTGGTAGGCCAGCTCGGCGGTAATCTGGAAGTAGTCATCAGGCCAACGCAGACGCTTACCGAACATCACTGACACACCGTACATCTGGATGCTCTTGTCGGGGTCGTAGTAGTTCTCGTAGCTGTTGTAGTTGCCGTAGTTGTACATGCCGTAGCCGTACATGCCACTATAATAGCTGTTGTAGTAGTTGTTGTAGTAGGCGCTGTTGTAGTAGTTGCTGCTGATGTCGGTCTGGCGTGAGTAGAAGGCCGATACGCTGAAGGCGTTGGGGCGCTTGCCGCCAAACCAGGGGTCGTAGAACGAGATGCTGTACTGCTGGTAGTACTTGGCGTTGGTCTGGCCGCTCAGCGTGAGGGTCTGTCCGTCGCCCTGCGGCAAGATACCACGGTAGTTCTCGCCCGGGTGGAGCAGGTTGGCGAGGGAGAAGTTAGTGAACTTCAGGCTCAGCTTACCAATCACACCTGTCTGTCCCCAACCGGCTGAGAACTCCACCTGGTCGTTGGCTTTAGATACGAGGGGGAAGCCGATATCCACTGTGCCATCCTCGGGACGGGGCTGGATGTCGGGCTGCAGCTGCTCGGGGTCGAAGTGGCCCATCTGCTGGATCTCGCGGAGAGAACGCATCAGGTCTTCACGGCTGAAGAGCTCACCCGGACGGGTACGCAGCTCGCGGCGGACCACATTCTCGTAGAGCCGGTCGTTACCGCTGATGGTCACTTTGTTGATGGTGGCCTGTGTACCTTCGTAGATGCGCATCTCCAGGTCAATGGAGTCGCCTACGATGTTGACCTCCACGGGGTCGAGGCTATAGAAGAGGTAACCGTTGTTGTAGTAGAGGTTACCGATGGCATCATCGTCGGTGGTGGTGCGCTCCTCCAGGAGCTTCTGGTTATAGACATCACCCTTCTTCATCTGCAGCATGTAGTTGAGCTGCTCTGAGGGATAGAGCGTGTTGCCCACCCAGGTGACGTTGCGCAGGTAGTACTTCTGTCCCTCCTCGATGCGCATGAAGATATCTACCGTGCGGTCGTCGTAGGGGGTGATGCTGTCGGTGACAATCATGGCGTCACGGTAACCCAGCTCGTTGTACTTGTCGATGATGAGCTGCTTGTCGGCCTCGAAGTTCTCCTCCACGAACTTCTTCGTGCGGAACATGTTCTTGAACTTGTTCTTCTCGTTGGTCTTCTTCATCACCCGCTTCAGCTTCTTTGCTTTGAGGGCCTCGTTGCCCACGATGGTAATCTGGTGTACCTTGACCTTCTCCTTCTTGTCAATCTGTACATCGACGATGACCTGGTTCTTGTTTTGCGGGTCATCGCGTTGGGAGATGATGACTTCGGCGTTCTTGAAGCCTTTGTCATCGAAGTAGCGCTTGGCCAGGGTCTTGGCACGGTCGGTGATGTTGGGGGTAATCTGTCCGCCCTTGATCATGCCAATCTTGCTCTCCAGGTCTTCGCGCTCCGACTTCTTCACGCCGTGGTAGATGATGTCGGACACACGCGGACGCATGGTGAGGTGTATGGTGAGCCAGATCTTGTCATCCTCTATCTTGTCGGCTGTAATCTGTACGTCGGAGAAGAGACCGTGGCGCCAGTAGCGCTTCACGGCTTGGGTAATCTCATCGCCCGGGACGGAGATGACCTGTTTCTTCACCAGTCCAGAGAGGCCAATGATGACGTAGTCCTCATAGTTGTCTGCGCCTTCCACCTTGATGTCGGCTATCTCATATTTCTTCGGGGTGCCCGAGTAGAGGATTACCGGCTTCTCCTCCCCGGCAGCGGGCAGGTCTTGTGCCGAGGCCGGGAGGCTGATGAGCAGGAGGCAGCCCAAGGCTGCGATGAGGGTGAGCATACGGTGTTGCATCTTCATATAGTGGAGTTTCTTATTGTAGGGTTTCTTATGAAAGATTACTTATGTGAGGTTAGACAATCTGTTCGCTGGTCTTGCCGAAGCGCCGTTCGCGCCGCTGGTAGTCGCAGATGGCACGGCATAGCTCCTCTTCGCGGAAGTCAGGCCAGAAGGTGTCGCAGAAGTAGAGTTCGGCATAGGCCGCTTGCCAGAGTAGGTAGTTGCTGAGTCGCAGCTCGCCGCCGGTGCGTATCAGCAGGTCGGGGTCGGGCATGAAGGAGGTGTTGAGATGGCGTGCAATCAGGGCATCGTCAATCTCCTCTGGCTTCAGCTGGCCTTGAGCCACCTTGGTGGCAATCTGCCGTGTGGCCTCGGTCAGTTCCCAACGCGAGGAGTAGCTCAGGGCAAGCACGAGGCACATGCCGCTGTTGGCTGAGGTGCGCTCGATGCATTGGTTGAGCCGTTGCTGCACTTTGTCAGGCAGCTTGGCGATGTCGCCTATGACGCGGAAGCTGATGTTGTTCTTCATGAAGGTCTCCTCTTCGATGGAGTCAAACAGGAGGGTCATGAGGGCGGTCACCTCCTCGGCGGGGCGGTTCCAGTTCTCTGTCGAGAAGGTGTAAAGGGTGAGGTAGCCGATGCCGAGGCGTGCAGCCTCTTCGGCGATGATGTGGACGGTCTCTGCCCCGGCCTGATGGCCGAAGCAGCGCTCCATACCTTGCTGTTTGGCCCAGCGTCCATTGCCATCCATGATGATGGCCACGTGCCGGGGAATGCGATGATGGTCTATTTGGTCTCTGTAACTCATGCTGACGGGATTTAGTGTGTTGAGACGAATCCTAAACGGTTGAGGCGACCGCGCCAGACGGTGCAGGTGGTGCCTTGTGCGGTAATGGCCCAGAGGTAGTCGCGCTTCTCGTCGGCCTTGACCGTGGGGTCGCTCAGGAGGGTATAGGGAGCTTGGCCGGCCAGCTCGTCGGGCAAGCGGAATTTCTCGTCACTCTCCTCCCATACGATGCCTGTCTGTGAGGTGTAGAGGGTGGTGAGGTCGCCACCGGTGCAGCTGTAGAGCCCGGCGTAATGGGTCAGGAAGGGATGCGTATAGGGGGGCAGGCCGCTGTCTGAGTTGTTGGAGAGTGCGGCCCAGTCGTCTGCCGAGAGGGAGAACCAGGGGGTGAGGCAGGTAGGCTCCTCTTCGGTGGTGCGGCCTACGACCAGTACCTTGCCCACGCCATTGGCGGTGGTGGTCGCCGTGAAGGAGAGGTCGCGGGTGGGGAAGTCGTCTGTCACCGCCTCGCCCACCATCCATTGCATGCCGTCGGTAGTCGTTACGAAATGCCTTTCACCGCTGTCAGCCGTGCGGATGGCTACGAGGGTCTCGTCCATATAGGTTACGTCGTTGGCGGGGAAGGTGGCCACGAGTGTCTCAATGCCTCCGCTCAGCGCTTCGTCAAGACTCCAGTTGCTGCCCTCTTCTGAACGGTACACGTTGCCATCGGTGGTAGCCACGTAGAGCAGGGAGTGGAACTCTTGCATCGTGCTGAGTTGTGCGCTCTGTGGAAGGCCCTCCAGGGAAGAGGCGTTCCAGCCTTGGCTCAAGGGAGCTGCGGGGTGGCGGTAGAGCTCTCCTGCCGAGGTGTAGAGCAGGAGCTCGTCGCCGAAGAGGATGCTCTTCAGCTCATCGGCAGGTGTGGCGAGTGTCAGCGGGTCGTTGTCGCTCAGCCGGCTCCAGCTCATGCTGTCAGGATCTTGCAGGTGAACGCGGATCTGTAGGGTATAGATGTAGCTGGTGCCATCGGCAGCGTGTGAGTTCAGCTTGATGCCGTCACTGCCCTGGGCGTTGATGGCCGGGCGCAGGTCGAGTGAGTCGGTGGTGCTCAGCAAGGTGTCCTGTGGAACTCCACTCGTCACCCAGCCTGTGCTGCTCAAGGTGTCGATAAGGATGCGGTCGAGGATGGTATCGGCCCCCATGGGGAGCGAATCCTTGTTGTAGATCAGTCGCTGTACCTGGTCGATGGTGAACTTATAGTGTCTCCCATGGATGGTGTCCAAGCCGAAGGCACGGATGGATGCATCCGAGCTGTAGGCATAGGTCTCCTCATCGTCCATACAGGCGCTGATACCCACCGACAGGCAGATAAAACTCACAATAACGGATAAAAACTTTTGTCTCATTTCTATGTGGCAGTTTATTTACAAGTTGCAAAAATAGGAACAATTTTTTCTATAATCCTCATTCAAAAGAAGATTTATATAAAATTATAGATAAATGCCCCGATTTTCCCGACTTTATCACTTTTCGCAGCGATGAATAATCACTTTCTGTAGTGACGGATAAGGTGTCCGAAATGCTGCTCGGTTTCAACAGATTTATACTCTTTTAAGCTCGGAGCGGCCACTCCCTGACCGATGATGAGGGGGGCTTCTTCTACCCATGCCTCGTCCCAGAGGCCCAGGTCGATGAAGCTTTGCAGGGTGTAGCGGCCCCCTTCTACAAGGAGTGACTGCAACCCTTCGCGGTGGAGCAGGGTGGCTATCTGGGGTGGCAGCGGGGCGCTGAAGTCGAGGGTGTGGCATTCCACTGGATATTGCGCTTTGTCCGGTGTGTCCTGTGCCGTGGCGGTGGCAGGCCAATCGCTTCGCTCAGTCAACACCAGGGTACGCTGCCGACCATCGAAGAGGTGAAGCTGCGGTGGGAGGGTGCCTCGACGGTCAATGACCAGACGCACGGGCTGCGGACCGCTCCATTGACGCACGTTGAGCGAGGGGTTGTCGAGCAGCGCGGTGCGGCTCCCCACGAGGATGGCGCTGTGCTCTGCCCTCAGGCGATGGACGCGCATCAGGGTGAGGGGCGAGGAGAGGTGGAGAGGTTCCCCTGCTGTGCGAAGGCGGTCGATAAAGCCGTCGCTGCTCTGGGCCCACTTCAGGGTAATGTAGGGGCGCTGCTGCAGATGATAGGTGAGAAAGCGACCAATCAACGCCTTGCACTCCTCCTCCAGCAAGCCCGTGGTCACCTCCACGCCAGCTGCCCGCAGTTTCTCAATCCCTCGGCCAGCCACCTTGATGAAGGGGTCGAGGCATCCCACCACCACGCGCGGTATCTGCTTCTCGATGATCAGGTCGGCGCAGGGTGGGGTCTTGCCGTAGTGCGAACAGGGTTCGAGGCTCACGTACAGCGTAGCCGAACGGAGCAAAAGGGTCTCGCGCACCGAGCGTATGGCGTTCACCTCGGCGTGGGCCTCTCCGCACCGGGCGTGGTAGCCCTCACCGATAATCCGTCCGTTGCATACCAGCACAGCCCCCACCAGAGGGTTGGGGGCAGCATAGCAGCAACCGTTTTGCGCCAGCTCAATGCATCGGCGCATGTATTTTTCTTCTATTTCCATCATCATCAATTCAAAAATAAACGCTATTTTTGCAGTCGGTATGTGGGGTGCGAGGCTGCGCCTCCTTATACCTTATTATATTATATACGTAATTATATTATATACGTAATATGAATCCATTGGCTCAATCCATCACGGCCCGGCTTCAGGCCTGCTATCCGCAGCGCGAGGCGAGGGCGTTGGCACGAATCCTCTGTTGCGAGGTCCTCGGGCAAAGCGATGTCGATTTTTTCGTCGGCAAAGATACGGTTTTATCCGAAAACGAGCGAAAAAAATTGGAAGACATTATGCAACGTTTGCTTCATTTTGAGCCCATCCAGTACATTCAGGGCGAAGCACCCTTCATGGGAGAGCGTTTCAGGGTGACTCCCGACGTGCTGATTCCCCGTCCCGAGACGGCTGAACTGGTGCAGCTGGTGGTGGATGAGCTGCAGGGGATGGAGCGTGGTGAGGCCCCTTTGCGGTTGCTTGACATCGGTACAGGGAGTGGCTGCATAGCGGTCATGCTGGCTCGTCTGCTCCCTAGGGCGGTGGTGGAGGCGTGGGACGTCTCGGCTGAGGCACTGGCTGTGGCTTTCGACAACGCTTCGCGCATGGGGTGCAGGGTGGACTTCAAGGAGCGTGATGTCTTGACCTATACTCCTTCCCCCGGGGAGATGGGCCGTTATGCGGCTGTGGTGAGCAATCCGCCCTACATCTGCCGCCACGAGGCACAGCAGATGGAGCGCAACGTGCTGGATTGGGAGCCCGAGCTGGCCCTCTTTGTGCCCGATGACGACCCCTTGCGCTTCTACCGCCGTATTGCCATGCTGAGCAGAGGGTTGCTCCGTCAAGGAGGTGGTCTCTACTTTGAGATCAATCGTGCCTATGGCAGCGAAGTGACGGAGCTGCTGAGGAGTCTGGAGTATCGCGATGTAAACTTGCTGCATGACCTACAAGGCAATCCACGCATGGTGAAAGGCGTTGTTTAGTTTTTGAGTTTTTAAGTTTTTGAGTTATTTAGTTATCTAGTTATTATGGATGAGATGGGTGCCCTGGAGGCTTATGGACGGCTCACGGCCTTTTGTGCGGCGGGAGAGCATTGCCTCTCGGAGGTGAAGGAGCGGTTGCGCCGGTGGAATGTGGCGGCTGATGAGGCCGAGGCACTGGTGCAGAGGCTGTTGGACGAAGACTATGTCAATGAGGAGCGCTACTGCCGCGCCTTTATTAATGACAAGGTGCGCTTTGCCCGTTGGGGCCGTGTGAAAATTGCCCAGGCCTTGCGGCTGAAGCAGATTTCCCCGTCGCTCTTCTACCCTTTGCTCGACGATATCGACGAAGAGGAGTACCTTGGGCAGCTCCGAAGGCTTCTTGAAGCCAAGCAACGTGAAGTCCGCGGTCGCAACGCCTACGAGCGCAAGGCCAAACTGTACCGTTTTGCCCTCGGAAGGGGGTATGAGATGGAGGAGATACGCCGTTTTATACCCAATTTTGAGGAAAATGAACCAGAAGAGTGAAATTTCCTCCCATTCTCTTTTCTCAATTCAAACGCTTTCGTTACTTTTGCAACAAATTTATCAAATACTGTTGGTTTTGCTATGAAAACTTTAGAAAGATTGTTTGCAGAGAAGTTGCTGAAGATAAAGGCAATCAAGATTCAACCCGCCAATCCCTTCACGTGGGCCTCTGGCTGGAAGTCACCGTTTTACTGTGATAACCGTAAGACGTTGTCCTACCCTTCTCTGCGTAGTTTTGTGAAGACGGAGATTACCCGTCTGATTCTCGAACGCTATGGCCAGGTGGATGCCATTGCCGGTGTTGCTACAGGAGCTATCCCTCAAGGCGCACTTGTGGCCGATGCGCTCAACCTGCCCTTTGTCTATGTGCGTTCTACCCCGAAGGACCATGGACTGGAGAACCTGATTGAAGGCGAACTCCGTCCCGGCATGAAGGTGGTGGTCGTGGAAGATCTGATCTCAACCGGTGGCAGCAGCCTGAAGGCCGTGGAGGCTATCCGTCGCGATGGATGCGAGGTCATCGGCATGGTAGCTGCCTATACCTACGGATTCCCCGTGGCTGAGAAGGCATTCAAGGAGGCCAAGGTACCTCTGGTAACGCTGACCAACTACGAGGCTGTGATGGAGGTAGCCCTTCGCACAGGTTATATTGAAGAGGCTGATATCGAAACCCTGAACGAGTGGCGCAAGGATCCCGCTCATTGGGGCGATGTGAAATAAGCCGCTTCCTGAGGTTTGCTCTCTTTAACTATAGTATAGGTCGATGAAAGAACCGTTTGGATGCCCCCGCGGGTGTCCGAACTGTTCTTTTCATCGTTTTTTTTAATCAAGAACAAGAACTGTCATGACGAAATTTGAAAGCCAAGTTAAGCATATCCAGGCTCCGCAAGAGGCCGTATATACCAAACTCTCTGACTTGAATAACTTGCAGCAGCTGATGGACCTTGTGCCCCCCGGCAAGCTGGACATGATCAAGTCATTTGATTCCGACTCCATCACGGTGAATGCCCCGGGTGTGGGAGAGGTCAAGATGGTGGTTGTGGAGCGTACGCCATCAAGCTGTATCAAGTTTGCTTCCGAAAAGTCACCCATGCCCTTCAACCTCTGGATTCAGATGTTGCCCGTAGGCGAAGCAGAAAGCAAAGTGAAGGTGACCATTGGCGTAGAGCTGAACCCCTTCCTCAAGGCGATGGTGCAGAAGCCCTTGAATGATGCCGTAGAGAAGATGGCCAACGCCTTGACGCTTATTAGGTATTAGCTACGAGCTACAAGCTACAAGTGGGGAAACTAATCACTAATCATTAATCACTAAACACTAATCACTAATCATTATCCGTGGCAACTAAACTTTGGGAAAAATCGGTAGAGGTCAACAAGGATATCGAACGCTTTACCGTAGGACGTGACCGGGAGATGGACCTCTACCTGGCCAAATACGATGTACTGGGCTCTATGGCCCATATCACGATGCTGGAGACCATTGGTCTGCTCACAGCCGATGAATTGAAGCAGCTCCTGGCTGAGCTGAAGCTTATCTATGCGCAAGCTGAGCGCGGAGAGTTTGTCATTGAGGAGGGTGTGGAGGATGTACACTCGCAGGTGGAGCTGATGCTGACCCGCCGCTTGGGCGATGTGGGCAAGAAGATCCATAGCGGACGTTCGCGCAACGACCAGGTGCTCGTTGACCTGAAACTCTTCACCCGCGCCGAGATTAAGGACATCGCCGAGGCTGTGCAACAGCTCTTCCAGGCATTGATTGAGCAGAGCGAGCGCTACAAAGGTGTGCTCATGCCGGGTTACACCCACCTGCAGATTGCCATGCCCTCGTCATTTGGCCTCTGGTTTGGCGCCTATGCCGAGAGCCTGGTGGATGACATGCTCTTCCTGCAAGCCGCCTTCAAGATGTGCAACCGCAATCCGTTAGGCTCGGCAGCAGGGTATGGCTCATCGTTCCCCTTGAACCGCACGCTGACCACCCAGCTGCTGGGATTTGACTCAATGAACTACAACGTGGTCTATGCCCAGATGGGGCGTGGCAAGATGGAGCGCAACGTGGCCTTCGCCCTCGCCTCAATAGCCGGTACGGTGGCCAAACTGGCCTATGATGCCTGTCTCTTCAACAGCCAGAACTTCGGCTTTGTGAAGTTGCCTGATGAGTGTACTACAGGTTCGAGCATCATGCCCCATAAGAAGAACCCTGATGTGTTCGAGCTGACACGTGCCAAGTGCAACAAGCTGCAGGCCTTGCCGCAGCAGATCATGATGATTGCCAATAACCTGCCCTGTGGCTACTTCCGTGACCTGCAGATTATCAAGGAGGTCTTCCTCCCCGCCTTCCAGGAGCTGAAGGATTGCCTCCAGATGACCACCTACATCATCCGCGAGATGAAGGTCAACGAGCATATCCTTGACGATGAACGCTATGCACCCATCTTCAGCGTGGAGGAGGTCAACCGTCTGGCCCGCGAGGGAATGCCTTTCCGCGATGCCTACAAGAAGGTGGGACTCGACATTGAGGCCGGACGTTTCGTGCCTTGCAAGGAGGTACACCACACCCACGAAGGCAGTATCGGCAACCTCTGCAACGAAGCCATCGCCCGCTTGATGCATCAGGTGGTGGAAGGCTTCAACTTCAAGGGCATGGAGGAAGCTGAGCGTCAGCTGCTGGGACATTAAGATCCCTTACGTTTCCCTTAGCATTCCCCGAGATTCTCCACGGATTGCTAAGGGAAACGTGTAGCATACTAAGAGAAACTATTTCACCTTATTAAAATCGAATCATGAAAATCTATTGCCTGTTATTCTATCTGTTGCTTCTCCCTCTCATGGCCGGAGCCAACCCTGTTGACCGTCTGTTGGAGCGCCTGGAGAAGGGAGCCTCCAGTCGTTTTGTGACCGAACGTGTAGCTGCTGAGAAGGACTTCTTCGAACTTTCCGCCCGCAAGGGCAAGGTGGTGGTGCGTGGTAACACGTACGTCAATATCGCCGCCGGTGTACACTATTACCTCAAGCATTACCTCCATCAGCAGGTCGCTTGGAATAACTTCCGTATTCAGTTGCCCGATCATCTCCCCCTGCCGGAGCAGGTGGAGCGGCACGAGACCGACCTCCAGCTACGTTATGATTTCAACTACTGTACCCACTCTTACTCCATGGCCTTCTGGGACTGGGAACGCTGGGAGCAGGAGATTGACTGGATGGCCCTGCACGGCATCAATCTGCCGCTGGCCGTCACAGGCACGGAGTGTGTCTGGTTCAATGTCCTGAAGAAGCTCGGTTACAGCCGCGAGGAGATTGATGCCTTCATCGCTGGCCCCGGTTTCCTGGCTTGGTGGCTGATGAACAACCTGGAGGGATGGGGTGGTCCTAATCCCGACAGTTGGTATGCACGTCAGGAGGCCCTCCAGAAGAAGATTGTGGCCCGTATGCGTGAGCTGGATATGCACCCCGTCTTCGCAGGATATTCTGGCATGGTGCCCAACAACGCCCGGGAGAAATTGCACCTCGACGTGGCTGACCCGGGTACCTGGTGCGGCTATCGCCGGCCAGCCTTCCTCCAACCTACAGATGCCCGCTTCGGCGAGATTGCCGACCTCTATTACAAGGAGATGACCCGCCTCTACGGCAAGGCCGACTACTACAGCATGGACCCCTTCCACGAAGGAGGTTCTGTGCAGGGCGTTGACCTTCAGGCTTCGGGAGAGGCCATCTTGAAGGCGATGCGTCGTGCCAATCCGAAGGCCGTCTGGGTGGCACAGGCCTGGCAGGCTTGTCCCCATCAGAAGATGATCGAAGCGCTACCCAAAGGAAGTCTGCTCGTGCTCGACCTGTTTGCAGAGAATCTCCCCCAATGGGGTGACCCCGCTTCGCCCTGGTGCCGAAAGCAGGGCTTCATGGGGCACGATTGGACCTACTGCATGTTGCTCAACTATGGCGGCAACGTGGGGCTGCATGGTGCGATGCAGCAGGTGGTAGATGGCTACTTCAAGGCACGTCAGTCGGAGTTCGCTACCTCCATGCGGGGGGTAGGCATGACCCCAGAGGGGATTGAGAACAATCCTGTGATGTATGAACTGCTTACCGAACTGCCGTGGCACAACGAACCTTTCAAGGTGGAGGAGTGGCTGAAGGAGTATGTTACCTCCCGTTATGGCGACTATAACCCTACGCTCTATGAGGCCTGGCTGAAGTTGGCCCACTCCATCTATGCGGCTCCGTTCGGCTCCTATCAGCAGGGCACCCATGAATCCATCTTCTGCGCCCGTCCATCCGACAAGGCCTATCAGGTATCCAGCTGGTCGTGTATGCAGGATTACTATGACCCACAGCAGGTGATACAGGCGGCAGAGCAGTTTGCCTCCGTCCGCACGGCGTTCGATGGACATCCGAATTACGATTATGACCTGGTCGATCTCACGCGTCAGGCCACGGCCGAACGTGGACGATTAGTCTATAAGGTGATGCAGTCGGCCCTTGCTGCTGGTGAGAAGTCACTCTTTGCCCAGGCCAGCGAGCGCTTCATGCAGTTGCTGCTGCAGCAGGACAGTCTGCTTGCCACCCGCCCCGAGTTTCGTCTGGACACTTGGGTCAACCGGGCAGAGGCCATAGGCCGCACGCCCGAAGAGAAGGCTCATTACCGCTTCAACGCCAAGGTGCAGATTACGACCTGGGGTAACCGCCTGGCCGCTGAGGATGGAGGCCTGCGCGACTATGCCCATAAGGAGTGGAACGGCTTGCTCAGCCAACTCTATGCCAAGCGTTGGCGCACCTACATCGACCAGAAGCTGCGTTACTGGGATGCACCTGATGAACCGTCCATTGACTGGTTTGCACTCGATGAGCAATGGCTCCGCTTGAATTGAGTAGGGGTCATTCCCGTATATTGCTTGAAGGCTGTGCTGAAGTAGGAGGGGGTGGTGAAGCCTATCTGCTCGGCTATCTCGGTAAACGAGAGCTTGGTGGTGCGGATCAGCAGAACCGCCTTGTCCATGCGCAGCTTATTGATGTATTCGTTGGAGCTCATGCCGGTAATGGCTTTGAGCTTGTTGTAGAGCGAGGCCCTGCTCATGGCCAACTCCTTGCAGAGTAGCTGTACGTCAAGGTTGCTTTCAGCCAGGTTCTTCTGGATGACTTCATTCAGCTTCAGCAGGAAGTTCTCGTCCACCTGGCTGAAGGTATTCTCTTCGGGAAGAGGTAAGGAGCCTGCCGAGAGGTATCTCCGGCGTACCTGTTCGCGGTTCTTCAATCTGCTCTTTGCAAGGGCCATCAACATCTCTATCTCAAAGGGCTTGCTCAGGTAGCCATCCGCACCAGTCTTATAGCCGCTTTCCACGCTTTGGCTGTCGCTCTTGGCCGTTAATAATATAATAGGTATATGGCTGGTCTCTAAATCTCCTTTTAATTTCTGGCAGAGCTGATAGCCGTTCATGCGGGGCATCATCACGTCGCTTATCAGGATGTCAGGATGATGACTCTGTGTGAGTTGGAGGGCTTGCTGCCCGTCGCTTGCCACGAGGATGCGTTTGAAGAAGGGCGCGAGTGCCTCTTTCAGGAAAAGGGTCAAGTCGCTATTGTCATCGGCCACAAGGAGGGTGTAGGGCGTAGTATCAAATTGCTCATCTTCCAGCGGCATCTCTTTGCAGTCGTCGACCAACAGCTCATTCAAGTAAGGCTTGGGGGTACAGAGCAGTTTCTCCGTGGATTGCTTTAACGGGATTTCGAAATAGAAGGTTGCTCCCTTGTCGGGGTTGTTCAAGGCTCCCATGATGCCTTGGTGTTGTTCCACCAGGATTTTGGCATAGGAGAGCCCAATGCCTGTGCCATGTGTCTCCCCTTCGCCTTGGTAAAAACGGGTGAAGAGTCTGTCGCTGTCGAGATGTTTCAGCCCCTCTCCTTGGTCGCTCACGGCTACGCGTACCCATCGTTTGTCCGCTTGCAGCTCAGTATGTAGTGTGATGGTGCTCTCTTCCGGACTATGCTTCAAGGCATTCATCAGCAAGTTGGTCAGGATGATTTCTCCTTTCTCCTTATCGAAACTCACCTCCTCGATATGTGGGTCGAGCGCACAATGAATCTGAATGTGGTTGGCTGCAGCTTCACCTGCAAAGTCTTGAGCTACTTGTTTCACCCAATCGTTCAGAGGGTGAGGCTGCAGGAGCAGGTGACTTTCACCCACCTCCATCTTGCGCAGGTCGAGTACTGTATTGATCAGCTCCTTCATCCGTCGGGCTTGGCGGTAGATGGCTTGCAGGGGTTGGTATGATGGCTCGTCACCCTTCATCTGTTGCAGGAGCCGCTTCAGAGGGGCATAGATGAGCGTGAGCGGTGTGCGTAGCTCATGGCTCACGTTGATGAGGAAGCAAACTTTCTCTTCATACACCTGCTGCTCGTGCTCCTTCATGGCCCATCGCATACGCTCCTCTTTACGGCGCATGGTGCGCCAGACTAGCAGGAGGATGAGTAGCGTGATGGCAAAGGCACAGCCCATCACGAACCACCAGGTGGCATACCAGGGTGGTAGCACGTGCAGGGTCAGCACCTGGGCGTAGGGTGCCCACTTCCCGTCTTTGGTGTTGCAGGCAGCCAGGATGCGGTAGCTGCCTTGAGGAAGAGCGCGCAGGGTGATGGAGGGTTGATGGGTGATGACCTCCTCCTGAAACAGCCCTTCGACGTGGTAACGGTAGAGCCGTTTGCGGAAGATGTCTCTCTCGCGGGCCATGAAGCGAATGGCGATGTGCGTGCCATGGGGTATGGAGAGCTCATGTCTCGGGTTGGCAGAGATATCTCCGCTCGATTCCCCGTTGATCAGGATGTCTGATAGCTGTAGGGTGGGTGTGTCAGGTTGCTCAGGAATCAAGTCTGGCTCAATATGCAGCAGGCCTTGCACGCCTCCCATGAACAGGTCTCCCTTTTGGCTGACCCATTTCGATTTGCTCCGGTATTCGTTGGGCAGTACGCCATCACTCTCTCCATACATGATGAAGCGTTGCTCGTTGGGTAGGTAGGAGAAGAGGTTGTTGTCCGCGCCTATCCAGAGACGCCCCTTATGGTCGCAGGCGATGGAGGAGATTTCGTTGTAGAGTTCGGTGGGGAGTGGGGTGATAGAGCCGTTGGAGGGGGTGAAACAGACAAGGCCGCGGTTCGTCCCAAGCCAGATGTGGCCAATGGAGTCGCGGGTGGCTGACGTGATGGCTTGCCCTTGACGGCAGGTGAGGATGGCCTCCAGTTGGCTGGACTCCCGGTTGAGCTGATAGACACGTCGCGTGTCGCAAAGGTAGGTGCCCTGCGGGGTGGAGGCTATCCCTTGCAGGTTGCCCCAGTAGATGGGTTTCTCCTCGTGGGCGATGGAGAATCGCTTTTGGTCGATGTGATAGATGTACACGTGGTCGGCCAGGAGGAGGATGGTGTTGGGGGAGTCTTGAAACAGGTTGACGGCATGACCGTGCCGGCAGAGGCGGTTGGTGGTCGCTTCGTCAATCAAGGTGAATGGGGCGAGGCGTCCTGTGCGGAGATTGAGGAGAAACAATCCCTCGGAGAAGACGGAAAGCATCAGTTGCTCCTGGCCGAAGCCACAGATGGAGGCAATTTTCATGCCGTTGGTGCTTTCGTAGGTAGTGAATACGCCACTTCGTGGGTCGAAACTGTTTACTCCGCCTCCGTCTGTCCCGATGTAGAGTATCTGGCTTCCGCTTTGCTGGTAGAGGCTGAGCACAACGGGGTAGTTCAGGCCTTGGCGACTACCTGCCTGTACATCGGTATAGGTGCGCATGGAGACCTTGGAGAGTCCGATGAGACCGTTATATACACCTCCTATCCAGAGGTTGCCGTAGGGGTCGTTGTAGAGGCTGTTGATGGAGTTGGTGGGGAGGGTATATTGTTTTCTACCGGCTTGATGCTCGATGTGGGCAATCTGTCCGCTTTCCGGGTTGAGGATGTTGATGCCCCCTCCGTCAGTACCCATCCAGAGCTGGCCTTGCCGTTGCTCCAGGCAGAGCACGATGTTGTGGCTGAGTGTGGAGTTCTTTGTGTGATAGGAGCGTATCAGCTGTCCGCTGGTATGGAAGCAGCGCACCCCCTCGTTGTAGGTCGCAATCCAGAGGCGTTGGTGACTGTCCAACAGCATGTCGGTAATTTCCTGTCCGCAGTCGTAAGGCGCTTTGTGCATGGCTCCGTTCAGGAGGTTCACGCTGTATATCCCCTTCCAGCGGCTACCTATCAGCAGGGTGTCGTTGGGTAGCAGGCAAAGCTTGACGATGCGAAGCTCCTCCTCGGTGGGTAGATCATACCATCTGACAGCTTGTGACTCCCCTTCGTCCAGACGGTAGATGGTCTTACCTGAGACGAACAACATGCTGTGCTGATAGGTACATGCCGTAAAGGCGATGACCGGATTGCCCTCTTGGTCGAGCAGCCGGTGGAAATGGTTGTGGTTATAGTCGTACGAGGCCACTCCCTGGTCGGTCATAATCCATAGCTTTTGGCTGGAGTCGGCTGTAATCTGGTAGATATAATCTCCTGGCAGGGAGTTGGGATTCTTTTCCTCGAAGATATAGCGGTATTGTTCGTGACCATCGAATCGTCCCAATCCGGCACGCGTCCCGGTCCATACGTACCCCTTGCTGTCTGCATAGATGCAGTTGAGGGTTGAGGGCAGCCCGGCTTGCAGGGCGATGCGTGTGAAGTGGTAGTGAGCTGCGCGGAGCGTCGGGCCGGGCAGCAGGTTGACGAGCAGCAGGAAGAGTATGCAGGTCAGCATATGGTTGGAATAGTATCGGATCATGTTTCATAAGGTTTTACCCGGCAAAAATAGGACTTTTTCTTTTTCCGTGGAATGCTTTCCTGCTTTTTTCTGCGGTCAATCTTCCTTTTTTGCGATTTTTGAAAGTAAAATAGACAATACTGCTAGCTTTTACCGATAAGATTAACTACCTTTGCCCATGTTTTATAACCAAATACCATCAACCTTATGGCTTTTACTACTTCCCACATGCTTCCTTGGCTGACCGGCGCCACCGCATTGGCCTCCCTGACCGGTTGCACCACCAAGCAGGTGCAGCAACCTGTCCGTCCCAACATCGTCTATATCATGACCGATGACCATACCGCTCAGATGATGAGCTGCTATGACCGTCGTTACGTCTCTACTCCCAATCTCGACCGGATAGCGGCTGACGGGGTGCGCTTTACCCAGAGCTTCGTGGCCAACTCGTTGAGCGGGCCCAGCCGTGCCTGCATCCTGACGGGCAAGCACAGCTGCGCCAACCGCTTCTTCGACAACACCACCTGTGTCTTTGATACCACGCAACTCACTTACCCCAAGCTGCTCCGCAAGGCCGGATATCAGACGGCAGCTATCGGCAAGTGGCACCTGGAGAGTCTGCCCTCCGGCTTTGACTTCTGGAAAATCGTTCCCGGACAGGGAGACTACTACAATCCCAGTTTCATCCTGCAGACGGGTGATACGGTCCGGCAGGAGGGGTACCTCACCAACCTCATTACCGATGAGGCCATCGACTGGATGGAGCATCGCCGCAATCCAGACCAACCCTTCTGTCTGCTGATACACCACAAGGCCCAACATCGCAACTGGATGGCCGACACCTGCCACCTGGCGCTCTATGAAGACCAGGAGTTCCCACTCCCCGAAAACTTCTTTGATGACTACGAAGGACGTCCTGCCGCTGAGGCTGCCGAGATGCGCATCGCCCGCGATATGGACCTGATTTACGACCTCAAGATGTATCAGGAGAACCGTCAATCCAGGTTGCGCCCCAATTACGAGGCCTTTGTGGGGAGGATGAACAAGGAGCAACGTGCGGCCTGGGATGCCTTCTACCGTCCGATTGCTGAGGAGTTCTACCGCAGCAACCTGCAGGGCAAGGAGCTGGCCCAATGGAAATTTAACCGCTACATGCGCGACTATGCCAAGACACTCCGCTCGCTCGATGAGAATGTGGGCCGTGTGCTCGACTACCTGGAGGAGCACAACCTGCTCGACAACACCCTGGTGGTCTATACCTCCGACCAAGGCTTCTATATGGGCGAGCACGGCTGGTTTGACAAGCGCTTCATGTACGAGGAGTCGATGCACACCCCGCTCATCATGCGTCTGCCTAAGGGGTATGAGGCCAAGGGCGACATCAACGAACTGGTGCAGAACATCGACTTTGGTCCCACCTTCCTCGACCTGGCCGGCGTGCAGGTGCCGGAAGAGATGCATGGCGTCTCGCTGCTCCCCCTGCTGCGCGGAGAGCATCCCAAGGATTGGCGCAAGGCGCTCTACTACCACTTCTATGAATATCCCGCCGAACACATGGTGAAGCGTCACTACGGAGTGCGTGGCCAGCGCTACAAGCTGATACATTTCTATAACGACATCGACGTCTGGGAACTCTACGACCTGCAGGAAGACCCCACGGAGATGCACAACATCTATGGTCAGCCGGGTACGGAGGAGATTACAGCTGCCTTGATGAAGGAGTTGAAGCGGCTCCAGAGGCAATATAACGATACTGAAGCACTTGCCACCATGCCTGAATAGCTGAAATAGCTTTTTTTGAAAGAAAAATAGCGGTTTTTGAAAAACCATTCGCTCTATCACCTGTTATTTTTGCATCGCCTTAGGGTAATAATGAGAGACAAAAACAAACGAATCATATATTGTGTGTTTATCTTTATTTATCTTTAATTTATTACTTATGGAAAGAATGAAACCTATTGCAAAAGTGTTGCCGCTGGCCTTGGGATTGCTTTTCACAGGGATGCCGGCTCAGGCAGAGGTGATGGAGACTTCCTCCGTAGCTATGGTAAGCCAGCAGGTGGCTAAGATTACAGGAACGGTGGTGGATGGTGAAGGCTATCCGCTGATCGGTGTGAATGTGTTTGAGAAAGGACGTCAGAGCAATGGTGCCATCACGGATGTGGATGGCAACTTCGTGCTCCAAGTGGCTCCTAATGCCACGTTGGTGTTCTCGTATGTGGGTTATAAGACCCAGGAGGTGCCTCTCAACGGGCGTAGAAACCTGCAGGTGAAGCTACAGGAGGATAGTGAAGCCCTGGAGGAGGTGGTAGTTATCGGTTACGGTACCGTGCGCAAGGCCGACCTGGCCGGCTCGGTAGCCGTAATGGATAACAAGCAGTTCAAGGACCAACCTATCACGCGTGTGGAAGATGCGCTTCAGGGACGTGTGTCGGGCGTCTCGGTGATGTCGAGCGGTGTGCCTGGAGGCGACATGAAGATTCGTGTGCGTGGTACCAGTTCGGTCAACAAGAGCAATGACCCACTCTATGTGGTGGATGGCATCGTGCGTGAGAGCGGCCTGGAGGGCATCAGCCCTGAAGATATCCAGAGCATGCAGATTCTGAAGGATGCCTCTTCGACGGCCATCTACGGTAGCCGTGGTGCAAACGGCGTGGTGCTCGTCACGACGAAGGGCGGTAAGGTCGGTGCTACGCAGGTAGTGGTGGATGCCACCTTCGGACTCAGCAGCGCCTACAACATCCCCGAGGTGATGGGTACCAAGGAGTACGCTCAGGCCTTGATTGACTACAAAGGCGTGGATCAGTCGGCCCTGCAGCCCTATCTGAGCGGCCAGAATCCGGGTATCGACTGGATGGACGAACTGCTCCGTACGGGCGTGACGCAGAACTACAAGGTGGCCATCTCAAAGGGTAGTGAAGATACGCAGTACTACGTATCGGGCGGATACCTGAGCCATAAGGGTGTAGTGACCGACACGAAGTTTGAACGCTACTCCGTGAAGGCCAACGTCCGCTCCAAGCTCTTCAAGTGGCTGGAGATGACGGCCGACATCAACATGTCGCAGAGCAACGGCTCAGGGGCTGGATTCAACCAGAACCAGTCCAATCCGCTCTGGGTGGGATTGAACTATTCGCCCACCATGGAGATGATGAACAGCCAGGGTCAGTATAACCAAGACCCCTACAACAACATCCAGAAGAACCCCTACGGCATCCTGCATGGCAACGAGAATGACCGCAAGCGGAGTGTGGTAAGTGGACACATCGACCTGAAGTTCAACATCATCAAGGGCTTGACCTTCACGACGACCAACGGCGTAGATTATTCGGATGCGAAGAGCTACAGCTACGGCAACTCGCTGGTGATGGGTAGCAGCTCGATGGGCAACAGCGACCGCTACAAGCTGATGTTGCAGAGCTCCAATAACCTGACCTACATGGGACATTGGGACAAGCACTCGCTCACAGCTACGGCCGTGTGGGAGGCTACCTCATCGGAGACGCGCACCATGAGCATAAGTGGCAACAACCTCGCCGCCGAGCAGGTGGGCTACTGGAATGTGCAGAATGCCAAGACCCGCGATGCCAGCAACGGCTACAGCAAGTGGAACCTCCTCTCGGGTGTAGCCCGCGTGATGTACAACTACGCCGACCGCTACATGCTGACCGCAACCTTCCGTGCTGATGGCAGTTCGCGCTTCACCAATGACAAGTGGGGTTACTTCCCCTCGATTGCAGCCGCATGGACCGTGACCAACGAGAAGTTCATGAAGGAGCAGAAGCTCTTCAGTGAACTGAAGCTCCGTGCCAGCTACGGTCTGATTGGTAACCAGGACATCACGCCCTATTCTACCCTCGGCCTGATGGGCAGCACCTCCTTCAACTACGGTACGGACACCAACTATACCGGCTATTGGGCCAGCGGACTGGCCACGCCCGACCTGACCTGGGAGAAGGTGAAGCAACTTGACCTGGGTATCGACCTCGGATTCTTCGACAACCGACTGACCGTCAGCCTGGATTACTACGACAAGAGGACCTCTGATGCCTTGCTGCAGCAGACGGCTGCCAACTACCTGGGTGGTACCAAGTATTGGGTGAATGCCGGAGAGGTGAGCAACAAGGGTCTGGATATCTCCATCAGCGGCCGCATCCTGCAGAGCAAGGATTGGCAATGGACCTCCAGCCTGAACGGCAGCTACCTGAAGAATAAGGTGACCAAGCTGACCGCCCAGGAGCCTACGCTCTATGGAGACTCTCCCTCACCCGGTACGGTAGAGGCCTGTACCATCATCCGTGAGGGTGAAGCCATCGGTACCTTCTATGGTTACAAGTGGGCTGGACTGCAGAAGACGGCCGACGGACAATGGGTGGATGGCTACTACAAGGCCGATGGCAGCGTGACGACCACGCCTGAAGGAGGCGACCGTCAGGTATTGGGCAAGTCATCGCCTGACTTCACCCTGGGTTGGAACAACACCATCTCCTGGAAGAACTGGGACTTCAACTGCTTCTTCAACGCCGCCTTTGGCGCACAGCGTCTGAACCTCGTGCGCTTTGCCATGAACACCAGCGTGGGTGCCTCCATGTTTGTGACCGACAAGGATTACTTCAACGAGGTGGGCAAGATCATGCCGACCTACGGCTCCGAGACCAAGAACTACGGTAACTCCAGCAAGTGGCTTGAGGATGCCGACTACCTGCGCCTGGAGAACATCAGCGTGGCCTATACGTTGCCCCGCAAGGTGACCAAGTTTGCCGACCTGCGCTTCTCCTTCTCCGTGCAGAATGTCTTCACCATCAGCGGCTACAAGGGTATTGACCCCGCAGGAGCCTCGTTCAGCGCCAGCAAGGTGGATGCGGACAGCGGCATCGACATGGGTGCATACCCCAATCCACGCACCTTCTCGCTCGGCGTACGGATGAACTTCTGAGCCTCGTGAATTTTTAAGCCTTGATCAGTTCAATAACAGTTCAATCACTTAAATACCAAATAACTTAAGAAATCATGAAAACAAAAATATTCTTTGGCGGCTTGATGGCGGCTACGTTGCTGACCACCGCTTGCAGCGATTTCCTTACGGAAGACCCTAAGGGCCAGCTGGTGCCCTCCTCCTTCTTCGTGTCGCAAGATGCGCTCGATGCAGGTGTGAATGCACTCTATGAGAAAGTGAACCAACTGCAGAGTTGGACCAACCCAAACTATCCCCAATGGCAGGGTGACGACATCACGGCCAATCCGGGATCGAATAAGCAGGCTTGCGCCGAACTGGATGTATTCAGCGCTACCAATAACAACAAAGGGGTGACTGCTGCCTGGAACCTCAACTATACGGTCATCAAGGCAGCCAACCTGCTGATTGAGAATGCCGCCACGACGCCTGTGGCCGAGGAGGAGGTGAACATCGCCTTGGGTCAGGCGCACTACTGGCGTGCGTATGCCTATTACTATCTGGTGCGCATCTTCGGTCCATTGCCTCTGATTACCTCGGCCAACACCTCGGACCTCACGCCGCAGCTCAGCTCGGTGGAGGAGGTGTATAACCTGATCGTGGATGACCTCAACAAGGCCCTGGTCGTACCTACGGAGTATGGCAAGGCTCCGCGTCATCACGACGGAGTGGATGCCTACATCACGCGTCATGGCGTAGAGGCTACGCTGGCTGCGGTCTATATGTCGATGGCGGGCTATCCGCTCAACAAGGAGGGCTATTATGCAAAGGCTGCCGCTGAGGCCAAGAAGGTGATTGACGGGGCCTCTGCCTATGGCTACTACGTGGAACCCGAATGGAAGCAGGTCTATTCCATGGGTCACAACTACAACAAAGCGACGGTGGTGGGCATCGACTATTCGCCCATCAACGGCAGCTGGGATCACGACTCGCAGCTCACCTCCTGCTGCCGCTTCGAGGGCCTAGGTGATGGTGGCTGGGGCGATGCCTGGGGTGAAATCAAGTTCTGGAAGAACTACCCCGAGGGACCGCGTAAGGATGCCATCTATGCTCCGAAGGTGACCTTTGAGAATGGCGACCGCGAGATCGTGAAGACGGTGGATTGGTGGGAGCTGGACAGCGAGGGCAAGAAGGTGGTGGATGCCTATCATCCCATGTTCTGCATCTTTACGACCAACTGCGACGAGAACGGCAACGAGGTGGCTGCACCCTACGACTACACCAAGTCCAACTACCGTGGCATGACCAACGGCCATCGCCACCGCGTGATCCGCTATGCCGAGGTACTCTTGTGGTATGCGGAGAGCCTGGCCCGCTCGGGTGGTGACCTCGCCACGGCCAAGCGTTACCTCAAGCAGGTGCGTGAGCATGCCGTGAACGACGTGGATAACTTCACCTACATGGACGGTACCACCGTGGCTATCGACAACATGAGCGCTGACCAACTGGCCAAGGCTTGTCTGGAGGAGCATGGATGGGAAGTGGCCGGCAACTGGTGTGCCATGGTAACCCGCCGCAGCGATGAGTTTCGCATGAACCAGCTGAAGGAGAATTTCGACTACCGTGTAGCCAATCAGCCGATTACCATCGTGCCGGGCATCACGGCCAAGGAGAGCGTCTCCGTGGTGAAGAGCACGTGGGCTGGCGACAACAGCATCTACATCCCCTATCCTGATACGGAAGTGGAGAAGAATCCTAATCTCGTGAGAAAGTAAGGTCAGGATAACATTTCATACCCCCTGAGAGTGGCACGATTTCCCCGTGCTTTGCTAAGATTGTGGAAAATAATCGGGCAAATGCATGGATATTCGTGCCACTTTTGTATCTTTACGCCCATAATTTGTTTCCTTTTACAATAGAGATGACTATGAATGCCTTGAAATACCTCTCTTCATGGGGGAGCCTGTTGCTCTCCACCTTGCCTGTATGGGCTCAGCAGAAGGCTCATACACAACCGAATATATTGATTATCCTCTGCGATGACATGGGCTACGGCGACCTGGGGTGCTACGGTCAGCCCTATATCCAGACGCCTCACATCGACCGGATGGCCGCCGAAGGGATGCGCTTTACGCAGGCCTATGCCGGCAGTCCCGTGAGTGCCCCCTCACGGGCCACCCTGATGACGGGACAACACACGGGGCATACCCACGTGCGCGGCAACCGTGAGTACTGGACTCAGTCGGAACGGATTCCCTATGGCGAGAACATGGACTATGCCGTCGTGGGTCAGGAACCCTATGACCCCAACCTGCCCATCCTGCCTGAAGTGATGAAGCTCAACGGCTACACGACGGGGATGTTTGGCAAGTGGGCCGGTGGCTACGAAGGCTCCTGCTCTACGCCCGACAAGCGGGGGGTGGATGAGTTCTACGGCTACATCTGCCAGTTTCAGGCTCACCTCTATTATCCCAACTTCCTCAACCGTTACAGCAAGCGGGCCGGCGATAAGGAGGTGGTGCGCGTCACGTTGGAGGAGAACATCCCCTATCCCATGTATGGCAAGGGATATGAGCGACGCACGCAGTACTCCGCCGACCTGATTCATCAGGAGGCCATGGCTTGGCTCGACCGCCAGCAGCAGGGGCAGCCCTTCTTCGGTCTGCTGACCTACACCTTGCCCCATGCCGAGCTGGCTCAGCCGGAGGATTCCCTGCTGGAGGGCTATAAGAAGAAGTTCTTTCACGACAAGACCTGGGGCGGCTCCAAGCCGTCGCGTTACAACCCCGTGGTGCATACGCATGCCCAGTTTGCTGCCATGATTACCCGTCTGGATGCCTATGTGGGCGAGATTATGGAGAAGCTCCGGCAGAAGGGGCTGGAGGAGAATACCTTGGTCATCTTCACGAGTGACAACGGCCCGCACGAGGAGGGTGGGGCAGACCCGACCTTCTTTGGACGCGACGGCAAGCTGCGCGGACTCAAGCGCTCCTGCTATGAGGGAGGCATACGCATCCCCTTCATCGCCCGTTGGCCCGGACATGTGCCTGCAGGGGTGGACAGCGACCACCTGCTCGCCTTCTACGACCTGCTGCCCACCTGCCGCGAGCTGGCAGGCGATAAGCACCAGAATGGATTGAAAGACAAGCGCCGGGCTGGAGTGGCAGAAAAGCGCCGGGCAGAGGCAAGCGATGGCTTCTCATTCGTTGCAACCCTGTTGGGCGATTCGGCTCGACAGGCCCGGCACGACTTCCTCTATTGGGAGTTTCACGAGACCGACCAGATGGCCGTGCGAAGCGGCGATTGGAAGCTCTACGTAGAGGGCGGTGTGCCTCACCTCTTTAATCTTTCGACCGATATCCATGAGGATACCGACCTGGCCTCGCAGCATCCCGATAAGGTGAAGCAGTTGCTGGATATCCTCTGGCGTGAGCATCAGGACAATCCGCTCTTCCCCGTCACCCTGCCTGCACGCTGACCCATGCCATGGCTCATTGGATGCAGGCTTTGAGTTCATCTGACTATTAACTACAAAATAATAACCGTAATAATGCTTATGAATCGTATGATGACCATTCTTCGAAAGGATGCCTTGAGCTGCATGCTTTCCCTTGCCCTGTGTGGAGCGACACCGCTGTTTGCCCAGCAGGGAGTGACCCAAAGTGGAACCCCTACGGGACAACCCCGTTTCCCCTTGACTGTTTACCAGGAGTTACCCGACCCTTCACAGCCTGCTGCCGAGGCATGGACTGCGGTCAAAGGGACGCAGGTGAGCTGGGGTACGACCGATGTCCGTTACACTAAGCACGAGGTGCCCGCCTTGAAGCTCCGTACCCAGCAGACCTTGAAGGGTTGGCGTGGCGAGCGTGTGAATGCCCAGGCCGTGGTCTGGAGTGGGGTAGATGTGAGTGAACTGCAATTCAGCTTCTCCGACTTCAAGGACAAGCGAGGCAACCTGCTCCCCAAGGAGGCGTTGACGGCAGGCTTCGTGCGCTACGTCATGACCGATGAGCTCAACAAGGACGGGCGTGGGGCCTGTGGCTACCGCAATCCGGTGGATTTCGATTCCCTGCTTGTGGCTGATCCGATTGACCATCTGCTGCACACCATGGCTCTGCCGGCGCAGAGTGTGCAGCCTATCTGGGTGCAATGCTGGATTCCTCAATCCGCTGCTGCCGGCACCTATCAGGGTGACCTGCTGGTGAGCGACGGCTCCCGACAGCTGCAACGGCTGCACCTCGCCATTGAGGTGGTGGACCGTGTACTCCCGCAGCCATCCGAGTGGGCTTTCCACCTCGACCTTTGGCAGAATCCCTATGCCGTAGCCCGTTATCATCAGGTGCCGCTCTGGAGCGAGGCCCACTTGGAAGCCATGCGCCCCTTGATGAAGCGACTGGCCGATGCCGGACAGAAGATTATCACCGCTTCCATCATGTACAAGCCCTGGAACGGACAGACCGAGGATTACTTTGACACCATGGTGACTTGGATCAAGCGGGCTGACGGTACGTGGGCTTTCGACTTCACCCTCTTCGACCGTTGGGTGGAGTTCATGATGAGCGTGGGCATCGACCAGCAGATCAACTGCTACTCCATGGTGCCCTGGGAACTCTCTTTCCAATACTACGACCAGGCCACCAATAGCCTCCAAGCCATCAAGACTGCCCCGGGTGATCCGGCTTACGAGGAGATGTGGGTTGCCATGCTTACCTCCTTTGCCAAGCACCTGAAGGAGAAGGGGTGGTTTGACCGCTGCACCATCGCCATGGACGAGCGACCCATGCAGGTGATGCAGAAGACGCTCAAGGTCATCCGCAAGGCCGACCCCGCCTTCAAGGTCTCTCTGGCTGGCAATTACCATGCCGAGATTGAAGCCGACCTCTACGACTACTGCATCGTCATTGGTCAGAACTTCCCCGAGGAGGTCCGTCTGCGCCGCAAGGCCGAGCAGAAGCGCACCACCTACTACACCTGCTGCACCGAGGCTTATCCCAACACCTTCACCTTCTCCGCTCCTGCAGAGGCTGCTTGGATCAGCTACTACGTAGCCAAGAAGCAGCTTGACGGCTACCTGCGCTGGGCCTACAACAGCTGGCCGCTGGAACCCTTGCTCGACTCCCGCTTCCGTGCCTGGGCCGCCGGCGATACCTATCTGGCCTATCCCGGCGCTCGTACCTGCATCCGCTTTGAGCGCCTGATAGAAGGCATACAGGCCCACGAGAAGATCAATATCCTCCGCCGCGAGTTTGAGGCAAAGGGTAACCGTGCCGGGCTGAAGAAGATTGAGAGGATCCTGGCTCCCTTCAGCCTGAACAGCGTCCCGGAGATACCTGCATCTGTCACCGTCAACCGGGCCAACCAGCAGCTCAACGCCCTGTAGTAAACTGCTCAGATTATTTGACAGAATCGGCGAAAGAGCGTCACTCCTGTAGCTAACGTCCGTCTCGAAGGCATCTCGAACTCATCTCGAAGCCTTCCCGAAGGAATACGTGCAAGAAAAAAGGCTCAAAAGGTTGAGAAAAATACTTGCATATCTCATCCCCTCTTCCTATCTTTGCATCGCGAATGGGCTATGGCCCGTTCGCGATGATTGTTAAAACCCTTAAAACAAACTGTGATATGAAACATCTCACCACCTCTCTTCTGCGCCTCCTGCTGATTGTGGCGCTCTGTTCGGCCTGTGCCGAAAAACATTTGATTTCGGATGCCTCGTACCGTGCCTTGATGGAGCAGGACCTTCAGCAGAAGCGTGACTGCTATCCGCAGGGTGCCCTCTTTGATGTGCTCGACCGCCCCGACCTCTCGCTGGCTGAGCGCGAGGCACTCCAGTTCCTCTATGCTTATATGCCCCTCTCCGATATGGCCGACTACGAGGGCGACTTCCACTTGATGAACGTGCGGGCCTCCTTCAAGGCACGCCAGGAGATGAGTTGGGGTAAGGAGGTGCCCGAGCTGCTCTTCCTCCACTTTGTACTTCCCGAGCGTATCAACCGGGAGGCGCTCGACAGCTCGCGCGTGGTGTTCTACGACGAACTGAAGCCCCGCGTTGCTGGCATGTCGCTCCGGGATGCCATACTGGAAGTGAATCACTGGTGCCATGAGAAGGCCACCTATACTCCTTCTGATGCCCGCACCAGTTCACCCTTGGCCACGGTACGCACAGCCTACGGCCGTTGTGGTGAGGAGAGTGTGCTGCTCGTAGCTGCCCTCCGTTCGGTAGGTATTCCTGCCCGTCAGGTCTATACCCCTCGTTGGGCGCATACCGATGACAACCATGCCTGGGTTGAGGCCTGGGCAGGCGACGGTTGGCATTTCCTCGGAGCCTGCGAGCCCGAGCCCGTGCTTGACTTGGGATGGTTTAATGCTCCTGCCGCACGCGGTATGCTGATGCACAGCAAGGTGTTTGGCCGCTACAACGGGCCGGAGGAGATCATGAAGGTGGCCTCCACCTATACGGAAATTAATGTGACCGACCACTATGCCCCCACGGCAAGCGTTCAGGTGGAGGTGGTGGATGCCTCGGGTGCTCCGGCTGCCGATGCCAAGGTGGAGTTTAAGCTCTATAACTATGCCGAATTCTATACTGTAGCCACCAAGCAGGCCGATGCCCAGGGCCGTTGCTCCCTCACGGCAGGCAAGGGCGACATGGTGGTATGGGCCTCCAAAGGGGGTCGCTACGGCTATGCCAAGGTCTCCTTCGGCAAGGATGAACAGATTCAGGTGGCCTTGAACCATACACCCGAAGATGCCGTGGCTGAGGAGTGGGACCTGGTGCCTCCTGTGGAAGGGGTGAAACTGCCTGAGGTGACGGACGAACAGCGGGCTGAGAATACCCGCCGTCTGGTCTATGAGGACTCCCTGCGCCTGGCCTACACGCACACTTTCTTCAATGAAGAGACGGCACGCGCCTTTGCCCGTGAGGAGGGCATTGACGAGGAGACGACCGTTCGTCTGCTTGTCGGCTCGCGGGGCAACCATGCCGTCATCACCACCTTCCTTTGTGAACAACCCACGGCAGAGAAGCGCGCAGCTGCTCTCGACATGCTGACCCGAGTCTCGGCCAAGGACCTGCGCGACGTGCCCATTGAGGTGCTGCGCGACCACCTCAACAGTTCAGAGCAGTTGGTAACCTGCTGCCAGACGGCTGCTCCGAAGGAGGGTAAGCCGGCAGACCCCTGCTTCAGCCTCTATGTCCGCAATCCGCGCGTGAGCGACGAACCGCTCTCCACCTGCAAGTCCTTCTTCCAGCAGGCCTTCTCTGCCGAGGAGGTAGCTGCCTATCGGGCCAACCCGATGGAGTGGGCACAGCGTGTAGCCAAGGAGATTAAGGTGGTGCCCGACTGCAACGTCGGCTCTTCACCCATCACGCCCGAAGGCGTATGGCGTGCCAAGGCTGCCGATGCCCACAGCCGCGACATCTACTTTGTAGCCGCTGCCCGCAGCATGGGCATCCCTGCCCGTATCGACGAGGTGACTGGCAAGGTACAGCTTCTCACGGCCGGCCAAGGCGTGCTGGATGTGCGCTTCGGCGAGTCTGAACCCGTAGCTTCACCCACGGGCACCTTCGTGGCCCGCTATCAGCCGACGAAGGTCAACTCTAACCCTAAGTATTATAACCACTTCTCTATATCGCAGATTACGTCCAATGGTACACTCCAGTTGCTCAACTACGACGAAGGCGACATCGACATGGGAGGAGGTGCCTCGTGGCTCAACACCTTCAAGCAGGGTGCCCGTATGGATGTGGGCAACTACCTGATGGTGACGGGTACGCGCCTGGCTTCGGGTGCCGTATTGGCCCGCATGGAGCAGCTTCCCATCAAGCAGGGTGAACGCACGGAGCGTGAGCTGGTGATGAGGCAGAGCAGCGACCAGGTACAGGTCATCGGCAACTTCAACAGCGAGTCACTCTTCACCCCCTGGGACGGTACGCAGACCGGCGAGAAGCAGACCCTGCTGGCCGCCTGTGGCCGTGGCTACTTCGTAGTGGGCGTGATTGGCGTGGCTCAGGAGCCTACCAACCATGCCTTGCGCGACATCGCCGCCTTGCAGCAGGATATGGAGGCCTGGGGACGCACCATCGTACTCCTCTTCCCCGATGAAGAGTCGGCCCGCCGCTACAAGGCCTCTGATTTCCCCGGTCTGCCTGCCAACATCATCTACGGTATTGACACCGATGGCATCGCCAAGCAGGCCATCGAAGGGATGAAGCTCAACCCGCAAGGCGGACTTCCCGTTGTCCTGATTGCCGATACCTTCAACCGCGTGGTCTTCGCCTCACAGGGCTACACCATCGGATTGGGAGAACAGTTGCTGAAGACCATCCACGGCCTTTAATATTTAGTTGAAAAAAGGAATAATCTGTAGGGGCGGAAGTCATTCCGCCCCTATAAGCAAACGTAATACATCATGAAACAATATTTGTTTGAAGTGTGTGCCAACTCCGTAGAGAGTTGTGTAGAGGCTCAGGCCGGAGGGGCCAATCGTGTAGAGCTGTGTGCCGGCATTCCCGAAGGGGGAACTACTCCTTCGTATGGCGAGATATCCATGGCCCGGGAGTTATTGACTACGACCCGCCTGCATGTCATCATTCGCCCTCGTGGAGGAGACTTCCTCTACTCGCCAGTGGAGCAGGAGACGATGCTCCGCGATATTGAGATGGCCCGTCGCTGCGGAGCCGATGGCGTAGTAATCGGATGCCTCACGCCGCAGGGCGATATCGACCTCCCTTTGGCTCGCCGACTGGTGGAGGCCGCCCAAGGGCTCTCGGTGACCTTCCACCGTGCATTTGATGTCTGCCGCAATCCGGCTGAAGCCCTTGAATCTATTATCGAACTGGGCTGCCAGCGCATCCTCACCTCTGGAGCGCAGGCTACCGCCGAACTGGGCATCCCCTTGCTGAAGCAGCTCAATGAGCAGGCCGCAGGGCGCATCCGCCTGTTGGCAGGCTGTGGCGTGAACGAGCAGAATATCCTCCGTATCGCCTCCGAGACGGGCATCCGCGAGTTCCACTTCTCTGCCCGTCATACCTTGCCTAGCGCAATGCAGTATCGGAATGAGGCCGTCTCCATGGGAGGAACCGTCCACCTCAACGAGTACGAGCGCAACGTCACCTCCTCCCAACGGGTAGCGGCCACGATTGCGCAGCTTCGTGACTTGTAGTGTGCAGCCCCAAAAAGTGTGCAGCCTCCAAAAAGGAGATATACTTCCCTGTCCAAAGCAGTACTACTTACTTTGCGGGGAAGTATATCTCCTTTTATCAAGTTGGTATATCTCCTTCTTATTTGCCTTTGGCTGCGGTTTTGAGATAGGACTTATAGTTTGCTCATAGGCATTTCCATTCGGCGATGGTGCGTGTCTGTGAGGAGAAGTTCATGCCGATGCGGATAAGGTGACGCGGGTCGGTGGCGTAGGGCTTGGCGTAACCTTTCTGCTCAATCTGCTGCAGGGCTTCGTCGGCAGAGCCGTCCATCTTCAACTCAAAGATATAGACGTACTCCTTCAGCTCCAGCGTGCAATCCACGCGGCCGTAGCTCTGGCGGTCCTCCACCTTGATGCCCAGGCAATAGACACCGAGCAGGCGCAGGATGAGGTAGAAGGTGTATTGGAAATGCTTCTCCGTGGCCTTGATGTCTTTCAGGGATTCGTGGCTGTCGTAGGGGATGCTGGCGAGGAAAGCCGTGAGCGACTCGCAGAAGGGCTCCACCTCGCCCCGGTTGAGCTGGCGGAAGGCATCACGCACCCATCCTTCGGGGCGTTCTTCGCTGTTCTTCAGGTAGCTGGAGGCTATCAGACTGAGGAAGCCCTTGCGTACCTCGTTGTTGGGGAAGTCGAGCAGGAAAGATTCGGTGGACTGATCATAGTCCTTGATGGTGAGGTAGCCGCTCTGGTAAATCATGGGCAGCGGACGCTCCACGTCGGCCTTGTAGTCGATGAACTCCGAGACATCATAGTACTTGCCCGTGAGGTCGTTGATTTGCTCGTTGCTGTGATTAAGCAAGCGGATGAGGTAGGTGGGGGTTCCTGAGGCAAACCAGTAATCGCGGAGCATCTTCATGTCGAAAGCATTGAGCAGGCTGAAGGGGTTAAAGATGCCCGTCATGGCGGGGCTGAAGTGATAACCGTCGTACTGGAGCCTCAGCATCCGCTTCATCTCCTCGACCTCCACATTCAGTTCATCGGCCAGCTCACGGATAGGCTCTGCGAAGACCGTCTCCAGTTCCTCCTTCGTGATGCCGCAGAGTGCCTCATAGCGTTTGTCCATGCTGATGTCCTTTGGCTGATTGAAACCGCTGAAGACGCTCACCTGCGAGAACTTGGTCACACCCGTGAGCATCACGAAGCGCAGGTCGGCATCGGCTGCTTTGAAGGTACTGTAGAAGCCCTTGAGTATATTGCGGTGGTCATCCTCCAATAGGATGCGGTTGCCCGATTCATCGACATACGAAGTATCTGTGTCCAACACGTCGAGGATGGGCTTGTCGTATTCGTCGATCAGCACTACCACACGTTGGCCTGTCTGCTGGCGTGCACGGTGGATGACCCCTTGGAAACGATCGCCCAAGGATTTTTCCAACGGATTGGATCCATACATTGCCTCCCATTCACCTACATATCTATTGAGCTTTTGTTCCAATGCACCATGCTTGGTGAAATTCTCTCCATTGAAATCCACATGGAACACGGGATATGCCGTCCAATCTTTCTCCAGTTCATCGATGGACAGTCCCTGAAACAGCTCCTTGTGTCCCAGAAAGTAGTGCTTCAGCGTAGAAAGGAGCAGGCTTTTCCCAAACCGCCGTGGGCGGCTAAGAAAGTAAATGGTTCCTTTACTGACAAGGTCATACACCAGGGCCGTCTTATCCACATAGACGTAGCCTTCCTCACGAATCCGGTCAAAGCTCTGTATGCCGATAGGGTACTTCATAATCTTCCTTTCTATGATTGTGTGGGCAAAGATAGTGCAAACCGAGCGGAATACAAAATAAAAGCTTGCTTTTGTTTTTGTTCCCGAGGTGCAGCCTATCTTATCTAAAGATAGTGCAAACCGAGCGCAACTAATTTGCCGAAGTACCCTGAACAGTTAACTCCCTAGCGCAGGATGTTTAACTGTTCAGCCGCGGATGTTTAACTCTTAAGCGCCGAACTTACAGCACGCCGTAGAGCGTATCATCCAAAACCTTTGCACAGACGATATGTCGTCACATATAAATTAGTTGCTTTGCTTGGTTCAGCATCAATTGAGGTGCTTAATCCAGATGAAATGGGATCCTCCTACATCCTACACTTTTGCAACTTATACTATTGAAAATCAATATTTTATTTAGTGTGGAAGAAGCTTATCCTCCTACACTCTTCCTACATTTTCCTACACTCTTCCTACACTGGGTTATCGCATTGTGTTTCATTTATATAAGGGAATTTAGTGTAGGATGTAGGAGGATTTTGATTTAAAACGAAAAAAGTAGGAGGAGAATGCTTTGGTCTGTAGCACTTCCCTCCTACTTCTAGTTGCTTATGCGGCCCGAAGGCTGTTTACTTGGCGTAGCTTACGGCACGGGTCTCACGGATGACGGTGATCTTCACCTGACCCGGGTAGGTCATCTCGTCCTGTATCTTCTTGGCAATCTCTCCCGAGAGGCTCTCGGTCTGCTTGTCGTCTATCTTGTCGGCACCGACGATGACGCGCAGCTCGCGACCGGCCTGGATGGCGTAGGTCTTCGTCACGCCCGGATAGGACATGGCCAGCTGCTCCAGGTCGTTGAGGCGCTTGATGTAGGCCTCTACAATCTCGCGGCGGGCACCGGGACGGGCTCCGGAGATGGCATCGCACACCTGTACGATGGGGGCAAGCAGGGTGTTCATCTCCACCTCATCGTGGTGGGCACCGATGGCGTTGCAGATGTCGGGTTTCTCCTTGAACTTCTCGGCCAGCTTCATGCCGTAGAGTGCGTGCGGCAGTTCGGGCTCCTCATCGGGCACCTTACCGATGTCGTGCAACAGACCGGCACGCTTGGCCTTCTTCGGGTTCAGGCCCAGCTCAGAGGCCATCACGGCACAGAGGTTGGCCGTCTCACGGGCGTGCTGCAGCAGGTTCTGACCATACGACGAGCGGTACTTCATCTTACCGATGATGCGAATCAGTTCGGGGTGCAGGCCGTGGATGCCGAGGTCAATCGTGGTGCGCTTACCGGTCTCGATAATCTCCTCTTCCACCTGCTTGCGTACCTTGGCCACCACCTCCTCGATGCGGGCAGGGTGGATGCGGCCGTCAGTAACCAGCTGGTGCAGGGCCAAGCGGGCAATCTCACGACGCACGGGGTCGAAGGCTGAGAGCACAATGGCCTCAGGCGTATCATCCACCACAATCTCCACGCCGGTAGCGGCTTCGAGGGCACGGATGTTGCGACCCTCACGACCGATGATGCGGCCCTTGATCTCGTCGCTCTCGATGTGGAACACGGTGACGGAGTTTTCGATGGCCGTCTCGGTAGCCACACGCTGTATGCTCTGTATCACGATGCGCTTCGCCTCCTTGCTGGCGGTGAGCTTGGCATCGTCCATGATGTCGTTGATGTAGCTCTGGGCCTGCGTCTTGGCCTCTTCCTTGAGGGACTCCACCATGCGCTCCTTGGCCTCTTCGGCAGAGAGACCTGAGATGGCCTCCAGCTTCTCAATCTCCTGGCGCTGCAGGTGCTCCAGCTCCTCCTTCTTCTTATCCACGATGGCAATCTGCGACTCGAGGTTCTCCTTGATGGCCTCGGTCTCCTGCTTCTTGCGTTGCAGCTCCTCCTGGCGCTGGCTCAGCACCAGTTCGCGTTGCTTGATCTTGTTCTCGGCCTGCTGAATCTTCTGGTTGCGCAGGGCCACCTCTTTCTCCAGGTCAGCCTTCTTGTTCAGGAATTTCTCCTTCACTTCAAGCAACTTATTCTTCTTTATTACTTCGGCTTCGGCTTCGGCATCGCGGATGATGGCATCGCACTTCTTCTTCAGCCCTTTCTTGAAGAAGAGGAAAGAGGCCAACCCGCCGACGATAAAGCAAGCCGCTGACAATCCAATGGTTAATATCATACTCATCTTACTTAATTAATTTAGTTATATATAAATAAAAAGCACTGCATGAACAACGGCCTTCCGCTCTCTTCTGCTAAAGGGGGGTGCGGATAGACGCTCTTCGTACAGTGCGTGTCGTTACGTTCTTCGGTCCACCGTCAAGTGGGGTGGGGCGATACGTTATGTCTTTCTTGGCATTACTGTTCTGATTCGGTCTCGTCGGCTGGTTGGGGCCGGTTGAGCTGCTCAAAATAGCTGTCCAATACCTGGCTCAACGCTGCTATCTTGTCAACAAAGGGGGCCGTGTCGTTGCGTCTGCTGTTTTGGAGGTTCTCTAGGGCAAACTGATAGGCCACCATGGTGATGAGCTGCACAGTCGGCTGGTTAGGAAAGTGACTCCTATACGCGTTCAAACGGTTCTCCACTTGCTTGGCGGCGCTCCTTACCATCTCCTCGTCGTCGCGGTTGATGGTCAGCGGAAAGCTGGAGCCTGCCATCTGCAGGTTGATTCTTATCTTATCGTTCATACATCCACTTCATTTTATTGGTTCAATAAGGCGATGCATTTATCGACTTCACGCACTAACTTTGACAATCGCTGTTTGGTCTCTTTCACGTCGCTGCCTTCAAGGCTGATTGTCATAGCCGATTTTAGATTGGAATACTGGCGCTCCAATCGATTGTTGTCTGCCATCAGTCGTTTCAATTCCTCCTCTTTCTTCTTTAAGAGATGCCTGAGCTGCGTGTTTTCCTTCTGCTGCTGGTCGTGCAGGAAGAGCAAATGCCGCAGTTTGGTTTCAAAGGTTTCCAATAGCTTCTTTTCCTCGTCTGTCATTGTAACACCAATTTCTAAGCCAAAATTGTACACAAAAATACACTTTTGTTGTTTATCTCCAAAATTTTTTGCAAATAATCTGCAAATTTTTCTACGTTTTTGGCATTTTCCCTTGTTTTAAGTCCCTCTTGGTACCTGAAAGGGGTAAAAACGGTCAGTTTTTGCGCATACTTGGGGTGTAGTGATAGACCTCACGGTAGAGGGTCTGCTTCACCTCCTCGAAGGCCTCTTCTTCGCGCAATGCACCCCAAGCCATGAGGTGCATGGGCAGTAAGCCGTCACCCTCTCTGTAGGGAGGCTGCAGGTAGGGGCTCTGCCACAGCTGGAAGCCGTGGCGCCGGTAGAAACCGATGCGTCGGCGGGCCATCTCCTCCGTGGGTTCTTCCACCTCCAGGACGATGGGGCGCTGGAGCTGCGCCTGCAATAACTGGAGAAGGCGTCCGCCGTAACCGCCGTTGCGTGCATCAGGCGATATGGCCAGATGCTCTATGTAGCAGAAGTGGCCGAAGTCCCAGTGGGTCACCAGGCCTACGGGGTGACCATCCTCCAGAATCACCTGGTTGTGAAACGCCTCTACCTCATCGGTATAGCGCTTCCACTCCGTCAGCGGGCGATACTCTTCGGCAGGAAAGGAGAGGGTGAGCAACTGTTCTACAAAGGGGTAATAGGGAGACTCGCTGTTATTTAGTCGTTGGATTGCTATCATGATTACATCTTATTAACATCAAAGGCCAAGTATGTTTAGATACTTGGCCTCTTATCTAAAATTACTTTTCTAGGGTTATTCGGTATAGAATTCAATCAGTCGGCGCAGGGCACGTTGGCACACGGGGCAGAACTCGGGATTCTCGTTGGTGCGCATACGGCAGTTGAAAGCAGGCCGGTAGATGCCCTTAGAGGAGTAACCGCCTCCTTCATAGACACCGACTGGGTACTTCTCCTTCTGAGCGACTGGTGTGGGGTTGGGAGTGCCCTGGGGGAGCATGTCCTTCCATTTGGAATCGAAGTTGACCTGTGTGGTGATGTTCTGTTCCCAAGGTTCTACGTCGAGGGGGTAGCTGTCGGTCATCACATCGTCATCGTAGAAGTACTCGTCACCAAGTCCGCCGAAGCTGTGGCCAAACTCATGCACCACCACAGGACGGAACATGGGATGATGGGCCGTGGTGAGGGTGTAGGAGTTGTAGATACCGCCGCCACCATACTCGTCGGTATTGGCCAGGATGATGATGTGCTCGTAGTCGATACCGGCCAGGGCATCATGGATGGACTTGACCTGCAGGGTGGTGAGGTAGCGGTCGGAGTAGAAGGTGCTGAAGTGGGAACCGAAAGCGGTCTGCTTCCATTCGCCCAGACGGGGCACGCTCACGCCCGAGTCGAGTGAGGGGGAGGCTACGGCTACGATGTTGAACCGGCTCTTCATGCTCTTGAAGGGCTCGTGGTCGAAGAGCGCGTCGCAGGCTATCTGGGCATCCTTATAGAAAAGCTCCATCTCCTGCTCCGTATAGCCCTCAGCGCAGATGGCCACATCCACACAGCGCTCCGGGTCTCCGCTCTTGAGCAGGTATTTATGCGGCGTGATGCGTTGCCCCATGGCGTGAATCAGGATGTCTTTAGGATCTACGCGATGGGTCATGGCGCTCATCACCTGGTGGCGTGAGTTGAGCAGGCTCACCTTGACGCGCACGGGTTGCTTGGGGAAGGGTACGAGGAAGGCGGCTTCAAACGACTTGCGCGTGGTCTGCGCTTCGTCGGTAGAGAGCCATTCGCTGAAGAGCGAAGAGAAGGAAGTGCGGTAGATTACCTGGCCGGTGGCTTCGTCGCTCACCTCTACCTGGCCGTTACCCTCCAGGGGCAGTTCGCTCAGACGGTGCTTGCGTCCGGCCCATCCATCCCACGAGGAGAGCTTGTCCAGGCTGATCTCCTGCCGGGTGACATCGCCGGTAAATAGGTAATCCATACGCAGGCTCTTCTCCTCGAAGAAGGCCTTGAATTCTTGGGCCTGGCTGCTCATGCAGAGCGCAACAAGCACGAAATGAATCAGAAAAAGACGTTTCATAAATGTAATCTGAATAGGATATGCATATTTATAAGATGGTGCGAAGATACAACAAAAAGATGAAACTACAATTTTTTTCCAAGAAAAGTTGGAAAATGGTGATTAATTGAGGAATTTTGCTTAACTTTGCAACTGCTCTTAATTATAAAACAAGAACTATCATGGGACATCAGTTGGATTCATTGGACGAACAGATATTGAAAATGATTGCGGGTAATGCCCGTATTCCTTTCCTGGAGGTGGCCAGAGCCTGCAATGTGTCGGGTGCAGCGATTCATCAGCGCATCCAGAAGCTGACGGGGCTGGGTATCCTCAAGGGGTCGGAATATGTGATTGACCCCGAGAAGATAGGGTATGAGACGTGTGCGTATGTGGGCATCTACCTGAAGGACCCTTCGACGTTTGATGAGGTGACCCGCGCCTTGGAGTCGATTCCCGAGATTGTGGAGTGCCACTTCACGACGGGCAAGTATGACATGTTCATCAAACTCTATGCACGCAACAACCATCATCTCCTCAGCATCATCCATGATAAACTGCAGCCGCTTGGCCTGTCGCGCACGGAGACGCTTATCTCCTTCCATGAGGCCATCAAGCGGCAGATGCCTATCCTTACCAGTGAGGATGAGGAGGAATAATCAGCTGGGCATGGGGTGCAGTCAGCTGCGCCGGTAGGTCACAAAAGCATAGTCATAAGGGTGCTTCTCATCTTTGGAGTGGGGCACCCTCTCTTTTTCCACCCATACGTTGGGATCTATCTCGGGGAAGAAGGCATCCGCCTGGGGGGCTTCGGCATCAATCTCTGTCAGGCAAAGCTCGTCGGCCAGGGGCATGGCTTGGCTGTAGAGGCTGGCTCCGCCGATGATAAAGACCTGCTCATCGGTAGTACAATGTGCCAGGGCTTCATCGAGTGAGGCAAAGCGTTCGGCTCCGGGAAACTCCAGGGCAGGGTTGCTGCTGAGTACCACGTTGTGACGGTTGGGCAGCGCCCCTTTGGGGAGCGATTCAAAGGTGCGGCGGCCCATCAGGATGGTATGTCCCGTGGTGAGAGCTTTGAAGCGTTTCAGGTCGTTGGGGAGCCAGAAGAGCAGTTTGTTCTGGTACCCGATACCGCGTCGGCGGTCAATGGCTGCAATGATGCTGAGCATTTGGAGGATTAGTGATTAATGATTAGTGATTATTTCGGGGATAAGGGATTAGGAACCACAGATTTCACTGATGGGGACTGATTTTCACTGATTTGCTTTTTTTGTGCGCGAGGGTAAACGCCCCCCCCCTGTTCTATCTGCGTTTCATCAGTAATAATCTGTGAAAATCTGTGGTTACAGCTCGTAGCTATTACTTGTAGCTCGTAGCTTGTAGCTAAAATAACTATACCGAAACCTTGCCCGCGATGTGGGGGTGGGGATTGTAGTTCAGCAGCTCAAAGTCTTCGTACTTGAAGTCAAAGATGCTTTTCACCTCGGGGTTGATTCTCATCTCGGGCAGGGGACGTGGCTCACGGGTCAGTTGCAGCTTCACCTGCTCCAGGTGGTTGAGGTAGATGTGTGCATCGCCTAGGGTGTGGATGAAGTCACCGGCCTTCAGCCCTGTGACTTGCGCCATCATCTGAAGCAAGAGGGCATAGGAGGCGATGTTGAAGGGTACGCCGAGGAAGATGTCGGCACTCCGCTGGTAGAGCTGAAGGCTCAACCGCCCGTTGGCTACATAAAACTGGAAGAAGGCGTGGCAGGGAGGCAGGTTCATGCGGTCAAGGTCGGCCACATTCCAGGCACTTACGATGATGCGACGCGAGTCGGGGTTGTGCTTGATGGTCTCTACCGCTTCGCTGATTTGGTCGATGAAGCCTCCATCGTAGGTGGGCCACGAGCGCCATTGGTAGCCGTAGATGTGACCCAGGTCACCGTTGGCATCAGCCCATTCATTCCATATCCTCACCCCATGCTCCTGAAGGTACTTCACGTTGGTGTCTCCCTGAAGGAACCAGAGCAACTCGTAGATGATGGACTTCAGGTGCAGCTTCTTCGTGGTGAGGCAGGGGAAACCCTCCTCCAGGTTGAAGCGCATCTGGTGGCCGAACACGCTGATGGTGCCCGTGCCTGTGCGGTCGCTCTTCTCACACCCTTCAGCAAGTACTCGGTTCAGCAGGTCAAGATATTGTTTCATTTGTTTAGGAGGTAAATGGAGGTAAATGAAGATATGGGGAGGTAAAGGGGGTATCTCCCTTTATCTCCCTTTATCTCCTTATATCAAAAACATTAATACATGGTGAGTAGAATCATCTGTCCGGCTAGGATGCGCAGGAACATGGTGAGCGGATAGACGGTGGAGTAACCTACGGCAGGGGCATCGTTGCCTGCTGTCTGGTTGCTGTAGGCCAATGCGGGTGGGTCGGTGTTACTACCGGCAATCAGACCCATCAGGGTGAAGTAGTTGATCTTGCAGTACCAGCGGGCTATCAGGCCGATAATGAGCAGGGGAATGACGGTAATCAGGAAGCCGTAACCTACATAGAGCAGACCGCTACCCTCGACCACTGTCTGAACGAAGTGTTCACCTGCCTCAATGCCGACGCTGGCCAGGAAAAGCACGATACCTATCTCGCGCAGCATCAGGTTGGCACTCATCGTGGTGTAGGTCACCAGATGGAGCTTGTAGCCGAAGCGGCCAATCAGGATGGCCACCACCAGCGGACCTCCAGCCAGACCTAGCTTCACCGGTGTGGGCATGCCCGGGATGGCGAAGGGTAAGCTGCCAAAGAGAATGCCCAGGAAGATACCTACAAAGATGGTGACGATGTTGGGCGTGTCGAGGCGCTTCAGTTGGTTGCCCAGTACGTTGGACACGCGATCTACTGCATCTTGCTGACCAACCACCATCACGCGGTCACCTACCTGGAGTGTCAGGTTGGGATCGGCAAACAGGTCCATACCCGAACGGTTGACGCGGGTGACGTTCACACCATACATGCTGCGGAAGTGCATGTCGCCCAGCTTCTTGCCGTTGACTTCCGACTTCGTGATCAGGATGCGTCTCGATACCATCGGCATGTCCTGTTGTTCCCAATCGACGTGAATTTCACGGCCAATGAAGGCGGTTACTGCCGGTGCATCCTCTTCGCTGCAGACGATGAAGAGCTGGTCGCCGATGTTGAAGGTAGTCTCGTGATTGGGGATGCTGACGTGCCCCTCGTGACGGATGCGGGAGCAGACAAACGGACGACCCAGGAACTCCTTCACCTTGATGAGCGTCTTACCCGAGATGGACTCGTTGCGCACCTCCAGATGCAGGATGTGGGGCTTGTGCTTGTTGCCGCTCTCCTTGGCGTGCAGCTCCTCCTCCTCTTTCTTGAAGTTGACGCGGCAGATGTAGCGCACGGCGATGATGGAGCCGATGATGCCCACTACGCCGAGCGGATAGGCACAGGCGTAACCCAGGGCAATCGGGTCGCCCGTATAGTTGAGCTGGTTCAGCGCTTCATTGGCTGCACCAAGACCCGGGGTGTTGGTCACGGCACCGTAGAGGATACCCACGATCATGGGCAGGGGTATCGTGCCATCAGCATAGTAGATGATGAGTGCTGTGGCAATGTTGAGCACCACAATGCCAAAGGCCAGTCCGTTGAGCGTCATACCTCCTTTCTTGAAGGAGGTGAAGAACGACGGACCCACCTGCAGACCGATGCAGAAGACGAACAGTATCAGTCCGAACTCGCGGATAAAATGAAGAATGTGCGTATCGCCCGTAAATCCGAAGTGACCCATCAGGATGCCCATGAAGAGCACGAAGGTCACTCCCAACGACACGCCGAAAATCTTAATTTTGCCCAGCAGCACGCCTACCGAGATGACGAAGGCATAGAGCGCTACGATGTGGGCCACAGACGAAGAGTCCCAAAGAAGTGTTTGTAACCAATCCATATTACTACAATTATAATGTTTAGTTATACTCTAAAACGCCTGCAAAGGTACGGATTATGCCGCATGTAAGCAAGATGTACTAATAAAAATATCTAAATTCATTTTTGATTCATACATTATTTATATATTTGCATGTCCCTAAGCAGAAGGTGACAGAAAGCGTATTTAAACATTACACTTTTTTTAATTTTAGATAAACTATGGCAGACAAAAAAGAAAAACTCTTCTCCGACTTTCAACCCGTGTCCACCGAAAAGTGGATGGAGAAAGTAACGGCCGACCTCAAGGGCGCTGATTATGAGAAGAAACTTGTTTGGAAAACAAACGAAGGTTTTAAAGTGAAACCCTTCTACCGCATGGAGGACCTCGAAGGACTGAAGACCACCGAGGCGCTTCCGGGTGAGTTCCCCTACCTGCGTGGTACGAAGAAGGATGGTAATGCCTGGCTCGTGCGCCAGGAAATCCGCGTGGAGTGTCCCGCTGAGGCCAACGCCAAAGCCAAGGATATCCTGAACAAGGGTGTTGACGCGTTGTCCTTCCACCTCAAAGCCAAAGACTTGAGCGAAGCCTATATCGAGACGTTGCTCGATGGCATCTGTGCCGAGTGCGTGGAGCTGAACTTCGGCACGTGCCAGGGACATGTGGTGGAGCTGGCCAACCTGTTGGTGGCTTACTTCAAGCGTCACGACTACGACCTGACCAAACTGCGTGGCTCGATTGGCTACGACTATATCGGCAAGATGCTCACCCGTGGCAAGGAGAAGGGCGACCTGGTGGCTACTGCCAAGGCGCTCATTGGGGCTACGGCCGAGCTGCCCAAGTACCGCGTGATCAACGTCAATGCCCTCTCGCTCAATAATGCCGGTGCCTACATCTACCAGGAGCTGGGATATGCGCTGGCTTGGGGTAATGAATACCTGCAGCAACTCACCGAGGCAGGACTTCCCGCTGCCCTCGTGGCCAAGAAGATTAAGTTCAACTTCGGTATCAGCAGCAACTACTTCCTGGAAATCGCCAAGTTCCGCGCTGCCCGTATGTTGTGGGCCAACATCGTGGCTACCTATCAGCCTCAATGCCTGCGCGATTGCCCCAACAAGGGTGCCAACGGCGAATGCCGCTGTGCCGCCAAGATGCAGATACATGCCGAGACCTCGACGTTCAACCTCACTCTCTTTGATGCCTACGTCAACCTGCTCCGTACGCAAACCGAAGCGATGAGTGCTGCCTTGGCCGGTGTGGATTCGATGACCGTAGTGCCTTTCGACAAGGCCTATCAGACGCCCGATGAGTTCAGCGAGCGTCTGGCGCGCAACCAGCAGCTGCTGCTCAAGGAGGAGTCACACTTCGACAAGGTGGTGGACCCTGCTGCCGGTTCGTACTACATCGAGAACCTCACGGTGAGCATCGCCGACCAGGCTTGGAAGCTCTTCCTTGCCGTAGAGGAGGAGGGTGGCATGTATGCTGCCGTCAAGGCCGGTAAGGTGCAGGATGCGGTCAACGAGAGCAATGTGGCCCGTCATGCTGCCGTGGCCAAGCGCAAGGAGATCCTGCTCGGCACCAACCAGTATCCCAACTTCACGGAGAAGGCCGACGGCAAGCAACCCGTGGAAGCTGCCTGCTGCTGTGGCGACAAGGAGCACACCTGCGAGAAGGATACCAAGACGCTCGACTTCAGCCGTGCAGCCAGCGAGTTTGAGGCCCTTCGCCTCGAAACGGAGCAGAGCGGCAAGCGCCCCAAGGCCTTCATGCTCACCATCGGCAATCTGGCCATGCGTCAAGCCCGTGCACAGTTCTCGTGCAACTTCCTGGCTTGTGCCGGTTATGAGGTGGTCGATAACTTGGGCTTTGCTACGGTAGAAGAGGGTATCGAGGCTGCTCTGGCCGCCAAGGCCGACATCGTGGTGCTCTGCTCGAGCGATGATGAGTATGCCGAGTATGCCATCCCTGCCTTCCAGCAACTGGACGGTAGGGCCATGTTCGTGGTGGCTGGTGCGCCTGCTTGCATGCCCGAGCTGCAAGCCGCAGGCATCGAAAACTTCATCCATGTTCGCGTCAACGTCCTGGATACCCTGAAAGCATACAATAAGATCTTATTATAATTGTAGAAACCATGAGACAGAATTTTAAAAATCTCGATATCTATGCTGCCTTCCAGCCCACTGACGGCATGGAGTGGCAGAAAGCCAACGGCATCCAACCCAACTGGAAGACGCCCGAACACATTGAAGTGAAGCCGGTATATACCAAGGAGGACCTTGAGGGCATGGAGCACCTCGACTTTGCTGCCGGCATCCCGCCCTACCTCCGTGGCCCATACTCTGTGATGTACACCCTCCGTCCTTGGACGATTCGTCAATACGCCGGATTCTCCACGGCTGAGGAGTCGAACGCCTTCTACCGCCGTAACCTGGCCAGTGGTCAGAAAGGCCTTTCGGTAGCCTTCGACCTCCCCACCCACCGTGGTTACGACCCCGACAACGAGCGCGTAGTAGGTGATGTGGGTAAGGCAGGTGTATCCATCTGCTCGCTGGAGAACATGAAGGTGCTCTTCGACGGTATCCCCTTGAACAAGATGTCCGTGTCGATGACGATGAATGGTGCCGTGCTTCCGGTGATGGCCTTCTATATCAATGCCGGATTGGAGCAGGGTGCCAAGCTCGAAGAGATGGCAGGTACCATCCAGAACGATATCCTCAAGGAGTTCATGGTGCGCAACACCTACATCTATCCTCCTTCGTTCTCGATGAAGATTATCAGCGACATCTTTGAATATACTTCGCAGAAGATGCCTAAGTTCAACAGCATCTCCATCTCCGGCTATCACATGCAGGAGGCTGGTGCTACGGCCGACATCGAGTTGGCTTACACCCTGAGCGACGGCTTGGAGTACCTGCGTGCCGGTGTGGCTGCAGGCCTGGACATTGATGCCTTTGCTCCGCGCCTCTCCTTCTTCTGGGCCATTGGTACCAACCACTTCATGGAGATTGCCAAGATGCGTGCCGCCCGTATGCTGTGGGCGAAGATTGTGAAGCAGTTTAACCCCAAGAACCCCAAGTCACTTGCCTTGCGTACCCACTCGCAGACTTCGGGTTGGTCGCTTACGGAGCAGGATCCCTTCAACAATGTAGGTCGTACCTGCATCGAGGCTATGGCGGCTGCCCTGGGTCACACCCAGTCGCTCCACACCAACGCCCTCGACGAAGCTATCGCCCTGCCTACCGACTTCTCGGCCCGTATCGCCCGCAACACGCAGATTTACATCCAGGAGGAGACCAACATCTGCAAGAATGTGGATCCCTGGGGCGGTTCGTACTATGTGGAGTCGCTCACCAACGAGATTGCCCACAAGGCTTGGGAGCACATCCAGGAGATTGAGAAACTGGGCGGTATGGCCAAGGCCATCGAGACCGGTATTCCCAAGATGCGTATCGAGGAGGCTGCTGCCCGTACACAGGCGCGTATCGACAGCGGCGCACAGACCATTGTCGGCGTGAACAAGTACCGCCTGGAGAAGGAGGCACCCATCGACATCCTGGAGATTGACAACACCGCCGTGCGTCAGGAGCAGGTGGAGAATCTGCGTCGCCTCCGCGAAGGCCGTAACCAAGCCGAGGTGGATAAGGCTCTGGAAGCCATTACCGAGTGCGTGAAGACCGGTAAGGGCAACCTGCTCGAATTGGCCGTAGAGGCTGCTCATGTTCGTGCCACCCTGGGTGAGATCTCCATGGCTTGCGAGAAGGTAGTAGGACGTTATAAAGCAATAATTAGAACGATATCAGGCGTGTATTCATCAGAAAGTAAGACAGATGCAGCCTTTGAGAAGGCCTGCAAGTTGTGCGAACAGTTCGCGAAGAAGGAGGGACGTCAGCCCCGTATCATGATTGCTAAGATGGGTCAGGACGGTCACGACCGTGGTGCCAAGGTGGTGGCTACGGGTTATGCCGACTGCGGATTTGACGTGGATATGGGTCCGCTCTTCCAGACTCCTGCTGAGGCTGCCCGCGAGGCGGTGGAGAACGACGTGCATGTAGTGGGCGTCTCGTCGCTGGCTGCCGGTCACAAGACGCTGATTCCGCAGATCATCGACGAGCTGAAGCGACTGGGTCGTGAGGACATCATCGTGATAGCCGGTGGTGTGATTCCCGCACAGGACTACGACTTCCTCTACAAGGCTGGTGTGGCTGCCATCTTCGGCCCCGGTACCAATGTGGCTCACTCCGCTTGCCAGATACTTGAGATTCTGCTCAGCGAAGAGTAAATTCCTGCTGTGGCGGCTTTCATCTGCCGCTGTGGGCTAAGCATATTAGTCACCCCGGGCTTCGGCTTGGGGTGACTTTTTTCTATGTGTATTCGTATAAAAATGAATTTTTCTTTTGTATTTCGCTCAGCTTGCACTATCTTTGCCGTATGATTTTATAAACTTTCGGGGCATAGGCCCTGAGTGATTATTATACCTTATTTATATATAGAACGTATTATGGCAATGCATACATGGTTTGAATGTAAAATCCGTTACGAGAAGACGATGGAGAACGGAATGGTGAAAAAGGTCAATGAGCCTTATCTGGTTGATGCCTTGAGCTTTACTGAGGCTGAGGCCCGTATCATCGAGGAGATTACTCCCTTCGTAACGGGTGAGTTTACGGTGAGCGACATCAAGCGCGCTAACTATAGCGAGCTTTTCCCCTCTGAGGAGGAGGCTGCTGACAAGTGGTTCAAGTGCAAACTGGTCTTCATCATGCTCGACGAGAAGAGTGGAGCGGAGAAGAAGACCTCTACGCAGGTGCTGGTGCAAGCTGCCGACCTGCGCGATGCGGTGAAGAAACTCGATGAGGGGATGAAGGGTACCATGGCTGATTACCAGATTGCTATGGTGAGCGAGACGGCCATCATGGATGTCTATCCCTTCCATGCCGAAGGCGAATTGCAGAAGGAGGAGAAATAAGTGATGATTGCTCAACGCATCCATACCTTGACAAGCGAGCTGCCCGAGGGCGTACGTCTTGTGGCTGTCTCCAAGTTTCACCCGGTGGAAGCCATTGCCGAAGCTTATGCTGCCGGTCAGCGCATCTTTGGCGAGAGCCGTGTACAGGAGTTGCAGGCGAAGCATGAGCAGCTGCCCAAGGACATCGAGTGGCACTTCATCGGCCATCTGCAGACCAACAAGGTGAAGTATATCGTGCCCTACGTGTCGCTGATCCATGGCATCGACTCCTTCCGCCTCCTGACGGAGGTCGATAAGCAAGCCGAGCGGGTGGGGCGCAGCGTGGGTTGCCTGCTGCAGATGCACATCGCCCGTGAGGAGACCAAGTTTGGTTTCAGCTTCGACGAGTGCCGCGAGATGCTACAGGCAGGTGAGTGGAGCAAGTTGCAGCATGTGCGCCTCTGCGGATTGATGGGCATGGCCACCAATACGGACAATATGCAGCAGGTGGAGGAGGAGTTTCGCTCGCTTGCCGCATTCTTCCGTGAGGTGAAGGCCGGGTGGTTTGCCTCCGATGAGGACTTCCGCGAGCTCTCCATGGGCATGACGCACGACTATCCGCAAGCCATTGCAGCAGGTAGTACGCTCATCCGCGTGGGGACCTACATCTTTGGAGAACGAAATTATTAACATACTAAAATCATATACCACTATGGCAACATTACAAACATCCTTTGCAGGACTGAAGTTGAAGAATCCGGTCATCGTAAGTAGTTCAGGCTTGACCGACAGTGCTGCGAAAAATCAGAAGTTGGCCGAAGCAGGTGCCGGTGCCATCGTATTGAAGTCACTCTTCGAGGAGCAAATTCTGATGGAGACCGACCACCTCGACGATCCCTCTTTCTCGCCCGAGAGCAGTGAATACCTGACTGCTTATCTCCGTCAGCACAAGCTCGATGAGTATCTGCAGCTTATCCGCGACAGCAAGAAGGCCTGTGGCGACGTGCCCGTCATTGCCAGCATCAACTGCTATGATGACAGCAACTGGGTCGATTTCGCCCGTCAGATTGAGGCTGCCGGTGCTGATGCCATTGAGGTTAACATCCTGGCCCTGCAGACCGAGGTGAACTACACCTACGGCTCATTTGAGCAGCGCCACATCGAGATTCTCCGTCACATTCGTAATACCGTGAAGCTGCCCGTCATCATGAAGCTGGGCGACAATCTCACCAATCCTGTGGCGCTCATCAACCAGCTGCGTGCCAACGGCGCTGCGGCCGTGGTGCTCTTCAACCGCTTCTATCAGCCCGACATCGACGTGGAGAAGATGACGCAGAGCATCGGACACGTGCTGAGCAACGAGGCTGACCTGGCCAAGTCACTCCGCTGGACGGGCATTGCCTCGGCAGCCGTGAGCGGTGTGGATTATGCCGTATCGGGCGGTGTGCATACGTCGGATGCGGTGGTCAAGGCTTTGCTGGCCGGTGCTTCGGCCGTAGAGGTATGCAGTGCCATCTACAGCAAGGGAGCCGGCGTGATCGCTGAGTTCAACAGCTTCATCGAGCAATGGATGGAGCGCAAGGGCATGGAGCGCATCGAGAGCTTCAAGGGCCTGCTCAATCAGAAGGATGCCCAGGGCGTGAACACCTTCGAGCGCACCCAGTTCCTGAAGTACTTCGCCACCTACGAGTAATCCGGAGCACTATCCAGGAGCGCGTACCCAAAGCGCGAATCCAAGGCGAATCCCTATAAAGAAAGGCCGGCTTCCCTCACCTAGAGAAGCCGGCCTTTCTGATTCGTTTTGTCTCAATGAATGTCGCACGTCTTTCTCGCAGTCGTTTTACATACTCCTCTGTCAACTTGAATTTGTCTTGATGAAACTGACGTCGAACACGTTAACGTTACATCCTGTCCTGACCTAATCGGAAAAAAATCCGCACCTGTTCGGACAAATGTCCGGACTTGTTGGACAGGTGTTTATCATTCTTCGCAAAAATGCCGTTTGTCAAACTTGATACAATCCAGTATTTGTAGCATGGGGATTGCAAGACAGGACCCATAGCGGTTAGATGTTTGTTGCATATGGCTTATGTTTCCCTTGACAGTTTGCTTATCCATCGTAGCCTTCTTGTTATCTCAGGAAAAGACATATCGTTTGCAGCACTTTCCATTCCCTTGATATTCAGGAAAAATACATCTTTGCGTATATTGAACTCACATTAATAGAGTTTTATGATGAGTTTTCTTCTATAGTTAACTAAATACAAAAAAAAAAACAAACCAAAATAATTTGTCTCTTTGAAAATAACGACATTCCTTTGCAAACAAAAATAAATACATATTTTATCATTGATATAATAATTAAAACAAATAGTTGTGAAACAGATTCTTTTCTCTCTGGTCGCCCTATTCATGAGCATTACTGCTCTTGCCGGCAATGATGACGTGATGATTACACGTGATGGTAGTTTTATTCCTGTAAAAGTATTGAAAATCAATAGTACAGGTATCCGCTTTATCAATCTCGATAAAAGGAGGTTGGGAGAGTTGAATGCACCTCTGGATTTCATCTACATGATTATGAAGGAAAAGGGGAACAACATTCTCTTTGACGAAGATGGCAATCAAACGACTGCTCCGGTAGTGAAAATAGGCAAGAACGACAATGTGTTGTTCCTGAATAATGGTAAATACTTCCCGGTTTTCGACTTGGCAATCAATAAGGACAACATCTCCTATAAGTTAAAAGATAGTAAGAAAGCGCCTGTTTATCAAGTATCGAAAGATGAAGTTTTTTTGGTGAAGAATGAAGATGGTACGACTACGTTGTTTAACAACAAGTACGTAGAAAAACTTAGAAAAGAAAAAGAAGAGAATCAGAGAAAGGCAAATACAGCTCCGACCACCCCATTGAATCTCTCTGAATCAAGCAGTCCAGTCCCTTCCATTCCTGCAGCGACTCCCTCAGTTTCTACTCCACAGGTCTCAGCCGGAACCGAACTGAAATTCTCGCCTGCCATGGCACTTTCTGACAATGAAATCATTAATCTTGTTTACAGTAAGCAACCCTATACGCTTTACGGAAAAGGGACAATGGCTGAATATGTGTTTATGAAAGGAAGTAAGCAGGTGCAGTTTATGGGTGGTCCTACTTACATGCAACAGATTGTGGCAGAGGAGACGGTAAACAACGGAGTGTTGAGTGTACAGGTAAGACAAGCTTTTCTCAACAAGAAGCATGAGCCTTCAAAAGGATTGCCAGAGTCTTTCAAGTCATTATATTACCCTACAGAAATAGATACCGCCGGAACTTTTCATCTCACGCACGACATTTCAAGAGACGTATATACGATAACCAGTCGTAGAGGCTATGCCTTGTTACTCTCTACATCATTGCAAGATGGGGAAATAATCAAGTGCAGTACCATTACTGATGAGGGCAAGAATCTTTTCGGAGGAAAAGTTTCTATCAATGCCGAATACAGTGGCTTCCATGTGGACGGAACAGAGCGTATTTCCACTCCCGCAGGAACCTTTGACTGCATCAGGCTGAAGGGTAACGTGACTGAGAAGACATCATCTACCAATAAATATAACTATACATGGTGGCTGGCTCGTGGAGTAGGCTTCGTAAAATATGAAATAAGAAATGATGGTGCAAAAGCCAATGAAGATTCTTTGGTTATCCTGTTGAATCAATTGCAAAGACCGTGACTCTCTCGGACAATCAGACTCTCGAAAATACATATTTAATTTTTAATTTAATATCTACAGTTATGAAAAAGTTGATTTTATCACTGGTTGCTATGTTGTCAATCCAGTTGAGCTTAAATGCTCAGACCATCATCAAGAACAACTACGATTCTCCAATCACCTCTGCTGATGGCAGTACGCCCACATCCACCAATCTGCTTAACGGATTCTGTAAGGGTAGTGACATAAACATCACCGCTAACATAGACCAAAAATTATTTGGATTTTCTTTCTTAACGGATTTCTCAGATTTTGCTTATGGAGGTTTTGGTATTCAGGCGGGCTTTGGTGACTATTCTTCTTATTTAGGAAACTTCTCTGCTGGCCTTGGTAAAAGATATGTCTTCAGCGATGCTTTCCTGCTCCAAGGAAAGATTGGGGCTTATGCCGGCTATTCCAGCTATGATTATCCCTCTTTCTCAAGCAGTGGAAAAGAGACAACAGAAACAAAAAATGAGTTTGCCTATGGCGCAAATGCCAATATATGTGCAGGCCTGAAGTTGTGGACTACCAAGAAAGGAAACTCTACCTTCATCACTGTTGGTTACTATGTGTCGGCTCCAGACTTCAAGACAGAAGGCATGATGGATAATGGCCAATGGGGAATTGGTTTCACAACCATATTTAATTAATAAACTGTCATATCTTTAAGAGGGTAGGAGTAAGGCTGATGGAGCGTATTCACGAGTTGGATATAGCTTCTAAGGCATATTCTATTCATTTTGAAATATTTTTTTTCTCTGGATGCGGCATGGTTAACACCGCATCCGGTTAATGTTGAATCTGAATGTAATCATAGAATCATGGAAAGATTAACACGTATTTTATCAAGCTTGACTTTAGTTTTTATGGTGGTATACGCAATGACACTTACTGCCTGCGGTGACGACGATGAGGACAACGGCGAAGGCGGCAGCTCTTCCTCTGTGGATAACCCGCTGGTCAATGAGGGCGGAGTGCTTCTCACCTCCATTTCAGACCAATATAATTCGTGGAGCCCAGACACATACTACATGTATTACGATGAGAAGCTTCGTCCCTACAGATACTGTTGGGGAGCAGGCAACGACGAAGAGGAATATTTGGTCATAGACTATGACAATGGCAAGATCAGCATGCCTGACTGGAGTGGTGCAACCAATCTCTCCATGTCACTGAATTCCAAAGGCTACATCACGAAGATCAAAGGTTCTTGGAATACTACTGATGACGGCGAACAGATGACAGGCTCTATGGAGTGGTCCGCAAGCTATGACAAAGAGGGCCATCTGACTGAAATGACTATTAACCAGGAAGAAAAGTATGGCGAGGATGTTTACAAAAGCAATTCGAAGACTACATTAAGCTGGAATGACGGTAAGTGGATATCCTACAAGAGTGAGTCAACGTGGATTGAAGAAGGTTATACGGGATTTAGTACTATGACAAGTACCTTCACTTACGGGACTCAACCCAATAAGTATAAGCAATACCCGGGTATGTTCTCTGCAAATGATGAAGGCGGTCTCTTTGCCATGGGATTGTTTGGTATAGGCCCGAATATGCTGCCTACTGCATCAAATGAAGTGGAAACAGAAGAGAGCGACGGTGAGAAATATGAACACAAGCACAATGGCACTGTGACCTTTACGCTCAATAGCAATGGAAGCATAGACACCGAGACCTGGAGCAGTGAGACTGGCAGTACAGAGAAGTTTACATTCGGTTATACGGATGCCAAGTCCATCGCTAAGGCCACCACGCGAAGCAATCGCACACAGCCAAGCCTCTCCAAGACGGAGAAAGCCAAGCGTGTCAGGGAGTTCATGCACAACCTGCCGTTCGTACCTCACAGAAGAGGTGAAAGATAACATATTCCAGTAAACCATCATATTAGATAGCACCATGATGAAAACAAAGCATTTACTCCATCTACTTATCCTGTTGGCTTTTGAATTGACCTTTGTAGCTTGCAGCAGTGACGATGACGAATCATCCAATTCCCCACTTGTGGGAACATGGACCATGCAAGTACAGTGGGCTGACACCAACGGGACGCGTGACCATTCTTATACCTTCAAGGGTAATGGCACAGGCGTTTTTAAAAATTGGAATTGGTTCGATCAGAAGTACTACTACCAGAACTTCAAATGGAGTGCCACGGAGAGTGTTATCTCATTTGATATGGAGCCACTGCCAGATGGCAGTGGCTATTCCAGTGGCATCAGATACTACACGCTCACACCGAATTGCCTGACCATGTATTATTCTGATGGGGACCTTGACGGACATTATTTCAAGGAGTAATACCGTCCCAGCGTCTGTCCGCCCCCCTGCGCTAAGCAGGATAAGACGATAGTCTCCCGGGACAATAGCTGTAAAGGGAGCTATAAGGAGAATGACACCTCCTTATAGCTCCCTATATTTACATTGATTTCCCCTCCCCAAGCCGTAGGCATCATTACTGCATCCGGCACGCGTAAACCTATCTTTTGCTCGGGATTTCACACAGAATATTTGGCCGATAAAAGGAAAAAGACTATTTTTGCCCCGTTAAAAGTATACAGCCAAAGTAACCACTCATGGGAGTAAGTAACAAATACATCCGTTTTGACTGGGCCATGAAGCGACTACTTCGCCACAAGGCCAATTTTGCCGTGCTGGAGGGCTTGATGACCACCCTGCTCGGCGAGCAGATTACCATCGTCAAGTTGCTGGAGATCGAGAGCAACCAGGAGAGCGAGTTTGACAAGTACAACCGGGTCGATCTGCTGGCCGAGGACAGCAGGAGACGGCTCATCCTCTTTGAGATACAGAACAACAACGAGTACGCCTACTTCCAACGGATGCTGTTCGGCACCTCCAAGCTGGTCACGGAGTACATTAACCGTGGCGAGGGTTACGAGAAGGTGCGCAAGGTCTATAGCATCAACATCGTCTATTTCGCCCTGGGCAGCGGCAGCGACTACGTCTATCATGGCAAGACGGAGTTTCGCGGGCTGCACAACAACGAGTTGCTCAACCTCACCCCCTTCCAGAAGCAGGCCTTCCAGGTAGATACCTTCAGCCAGCTCTATCCCGAGTACATCATTCTGCGTGTCAACGACTTTGATAAATGGTCGGTCGTGCCCCTTGACCAATGGATCTACTTCCTCAACACCGGTGAGATACCCGATGAGGCCAACGCCCCTGGCCTGCCTGAGGCACGCGAACGACTGAAGCTCGACCGCCTGAACAAGGCCGAGCTGGATGCCTACTACCGTCACCTGGACAATGTGGTCATCCTGCGCGACAACATCAACACCGAGCGGGCAGAAGGACGTGCAGAAGGACGTCAAGAAGGAATCGTTGAAGGCAAACGAGCTACTGCCCGTAACCTTAAGCACCTAGGTCTCTCTATAGAGTTGATTGCGCAGGCCACAGGACTGAGTACCCAAGAGTTAGAGGGAATCTAACACAATCCAACCGAACACACCGAACTGCGGTAGTTGTTGGCCGTCTCAAAATCTATTGCTGCGAAGTCTTGCATTACCGATGTACTTATTGATTGTCCTTGTTGATGAGACTGACCAATAATCACATCAAGATTATAGAACGTCGTCTCGGCTAACAGGATATACAAACAATTATAATATGGGCAGCATGCATGTTGTCACGCCTGAAAATTATCTTGATGATTTTCCACTTTGCTTAATGACTAATGATTAATGACCATCGTGACCATCTGCAAGAGAACTGATTGATTCCTCTTTTTATCATAGGTCAGCTATCTAATCCAAAAAATATACCTGAAATTTTGGATTATAATCCAAAAAATGGGGCTAAATTTTGGATTATGGGTATTTTTTTTGGAAAATCTCTTGGCTGTTTGAGCTGTTTGGCATACCTTTGCGAGCGAAGTGAAACCGTGATAGAAAAATGGCAACTATGATAACAAGAGACCTACAGAGAGTAATAGAGAGTAGATGTCGTAAAGGTAAGGCTATAATCCTCATTGGTGCAAGACAGGTGGGCAAGAGTACGCTGTTTTCTGAAATTAGTAAGAGTATAGAAGGAGGAGTGTTGTCACTCAACTGCGATGACCCGGAAACCCGGGCTTTGCTTGCTGATGCTAACCTCTCGGAGATAAGACTTCTGATTGGGAATAATAAGACGGTGATTGTTGACGAGGCTCAACGAGTGACCGGCATCGGTTTGACATTGAAAATCATTGTCGATCATTTCAAGGGGGTACAACTGCTTGTTACTGGCTCTTCGTCCTTCGAACTGCACAACCAGTTGGAGGAAACGCTGACGGGAAGAAAATATGAATATCATCTTTTCCCTGTTTCTACGGGTGAACTGCTCAGGACAGGTGGCTTGCTCATGGTGAGACAAACACTGGAGCAGCGTCTTATCTACGGCTCTTACCCCGAAATAGTGAGCAATCCAGGCGATGCAAAGGAATTGCTGATGAGTATGGCAGGCAGTTACCTTTATAAGGACATTTTGTCGATGGAGGGTATCCGTAAACCTGCATTGCTTGAGAAACTGCTGGTCGCACTGGCTTTGCAGATGGGTAGTGAAGTGTCATACAATGAGCTTGGACAAACTATTGGTTCTGACTCCAAGACTGTAGAAAAATACATCGACCTTTTGGAGAAATGCTTTATCGTCTTCCGTCTGCCAGCTATCAGTCGTAATATGCGCACGGAGCTGAAGAAAAGCCGTAAGGTGTTCTTTTATGATAATGGGATACGCAATGCTGTTTTACAGCATTTTGCTCCCTTGTCATTGCGAAGCGATGTGGGAGCGTTGTGGGAGAACTTTGTGATTGCTGAACGTATCAAAAAGAATCATTATGAAGGGCGTTATCCCAAGTATTATTTCTGGCGTACGACTTCGCAGCAGGAGATAGACTTCGTCGAGGAGGAAGACGGGGTGTTCGATGCCTTTGAGATGAAATGGAACACCAAGCGTGGCAACATGTCACTACCTCCATCATTTACAAACAATTATAATGTAGGCGGCATGCATGTTGTCACGCCTGAAAATTATCTTGATGTCCTGGTGTGACAAGCCGATTTTCCACTTTGCTTAATGACTATTGACTAATGACAATTGACCATCGTGACCATCTCCAGCAGCTGCCGGGTGATGGAGTGCAGCGTGCCCTCGTAATAGTCATTGGGTCGCGTAGGTCATGATGGTCAATTGTCATTAGTCATTAGGGGGTCGTATGCCTTACGGTACGATGCCGATTAGGAGCAATTAGGACTCATATAGGAGGAACGTAAATACCCTCCATACCGTGTGCTGTTGGTACCGTATGCACGATATGGAGGGTGTCTCTGTAGAAATCAACAAGTTACTGCTGATTAATGTTGGTCAGCAGCTGCCCCTCGTATTCACCGGTTTGGGCATCGAGGAAGGCCTTCACTTTGGCAATGTCGCCTTCGCTCATCTTGCGGCCTACCTGGTAGGTGGCCATCATCTCAATGGCTTTCTCCAGGGTGGCTACGCTGCCGTCGTGGTAGTAGGGCCATGTCAGGGCTACGTTGCGCAAGGTGGGTGTCTTGAAGCGGTAACGGTCACGCTCCACCTGTGTCTGTGCCCAACGACCATTGTCGGCATCGCTAAGGCCTGATTTGACGTTCATCTCGCGGTCCTGGAAATAGTTGGAGCGCTGCCCCATCAGTTCGTAGCTCAAGCCGCCCATGTTGACGCCGGCATGGCAGGTGGCGCACTTGTACTCCTTGAAGAGGGCATAGCCGGCTATCTGCTCCTCGCTCATCGCCTGCAGGTCTCCCTTCAGGTAGCGGTCGAAGGCGGAGTTGGGGGTCAGCAGGGTCTTCTCATACTCGGCAATGGCATCGGTGATGCTCTGCTGGTTGAAGCCCTCAGGATATACGGCCAGGAAGCGCTTGCTGAAGTCTGCATCGGCAGCCAGCTTCCCGGCAATCTCCTCAAACGAGCTGGAGCCCATCTCCACGGGATTGAGGGGAGGACCTGCTGCCTGGTCGGCCAGCGTGGCGGCACGGCCGTCCCAGAACTGGACGAAGTTGAATACGGCATTGAATGACGTGGGCGCGTTGATACCACCCAGCTGTCCGCCGATACCATCGGAGTACTGGTGGTTATCCACGCCGGCCATCCGGGTGTCGTGACAAGAGGCACACGAGACGGTGCCGTCGCCCGACAGACGGGTGTCGTGATAGAGCTCCTTACCCAGCAGCACCTTCTCCATGTTCACATCAAGTGCGTCAGGTATGGGACGGATAGGCTCGTTACGGAAGGCTTCAGCAGCCAACGGGTTGGGATAGAACGCGCTGCGGTGCTGCTCCACCCAGCTGAGGGCAATGCCATTCTTGGCATCAGTCATCGAAGAGCCCCAATGGGCTAGATAATAGGAAGCCAAAGGCATGCTGCCCTCCATCACGCAACGCTCCACTTTGGCCAGGTCAACCTCATTGACGGTCTCACCGTGGCTGAGCGCTGCCATCATCGGAGCAATGTCAAACATCTGATAGCCCTTCTCTACATGGGCCTTGATCATGCTGCTTGCTACAGGCCATGAGGCATAGAAGGGGAGGTCGGGATTGACGGTGTGGCAATAGACGCAGCCGCCATCATTCAGGATTTGCGCCATCTGCTCATTGGCAGGCAGCGACGGGTCGGGGGCCTTGTTGACAGCACGATAGGTGATGGCCAATCCCACCACAACCACGGCACCCGCCAGGATGATTTTACTTGAGTTTTTCATAAAAGAGTTGTTTGGAGTAAAATAAATTGTTTGATGTAAATTAAGTTGTTTGTTGCGCATTAATAGAGTCGATATTCATCATGCCATTCTGTAGCCTCTCATTGTGCGTAAGTATGTATGCTTCTGGCTGCCGAGGGCAGGAAGTTGACCCCATACCAGCACATCTGCAGGAGGAGGAACCCGATGATGAGCCAGAGGTAGGGGGCGTTGCTCTGTCGCGACGGGTGGCGCAGTCGCAGATGGATATAGATGGCATAGGCGCACCAGGTGGCGGCTGCCCAGGTCTCCTTGGGATCCCAGCTCCAGTAGTTGCCCCACGCCTGCTTTGCCCAGATGCAGCCGGAGACCATCCCGAAGGTAAGGAAAGCCATGCCGATGTTGACCAACGTGTCGGTGGATGCCAGGTACTCCCGGCTATGCTTCCACCATCCGGCCACGGCGAGCAGGAAGGCGCACCCGAAGAGGCTGTAGGAGAAGATATAGACCGTGACGTGGGGGATGAACCAAACGCTCTGTAGCGCCGGCATCAGGCTTTGGTCATGCAGCTCGGGGTGTATCAGGTTGATGACAATGAACACGGTAGCTACGATCAACGAAAAGAGTGGAATCCAGCGGTAGTTCCACCTCAGATAGACACCCCACCCGGATACTATCATGAACAGCGCATACCACAGGCGGGTCTCTCCCAATGTGCGGAGTGGAGGCCGTCCAAGGGTTATCCAGAGGCCCACCACGAAGCTGACGTATATCAGCAACCCCAGGGCCGTGCCCCATAGGTAGATCTTGCTGCGCCCCTCCTGCTTGAGCAGTGCGCCCACTGTAGCTACGCTCCATATGCCCACGGATGCGCCGGCAAAGGGCAGGAATTCATTCCAGGTAATCATGTGTTCTCCTCCCCCTTTCTCCTTGTCCGCAGGTTACATACGGCACCGGCCAGTAGCAGCAGGATGCCCGTGAGTGTGGCATACTTCCACGGTTGTTGCACAATAAGTAGTATGCATCCTCCTTCCCCGGCTGTATGAAGGTCCATCAGGTAAATATCCTCGTACCACTTCACTGCATAGGGGTGATTGACAGATACTTTGCACTCGGTGCTATCCACGAGCAGGGTCACTTCATATTGCACGGGTGTCCCATTCTCTTCATGCCTTTCGATGGATAGCTGTTTCAGCTGGAGCGAGTAGGAGAGAGGGACGCGATGGCCATAGGCATCATACGCCGTATGCACCGCCGCATCCACTGTAGCGCCCTCCGCCGTATGCACCGCCGCATCCATCGCTGCATCGCGCATCAGCAACGTGCGAAGCTCCTTGGTGTCGCCTGCACCGGCCATACCGCTGAAGAGGGCGAGCCAGATGCCTCCGTGCAGTAGGAGGAAGGGACCATCACGACGAATGGAGGTAAAGTGTCGCATGCGATGTACAAGCACGAGGGTCAGGTGAACCATGAGTGCCATGAGCAGTGCCACAAACGGCAGGGAGGTAGTGAATCCGCTGAGTTGGGGAAACGTTCCTCCCACGATGCAACACAGGGTAATCAGTATCAGCAGGGTGACGGCGGTGCGCGTGGAGCGTAAACCGCGCATCCAGGATTGATGTGCATATTCGCGCTCGGCCACGAAGAGCAGCGCGGTCACGCCTATGCCCATCGCAATTCCTACAGGAAAAGCGAAGGTACTCACGTCGATATGACCCCAAGCAAGTTGCATCTTATTCCTCCTTATCAAGTTGCATCTTATTCTTCCTTATAGAGCCCTTCGCGTGAGAGCTGGTGGTTGAGGTTGGCAATGCCGAGGGCCACGATAGCGGTCACGATGGCTGTATGCGCTTGGTATTCAGGAATCTCCTTGTTGTAGATGTCGCGCTCTGTGTGCCAGATTTCCTCATAGCTGAAGTTGTAGCCCATGATGTCCTTCTCCATGAAGTTGAGGGTGGGGATGCCCTTCATGGCGAATACACTGGCATCGGTACCGCCCATCTGCGTAGGCTTGCGGCGGGGTTGCGCTATTTCGACCTTGAAGGGTAGCTCGGGATTGAGCGTCTCCAGCACCTGGCATACTGACTTGAAGTCGTCGTACATGGCTTGGGGCACCCGGATGCCCACGGCCGGCGTGGGACCTCCGTCGCGGTTGAAGAGGTTGGATATCTTGTCCAGCTGCTTGGCGTGGGCCTTAACGAAGGCCTGTGCGCCCAGGAGGCCAAACTCCTCGCCGGCAAAGGCTACGAAGAGGATGGTGCGCTTAGGCTTGGCACCACTCTGTGCAATCAGGCGGGCGGCTTCCATCATGGGACCAATCCCTGTGCCGCAATCCACCGCACCCGTACCCACATCGTAAGAGTCGAGGTGACCGCTTACGATGACATACTCATCGGGGTACTTGCTCCCCTTGATGCTGGCCACGACGTTGTGGTACTTCACAGGACCCAGTTTGAAGTAGTTGCGGATGTCAAACTCCAGCCAGAAGTCGCGGCGTTCCTTGGCCATCTGATAGATCTCGTCAAACTGATGCTCGTCGAGCTTGATGTCGGCTACTTGGGGCAGGTTGTAGAAGTTGCAGTCGGGTTCGGCCAGCATAGGGCGGTCGTAGAGCGCACGCAGGGGGACGGATGCCCGCTGGATAAAGCCCAATACACCGGCTTCAACCATCTCGTTATAGAATAATCCGGGGTACTCTTTCAGGGGTTGCGGCTTGTACGCTGTCCGCTTCTCCCACGATTCACGGCGCAGTGAGTCGTTGACAGCCATGATTCTTAGGTTCTCTTGCTTGATGCGCTGGCGGATGGAGTCGGCTGCTGCCGTATGGTCGACGGGCCATCCGCTATTCTGTCCGCTCACCAGTACCCAAGCCCCTTTGAGCCGGTGCTTCATGCGGTTAAGCTCCTCTTCCGTCTTGGGTTCAATCAGCACATGGCCTCGTTGGATGCCTTTGGTGCCCGAGGTATAAGATGGGGTGACAAAGTGGAGGGTCATCTCCTTGTCGCCTCCGATCAGTCGCCCCCACCAACCTCCGCGGTTGAATCCTACGGGCAGTTCGCCCGCCTCTTCCAGGTGGGCTTCGATGCCCCATTGCTTGTATTGGTCGAGCATCCAGGCGGCGGCATTGTCGTAGGCATCCGACCCGATGGGTCGTCCGCCAAAGCGGTTGGTCAACACGTCGAGGTGCTCCATGACGCGGTTATTCTGTTGCCCCTCAGCGATGATGCGTCTGACGGCATCGCTCTGTGCAGAGACCGTAAACTGGAAAAGCAGCGTTGCCCCCACCAGGAGTAAGCTGCGTACGGAAATGGAAGAACAGTTCATTTTGTACTTTGTTTGTTTAGTGTTGTTTGATGAGGTTCATAAACTCTTCACGTGTCTTGGCTTGATTGAAGGCACCGGTGAAGTCGCTGGTTGTGGTGATGGAGTTCTGCTTCTCCACACCGCGCATCTGCATGCACATGTGCTTGGCTTCGACGACTACCATGACTCCCAGCGGGTTGAGGGTCTCCTGGATGCACTCTTTGATCTGTAGTGTCATCCGCTCTTGCACCTGTAGGCGATGGGAGAAGATATCGACTACGCGAGCTATCTTGCTGAGTCCCGTGATGTAGCCGTTGGGAATGTAGGCCACATGGGCCTTGCCGTAGAAGGGGAGCATGTGGTGTTCGCAAAGGGAAAAGAAGTCGATGTCCTTGACAATGACCATCTGGCTGTACTCCTCCTTGAACTTGGCAGAGCGGAGCACTTCGTGTGGATCCATGTCATAGCCTTTGGTAAGTTGCAGCATGGCTTTCGCTACCCGTTCGGGTGTCTTGATAAGCCCTTCGCGTGTGGGGTCCTCGCCCAGCAGGGTGAGGATGCGTTGGTAGTGTCCTTTGAGTTCGTCGAGGGCTGGTGATTGTATCTCTTCTTTTCCTAACATGATCTATAGGGGGTGTGAGTGGTTGTTTCTTATAGGGGGATGATAATCTGGTCGCGCACGATGGAGGCTTCCTTAAACTGCCCGGAGCTGCGCAGCTTGCGCATGATGGCATCGGCCTCCTCGATGCTTCGGTAGTCGCCTACGCGGCAGAGCCAGCGGGGTGGGGCAAAGGTGGCATAGACGGTGAGCTCAGGAAAGAGTTCCTTGACCTTCTGTGCCTGTTGCTGTGCAGCTTGCTTGGCGGCACGGGTGTTGTTGCCGGCATAGACCTGTACCCGATAACCTGCGGTCTTCAGTATGCGTTGCAACCCGTCGGATGAGGTGGAGAGTGTGGCGTTGCCGGCATGTGAACCTATCAGGGCAGAAATGCGTGCGTCTTGATGGATGCTGATCTTGCCCTGTCCGGCTACATCCCTTTCCAGACTCTTCACGATGTCCTTCTGCGCCATCACGCCGGGTGAGATGCAGGCAAGGGAGAGCAACCAGAACCAAAAATGTTTCATAGGGAGGGTGTTGATGAATAGAATAGAGGTACAGTTGACGGATGGTACGCCATCCGTCAATCTGTACCTGGTGTTAACTCATTTATTTGAATGCGTCGATGATGCCCTTGAAGTCAGCAACTTTCAGTGCGGCACCACCAATCAGGCCGCCATCCACATCGGGGTTAGCAAACAGCTCTTTGGCGTTAGAAGGCTTGCAGCTGCCACCATAGAGGATGGAGCAGTTGTCAGCTACTTCCTGGCCATACTTCTCTGCTACAGCCGAGCGGATGAAGGCGTGAATCTCCTGAGCCTGGGCGGGAGTAGCGGTCTTGCCGGTACCGATGGCCCATACGGGTTCGTAAGCCAGGATAATCTTGCTGAAGTCCTCGGCAGAGAGTGAGAATACTGATGCCAGCTGAGCGGCAACCACCTCATTCTGCTTGCCAGCTTCGCGCTCTTCAAGCACTTCGCCGATGCAGAAGATGGGGGTCAAGCCGTTGGCCAGAGCCAGCTTTACCTTCTCTTCCAGGATCTCTACTGTCTCGTGGTAGTAAGCGCGACGCTCTGAGTGACCCAGGATGACATACTTGGCACCCGTAGAAGCGACCATGGCAGCTGATACTTCACCGGTGTAAGCACCTGATACTTTGTCAGCGCAGTTTTCTGCACCAACGCCAATCACTTCAGCATCTACCAGCGGAGTGACAGAAGCCAGGTGGATGAAGGGTGTGCAGATGATGACATCGCAATTGGGCTTGTCAGCAGCCAATGCCTCGTTCAACTCTTTTGCCAGTGCAATACCCTCCTGGAGGGTCTTGTTCATTTTCCAGTTTCCTGCAACAATGTTCTTTCTCATTTCATTTAATCATTAAAGGGTTAATAATTTATTGTATTGTATCAGTCTCAGTCTTCTTTTCATTTCCGCGCTTGTCTCTTGCAGTCGTTGCCTCCTGTTGCTGTTGCGGCTTGCGTTTGCGTATCCAGAGGGCGTCAAGAAGCGTGATGAGCGACAGGGGAACCATAAACCAGAGCAGCACGTATCCCAAGGTCTGCTTGTCGTCCCTGACTTGAAGCTCTCCCAGGGGAATATGCTCCAGGCGGTCGGTGAGTTGGTATTCATCTGGCAGGGAGGCATTGCTCCACTTGTTGTATATCGTGCCCTGCTTCAGCAGGATGAGCCCTGGGTTGGAGCGTATCATGGTCTTGAGTGTCACATCGTCCATCAATCCGAATGGATACTCGCCTCCGGTGCGTTCACACCACATCTCCACCTCTTCGCGCGGGGAGGCTGTCAGGGCGATGAAGCCATACTGATGCTCTACGCAGTAGTCGTAGATTTCGTTAATCAAGTCGATGTTGCTGTCGTCTGCTTTCTCGATATAGGGGACAATCAGGAGGAAGGTATATCCCGGAGCGTTGAGGAGGCTGTCTGTAATCTCCTCGCCATCCTCCATACGCTGTATGCTGAAGTCGTGGATGGCTGGTTGATAGCCCTTCTGCTTCAGCATTGATTCCGTGGAGATGTGCGTCCAGGTAGAGTCGGGGTAGTTCTCCAACGTGAAGGTGCGCCTCACGCCATCCTTCTCCATGATAAACCGGCTCTCCCATCTGTCGGGAGTTGCTCCTTCGGGGATGGTCATGGCTTGGGGTATGTTGACTCCGATGCGGTAGGGACGGAAGTCGATGATGGGGAGGTGACGCAGGCAGTAGGCAGACAGCATCAGGCCAAACAGCATGGTGTACAGGGTGATAAGCCAGTCAGATTTCGGGGTGATCAGGCGTTTCATCTGGCGTTTCCATCGGAAGGTGACGTATGCCATGCCCCATAGCACGAGGTTCTTGAAGAAGGTCTCTGCATTGGTCAGCACCAAGGCATCACCGAAGCAGCCGCAGTCGCTCACGGGGTCGGCTATCCAGAGGTAGAGGGTCAGAGGAGTCATGATGCTCATCAGAATCAAGGCCACAGTCGAAGCTACCTTACGCCGGATGCCAATGGTCAGATAGACGCCAATGGCAAATTCTAAAGCGGCCAAAGCCATGGCTGCCAACAAGATGAGCCAATCGTAGAAAATGTCTGCCATACCGAAAGCATCCAGGTACTCTTCCAGTTTGATGCTGGTGCCCATAGGGTCCACCGCTTTGACAAATCCGGAAAATACCAGTACCACTCCCAGCAGGAAGCGGCAGGTGTAGCGACCTGCGCTGACAATCATATTTCTATCAATCTTCTCCAAACTCAATCTTTATCAGCCCGAAAACGGCATAGTTAATCATGTCCATATAGTTGGCATCTACCCCTTCGCTCACCAGGGTCTGTCCGTGGTGGGATTCAATCTGCTTGGTGCGGTTGATCTTCTGCAGGATCAGGTCGGTGTAAGAGCTGATGCGCATGTTGCGCCAGGCCTCATCGTAGTCATGATTCTTGGCCAACATCAGTTCCAACGCTTGCTTGGCAAACTTGTCGTACAGGGCCATGGCCTCCTCATTGTCCATATCGGCCCGGTCAACAAATCCTTTCTCTATCTGAATAAGTCCCACAATGCCATAGTTGACGATGGCTATGAACTCTGAGCGGATGCCTTCGTTGACCATCGCCACTCCTTTGATCTCGATGCTGCGTATGCGTTTGGCCTTGATGAGCAGTTGGTCGGTCACAGAGGATGGACGCAGGATGCGCCATGCAGGACCATAGTCGTGCAGCTTCTTGGCAAACAAATCCCTGCAGAGGGCGATGATTTGCTCGAATTGTTGTCTCGTTTCTTGCATAACTTCTACTAAAATAGACGGCAAAGTTAGTCATTCTTGGGAATATAAGAAAAGAGGACACTCTAAATTATATTAAAGTGTCCTCTATCAGTGGATTTTCTAGGCTTTTTACGAGCAGCGAAGCACCTGGCCGAGTCGAAGTACGGTGGTTCGCTTGATGTGATTGAGTTTGCAGAGTTGCTCTACAGTGGTACCTTGCTTGCGTGCAATGCGAGCAAGGGTATCGCCTTTCTTGACTTTGTAGAATAGGCCTTCGCCTTGGGCAATCTGACCAGCGGTCTTGCCCTTGCCGTTCTTGTTCTTGGTGAAGGTGTAGGCATCGGCCAGGATATCCTGCTTCTCGAAGTCAAACATCAGGGCAGGGTCCATGGGGATGCCCAGGAAGCGCGTCTCGAAGTGAAGGTGTGAACCCGTGGAGCGACCAGTATTGCCACCAAGCCCTATGACTTCACCTGACTTGACAAGCTGGTTCTCATCTACCAACTGCTTGGATAGGTGTCCATACACTGTCTCCAGGCCGTTGTCGTGACGTATCACGATATACTTGCCGTAACCTCGGCGACCTTGGTTCTTTACAATGCGCACCTTGCCGTCGAAGGCCGCACGGATGGTGTCGCCTACATAGACTTTAATGTCCAACCCGTAGTGCATTCTGCGCCGGCGGGGACGGTAACCGAAGATGTCGGTGATTTTCGTATTGGTGGTCGGCATGGTAAAGCCGGTCAAGTCGAAAGTATAGTTCTCTGGAACGATTGCATCCTTGTAGGCTTGCACATGTTCGTTGGTCCAATTAGGGTAAATGTCAAGACCGGGATAGAGTGACTGCTCTGCCCGAATCTGCTTCTGGAGCGCCAGCGAATCGACGCTCTTTAGTTTTCTGTCTATGGGGGCTTGCCGGGCAATCAAGTCCTGTGCTGAAACCTGCGCTCCAGCCAAAATGGTTGCCACTAAAAACATGCCTATTTTAATCCAATGCTGTATCATCTGTGCTCAAATTTTCGTTCAAAGGTAGTTATTATTCTTTTATAAGAGGTTTGCTGCTTGACGTTTTTTAATACTCTTATCCGCTATTCGATAAAAAAACAAATGCAATCATTTGATACAGACTGATTTGCTTTTAATATGTTTTACAACATAAAATCGTGGAAAACAAATAAATTAACACTTGTGATTAGCTGATAGCGGCCCAGTTGGTCATTCCTTTGCGGAGTGTCTTCAGTTGCTGCCAAAGGAGTGCATGGCTGGGTGAGGTGCTCTCGGGGTCGTTGTCCATGATGCGTTGGGCAGCCTCTCTGGCCAGCTGGATAATCTGTCCGTCACGGGCCAGATTGGCTATCTTCAGGTCGAAGGCCATACCACTCTGTTGCGTCCCCTCTAGATCTCCAGGACCTCTCAGCTTCAGGTCAGCTTCAGCTATCTCAAAGCCGTCATTGGTACGTACCATGATGTCGATGCGCTTGCGTGTCTCATCGGTGAGCTTGGGTTTGGTCACTAGGATGCAGTAGCTTTTGTCGGCACCGCGACCTACCCTTCCTCTGAGTTGGTGAAGCTGCGACAAGCCAAACCGCTCCGCATTCTCCACGACCATGACGGTGGCATTGGGGACATTGACTCCCACCTCTATCACCGTGGTGGCCACCATAATCTGCGCTGTCCCGTTGGCAAACGACTGCATCTGAGCATCCTTTTCGGCGGGCTTCATCTTGCCGTGTACCTTGCATACCGTGTAATTAGGGAATGCTTCACAGATGTGGAGATAACCCTCTTCCAAGTTCTTCAGGTCTATCTTTTCGCTTTCGGTGATGAGTGGATAGACGAAGTATATCTGACGTCCTTCGGCAAGCTGCCGGCGGATGGATTGAAAGAGCGCTTCCCGGCGGTTGTCCAGCTGATGGATGGTGGTTACAGGTTTGCGGCCGGGGGGAAGCTGATCAATGACCGATACGTCGAGGTCACCGTAGATGGTCATGGCCAAGGTTCGTGGGATGGGGGTGGCTGTCATGACCAACACATGGGGAGGCTGTACGTTCTTCTTCCAAAGCTTCGCTCGCTGTTCTACGCCAAAGCGGTGTTGCTCATCGATGACTACAAAGCCTAGTGAGGCGAAATGTACGTGCTCCTCAATTACGGCATGGGTGCCGATAAGTAATTGTACATCGCCCTTTTGCACCCCTTCGAGTATGGCTTCACGCCGCTTCCCCTTGATGGAGCCGGTGAGCAGTTCTACACGAACCTCCATGCCGAAAAGCAGCGAGCGGATGGTCTCAAAATGCTGGTTGGCCAGAATCTCTGTCGGGGCCATAAGGCAGGCTTGGTAGCCATTGTCGAGGGCTATCAGCATGCTCATCAGGGCCACCAGGGTCTTGCCACTGCCCACATCGCCTTGCAGTAGGCGGTTCATCTGCTTGCCTGAACAGAGGTCACGCCGGATTTCACGGATGACTCGTTTTTGAGCCTCTGTCAGTTCGAAGGGGAGGTTCTGGTGATAGAAGGTATTGAATATGTGCCCAATTTTGTTGAAGACAAATCCCTGGAAATAGCGCTGCCGGTCGTGGGCGTAGTGGAGGATGTTGAGTTGTACGTAGAAGAGTTCTTCAAACTTCAGACGTAGCTCTGCCCGCTTGAGTAATTCGGTACTTTGGGGGAAATGGATGTTCTTGATGGCCTCAGTGAGCGATATCAGGTGGTGATCGGCAATCAATTCAGGGGTGAGTGTCTCCGGCAGAGGTTCCGTGATTTGCTGGATGACTGCCCTCATCATTTTCTCAATGGCCTGTGAGTGGAGGTTCATCCGCTTCATCCGTTCGGTAGTCATGTAGAATGGGCGGAGGCCGATGGTAGAGAGTTGGAGTGCTTCAGCCGGTTCAATATCGGGGTGGGCGACCTGGATGCGCTGGTTGAAGACTGACGGTTTGCCAAATACAATGTAGGGCTTGAATACCTTCAGGCTTTTCTTGACTTGCTTGATGCCTTGGAACCAGATTAAGTCGATGATGCCTGTGCCGTCGCTGAAGTGGGCTATCAGCCGGCTTTGCCGGCCCTCACCGACCTGTTCGAGGCTCAGGATTTCTCCCTTAATCTGGATAAAGGGCATGTTGGCATCCAGCTCGCTGATGGCATAGATGCGGCTCCTATCGACATATTTATATGGATAATAGGAGAGTAAGTCACGCAAGGAGTAGATTTCCAACTCCTTGTTGAGGGTAGCTGCCCGCTGGGGCCCTACGCCGCTCAGGTACTTGATGTCGCGTCTCTCCAGTTCAAACATCGGCAAGCAGGGCTTCGGCAATCTTTAAGTCGAACGGCGTGGTAATCTTGATGTTTTCTCTGTTGCCTTCCACCAGGGTGATGGTCCTTCCCAATGCTTCCACCACTGAGGCATCGTCGGTGAAGAATGGGGTGAAGGGCTGCTCGTAGGCAGTCTTGAGTAGGGTCACGTCAAATACCTGGGGTGTCTGTACCAGTTTGTAGGCGTTACGATCCACCGTGCGGCTGCCTTCTACGGTCAACTCCCGTACAGTATCCACGATGGGAATGACAGGGAGGACAGCATGGTGTGTGGCTGCAGTGGTGAAACAACGATGCAGTGCCTCGCTGCTCACGAAGGGACGTACCCCATCATGTATGGCTACTACACCTTCTCCTGTGATGAGTGCAAGACCATTCTTCACCGAGTGAAAGCGTGTCTCCCCGCCGTCAGCCAACCGGTAGGGGAGGGAGAACGCATGCTCTTCACACAGTGTTTGCCATAGGGGCTGGTGATCACGCGGAAGGACCAGTATCAGCTGCATCGCTTCATCAAAACGGTGAAAGGACTCCAGGGTGTGCATTAGGATGGGTTTGCCACCGATGCAAAGGAATTGCTTGGGCAGCTCACTGCCCATGCGCAATCCTTTGCCTCCAGCCACTATTACGGCATATCTCTTCATGTGACAGACAACTTAATGGTTGTAACACATGGCTTCCTTGAGCTCTTTCTCCTTCGCCTCGCCAGCCAGATGCTTCACGATGGCAAAAGCGAAGGGAAGTGCTGCTGCAGGTCCTTTGCCCGTGATGATGTTGCCGTCGTGCTCAACCATTGCAGCCGTATAGTTGGCTCCATCCAGGAATTGTTCAAAGCCTGGATAGCAGGTGGCCTTCTTGCCTTTCAGCAGACCTAGCTGCCCCAGTACCATCGGTGCGGCACAGATGGCTGCCAAGGTGACCCCCTTTTCAGCGGCTGTGCAGAGGGCACGCTTCAGGTCTTCACATTCGCCTAGAGTCTGTGCGCCAGGCATGCCGCCTGGGAGAAGCAACAGGGAGGCATCGTAAAAATCGCAATTCTCTATGTTCTTGTCGCAAAAGACGGAAATCTGATGCGCACCTTTCACAATCTCGTTGTCCATGACGGATACCATCTCCACGTCGAATCCTGCCCGACGCAGCACGTCAACAGAAGCAAAGGCCTCAATCTCTTCAAAGCCATCTGCAAAAAATACATATACTTTTTTCATCGCTCTATTATTTATTTTAGATTAAAATAATAAGTTATCGTACCAGCTTGGTTACTTTTCCCTTCAATTCGGTTGAAGCGGGCTTTACGGGCCGCTTCTTCCGCGGCTTTACGCAGGGATGCATTGACGGTGTTGGTGGACTTGTGAATCGAGGTGGAGATAACTGCTCCGTCGGGATTGACCACGATACTCACTACAACCTTCCCCTCATCGGCTACGTTGTATGCCGGTATCGGTAATCCGCCGGGGCCTAACGAACGTCCTTCCAGTGAGAAGCTTCCATAGCCTCCTGTGCCCTGCGGAGCCCCCTCGTTGCTGTTGCCGGTGGGTGCACCTTGCTGCCCGTCACCTTTGGAACTGCCTTGATTTCCCATTTGTGCTCCTTTGCCGAAGGCACCAGCCACTTTTTTGCGTGTGGCCTCTTCTGCTTCTCGCTTTTTGCGAGCTGCCTCTTCCTCTGCGCGTTTCCGTTCGGCTTCTGCGCGTTCGGCCGCAGAAGGTTGCGGCGTAGGTGCGGGAGTGGGCTTCTTCTCTTCTTGCTTAGGAGCTGGCTTTACGGGCACGCTCTCTTCCTCCTCTTGTGTAATCAGCGGGGTGTCGTCAGGTGCGGGTGGAGCCGTTTCGGAGGGAGTCTCTGTAGCAGGGGCCACCTCTACAGGTACAAGCCGGCTCTCACCGCCTGCCTCGGGAACCTGTCCCAACAGTACGGGCATACCCCCCTCCTCAGCAGGCTCGGGAATGGATAAACCTGCCAGCAGCAAGCCGATGATCAGTATCATGTGGACGGCAAATGCACCTATCCACCCCATCAGTTTGCCTCTTCGTTTGATATCTATCTTGCGTTCACTCATTTGCTTGGCGGTCTTGTGGCCAATACCATTTTGAATTTATTTTCGTTGGCTATGTTCAGCACATTCACTATTTCGCGGTAGGGTACCGATTCATCGGCATAGAGGGCGACGTACATCTCCGGCTCCTGCTCCGCACACTGCTGCAGGAATGGGGTGAGCTCCTCTACGTTGATCTGCCGCTCTTTGTCGTTGCCGAATGCAACAAAGAGCTGCAACTCTTTGTTGATGATGACCCGGGTCAACGGCTTGGCTGATGTCTGCTGCTTGCCTTGCGGAAGCAATACCTTGATGGCATTGGGCGATACCATGGTCGATGTAATCATGAAGAAGATCAGTAGCAGGAAGATGAGGTCGGTCATTGATGCCATACTGAAGGCTGGCGATATTTTGGCTCTGCGTTTCAACATCTTGCGGCCCTCCTATTGCTTCTCCTTCGGTTCGTAGAGCAGGTCCATGAAGGCCATGGTCTTGGCTTCCATTTTGTTGATCACGCCATCGATCAGTGTGACCAGATAGTTGTAGGAGAACATGGCAATGATGCCCACAATCAGTCCTCCAACGGTGGTGATCATGGCTTCGTAGATACCTCCTGACAGGGTGGTGATGTCAATGTTGTTGCCTGCATTGGCCATGTTCCAGAAGGCACGTACCATACCGATGACGGTGCCTAGGAAGCCAATCATGGGCGCACCACTTGAGATAGTGGCCATGATGGTGAGTCCTTTTTCAAGCTTGGCTACCTCCATGTTGCCTACGTTCTCGATGGCCGCTTGGATATCGCTGATAGGTTTGTCCAGACGGCTGATGCCCTTCTCAATCATGCGTGCCGACGGGGTCTGCACGCCTCTGCAGTAGCCTATAGCCGCTTTTGTCTCGCCGTTGGCGATGTAGTCCTTGATGCGTTCCATGAAAAGTGGATCCTCCTGGCCAGCCTTACGGATGACGTAGTTGCGCTCAAAGAGTATATAGAAACAAATCACCGACAGGATGGCTAGTATCACCATGATCCATCCTCCTTTTGAGGCCATCTCCAGCAAGTTCATCTCATTACTTTCTGCCCCAGTGGTCAATACGGGGAGCTCCTGTGCGGCAGCTCCTGCAGCTGCTTGCAGCAGCGTGTTAAGAGTAATCATTTAAATCAGACAGTTTTTATATTCATGTATAGTACGTTCTAATCCCAGGTAGAGGGCATCGCTGATTAGGGCATGGCCTATGGATACTTCGTCCAACCAGGGTATTTGTTGATGGAAGAAGCTGAGGTTCACCAGGCTTAGGTCATGGCCTGCATTCAATCCCAATCCCAGTTTGCGTGCCGTTGTGGCCGCCTCGATAAAGGGGGCAATGGCTGCTTCGCGGTTTTGTGTGTAGGCTGATGCATAGGGCTCGGTGTAGAGCTCAACGCGGTCGGCACCTGCCTTGGCAGCATATTCAATGGCTTCACTATCAGCCGCTACGAAGACCGAGGTACGGATTCCTGCTCCCTTGAAGGCTTCGAGCACTTCGCTCAGGAAGCCTAGATTGTTCTTCGTATCCCACCCTGCATTCGAGGTAAGCTGCGTGGGACTGTCGGGCACGAGGGTCACTTGATGAGGCTTTACCTTCAGCACCAGGTCGACAAACTCGGGAGAAGGATTGCCTTCGATGTTGAACTCTGTACGGAGCAGGGGGCGCAGGTCAAACACGTCGCTGCGGCGAATGTGCCGCTCGTCAGGGCGTGGATGTACCGTAATTCCCTCAGCACCAAACTTCTCACAATCCAGAGCCACTTTTACCACATCAGGTACATTGCCTCCTCGGGCATTGCGAAGGGTGGCTACCTTATTAATATTAACGCTTAATCTTGTCATTTGTTCTTTTCACTATTTGCGGCAAAAATACAAAATATCGCAATAACTTGATTGTTTTCTGAGAAAAATAACTCATCTTTGCATTCTGAAAGATGTGAAAGCCTATGAAATTTGTCTTATTCGGTAACGTTTATCAAGCTAAGAAGTCGCAACACGCCCTGCATCTGTGCGAGTTATTGCAGCGCCACGGGGCGGAAATCTGTATGAACAGTGAGTTTTATCGCTTTTTGACTGATGAGCAGCATTTCTGTCTTCCATCAGTGTCGCTTCTTGAAGAGGGATGCGCGCAGGCAGACATGGCCATCAGCCTTGGTGGCGATGGTACTTTCCTGAAGGCTGCTACCCAGGTGGGTAACAGGCAGATTCCTATTCTTGGCATCAATACGGGTCGTTTGGGATTCCTGGCCGATGTCTTGCCCGAGGAGATGGGACAGGTGGTGGAGGAGATCATGCACGGGCATTATCGTGTGGAAGAACGCAGCGTGTTGCAGGTCACTTCCCCTACTGGCGTTATTCATTTGAGCCCTTTCGGACTCAATGAGATTGCAGTGCTCAAGCACGACTCTTCTTCGATGATCAGCATTCATACAGCCATCAATGGCGAATTGCTTACCACATATCAGGCAGATGGCTTGGTGGTGGCCACACCGACAGGTTCGACAGCCTACTCGCTGAGTGTGGGCGGGCCGATTATTGTGCCCCACAGCCGTACATTTGCCGTTACGCCGGTGGCACCCCACAGTCTCAATGTGCGCCCCTTGGTGATTGATGATGATGCAGAGATTAGTTTGCGCATCGAGAGTCGTAGCCACAACTACTTGGTCTCGGTAGATGGGCGGAGTGAGTCGCTGTCGGAGGAGATGCGGCTCATTATTCGTAAGGCTCCTTATTGTGTACGTGTGGTGAAGCGTTTCGACCATCACTTCTTCAATACGTTGCGTAACAAAATGATGTGGGGGGCTGATGCACGATGATTGACCGCGCTACTGTTGACCGTATCATGGATGCCGCTCAGATCTATGACGTGGTATCTGACTTTGTCACTCTCCACAAACGGGGAATAAACTATGTGGGCCTTTGTCCATTTCACGACGATACGACCCCTTCGTTCTCCGTCTCACCGGCTAAGGGGCTTTGCAAATGCTTTGCCTGTGGTAAGGGAGGCAATGCTGTACACTTCATCATGGAGCATGAACAGATAGGTTTTGCAGATGCGTTGCGTTATTTGGCCAAGAAATACAATATCCCTGTCGAGGAGCGGGAATTGACACCCGAAGAGAAAGTGGCCCAGAGTGAGCGTGAGGGTCTGTTTGTGCTCAATCAGTATGCCCGTGACTACTTCTGTAAGTCGCTTCAGGAGACTTCGGAAGGACGTAGCGTGGGGCTGGCTTACCTGCGTAGCCGTGGCATTCGTGATGATATCATCCGGAAATTCCAGCTGGGTTACTGCCCCAAGTCGGGGCGAGGCTTATGCGATGAGGCGCTGCGGCAATCCTATAAGCGTGAGTACCTGGTGAAGACGGGCCTATGCTACGAGAGGGAGGATGGGAGCCTACGTGACCGCTTTTGGGGGCGTGTCATCTTCCCTGTGCATACCTTGAGTGGGAAGGTGGTAGCCTTTGGTGGACGTGTGCTCTCATCCGCCACCAAGGGAGTCGCCGCCAAGTACGTCAACTCACCTGAGTCGGAGATTTACCATAAGAGCAACGAACTCTATGGCATCTATCTGGCTAAGCAGGACATAGTCAAGCAGGATCGCTGCTATCTGGTGGAGGGCTATACCGATGTCATCTCCATGCACCAGAGCGGGGTGTGCAATGTGGTGGCTTCATCGGGTACGGCGTTGACTCACGGACAGATTCGTATGGTACATCGCTTTACGCAAAATATGACTGTGCTTTACGATGGCGATGCGGCTGGTATCAAGGCCTCGTTGCGAGGCATAGATATGCTGCTTGAGGAGGGGATGAACATTAAGGTGTGCCTCTTACCTGATGGCGATGACCCTGATTCGTTTGCTCGCAAACACAATGCCGAGGACTTTCGTCAGTTTATTACCAGCCATGAGCAGGACTTTATCCGCTTCAAGACGGGGTTGCTGTTGAATGAGGCTGGGGATGATCCGCAACGCCGCGTGATGCTGATTAGCAGTGTGGTGCAGAGCATAGCCGTGATACCTGATGCCATCAATCGCGATGTCTATATTCGCGAGTGCTCGCAGATGCTTGGGGTGGATAACCGCTTGTTGGTGAGTGAAGTGGCCAAACGGCGTGAGAAGAAGGCTGAAATGGATGCAGAGCAGCGGGCACGCGAGGCGGCTAAGGCGCAGAATCAGCAAGCAGGGCTTACTGGGGATAATCAGCAGGGAGGCACAACAATGGGTGGAGTCCCAGCAGATACAGCGACAGAGCGTCCTGCTACGCTGAACCAGGGAGGGGCATCTGCAGTGGTCCCAGGTAGTCAGGATGCTGTAGGCGAAGCGAATCCGCTTGTTGACAGTCTAGGCCAGTTCGCTCCCTCATCCGAATCGCTCATCACTATACAGCAGCGCAACCAATCGGAGTTTTACCGTTATGAGCGTCAGCTCATTCAGCTGGTGGTGCGTTATGGGGAGCGGAAGATGTTTGAAGGCATGACCGATGAAGAGGGCAACGAGTTGCCTTCCCTTTCCGTGATAGATTATATCGTCAGCGAGTTGCAGCAAGATGAACTCACATTCCACAACGAGATTCATCGCCGTATTCTTGGAGAAGCAGCAGCTCATCAAGCTGACCCTGGCTTTGTGGCCGAGCAATACTTTATCAATCATCTGGATGCCGACATCAGTAAGGTATCCGCTGAGTTGCTCAGCGACCGCTACCAACTCAGTAAGTATCATTCGCGGGCGCAAAAGATTCTAACCGACGAAGAGCGGTTGGACGAGTTGGTTCCCCAGATTATGATGAGCTTCAAGCTAGCTATCGTGAGTGAAGAGATAAAGCAGCACCTGCATACCCTTCAAGACCCTGCTGTGGCAGCCGACAAGGAGCGCTGTAGCCAGATTATGGCGCGCTGTGGTGAGTTAATGAAGTTGCAGAATCTCCTGGCAAAGAATGCGGGTGAGCGCATCCTGTTGCGTTGAGGCTTCAGTCGTAGGGTACCTCCTCAACCGTACCGTCGGGCATCCGGCGCTTGATGGTGTTCGGGAACTGACGGGTCAGGAAGTCGTGCAAGGTACCTTCGTTGAGCTGCTTGGCCAGTTGGCGTGAGTGGCGGCGATACTCCCTTTGCAGGCTGTCGATGATGTGCGTCAAGGCCTCTTTCTCTGCTTGGTTGCCCTGCTTGACAGCCTCTCGGAGCTTCATGCGATAGGGAATGACGCGTTGGGTATGGGCTACGGTGTATTCTTTCCACTGTTGCAGCGAGTCGTTTTGGGGAGTGCCTCCTCCGTGGCTCACCGAGTCAATGGTCACCTCGACACGGCCAGGCTCAGCCACTACCAGCAGATCTTCTACTCCGGTTCGGAAATGGTAGTCGATGCGGATAATCTTCATCTCGCCGGGTGCTACATGGAATGCAAATCGGCCATTTTGAATCATGGCGGAATCCACTGTTTCGGCCACTGCAGGCCCCTGTTGTGGCACGAGGAAAATCTTCTTTCCCTCAAATCTTGGGTTGATTGTGCCATAGATGTGGCATTGCCCGTCGTTGTCGTTGACTGCTGTATGGCAGGCTCCTGCAAGGAGTGAGAGGAGTGCCAGGGCACCTAGGAGTTGTAGTCTTTTCTTTTTCATTGCTTATGTATGGTGTTTTTTCTTCTCATTTACTGATTCTTTAGTTTGACTTGGCGGCGTTCACCGTGGAAAAGCTCATCAAAGGCCTTTCGTTGATCCAACGCTACGGGGGTAAGGGTGAAGTCGGGGCAGTTGAATGAGTCGGCCTCCTTTTTGTAGTAGAGCAGGGGACGGCGTTGGGGTAGTAGCAACGGTTTTGAGGCACGTCCCTCGTCATCAATGTGGGCTAGATAGGCCCAGCTTTGCAGACCATTCTCCCGCTTGCTGGAGAAGACGAACCACTTACTGTTGCTGCTCCAGTTATGGTAGCTCTCCGAGGCAGAACTGTTGACTTCATCCATGCTGCGCAGGGCACCGCTCTGCAGGTCTAGGAGACAGAGGTCAGAAGTCTCACGGCAGATGGGGAAGTTGCCGCGGTCGGTTTTGCAGATCATCAGCCAGCGGCCATCGTAAGAAGGCCGTGCCAACACGTAGCTGCAGTTATCCTTCAGTCCATGGAGCAGGGTATCGACCTGTTGACCGAAGCTGCCTGTCGCTGCATCGAACTCGATGGCGCAGAGGCTGCATTTCACCTTCTCATATTCCATTGGTACGTTGCAGGGTTGAGAGGAACTGAAGTAGAGACGGTGGCCATCAGCGGAGAAGGCGGGAAAGATTTCCAGCGATTCGGTGGAGAGTAGCTCGGGGCGTAGCAGTTCGTCATGTTCCGTGTCGAGTACCACGATATCGCTGAATTGATGATACACCTCGATGCGCCCTTCGGGCCGGACGAAGAAACTCTGATGAACAGAGTTGGTGGCGTAAGCGCAGTAGCGCCCTTCGGGGTGCCAGTAGGCGTAGCTGCCGGCTGCTTTGGTCTGCGGAGTGCGGGTCTCGTACCATCGCTGCACGCCCTCTTTCTGCACCAAGGTGCCCCCAAGGGCTCCACGTACCTGGAGGGTCAGTTGCGAAGGATTGGTGTGGTTGGCTGTATGGCAGTTGAAGCAGCGTCCGGGCAGTGCGGTCTCACTCATCAGCTTTACTTCGCGGTAGCTACTCAGTTCACGCTGACAGATGCTGATGTTGCCTCCCACCTCATACCCCGGCTGGATGCGTCGGTAGGTCAGCCCGTAGTCAGGCAACGGGTCGCTGCTCACCAGAATCTCAAACGGCTCAAAGTGGGTCCACCGTTCTCCCTTGGCGTACACTTCCACGCGCAGCGTCCCTCCGCGATTCTGCGCTGTCAGTGCGTGCCACTCCTCGGGGGCGAAGTGGGCAAATACACCTTGGGTATGTAGGCTGCCTCCTTTGCTTCCCTTAATGGTGACGTCCACTTTGTGGCATCCTTTCATCATGACATCGAAGTTGAGTGGAGCCAATTCTGCAGGAATCGTCACGCCTATGTAGTCGGGGTAGATGGGGGGCAGACAACCTGCCTCAGTGGCATGCTCTACGCGCTCGGTACAACCCGTGGTAAAGAGCAGGGCGAATAGGATAAGGCTGATTAGAGGATTCTGATGTTTCGTCATACATTTTTATTTTATTTCAATCTAAATATTATCCCGCATAGTTTACCTGTCTATGCTAAGGTTAGCTTGGCGCTTGATGTATTGCCCGTAGGGTGAGTCATTGGCACTTTTTTTCTGTTGTGCATACTCCAGGGCATCTCGGTAGGTGGTGGGCATCTGACTGAATCCACCGTATTGCTGTACCCAGGGCATACTCTGCATCAGCATGTTCAGGTCTCCGTTGAGCAGCAGCTGGGCCATGTGGTATTGTAGAGCCAGGAGGTTGTTGGTGTTGCTTGCAAAGAGCAGTCCCAGGATCTTGTGCCGTTCGTGGTAGTTGTAGAGGAAGTTCTCCTTGAAACGCAATTTGCGCAGCTGTCCGTAGATAGGGTGTTGGTCGATGAGGTTGTCACGACCCACGAGGCGCATGTTCTCCTTGGCCCATGAACGATAGAACAGGCTTTGTTCCAGCCATTGCAATTCCTTGGCTGCTGCAGTGTGATTGCCGTTGATGAGGTGGCATTCAGCCATGCGCTTCGTGCAGCGGCCGCTACGCTTGTAGGTCAGGATGGATTGTTGCAGGTCAGTGGTATAGCGCAGGGCTTCGTTTATCATGCCAAGCTGGAAGAAGGCCTCAGCCGTAGGGAGGTCACTCACGTTGTCGCGTATCATAGGCATCAGCAGTCCTTCTGGGCCATCTTGATAAAGCTCGAACATGCGGTGAGGGAGTTGACCGGTCATGCCGAGGGCCAGGTTGACACATTGCGAGGTGAAGGGAGATGGTACGGGATGGTGCTCCACACGGTGTATGACTTCCTCCCATGCTCCGTGGCGCACCAGCATATCCAACCTGAGTATCTCCATCTCGTTGCGGTCGGGGCAACAGAAGAGAGTAAGGAGTGCGAGGGCGAGCGGACAGGGTAGGAGCAGAAGGGAAGGACGCTTCGGGGTGGCTACCCAGCGGTAGTAAATTGCAGGGAGAAGAACCATTGCAGCGAGCAGATGGGCGGACCAGGGCGATTGCAGGGCATCGGTGCGGTAGTGTATGCCGGCCAGTATCACTTGCCAGGGCCACTGCGTCAGGACATAGGCTGCTGTCGCTACGATGAGTCCCAGGTAGGGTAGGCTCCATACCATACGCAGTCCCATCGTCAGTATGCGCCATGCTGCGTAGAGCCAAGCCACCGGGCCTACCATCCAGTAGAGTACAGGGAGCAGTAGCAGGTCCATCCACGGACGGCTCTTGCCGGCCAACCAAGTGGCTGCGAGCACGAGGAGGAGCACAAGGGGTAAGGTAGGCGTCCAGCGCACGTGGCAGGTCATGAGTGTGATGGCAACCGTGAGCAGCAGGGATACCACATTGTAGTGGGGGCGCAGTTGAGCCAGCAAATTGCTGATGAGCAGGAAGGTCAATACCGATTGGATTGCCATCCAGAGAGCTCCGAGGGTGGGGTAGTAGGCTAGCTGCATGCCTGCTTCAGCCAGATAGTCGGCCAATCCGCCAGGCAGGGAGAGCGCATGGGTCAGGTGGTCAAGCGTAAAGAGGAAGAGCTGGTTCTGCTCATGGTAGTTGAGCACTCCGGGTGCCACCTGTTGCCAGTATAGAAAGGCACTTACTGCCGTGAGGAGTAACAGGGAGAGTCGGTATTGTGTCTGTTGCATGGTTGTCACTGTGCGAAAAAAAATGACCGCCAAGTGTGGAAGCCACTTTAGCAGTCAATACTAAATCTTGTTGGTAGCGGGACCCGGGATTGAACCGGGGACCTCATGATTATGAATCATGCGCTCTAACCAGCTGAGCTATCCCGCCAGGTGTTTTTTGATTTCGGGTGCAAAGATACGGCTAATTTTTATACCTCCAAAATTTTCTGCAAAAAAAATGCGTTCTTCATCAAAAAATGACTAAAACAGGGAAAGGAGCAAATTATTTGGCCGAAAATTTGGTCATGTCGAAAAAAGTCCATATTTTGGCCCGCAAATTAATGATATGCTATGGACAAACAGAAAATACATCTGGAGTATGCGCTCAACGCTGCGTCCAAAACAATACTTTGGAATGCCATCAGCACACCCATGGGGCTAGAAGGATGGTTTGCTGACAAGGTGGATTCCGAAGGCAGGCAGGTTACTTTCCATTGGGGAAAGAGTGAGGTACGCAAGGCTGAGGTAGGAGCTATGCGGGCCTATTCCTACATCCGGTTCCACTGGCTTGATGATGGCATCAGCCGTGGACAGTTTGAGCTCAAGATGTCGTACAGCGAGCTGACTACAGACTTTGTGCTCGAAGTCACGGACTATTGTTATGCCGATGACGTGGATGACCTCTGTGAGATTTGGGACAAATCGGTCAAGACCCTGAGGCAGACCTGTGGCTTTTGATTCTCTGAAGTAATCTTTGGCACCGTTAGGAATCTTTGCGTAGAAAAATTTCCGTAACTCCCGAATTTGTTCTACCTTTGTCGCTCCATTGGAATAGTGGCAATTAAACATGTTGAGGATAAAAAAATTAGATATATTCATACTGAAAAGTTTCTGTCTGCTCTTCACGGGGACATTCTTCATATGTCTCTTCATCTTCATGATGCAGTTTCTGTGGAGGTATGTGGACGAACTGGTGGGCAAGGGATTGGAAATGACCGTGCTTGCCCAGTTCTTCTTCTACTCAGGCCTTACGCTGGTACCGGCCTCGCTGCCGTTGGCTGTGTTGCTGGCAGCACTCATTACCTTCGGTAACTTTGGCGAGCGCTTTGAGCTGCTGGCCATGAAGGCGGCGGGTATTTCCCTGCTCAACATCATGCGCCCGCTTATCGTCTTCATTGCCTTCGTGTGTTGCCTCTCATTTTATTTCCAGAACGTCATAGGCCCCAAGGCGCAGAGTAAGCTCTGGACACTGCTCCTCTCCATGAAGCAAAAGTCGCCTGAGGTCGATATACCCGAGGGGGTATTCTACGATGAGATTGATGGCTATAACCTCTACGTGAAGCATAAAGACCGCAAGACGGGTATGCTCTACGATGTGCTTATCTATAACTTCGACAAGGGATTTGAGAATGCCCAGGTCATCAAGGCTGACTCTGGGAGGCTGGAGATGACGGCTGATAAGCAACATCTCTATCTGCATCTCTACAGCGGAGAGCAGTTTGAGAACCTCAAGTCGCAAAATATGAATCAGCGCAACGTGCCTTACCGCCGTGAGGCCTTCACGGAGAAGCACGCCATCATAGAGTTTGACTCAGACTTCAACATGATGGACGAGGGTATCATGAGTAACCAGTCGAACAGCAAGGACATGCGTATGCTGCAAGCCAGCATCGACTCCATCTCCCACCGCAACGACAGCGTAGGCCGCAGCTACTACAACGATGCCGTGGGCAATGTCTATCGTATCGGTAATGTGCCCAATCACAGCGACTCGCTCAAGCTCAAGCAGGAGGCGCTGGCACCTGTCAACATCGACAGCATCTACCGATCGGGTACGCTGCAAGACCGTCAGCGCTGGCTTTCGGCTGCCCGTAACCGGGCTGAGAGCACCTCCAACGACTGGAATTTCAAGAGCCTTAACCTTACCCAATCAGACTACGCCCTGCGCCGACATCAGACGGCCTGGCACGAGAAGATTACCCTCTCTCTGGCTTGTATGATCTTCTTCTTTATCGGTGCTCCATTAGGTGGCATTATCCGCAAGGGTGGTCTGGGTATGCCTGTGGTGGTATCGGTGCTCATCTTCATCATCTATTACATTATTAATAATACGGGTTACAAGATGGCTCGCGACGGGCAGTGGGTGGTCTGGATGGGTATGTGGACCAGTACCGCTGTGCTGGCACCCCTCGGCGCTTTCCTCACCTATAAGTCCAACAGCGACTCCGTCGTGCTAAATGCCGATGCCTATGTCAACTGGTTCAAGCGGGTGATGGGCATACGCTCTGTGCGTCACCTCTTCCGCAAGGAGGTAATCATCGACGACCCTGACTACCGCCGTCTGCCTGCCGACTTGGAGGCGTTGAGCCGGCAATGCCAGGCCTATGCGGAGAGCCGCCGCCTCAAGCGTGCTCCCAACTATGTCAGGATGTGGCTTAAAACTGCCATCGATGAGGAGATGGAGGGTATCAACGAACGCATGGAGGTGCTCATCGAGGAGATGTCCAATACCCGCTCCATCCATTTGCTCAACTGGCTCAATAATTACCCAATCATCCCCGTACATGCCCATGTGCGTCCCTTCCGCACCTGGTGGCTCAATCTGCTCTGCGGTCTCTGTATTCCTGTGGGTATCTTCTTCTATGTCAGGATATGGATTTTCCGCATCCTGCTCAGCAAGGACCTGGAGCGTATCGTAACGACCAATAATGAGATTATTCAACTGATTCCCCAACTAGATAATAAGAACAATTAACCCCGATAACAATTAACCCCGATATGGAAAAGGTAAAACTCAACAGCATTGAAGAGGCCATTGAAGATTTCAAGGCCGGTAATTTCGTCATCGTCGTGGACGATGAGGATCGTGAGAACGAGGGCGATTTCATTATTGCAGCCGAAAAGATTACTCCTGAGAAGGTCAACTTCATGTTGAAACATGCGCGTGGTGTGCTCTGCGCACCCATCACGTTGTCACGTTGTAAGGAACTCGACCTGCCTCATCAGGTGATGGATAACACCTCGGTGCTCGGTACCCCTTTCACCGTGACCATTGACAAGTTGGAGGGTTGCTCCACTGGTGTGTCGGCTGCCGACCGTGCCGCCACTATCCGTGCCTTGGCTGACCCTGCTTCTACGCCGGCCACTTTTGGACGTCCCGGCCACATCAATCCGCTCTATGCCCAGGAGAAGGGTGTGCTGCGCCGTGCAGGCCATACCGAAGCAGCCGTTGACCTGGCCCGTCTGGCCGGACTCTATCCTGCAGCAGCCCTGATGGAAATCATGAGCGATGACGGTACTATGGCCCGTTTGCCTGAGTTGCGCCGCATTGCTGACCAGTACAACATCAAGCTGGTCTCTATTGCCGATCTCATCGCCTACCGTCTCAAGCAGGAATCTATCGTGGAGAAGGGTGTAGAGGTGGACATGCCCACCGACTACGGTCACTTCCGTCTTATCCCCTTCCGCCAGGTGGCTACAGGGCTGGAGCATGTGGCCCTCTTCAAGGGTGAATGGACAGCAGATGAGCCTATCTTGGTGCGTATGCACTCTTCATGCGCCACGGGCGATATCTTCGGCTCCATGCGTTGCGACTGCGGTGAGCAGCTCCACCGCGCCATGCAGATGATAGATGAAGCTGGCAAGGGTGTACTGGTCTATCTCAACCAGGAGGGACGCGGTATCGGTCTGATGGATAAGATCAAGGCCTACAAACTGCAGGAAGATGGTATGGACACGGTGGATGCCAACCTTCATCTCGGCCATCTGGCCGATGAACGCGACTACGGCGTAGGTGCCCAGATCCTGCGCGAACTGGGTGTACACAAGATGCGTCTGCTCACCAACAACCCTGTGAAGCGTGTCGGCCTCGAAGCCTACGGACTGGAAATCATTGAGAACGTGCCCATCGAAACCACGCCCAACAGCTACAACGAGCGCTACCTTCGCACCAAGAAGGAACGCATGGGGCATATGTTACACTTCAATAAATAATATAATAAATTAATGTTCGCGCGTACATTATTCATATATTATATATGGAGTTACAAGCTACTGGTTACTAGTAACGTATGAGGTGTTAATATCTCAGCCGCGAACATTTAACTCTCCAGCTGCGAACATTTAACTCCCCAGCTGCGAACATTTAACTCCCCAGCCGCGAACATTTAACTCTTCGGCTGCGAACATTTAATTGAATAAAAAAACAGAGCATAAACTTATTACATTAATATCCCTATGAATACATTATCCAATCGTCTGAACAGTCTGTCGCCATCGGCCACCCTGGCTATGTCGCAGAAAAGTGCTGAGCTCAAGGCACAAGGTGTAGATGTCATCAACCTGAGTGTGGGTGAACCCGACTTCAACACACCCGAGCATATCAAGGAGGCCGCTAAAAAGGCCATCGATGAAAACTGGTCACGCTATTCTCCCGTAGCGGGTTACCCCTCGCTGCGCAATGCGATTGTGGCTAAACTGAAGCAGGAGAATGGACTCGACTACACTGCTGCACAGATCTCATGTGCCAACGGTGCCAAGCAGTCAGTGTGCAACACCATCCTCACACTGGTCAATCCGGGTGATGAGGTGATTGTACCCGCTCCCTTCTGGGTAAGCTATCCCGAGATGGTGAAGCTGGCTGAGGGTACACCCGTCATCGTAGCCGCAGGCATCGAACAGGACTTCAAGATTACGCCCGAACAGCTTGAGGCTGCCATTACACCCAAGACCAAGGCGCTGATACTCTGCTCTCCCTCCAATCCCACGGGCTCGGTCTATAGCAAGGAGGAGCTGGCTGCACTTGCTGCTGTGCTGGTGCGTCATGAGCAGGTCTATGTTATTGCTGACGAAATCTATGAGCACATCAACTACATCGGTCGCCATGAGAGCATCGCTCAGTTCCCCGAACTGAAAGAACGCGTGGTGATTGTCAATGGTGTCTCCAAGGCCTATGCCATGACTGGCTGGCGCATCGGCTTCATCGCAGGTCCCGAGTGGATAGTGAAGGGGGTCAACAAGTTGCAGGGTCAATACACTTCAGGCCCCTGCTCCGTATCGCAGAAAGCTGCTGAAGCCGCTTATATCGGTACACAAGAGCCTGTAGAAGAGATGCGCAAAGCCTTTGAGCGCCGTCGTGATTTGATCGTCCGCTTGGCTAAGGAGGTACCTGGATTTGAGGTCAATGTACCTCAGGGAGCCTTCTATCTCTTCCCCAAGTGCAGTTCGTTCTACGGCAAGTCGGCTCACGGACGTACTGTCAACAACTCCGATGAACTGGCTATGTACCTGCTCGAAGTAGGTCACGTGGCTTGCGTAGGTGGTACCTCGTTTGGCGCACCTGAGTGCATCCGCATGAGTTACGCTACCAGCGACGAGAACATTGTTGAGGCCATCCGCCGCATCAAGGAGGCCTTGGCTGAACTGAAGTAAACTCCTGTAATTGTTATGGGAGCAGCTAAATGGATTGGGGGCATCATCGGCTTCATGGCCGGTGGCCCTATCGGTGCCTTGGCCGGTTATGCCCTCGGCTCCATCTTCGAATCGAGTAGTGACACCCCTTCGCAGGACTATTCCCGCCGGGGCTATGACACCGTTGACAGAGGATATAGTGCGGCTGAAGGGCAGCGCAACAGTTTCCTCTTCTCGCTGTTGGTCATGGCCTCGTACGTCATCAAGGCCGATGGCAAGGTGATGCACAGCGAGATGGAGTATGTGCGTCAGTTCCTGCGTCAGAGTTTCGGTCCCGTGGCCGCTCAGCAGGGGGAGCAGATCTTGCTCAACCTCTTTGAACAGCGCAAGCGGATGGACCAGAACAACCCCATGGCCTTCCGTCAGACCATACGCGAATGCGGCGCACAGATTGCCGAAAACCTCTCGCCCGAACAACGCCTGCAGTTGCTGGCTTTCCTGGCTGAGATAGCCAAGGCCGACGGTAACGTCTGCCAGGCTGAGATTGAGGCGCTCAAGGAGGTGGCCGCTGCCATGCGCCTTAGTGAGCAAGAGGTCCTCTCGATGCTCAACTTGGGCGGCAGTAGTCTCGAAGAGGCTTACAAGGTGCTTGAAGTGGATCCCACCGCTTCTGATGATGAGGTCAAGGCTGCTTACCGTCGCTTGGCTCTCAAGCATCATCCCGACCGTGTGGCTACGCTCGGTGAAGACGTGAAGCGTGCTGCTGAAGAGAAGTTCCAGCAGATCAACAGTGCCAAAGAGATGATTTACAAGGCTAGGGGAATGAAGTAATTCCCGCATATTTACTCCAAGATTCTATTGAAAACCGACTATCAATCGTTATCTTTTATGAAAAAAAGACTGATTACCCTCTGTCTGGGTATGGTAGCTTTGACTAGCTATGCCATCACTCCGTTGTGGATGCGCGACGTGCGCATCTCGCCCGATGGGTCGCAGATTGCCTTCTGCTACAAAGGCGATATCTATAAAGTGGCTGCTGCAGGTGGCGAAGCACAGCGTCTCACTACGCAGGAGTCTTACGAGAGCAACCCGGTGTGGAGTCCCGATGGTAAGCAGATAGCTTTTGCCAGCGACCGCTACGGCAACTTCGACCTCTTCGTAATGTCTGCTGCAGGTGGAACGGCTACCCGCCTTACCGCCCACTCCAGCAGCGAACTCCCCTGGAGCTTCTCGCCCGATGGGCGCGATATCTACTTCTCTGCCGCCATACAGGATCCGGCCAGCAGTGCACTTTTCCCCTCAGGAGCCATGACAGAACTCTACAAGGTACCTGTCGCAGGTGGACGCACCCAGCAGGTGCTGGCCACTCCGGCAGAGATGGTCTGCTTCAGTGCCGACGGTAACCGGCTCTATTACCAGGACCGCAAGGGCTTTGAGGACGAATGGCGTAAGCACCACACCTCTTCGATAACCCGTGATATCTGGGTGGTCGATACGGCTACGGGCCGTCACACCAATCTCACCCAACGTCCAGGAGAAGACCGTAACCCCGTCCTCAGTCCCGACGGTAAGCAGCTCTACATACTCAGTGAACGCAACGGAGGTTCCTTCAATGTCTATGCCCTCGATGCGACCAACCCCTCGAAGGCTGAGGTTGTGACTCACTTCACGACCCATCCCGTTCGCTTCCTCTCCATGGGGAGCAATGGATTGCTCTGTTACACCTACGACGGTGAGATCTATACCCAGCGTCCAGGCAGTGAACCTCAGAAGGTTGCTATCAATCTGGTCAGCGATGATGCACCTACCTTTGCCAACCTTCACTTGAGTCGTGGTGCTACCGATGCAGTACCTTCACCCGATGGCAAGCAGGTGGCCTTCATCCTTCGCGGAGAAGTGTTTGTCACCTCCGTTGATTACAACACCACCAAACAGATTACCCATACTGCTGCGGCAGAGAGCAATATAACTTGGGGAGCCGATAACCGTACCCTTGCCTATTGCAGCGAACGCGATGGTAAGGTGCAGCTCGTTGTGGCACGCATTGCCCGCAAGGAGGATCCCAACTTTGCCAACGCTACGCTGATTGACGAGGAGATTCTCCTCCCATCCGCCGATGTGGAGCGTATGATGCCCACATTCAGTCCCGATGGCAAGGAGTTGGCCTTCATCGAGGACCGTTTCCGCCTCATGGTGCTCAATATGGAGAGCGGACGTGTGCGTCAGGTGACTGACGGCTCCACCTGGTATGATACTGGTGGTGGGTTTACTTTCCGTTGGAGCCCTGATGGCCAGTGGTTTACCCTGGAGTTCATCGGCAATCGACGTGACCCCTATGCAGATATTGGCCTGGTGAGTGCTCAGGGTGGTGAGATTACCAACCTCACAGGCAGCGGCTACATGCACGGCCATCCACGCTTCGTGATGGAGGGTAACGCCATCCTCTTCAGCAGTGAACGTTACGGTATGCGTTCCCACGCCTCATGGGGTTCGCTCGATGATGCCCTGCTCGTCTTCCTCAATCAGGATGCCTACGACAAGTACCGTCTGAGCAAGGAGGACTACGAACTGCTCAAGGAGATGGAGAAGGAGAATAAGAAGAAAGGTGAAACATCGAAAGACAAGAAGGATGCTGGCAAGAAGAAGGGTAACAAGAAGGAATCCGATGAAGAGATCCCCGAGGTGAAGCCTATCAAGGTGGAACTGGAGGGCATTCAGGACCGCATTGTGCGCCTTACTCCCAATTCTTCGCACATGACCGATGCCCTTCTCTCACCCGATGGAGAGAATCTTTACTACCTTGCTTCCTTTGAGGGAGGTTACGACCTCTGGAAGATGGATTTGCGTAAGCGTGAGACCAAGTTGGTTCATAAGTTGGATGCCGGATGGGCTTCGCTGGAACTCGATGCCAAGGGAGAGAAGATGTTTATCCTTGGCGGCAACATCGCCAAGCGTATGGACTTGAAGTCGGACAAGCTCGACAACATCAGCTACCAGGCCAACTTGAAGATGGACCTCGCAGCCGAGCGCGAGTACATGTTTAATCACGTCTATCGCCAGGAGCAGAAGCGCTTCTATAACCTCAACATGCACGGTGTGGATTGGGATGCGATGAGTGCAGCCTATCGTAAGTTTCTTCCTCACATCAACAACAACTACGACTTTGCTGAGATGCTCAGCGAATGGTTGGGCGAACTCAACGTGTCGCACACCGGTGGACGTTACTACTCCGACCTGCAAAGTGAACCGACTGCCAACCTGGGTCTGCTCTATGACTGGAGCTACGAAGGCAATGGCCTCAAGGTGGCCGAAGTGGTTGAGAAGGGGCCATTTAGCCGTGCTACGAGCCGTGTGAAGGCTGGTGTCATCGTGGAGAAGATTGACGGACAGTCCCTCTCAGCTGAGGCCGACTATGCTCCGTTGCTGGCCAACAAGGTGGGCCGAAAGACCCTCGTCAGCTTCTACGACCCGCAGCGTGGAGAGCGTTGGGATGAGGTGGTACTCCCCATCTCGCAGGGCACTATGGGCGGCCTTCTCTACACGCGTTGGGTGAAGCAGCGTGCAGCCGATGTGGAGCGGTGGTCCAATGGACGTCTGGGCTATGTACACATCCAGTCGATGGCCGACGGCAGCTTCCGCACGGTCTATAGTGATATCCTCGGTAAGTACAATCAGTGCGACGGCATTGTAATCGATACCCGCTTCAATGGTGGTGGTCGCTTGCACGAAGACATCGAAATCCTCTTTAGCGGTGAGAAGTACCTCACTCAGGTCGTACGGGGCCGCGAGGCGTGCGACATGCCCAGCCGCCGTTGGAACAAACCCAGCATCATGTTGCAGTGTGAGGCTAACTACTCCAATGCCCACGGCACCCCCTGGGTCTATAAGCACCGTGGCATAGGCAAACTGGTGGGAGCTCCTGTACCTGGCACTATGACTAGTGTGTCGTGGGAGACCCTGCAAGACCGTTCGCTTGTCTTTGGCATCCCTGTCATTGGTTACCAGTTGCCCGATGGCAGCTACCTGGAGAACAAGCAGCTCGAGCCCGATATACAGGTGCTTAACGCTCCCGAGACAATCGTGACCGGTGAAGACACCCAATTGCGCAGAGCTGTGGAAGAGTTGCTTAAAGAGGTGAAGAAATAAGTAACATTCTATCTTCGTACAATCTATCTACAAGACTACAAAACATATGACTACAACAGGAATGAAACCGACCTATACGCTGGTGGCCCCGGTGACTTTGCAGGCTCGTGTGGCTCTGCCGGCATCCAAGAGCATCAGTAACCGTGCGTTGATATTGCACGCCTTGAGTGGGGGCGTGCAACGCCCCCTCAATCTGAGCGATTGCGATGATACGGCTGTGATGATTCGTGCCTTGGAGTGTGACAGTGCAGCGATTGACATTCATGCCGCTGGTACGGCGATGCGTTTTCTAACGGCCTACCTCAGTACCCGTCCAGGCAGCAGGTTGCTCACAGGAAGTGCTCGCATGAAGCAACGTCCCATCCGTCTGCTGGTCGATGCCTTGCGTACCCTTGGGGCAGACATCCGCTATGCTGAGCAAGAAGGTTTTCCACCCCTGTTGATTCAAGGGAAGGCGCTACCTGGCAGTGAGATTACACTGGCAGGTAGCGTCAGTTCCCAGTATATCTCCGCCCTGTTGATGATTGGTCCTACGCTGCCCAGTGGCTTGACCCTTCATTTGACGGGTGACCTCATCTCCGTACCTTACATCAACCTTACCCTCTCCCTTATGGGCCATTACGGTGCTGAGGCTCGCTGGAGTGACGAACGCACCATCCGGGTAGAGCCAGGTAGATATCGTGATGTACCCTTTACGGTAGAGAGCGATTGGAGTGCGGCCTCCTATTGGTATGAGATGATGGCGCTGTGGCAACCACAGCACGAGGAGATGGGGAGTTCTGCAGAGCACAATCCCTGCATCGAGTTGCAGGGTCTCTTTCCCCGTAGCAGTCAAGGTGATAGCCGTGGTGCGGAACTCTTTGCCAAGCTGGGGGTCCATACCGCATTTACCGATGAGGGGGTACGGTTGACCCGTCTGGGTACGCCTGTAGCCCGCATGGTAGAGCATCTGGTCGATATGCCTGATCTGGCACAAACCTTTGTCGTGACCTGCTGTCTAATGGGAATTCCGTTTAGATTCAGCGGTTTGCAGAGCCTGCGTATCAAGGAGACCGACCGCATATCAGCCCTCCAACAGGAACTCCGTAAGTTGGGTTATGTGATTAAGGACGAGCACGACAGCATCCTCTCCTGGAATGGTGAACGCTGTCCTGTGGAAGAACATCCAGTGATTGCCACCTACGATGACCACCGTATGGCCATGGCCTTTGCCCCCGCCGTACTCCGGTTGCCGGAGCTTACTATAGACCATCCTGAGGTAGTCAGCAAGTCCTATCCTGTCTATTGGCAACATCTGGAGGCAGCAGGCTTCTCCATCCGTTAGCACCTCTTGCACTCCCCGTACGCTCGATTCAGCGGGTCAGTTCACCGGCTAGAGGGGTCATCATCAGGCGGCGTACTTCTGAAGGAGAGTAGTGGTGACCTAGCAGAAACATCAGTTTGGTCACGGCAGCCTCTATAGTCATGTCGTAACCGCTCACCACGCCGGCTTGCATCAGGTGATATCCCGTCTCGTAGCGCTCCATTTCCACTGTGCCGGCGTTGCATTGCGTTACATTGATTACCACGATGCCCCGCTGTGTAGCCTCGCTCAGTGCATTGAGAAACCACGGCTTGCTTGGTGCATTGCCCGAACCAAACGTCTCCAGAATCACCCCCTTCAGCCCCGGCGTGTGCAGTACAGCATCCACGATGTGCTGGCCAATGCCAGGGAAGAGCTTGAGCACCGTCAGGTTGGTGTCGAGCAGGTAGTGTGGATTCAGGCTTCGCTCTACCTCCCGTTCTTCTCGCGTGGGGTGATTGGTGTTAATCTGAGGCAGATTGTACTTGATGTGGATGCCCGCCGTGGCCAGTGAAGGGTAGTTGAAGGAGCGGAACGCATTAAAGTCCTCCGCATTGATTTTCGTCGTACGGTTGCCCCGCATGAGGTGGTTCTCAAAGAAAATGCACACTTCGGGTACTACAGGTGACCCGTCTTCACGAGTGGCTGCTGCAATCTCCAGGCTGGTCAGCAGGTTCTCCTTGCCGTCCGTGCGGAGTACCCCGATGGGAAGCTGTGATCCGGTGAGAATCACCGGTTTGTTGAGTCCTTCGAGCATGAAGCTCAAGGCCGATGCGGTGAAAGCCATGGTGTCCGTACCATGTAGTATCACGAAACCGCTGTAGCGCGCGTAGTTCTTGCTCACTACCTCTACTAGCTTGCGCCAGCTCTCCGTGTCCATGTCCGATGAGTCAATGGGAGGGTCAAACGTATAGGTGTCGATACTGAAGTCGAATCGTTCCAGCTCGGGGACATGTCTTTGGAGTTGCTCCAGGTTGAAGTTCTCAAGGGCACCCGTCTCCGGATTTTCCATCATACCGATGGTTCCTCCGGTGTAAATTAGCAAAATGGAAGTATCAGAGCCGTTCATGTGTGTTGTGATTGAATATTTTCGCTGCAAAGATATGAATATTCCTTGTATTATCCGACATTTTGATACTTTCTTTTTGCGGTATTCTTCTCTTTTCTTTTTCAAGAAGAAAAAATATCGCAAAAAAGTGAGGAAAAGTGATAGATTGAAAAGATTTATTCTTAATTTTGCCGCGAATTTCAATAAAGCGTAGCAACAATGATGTTATACAGTTACTATCTTCACTTCGTCACATCGACATACGTCGGTACCATGACCCCTCGGGGTTAAGGATAGTATTTTGTGTTTCTACGTGATACACGCATTTTCAATCAGTTTCTTTTTTATCCACCCCGTTGTGTAGCCCTCTCCAAGGGGAGGAGGCTTGTTGCATAGGATACAGACAATAGCGTCCCCTTATATTTTGAAGTTTAAAAACAGATACGACATAGCATGAAAGTAATGAAGTTTGGCGGCACCTCGGTAGGGTCCGTGAAGAGTATTTTGAATGTAAAGCAGATCGTTGAATCTCAGGAAGAACAGGTGATAGTGGTGGTTTCTGCCCTTGGTGGCATCACCGACAAGCTGATTAACACCTCGAAGATGGCTGCCGAGGGCAATGCCAACTACGAGAGCGAGTACCGCGAGATTGTGCGTCGCCATGAGGAGATGATTCGAGAAGTGATTCCCCAAGGGGAAGCACGCCGTAGCCTAGAGCATCAGGTGGGCGTGTTGCTCTGCGAACTGAAGAATATCTTCCAGGGTATTTATCTCATCAAGGACCTCTCCCCAAAGACGAGCGACATGATAGTGAGTTATGGCGAACGCCTCTCTAGCATCATTGCCGCCGAACTGACAGGCTCTACCTGGTTTGACTCACGCGAGTTCATCAAGACTGAGCGTAAGCATAACAAGAGCGTGCTCGATACGGAACTGACCAACGAATTGGTGCGCCGCACTTTTAGCAAGCTGCCCCAACGTTCGCTCATCCCCGGCTTCATCTCCACCGACAAACTGACGGGCGATGTCACCAACCTGGGCCGTGGAGGCAGTGACTATACCGCTGCCATCGTGGCTGCAGCACTCGATGCAGACTCATTGGAGATATGGACGGATGTGGATGGCTTTATGACTGCTGATCCGCGCGTCATTCCCAATGCCTATACCATTAACGAACTGAGCTACGTAGAGGCTACCGAACTCTGTAACTTTGGTGCCAAGGTAGTCTATCCTCCTACGATTTACCCTGTATGTCATAAGAATATTCCTATATTAATCAAGAATACCTTCAACCCCCAGGCCCCGGGCACTATCATCAAGCAGGAGGTCAGCTCGCCGCAGACCAAAGCTATCAAGGGTATCTCCAGCATCAACGACACCAGTCTGATTACTGTGCAGGGTCTCGGTATGGTGGGTGTCATTGGCGTCAACTACCGTATCTTCAAGGCGTTGGCCAAGAACGGCATCAGCGTGTTCCTCGTGTCGCAGGCTTCGTCGGAGAACTCCACCTCCATTGGTGTGCGCAATGCCGATGCCGACTTGGCTTGTGAAGTGCTCAACGAAGAGTTTGCCAAAGAGATTGAGATGGGTGAGATCTCGCCGATTACGGCTGAGAAAAACCTCGCCACGGTGGCCATTGTGGGAGAGAACATGAAGCATACCCCGGGCATTGCCGGCAAGCTTTTTGGGACGCTGGGACGCAATGGTATCAATGTCATTGCCTGTGCGCAGGGCGCTTCAGAGACCAACATCTCCTTTGTCGTAGATAGCCGTTGGCTACGCAAGTCGCTCAACGTCATCCACGACTCCTTCTTCCTCTCCGAATACCAGGTGCTCAACCTCTTCATTTGCGGTATAGGTACCGTGGGGGGCAGTTTGATAGAGCAGATTCACAGTCAACGTCAGAAGCTGATGCAGGAGAATGGCCTGCAGCTCAACGTGGTAGGCATTGCAGATGCCAAGCAGATGCTCTTCACCCGAGCAGGTATCCCACTCGATGACTTTCGTAAGGTACTTCACGAGCAGGGCCAGCCGGCTACTGTGGAGCGCATGAAGGAGGAGATTATCGGTATGAATATCTTTAACTCCGTCTTCGTAGATTGCACGGCCAGCCCTGAGGTGGCTTCCATCTACCAGGAGCTGTTGCAGCACAACGTCTCCGTAGTGGCAGCCAACAAGATTGCCGCTTCGAGCGCTTATGACAACTACCGCATGCTCAAGCAGACAGCTCGTCAACGCGGCGTGAAGTACCTCTTCGAGACCAACGTAGGTGCCGGACTTCCTATTATTAATACCATTAATGACTTGATACACAGTGGAGACAAGATTCTGAAGATTGAGGCTGTACTGAGTGGCACGCTCAACTTCATCTTCAACCGTATCAGTGCCGATGTGCCTTTCAGTCGCACCATCCGCATGGCGCAAGAGGAGCGTTATAGCGAGCCCGACCCACGCATCGACCTAAGTGGTAAGGATGTTATTCGTAAGCTCGTCATCCTGGCTCGCGAGGCTGGCTACCGTGTAGAGCAGGAGGAGGTAGAGAAGCATCTCTTTGTGCCTGATGACTACTTTCAGGGCACGTTGGAGGAGTTCTGGCAGAAGGTACCGCAGCTGGATGCCGACTTCGAGGTACGTCGGCAACGGCTGGAGGCTGAGCATAAGCATTGGCGTTTTGTGGCCAAACTGGAGGACGGTAAGGCTTCGGTTGGCTTGCAGGAGGTGGGGATTGACCATCCCTTCTACGACCTGGAGGGTAGCAACAACATCATCCTGCTTACTACCGAGCGCTATCGCGAGTACCCCATGATGATTCAGGGCTACGGTGCCGGAGCAGGCGTAACCGCTGCAGGTGTCTTTGCTGACATCATGAGTATTGCCAATGTCTAACTATTCACCACAAACCATACAACACATGAAGCAAAAAATGAAGCATATCATCATTCTGGGTGATGGCATGGCCGACTGGAAGGTCCCGCAGCTGGGCAATCGCACCCTGCTGCAGGCTGCCCATACGCCCTACATGGACACGTTGGCCCGGCAGGGGCGCAATGGCCGCTTGATTACCGTAGCCCCAGGATTTCATCCAGGGAGTGAGGTGGCCAACATGTCTGTCCTGGGTTACGACCTTCCCAAGGTCTATGAGGGCCGTGGCCCTCTAGAGGCGGCAAGCATTGGCGTAGAACTGGAGCCAGGCGACATGGCTATGCGCTGCAATATCATCTGTATCGAGGGGGATCACATCAAGAACCACTCTGCAGGCCATATCACCACTGCCGAGGCCGACGAACTGGTACGCTACCTGGAGGAACAGCTTGGTTCCGAGCGTGTCCACTTCTATACCGGCGTGCAATACCGTCACCTGTTCGTCATCAAGGGCGGCAACAAGCATATCGACTGCACACCGCCCCATGATGTGCCTCTCAAGCCCTTCCGTCCCCTGTTGGTAAAGCCGCTGGCAGAGGCTGAGACGAACGAGGCAGCTTCAGTGGCTGGTAATGCTGTAGTAGAGCGTATGACACCGCAACAGACTGCTGACCTCATCAACGACCTTATCCTCCGCTCGCAGGAGTTGTTGCGCAATCATCCCGTCAATCTTCGCCGTATGGCCGAGGGAAAGGATCCTGCAAATAGCATCTGGCCTTGGAGCCCAGGCTACCGTCCGCAGATGCAGCCCTTCTCAGTCCGTTTCCCCGAGGTGGAGCGCGGAGCCGTCATCAGTGCCGTCGATCTGATTAATGGCATCGGCCATTATGCCGGATTGCGCCGCATTACGGTAGAGGGCGCCACAGGCCTCTACGATACCAACTACGAGAACAAGGTGGCTGCAGCCCTAGAGGCGCTTCGCACCGACGACTTCGTCTATCTGCACATCGAGGCGAGTGATGAAGCTGGGCACGAAGGCAACATTGACTTGAAGATACGCACCATAGAAAATCTCGACAGCCGTGCCGTGGGACCAATCTACGAGGCTGTCAAGACGTGGAATGAGCCTGTAGCTATCGCCGTCTTGCCCGATCACCCCACACCATGTGCCCTCCGTACTCATACGGCTGAGCCTATTCCCTTCCTCATCTGGCATCCCGGCATTAAGCCTGATGAGGTGCAGACCTTCGATGAGGTATCAGCTTGCAACGGCATCTACGGTCTTCTCAAAGAGGACCAGTTTATTGAAGCTTTCATGAATCCCGTAGCATCGTTGTAGCCTTAAGCCGAAATAACCCCAAATAGCATAACGAACAATACCAGAACAAAATATGAAATATTATAGCACCTCCCTTCAAGCCCCCGAAGCCACCCTCGAAGAGGCTGTGGTCAAGGGCCTTGCCGCTGACAAGGGGCTCTTCATGCCCCGTAGCATCAAACCCCTTCCCCCTTCGTTCTACGAGGAGATTGTTACACTCTCATTCCAGGAGATGGCCTACCGTGTAGCCGATGCCTTCTTTGGCGAAGATGTACCCGCTGATACGCTGCGTCAGATTGTGTATGACACGCTCAGTTTCGATGTGCCACTTGTGTCCGTCAGCCCGGGCATCTATTCGTTGGAGCTCTTCCATGGACCAACACTGGCCTTCAAGGATGTAGGCGGTCGCTTCATGGCTCGTCTGCTGGGCTACTTCATCCGTAAGGAGGGCAAGCAGCAAGTTAACGTGCTGGTGGCTACTTCGGGCGATACCGGCAGTGCCGTGGCCAACGGATTCCTCGGCGTGGAGGGTATTCACGTCTATGTGCTCTATCCGAAGGGCAAAGTGAGTGAGATTCAGGAGAAGCAGTTCACTACGCTGGGCCAGAACATCACCGCTCTGGAGGTGGATGGCACCTTCGACGACTGCCAGGCTTTGGTCAAGTCCGCCTTCATGGATGCTGAGCTCAACGCTCATATGCAGCTTACCAGCGCCAACTCCATCAACGTGGCTCGTTTCCTGCCTCAGGCCTTCTACTACTTTTACGCCTACGCCCAGCTGCAACGCCTGCAGCCCGGGGTGAAGCCTGTGGTCTGTGTACCTAGCGGTAACTTCGGCAACATTACCGCCGGTCTCTTTGGCAAGCGCATGGGACTTCCTGTCGGTCGCTTCATTGCCGCCAACAACCGCAACGACATCTTCTATCAGTACCTGCAGACGGGTGAATACAATCCCCGTCCCAGCGTGGCTACCATCGCCAACGCTATGGATGTAGGCAACCCCAGCAACTTTGCCCGTGTGCTCGACCTCTACGGCCACAGCCACGCGGCCATTGCTGCCGAGGTGAGTGGGGCTACCTATACGGACGAACAGATTGCCGAGACCATGCGTGCCACGTGGCAGGCCCACCACTACCTGCTTGACCCTCACGGGGCATGCGGCTATCGTGCCCTTGCCGAAGGATTGCGCCCGGATGAGGTCGGTATCTTCCTTGAGACGGCCCATCCAGCCAAGTTCAAGGATACCGTGGAACAGATCATCGGCAGCGAGGTCCAAGTCCCCGAGAAGTTGCAAGCCTTCATGCGCGGTACCAAGCAGAGTCTCCCCATGAGCAAGGAGTTTGCTCAGTTCAAGGCCTACCTGATGGGGGAGTAGCGTACTATTAATTAAGCGATTGACGTTGCTTCATAGCCGTTCAAACACTGTTCGTGTGCCTCATTTTGAAGGGCACATGAGCGCTGTTTGAACGGCTCTTCTCTTACAGTATTCTCCTTGGGAGTCTAGTAGCTTTTGGAGGTCAAGTGGCATTTAGAAGTTGTGCTAGTCGCAATCGTTTGCGGCTAGGATGCACTAATTAGGGGTGTTTGATTAGGTGGTTACAGGAACTTATTGTATCTTTGTGGCTGATAAATCTCAATATCATGTAATTTTATTTAGCATCTTATCTTTAAGTTTATGAAGATTCCAAGACAACTCTCCTTTTTTCTCTTTTGTCTGCTGATGATGATGGCAGCGGCTTGCAGTGATGGTAATGGCGTGGCAGATGAACCCAAGCCAGACCCTACGCCTGATCCCGAACCAACTCCTGAGCCTACGCCCGAATGGGTGGCTGTACGTGCTACACCAGATGAATGGGATGGTGAGAAGCGTGCCTCCATCAGTTATCAGGTGCTGGTCTATTCGTTTGCCGACAGCGACGGCGACGGGTATGGCGATATCAACGGATTGATTTCCAAACTCGACTACATCCAGTCGCTGGGCATTAAGGCCATCTGGCTCTCGCCCATTCATCCATCGGCCTCTTACCACGGTTATGATGTGAAGGACTACGATGCAGTCAATCCCAAGCTGGGCTCGGAGGCAGACTTCGACCGCCTTATTACGGAGTCCCACAACAAGGGCATCAAGATCTATCTGGACTATGTGCTCAACCACACCAGCACGCAGCATCCCTGGTTCTTGGCAGCTAAGGAGGCCCTGGCCAATGAGACGGAGAGTCCCTACATCAACTACTACAGTTTCTCGCAGAATCCGGCCAAGGACGTGGCCGATGGCAAGATTGACATGATAGCCAGCGAAGGTACAGGTGGCTATAAAGACAACGAGTGGTACAGCCTCACCTCGCAGCGCGTGCAGGGAGTCTATACCTTTGTGCTCGACTGGAGCAACGCCTCCAAGCCTACAGTCACTGTTACCGAGGGGGGAGAGGTTGATAAAGACAATCCAGATGCCAGTACGAATGGTGCTAAGTACCTTTACTTTGGTCAGGGTGTCTGCAAGAAATTCTACGATAAAGGCAATGGGAAATACCAGCTTACGGTCAATCTCGACACCGATTGGGGCTTCCTGATTCGCACCAGCAACACCACCTGGGAAGGTGGTACGAAGTATGGTGCCGCATCGGGTAGCACGCTCAAGCTTGGAGAAGCCTTTGTGCTCAACAATTCCACGGCAGCCGACATCAAGTTTAGCTTCATGCAGGCCTGGTACTTCCACTCCCACTTCACTACCGATTGGTTTGCCGACCTCAACTACGGCAAGCTGTCCGAGCTCAAGCAGAATGCCGCCTTTCAGGAAGTGGTCAAGTCGGCCAAGGGATGGATTGACCGTGGCGTGGATGGCTTCCGCCTCGATGCCGTGAAGCACATCTATCACAAGGCTTCGGGCGATGAGAACCCCACCTTCCTCAAGACCTTCTACGATGAGCTCAACACCTACTACCAGGGCAAGGGGCACACCGAACCGCTCTATATGGTGGGTGAGGTGCTCTCCGGAGCCTCTGAGGTGGCACCTTATTATAAAGGACTCCCAGCACTCTTTGAATTTGACTTCTGGTACCGTCTGGAGTGGGCTATCAACAACGGCACAGGATGCTACTTCGTCAAGGACATCATGGGCTACCAGCAGCTCTATGCTGCTAATCGCACCGACTATATCGAAGCCACCAAGTTGAGCAACCACGACGAAGACCGCACCGCCTCCAAGCTGGGCAAGAACACGGCCAAGGAGAAGCTGGCTGCAGCCGTCCTGCTCACTTCCGCTGGCGAGCCTTACATCTATTACGGCGAAGAACTCGGTATGTTTGGATTGAAGTATGAGAGCGAGACAAAGAATGGCGATGAATATGTGCGTGGCCCCATGCTCTGGGGTGACAACAGCGAGACCGCCTATACCGACTTGATAGACAAGAACGTGGCCAGCAGCATTGCCTCCGTCAGCAAGCAGCAAAGTGACGAGAAGTCCCTGCTCAACGTCTATTTGCAGTTTGCTCGCGTGCGCAACACCTACCCTGCACTGGCCCAAGGCACCGTCAGCAAGCACAGCGTCTATAATGACAGCAACACCACCACGGGCAAATCCATTGCTGCCTGGTATATGACGAAGGACAACCAGAAGATGCTCGTCATCCACAACTTCGGCTCCACCACCGTAGAGCTTACGCTGACCGATGCCATCAGCAAGGCCGTAGCCCTTCAGGGCGATGCCCAGCAACTGGAGAAGGATGGGACCACCAGCCTCCGACTCAGCTCTTGCAGTTCAGTGGTCTATTTGCTGAAGTAACTACCGCTTCCCTTGGTAACACATTCATCCTCTCCATAGGCAGACTCCCCTCCCTCTGTATCCCGTTACGGGGCAGAAGGAGGGGAGTCTATGTCTGCTAATGACGTTATTCGAAGCAATACTGTAGCAATCGGTTGAGCCATTTCCAACGGAAACGGAACCAGCGGCGTGTGCTCACCTGCTTGCCGCCGAAGCGTAGGACAAAGTCGCGGTAGCCATGCTGCTGGAAGGGGAGACCCACGTCCATAAACTCAAAATGCGCGTAGCCCAGTTCTTTCGCATCGGCCATTGCACGCCATACGGCCAATACCCCTGGGTACTGTAGCGCATAGCTCTTGCGCAGACCGCCCGAGAACCAGAGGTAAGCCGTCGTCCCCGAATAGATGCAGACACTGCCTCCAATCACCTTGTCGTGATACTTCACTACATAGATGCGGCTCAGTTTCTCCGTAGTCTCTGGCCGTTCATTCGCATGAGCGTTCACCTCTCCCTGAGCTGTCCTATGCACCAGCCGTTTGAAGAAGAGTCGGTTGGGAAAGTGCCGGCGGATCTTGAGTGAATAGTTGGCCTGTAGCATGTTGGTGAAGGCCTCCACCTCAACGGCCGAGTGCGCCTCGCTCACCGTTGCTCCATTCTTCAACCCCTGCTTCACCTGCCTGATGCGCGAGGTGCTGAACCGCTCCTCAGCCCGCTCCACGCTGTGCAGGGAGTTATAGACCCGCAGCCAGCTCACGGGGATGTAGTTGTTGCGGCTAAAAGCTCCATAGCCAAAGAGCGGGTGGGAGAGGTCTCTGAACTCAATTAGGAAACTCTCCGGCAAAGCCTCAGCCGTAACCCGCTCCAGCATCTGCTCAAAGATTGCCTCGCGAGGGCTGTCAGCTCCTTCATAGTACTCCCCTGTGCCAAACACCTCACAGCGTCGGATCAGATTGGGTATCAGGCTTCGTCCCCCCCTGCGCACCACCGCAAGCAGCTTACCTACAGGACGTTCCTCCTCTGATGCTATCACAAGGAAAGGTCTGTAACCCGGTGTTTCCTCGTAGATACGCATCAGGGCCGTAGAGTGGAAGCTGTTCTTCCCGGGCAGGGGAGGCACTTCGCCTGCATGATAATATGTTGTCAGTTTAAGTCTCATTGCTGGGCAAAAATAGAAATAATTTGTTTATCTTTGCACACACATACAACAAAAAATGATAATGAATGTTTCCAGTACTTCCCAGAATTTCCCCCGCAAGGTGGTGATGGTCGGTGCAGGGCGTGTTGCTTCCCACCTCGCACCCGCCCTCCATGCCCATGGCGTGGCGTTTGCCCAGATCTATAGCCGCACCCTCTCCTCCGCCAATCAGCTGGCTCAACGCATTGGAGCCGAGGCTGTTGATTCGATAGACGCAATCTGTAGTAATGCCGACTGTTACCTCGTATCGCTTACCGATGAGGCCCTCCTGCAGCTCACGCCCCGGCTCACCAAGGGACGGGAAGAGGCGTTGTGGGTTCACACTGCCGGTAGTGTGCCGATGCAGCTTTTTGCAGGCTATGCCCATCAGTTCGGTGTACTCTACCCCATGCAGACCTTCAGTAAGGGCGTCGCGGTTGATTTCACTCAGGTCAGCCTCTTCGTTGAGGCCAGCAGCCCTGTAGCCTTGCAGCAGCTCAAGCAACTCGCCTCCCTGCTCACCACTCACATCCACGAGGCCGACAGCCAGCAGCGCAAGTCGCTTCATGTGGCCGCCGTAATCTCCTGCAACTTCGTCAACCACTGCTACGCCCTGGCCCAGCGTTGGCTTGAGCAGCAGGGTCTTCCCTTTGAAGCCATGCTTCCTTTGATTGACGAGACCGCCCGCAAGGTACATCAGTTGAAGCCCACCGAGGCCCAGACCGGTCCCGCAATCCGGGGCGATCAGCAGGTCATCCAGTCCCACCTCAAGCTCCTCGCTTCCTCTCCTCAGCTGCAGCAACTCTACCGCACCCTGAGTGAGAGCATTGCTACGTTGCGTGAAGAGTGATAAATGATTAGTGAATAGTGTTTAGTGATTAGATTCTTAAATAAATCCATTATACCGTATGAGCTCCATCAATTACGACTTAAGGCAAATCAAAGCCTTGCTCTTTGATGTAGATGGCGTGTTGAGCGCCAATGTGATTCCCATGAGCCCCGAGGGCGAACCAATGCGTACCGTCAACATCAAGGATGGCTACTCCATCCATCTGGCCGCCAAACTTGGCCTTCTTCTCGGTATCATCACTGGCGGTCGCACCGAGGCCGTGCGCAGACGCTTTCTCTCCCTCGGCCTGAAGGAAGAGAATATCTATATCGGGTCATCAGTCAAGATTCGTGACTACATCGACTTCCGCGACCGCCACGGTCTGAAGGACGAAGAGATTCTCTACGTGGGAGATGACATCCCCGATGTGGAAGTGATGCGTCAGTGCGGCCTACCCTGTTGCCCCAAGGATGCCGCCCCCGAGGTCAAAGCCATCTCACGTTACATCTCCCACGCCGAAGGCGGCTATGGCTGTGGCCGTGACATCGTAGAGCAGGTCCTCAAGGTACAAGGCCTCTGGATGGCCAATGAGAAAGCCTTCGGTTGGTAATCCACTCCGTAATCAATAACATACTTGTAGCGATAACCCGTAACTATAACTAGTAACTCGTATCTATTACTTGTAGCTCGTAGCTAAAAAGCAGCTTGTAACTAAAAAACATGTACCGAATCATATTAGCCAGTAATTCCCCCCGTCGCAAGGAACTGCTCCGGGGTATCGGCGTAACGTACGAAGTGCGTACCCTACCCGATGTAGATGAATCTTATCCCTCCCACCTTCAAGGGGGCGACATACCGCTGTACATCGCGCGCGAGAAGGCCCAGGCCTACCGTGCCCTGCTCCAGCAGGACGAACTCATGATTACTGCCGACACCATCGTGTGGCACGATGGCCGTCTCCTCGGCAAGCCCCACGACCGTCAGGATGCTATGGACATGCTCCGTCGTCTCTCCGCTTCCACCCATCAGGTCTATACTGGCGTAGCCCTTACCACGTTCGGGTGGCAGCGGAGCTTTGTGGCCGAGACCTCCGTGCGCTTCGCCTCCCTCACCGACGAGGAGATAACCCATTACGTTGATACCTACCATCCCTTCGACAAGGCTGGAGCCTACGGCGTGCAGGAGTGGATAGGCTACATCGGCGTGGAGTACATCGCCGGCAGCTACTTCAATGTCATGGGCCTTCCCGTGCAGCGCCTCTACCAGGAGCTCAAGGCCGTATCGGCCCTCTGACCGTTTCTTAGGCTTACCCTTTGACGGCTCCTTAGGTTTATCCTCTGACCAGTCTTCAGGTCAGGACACTACAGCTGCTTCAGCGCCAGCTTGATGACCGTCTCCACGGTGGCGTCAGGCTGCTGCTTGAGTATGGCCAGCACCACCTTCTGCGACGGAGCTGCCTGAAATCCTAGGGCCTGCAGTGCTGCCAGTGCTTCCTCCTGTACTTGGTTCAAAGCCACTGTCATGCCCGGCAGTCCGCCCTGAGCCACTGCCGTTGCACTCCCCTGGATTTTATCCTTCAGCTCCACGATGATGCGTTGCGCCGTCTTCAGTCCGATACCTTTCACCGTCTTCAGCAGTTGCGCATTCTCCGTACTGATGATGTTGATTAGCTCGGCAGGCGAGAGCGACGACAGGATGGTGCGTGCCGTATTCCCCCCGATGCCCGACACCGAGATTAGCAGCAGAAACAGCTCTCGTTCCTGCTTGCCCGCAAATCCAAACAGTAGGTGCGCATCCTCACGAATGGCTTCATACACATAGAGTTTACATACACTTTTGCTCTGTATGGCACTATAGGTATTGAGCGAAATGTTGACCGCATACCCCACACCGCCACACTCCACCACGGCCACGGCAGGGGTCAGCTCCGTCAGTTCGCCTTTCACGTAATCTATCATAAATAAGGGTAAAAATTAAAATTCGCCACGAAATTAGCGATAATTTGTGAATTGAGCCAAGATTTTTGCTACTTTTGTGGCCAAAACCAATAAAAATACAATTCAAACCAATTAAAGGAAGAAACGAATATGAAGAAGATTAGAGCCGCCATCGTGGGGTATGGCAACATTGGACATTACGTATTACAGGCCCTGCAGGCTGCACCCGATTTTGAAGTAGCCGGTGTTGTACGCCGTCAGGGAGCCGAAGCCTGCCCCGATGAACTTCAGGCTTATCCCGTAGTCAAGCACGTCAGTGAGCTGCAGCAGGTCGATGTAGCCATCCTCTGCACCCCCACTCGTAAGGTGGAGGAGTACGCCAAGGAGGCCCTCGCCCTGGGCATCAACACCGTAGATAGCTTCGACATCCACACCCAGATACCCGCCCTGCGCAGTAGCCTCGGCCAGGTAGCTCGCCAATATCAGGCTGTCTCCATCATCTCTGCCGGTTGGGATCCGGGCAGCGACTCCGTGGTACGTACCCTGCTTGAGGCCATCGCTCCCAAGGGCATTACCTACACTAACTTCGGCCCTGGTATGAGCATGGGCCACACTGTAGCCGTCAAGGCCATCGAGGGCGTGAAGGCCGCCCTCTCCATGACCATTCCGACCGGTACCGGCATCCATCGTCGCATGGTCTATGTGGAGCTCAATGAAGGGTATGACTTCGCCCAGGTGGCCGCTGCCATCAAGGCCGATCCCTACTTTGCCCACGATGAGACCCATGTCACCCTGGTGCCCAGCGTCGATGCCCTGCTCGACATGGGTCATGGAGTCAACCTCACCCGCAAAGGTGTCTCCGGCAAGACGCAAAATCAGCTCTTCGAGTTCAACATGCGCATCAACAATCCCGCCCTCACCGGTCAGGTGTTGGTCTGCGTAGCCCGCGCTGCCATGCGCCAGCAGCCCGGCTGCTACACCATGGTGGAGATACCCGTCATCGATCTGCTCCCCGGCGACCGCGACCAGTGGATTGGCCGTCTGGTGTAAGTATAGGCGAGAGCCGATAGATAATGTATAAAACGTTGGAAACCTGAATGATGAAGATATTTCCTACTCACCTGATAAAGGAGCTTGATGCTTACACCATCGAGCAGGAGCCCATCGCCTCCATCGACCTTATGGAGCGTGCAGCTCAGGCGCTGACCGAGTCCATAGCCAAGCGTTGGAGTGACAAAGAAACTCCCTTTGTACTCTTTGCCGGTCCCGGTAACAACGGCGGTGATGCCCTCGCTGTGGCCCGCTTGCTGGCCCAGCGTGGCTACAACAACTTGCAAGTGGTGCTCTTCAATCCCAAGGGACAGCTCTCCGCCGACTGCCAGACCAATGTTGACCGCCTCGTTCGCGTTCCTCAGGTACACTTTCAGGTCGTCACCCGCCAGTTTACCCCGCCAGAACTCACGGCAGAGCATGTAGTGGTGGACGGCCTCTTCGGTTCAGGACTCAACAAACCCCTCTCCGGTGGATTCGCCACCGTGGTGCGCTACATCAATGCCTCGCGTGCCACGGTGGTGTCCATCGACATCCCCTCCGGGCTGATGGGCGAGGACAACAGCTACAACGACCCCTCCTGTATCATCAAGGCCCACTACACCCTCTCCCTGCAGCTCCCTAAGCTCGCCTTCCTCTTTGCAGAGAATGAGCCTTTCGTGGGCCAATGGGAGCTGCTCGACATCGACCTCAGCGAGGAGGGTATCGACGAACTCCCCACCGACTGGCAGACCCAGGAGTGGGACGATGTAGCCCCCCTGCTCAAGACCCGTAGTCGTTTTGCCCACAAGGGTACATTTGGTAAGGCCCTGCTCATTGCTGGTTCGCAAGGTATGGCCGGTGCCTCCATTCTGGCCGCCAGGGCCGCTATGCGCTCCGGGCTCGGCTTGCTCAAGGTACACGTCCCCTTCTGCAACAACCTCATTGTGCAGACCGCCGTCCCCGAAGCCATTACCCTGATAGACTACAGTGACAACTGCTTCAGCGAATGGGAAGAGACCGATGGTCTTCAGGCTTTGGCCATAGGACCCGGACTCGGACAGCATAAAGAGAGCGAAGAGGCTCTCATCGACCAGATCAGCAACACCCTTTGCCCCATGGTCGTCGATGCCGATGCCCTTAACCTCCTGGCCTCCCACCGCAGCCTGCTGGGTCAGTTGCCCAAAGGCTCCATTCTCACGCCTCATCCCGGTGAGATGGATCGCTTGGTCGGAAGCAGCTCCAACAGTTACGAGCGTCTCCAGAAAGCCATCCAGCTGGCCCAGACCGCCCAGGTACACATTGTGCTCAAGGGAGCCTATACCGCTATCATCGCCCCCGACGGCCGTTGCTGGTTTAATACCACGGGCAATAGCGGTATGGCCACCGCCGGTAGTGGCGATGTTCTCACAGGCATCCTGTTGGCCCTACTCGCCCAGGGCTACGATACCCTTTCAGCCGCCCGTCTGGGCGTTTATGTCCACGGACTGGCCGGCGATGTAGCCGCCCAGAAAGAAGGCGATATCGGCATGACCGCCCTCAGTCTGGTCGATCAGCTCCCTACAGCTTGGCGCATGATGCAGAAGATGAAGAGTCAAATATAACCTCCATCATTTGCCACTTCTCCGCCGAAGAGGCATTAGGGTCACACCCCTGGAATTGGCTCACATAAGCTTCCCACTCCGCCTGTCTAGGCAGTGTGGCTAGTCGCGCCATGTCGCGTTCCCAGTCAAAATCATCCACGGTATCCACAATCATGAAGAGCACGTTCCCCCGGGCATAGATTTGCATCGAGAGGATTCCCACTTGATGTTGACCATCAATGATCTCCGGCCACACATGGGCATGCGCTTCGATATATTGCGCCACCAAGTCCGGATTATTCACAAGCGTAAGAGTTTGGCAGTAACGTTTCATAATGTTAGTAATATGATGTCAGTAATTAGAGTTGCAATCGCTTATATGCAGCTGCAACAGGTTGATACTTTCGGTGCAAATATACCCATTATTGTTAAATGAAGCAAGTCTTCAACCTCTTATTTTAACGGCTTCTGTTGCGTTATCTAGTTTTTGATTATTTTGGGGGGAGCTTATCATGCTGTGTGAGTCTGTCTTTAAGGAGTTGGGGTTTGACTCTTCCCGCATGAAGCACGGTCGTTCTTGGGTGGTGGTGAATTGCATCGGTGACGAGATGAACAACTTGCTTCCTGAAGTCTGGCGTGTTAGAGAATCAATGACACCATGACACGTATGACACCTTTTTTATAGATACGCGAGAAAAATAGATAAATAGTACATTTTACCTTGTATGTCGTATTACACTTCTATTTATATATCCTATGAAAATGTCCGTCATCCCGTCATCCCGTCACCCGTAGTGAGCCTCAGGGCCGTGGAGCGTTAACTGTTGACAGCTGACTTGTTTGTCCCTCAGTGCTGATGGGTTAACAGGTCAGCCCTAGTCGTCGATGATGCTGTACTTGCGCATTACGTAAGTCACGAAGTACCTGTCTCTAATGACGCACTAGGGGAGGGTGGTGGGCCAGAAGTTGCGGCGGGCAAGAGTGGTTTGCCAGGCGGTGGCGGAGTGGGTGTCGGTGCCTGTATAGTGGTAGTAGCCTTGCTTGAGGAGCCACTCGGCCTTGCGCTGTACCTCCTTGCCGTAGCCTCCGGCCAGGGAGGGGAGGTTGAGCTGGAAGTGGACGCGCATGGCATGGAGTTGCTCGTACTCCTTCTTGTCCATGTAGAGGTAGCGCTCGGGATGGGCAAGGACGGGGTTGTACCCTTTGGACTGGATGCGCTTGAGGATGGCGTGCAGCCCGTAAGGGGGATTGAAGTAGGAGGTCTCCACGAGGAGGCTACAGCTGTCGTCGCCAATGGGTAGCAGGTCGCCCTCGCGAAGGCGCTCCTCGAAAAGACCGTCAAGCATGTGCTCCGCGGCAAGGTGGAGTTGCAGGGGGCCTTGGTAGGCGGCTAGCAGCTCTTCGAAGCGGGCCTTGAGCCGGGCGGTGGTGTTGGGGATGTCCTCCATGATGTGGGGCGTGAGCCACACGCTCTGGATGCCCTGCTGCTCGTAGGAAGCGAGGAGGGCAAGGCTTTCGTCAAGGGTCTGCACGCCGTCGTCCACGCCCGGCAACAGGTGGCAGTGCCAGTCGGTGAGTCCATGCAAGAGGCCGCTTTCGGCCAAGGTTTTTTTCTGTCTGAAGGGCCACATATTCATTCGTTTTGCAGGTCAGTGGGTCAAAGGAACAAATACATTGATTTTGGGTATCAGCTCTACGTGTCTGTTCTTTTGACCCTATTTGTCGGCAAATATAGTGACTCTTTTGGTGGCGTGCAAGGATTTTGGATTATTTTCTGCTTTACTTCCATCCATTTATCTTCCCTATCGGCTTTGTCTTATTTAAATGATGGTACCGAGACTGTAGAGGGCGATACAGAAGATGGTGAGCAGGCCTACTGTGATAGGGAGGTGGGCCTGGCGTAGCTGCTGTGTGGGTTGTTGTGTGGATTGCTGCGTGGTAATATGCGTGGTGGTGAGATGTGTGACGCAGCGGTAGAGGGCGTACATGAGGAGGGCACCGAGAGAGCCAATCAGTGCGCCGACAAGTAGGTCGCCCGGGTAGTGGACTCCGAGGTAAATGCGTGAATAGCAGGTGACGAGGGCCCAACCCAACATGAAGAGGGTGAGGGCGCGGTGGCGCAGGAGAAGGGCAACGTAGAGGGCCAGCCCTACGGTGTTGGCGGCATGGCAGGAGGGGAAGCTGTAGCGGCCTCCGCGGTAGCCATCAACGATGTGGACGAGTGGGGCAATGGGGTTGTCGAGATTGGCAGGGCGCAGACGGGCCACGTAGGGGCGGATGAGGGTGGCACTAACCTGGTCGGCGAAGAGGATGACGAGCGCTACGCAGACCAGACCGCAGAGCAGCTGCCGCCATGTGAGGTTGCGCCACATGACATAGACTAGTGAGACGTAGAGCGGCACCCAGATGAGTTTGCCGCTGTAGAGCTTCATGAAGGGGTCGAGGTAGGCGGTATGGAGGGCGTTGAGTGTGAGAAAGAGGTCGGTGTCTATCTGGACGAGCTGTTGGAGTAAGCTGGCTTCCTGAAGGAGGGCGAGGAGTGGGGTCATGGGGCTGCGTAGGGTTGATGGTTATTGACGGGGTATAGGGGTATAGCGGGGTGTCGGAGTGAGGGGTTAGCGTTGGGCAATGTCATCGTAGAGCTTCTGCAGGTAGGCCTGGCCGAGGGGGAGGTTGCGGCCCGGTGAGGTGCCTTCATCGAGCACAGTACGTGAGGATTGGCAGTCGTAGATGAGCCGGTTGTCGGGGGTGACTATGCCGAGGCCATCGGGCATGGTGAAGAAGGCGAAGTGGGGGGCCTGAGGGTTGAGCAGGTCTTTGCTGAAGCGGAAGGCGCTGTGGTCGAGGCCGAGCTGGGCGAGCAGGGTGGCGGCGAGGTCATGCTGCGAACCATAGACGTCGATGCGGCGGGGGCGCTGGAGGGCACCGCCTACGAGGAGCAACGGAATCTGGTAGCGCTCGACGGTGAAGTTGTCGATGGGGTCGGGGTAGCAACCCAGGTGGTCAGGCACGAGGATGACTACGCTCTTCTCCCAGAGAGGCATCTTGCGCAGCTCCTCCACGAAGCCGCCGATGCAGCTGTCGGCATAGGCGAAGGCATTGAGACGCGGGTTGTCGAGCCGTTGGAAGGGAACCTCAAAGGGCTCGTGGCTGCTGCTGGTCTGGATGACGGTGAATTGGGGCTGCTGACCGCTTGCGGGATGTAGCCGGGAGGCTGTCTGTTGCTCGCTGCGTGCTGCGATGCGGAGCTTCAAGTCATCGGCCACACGGCGGAAGAGGAGGTGGTCGTGTACGCCCCACTTGCTCAGACGGTCGGCAATCGGGAAGTCCTGATCGGAGACGATGGTCTCGTAGCCACCGGAGACGAGGTAAGAGCGCATATTGGTGAAGTCGGCATCACCTCCGTAATAGTAGTGGGTGGCGTAGCCAGCCTGCTGCAGACTCCGAGCGATGGAGGGGAGCGACTGCGTCTTGCGCGGGTACTTCATCAGACTGGTGGTGGGCTGTGCAGGGTAGCCGCTGAGGATGGAGACGAGGCCGCGGTCCGTGCGGAAGCTGTTGGCGTAGAAGTGGGTGAAGAGTACACCCTCTTCAGCTAGCCTGTCCAGCTGGACGGCCACTGGAGCTTCGCCGCCCAGGCTCTGCATCAAGTGGGAGGAGAAACTCTCCATGATGACGAGGTAGATGTCGGGGCGGTCAGTACGGAAGAGGGTATCGCATGGAATGCAGTCTGCTGTCGGGGTGGTGCCCGATACAGTGGGTTCTGTTGAGGTGCAATTCATTACGGCAGGGTCAGCTAGTTGCTGGAAGAGGCGGTCGGCTTCGGAGGCCTCTAGGAAGCGGTATTGCTGGGCAAAGTTGTTTTGCTTGGCGAGTGACTCCATAAGGCTGAAGGCTGGGTTGACGGCGGCATGGTTGAGCCGGTTGTTGGCGCTGAAGTAGGCTTTGCCCGTATTCATGGTGGAGACGGTGAAGCCTCCCCGGATGGGGATGAAGAGGAGGGCGGTGAGGAGCAGCAGGGCGAAGCTAACCCTGAGCCGGTTAAAGGGGAGGTGGAGCCGGGAGAGCTGCTTCTCTGAGCAGAGAAGGCGACGCTGCAGCAGGTAGCAGCCGGCAGCCACGGCAATGCAGGCCACGAGGCCGCCCACCACCATCCAGACACTGACGCTGGCTATGGCATCCTTGGGTGAGGAGAAGAAGTAGAAGAGGGGGGTGGCATCGAGCCGGAACCCCCAGTAGCTGTAGAGCCCCAAATCGACTATGAAGATGAGGGCGATGAGGAGGGAGAGCAGCAGGTGGTAGCCGCGCCACAGGCGGTGGAGCCACTGCCCAGAGCTCCACACGGAGATGACGAGCAGCAGGCCCGGGATGACGCTGAAGTAGGCGGCCAATGCACGGTCAATGACCAGACCGTGCCATATCACGCGCAGCCACTCCGTCCAATTCACATCGGCATACAGCCCGTGGTGGTAAGCCATAAAGAGCGGCTTCTGTGCCACCATCAGCAACAGCAGTAAGCAGTAAGTCTTAATAAATAGGTATAGTCTTTGTTTCATTTCCTTCGTCTATCGCTTTATCTAATTTTCAATGCTAATCCCTTCAGCTCATCTTTTATTCTTGCTGGAAGTTACTCGCTGCAAATATATTATTCTTTCTCTAAATGAACAAACAAAAGGATAAAAAGTTTTGTAAGGGGCTGTAGATGAAAAAGTCAGGGCAGACTCATTGGCCCGCCCTGACTAGGGTATTGGTTTGGGTGTGATTAGCCGTTAACCTTGTGGTAGTCGGCGAGGAATTTCTGCAGTCCGGCATCGGTAAGGGGGTGGTTGAGCAAGCCCTTGATGGCCGACAGCGGACAGGTGGCAACATCGGCTCCGGCATCGAGGCACTGGATGATGTGCGCCGTGTGGCGGATGGAAGCGGCAAGTACCTGCGTGGAGAAATTGTAGGTGCGATAGACCTTGACGATGTGGGCGATGAGGGCGATGCCATCTTCGCTAATGTCGTCTAGACGACCTACGAAGGGGGAGACGTAGGTGGCTCCGGCCTTGGCCGCGAGCAGGGCCTGTCCTACGGAGAAGACCAGGGTGCAGTTGGTGCGGATGCCCTTGCTGCTGAAGTACTTGATGGCGCGGATGCCGTCGGCGATGCAGGGTACCTTGACCACTATGTGGGGGTCGAGGGCGGCGAGGGCTTCACCCTCGGCAATCATCTCATCGTAGGTGGTGGCGATGACTTCGGCGCTTACGTCGCTCTGCACCAGTTGGCAGATGTCAATGTAGTGCCGATGCTGATTCTCAACGCCTTTGATACCCTCTTTGGCCATCAGGGAGGGGTTGGTGGTGACACCGTCGAGTACACCCATTTCATAGGCTTCGCGGATTTGTGCCAGATTGGCTGTGTCAATAAAGAATTTCATGATACTTAGTTTTAGAATGTTGGTTAGATAGTAAGTTGTTCTTATGTTGTTGATTAGGGGTTAGTGATTCGTGATAAGATTCAGTCGCTTGGTGATACTGCGGGGAAGCTCGTTGGCGTAGTGGGTCACCATGATTAGGGTCTTGTCATTGCGGCGGCAGAAGGCTTCGATGATGCGCTTCACGCGGCGGCGGTTGTAAGTGTCGAGGCCGTGCAGAGGCTCGTCGAGGATGAGCAGTTCGGGGTCGCGCACAAATGCGCGGGCCAGTAGGGCCAGACGTTGCTCACCGCTGCTGAGCTGCAGGAAGGGTCTCTCCCTAAGCGCAGCAATGCCGAAAATCTCCATCCACTGCATGCACTGATCCAACTCCTCGGGCTTGGGATGCACGTAGAGGCCGATGCTGTCGTGCAGACCAGAGGCCACAATCTCCACGGTGGGCAGGTTCTTGAGGTAGGCGCGGTGCATCTCGGGGCTTACATAGCCGATGTGCTGCTTGATCTCCCAGATGCTCTCGCCCGTGCCCCTGCGGCGACCGAAGAGGCTGATGTCGCAGGCATACGACTGCGGATTGTCGGCGCAGATTAGACTGAGTAGGGTGGATTTGCCCGAACCATTGTGGCCACTTAAGGCCCACTTCTCGCCCCGCAGTACTTGCCAGTCGAGTTCACGCAAGATGGTTCGTTCGCCGTAGCGGATGCTTACCTTGCGGAGTGAGACCACCTCATTGCCGCTAAGGTTAGTGCCACGGTGGGGTATGGCAGCCACCAGTTGGTCCGTGGCTGCGTAGGCGGCTTCATCGGCTGTGCGGCGTGCAGCATCGGCAGCCGCCTGCTGCTCCAGGTAGCGGTTGCGCTCTACCTTCTCGCCCACGTGCATTGCCTCTACGGGGATGACATGGGTGATGAAGGGTGGTACATCGTCGAGCATGGAGAGGACGAGGATGAGCTGCAGCGGGAAGGTGTGGGTGAGCTCTTCGAGCAACTGACCCAGCATCTGGCGTGTGGGGGCATCCAGACCGATGAAGGGGTTGTCCATAATAAGGATGCGGGGGGAGGTGAGGAGCGCCTTGGTGAGCTGAAACTTGCGCAGCTCGCCGCTGGAGAGGAGGATAATCTTCTTGTCGAGCAGCGGCTCAAGGCCGAAGAGGCGGAAGAGGCGCTGACGGAGCTTCTCATCGGTACAACGCCCCAGGAGCTCACGCACCAGAGGAACATCATCCTGCTCCGTCTGGTTCCAGCGCTGCTGGTAGTAGTAATTGGCATCTGCCGAACCGTAGGTGTCGCGGAAGGCGATGTAGCGGATGTTGTCGTAGGCCCGCGTGCTGGCCGAAGGACGGAAATCGTACTCGGGGAAGCCCTGCAGGAGGGGGAGCTTGCCGGTCAACAGATCGACCAGCAGGCTCTTGCCCGCTCCGTTGGGTCCCACGATGGCCAGTTGCTCACCTGCGTTCAGTTGGAGGCTGACGGGTGAGGCCAGCCGCAACTGCGGGTTGCGGGCTATAGCCTGGCTCAGGGTGATGGTATGTTGCATCGTTGAGGTGACAAGGGTTAGGGGTTGATGTTACTTCTGATAGACAATCAGGGCCGAACGGGCAGGTATTTGCAGCTCGGGACCGTAGAGGGTGCCGAGGCCTTGCTCATTGATAATACCGTCACGGCAGACTACGGTGTATTTGCCTGCGGGCACCGTCACCTTGGCCAGCTCGGTGCGGGCGTTGAGCACCACTACAATCTCTTTCCATGCATCGCCACCGGCATTGTCCTTCAGGCTGAAAGCGATGAGGTTGCTGCCCTCCACAGGAAGAAACTCCAGGTGCTGACGCACGGCGTCAGCACTACCCATACGGAAGGCAGGGTGGTTGCGACGAAGCTGCATCAATCCTTTATAATAGGCGAATACGTCGGCATGGAGGGCCTTACGGCTCCAGTCGATGGCGTTGATGGAGTCGGGGCTCTGGAAACTGTTGTGTACGCCCTTCTTGTCGCGCATCACCTCTTCACCGGCGTAGATGAAGGGGACACCCTGAGAGGTGAAGACGGCTGTCTGGGCCAATTTGTCGAGCTTGGCTACTTCGGCAGGCGTGATGCCCGGGATGCTGGTATTGAGGCGATCGACCAGGCACATGTCGTCGTGGCAGGAGATGTAGCTGATGAGCTGTGTGGGCTGATTGGCCCATGGGGCTTTGCTGTAGTTGACGCCCTCATTATCCACCTGCGGGTGCTGGATGCCGCCCACAAGGCCAAACTTGATGCTCTCCTCGTTGCCGGGCAGTCCGGCCAGGAAGGCACCTTGCTTGTTGTCGCTGAAGGGGCCACGCAGACCGTCGCGTATCTCGTCGCTGAAGGCGGCGATGCCGGGCATACGGTAGATGTTGGCCTTCATGGCCAGGGAGTCGGTAGGCATCTGGGGTGCTTCGGCAGCCCATCCCTCACCGTAGATGAAGATGGTGGGGTCAATCTCGGTGGCCGCCTGGCGGATCTGGTTCATTGTCTCGATGTCATGGATGCCCATGAGGTCGAAGCGGAAGCCGTCGAGATGGTACTCGTTAATCCAGTACTTGACCGACTCTACCATATACTTGCGCATCATGGGGTGGTTGCTGGCGGTCTCGTTGCCGCAGCCAGAGCCATTGGCAAACTGTCCGTCGGCCTTGTGACGGTAGAAGTAGCCGGGTACGGTGCGCTCGAAGTTGCTGTCATCGGTATTGAAGGTGTGGTTATAGACCACATCGAGCACCACCCGGATGCCGGCCTTGTGGAGGGCTTGTACCATCTGCTTAAACTCGCGGATGCGCACCTCGGGGCGGTAGGGGTCAGTGGAGTAAGAGCCATCAGGTACATTGTAGTTTTGCGGGTCGTAGCCCCAATTGTACTTGTTCTCGTCGAGGCGGCTCTCATCCACCGAAGCGTAGTCGTAGGAGGGGAGCAGGTGTACATGGGTGATACCCAGCTCCTTCAGGTGGTCGATGCCGGTGCTCCAGCCTTCGGGACTCTTGGTACCTGTCTCTGTGAGGGCCAGGAATTTACCTTTGTTGGCAATGCCTGAGGTGGGGGAAATGGAGAAGTCGCGGTGGTGCATCTCGTAGAGGATGACATCGGCGGGTGAGGCGAGGGCGGGCTTCACATCTTCGCTCCACCCTTCGGGGTCGGTATCAGCCATGTTGATGATGGCGGCACGTTTGCCGTTGACCCCTACGGCGTGGGCATTGATACCCGGAGTATCGCCAAGCCATTTGTCGTTCACCTTTACGTTGAAGGTGTAGAATTTTCCTTTCAGGTCGCCCTCCTTCTCGGCGTTCCAGGTACCATCGTTACCCAGCGTCATGCTGAGTGTCTCGTAGGCATGGCCGCTCTCGCCGTCATCAAAGAGGAGCACCTTCACCTCATCGGCCGTGGGTGACCAGAGGTGGAAACGGGTGAGTTCAGGAGCGTATTCCATCTCCGTCAGACTGCCCTGACGCACAGGGTAGAGTTCATACGAGGCGTACTCCTTCTTGGGAGCACAGCCAGTCAAAGTCGCGGTGGTGACACCGATAATCAATACATTGCTCAATTTCATGGCGATATAATAAAGTATATAAAATAATCACTAATCATTTATCATTAATCACTAAGCACTTCCGTGCGTCTTGCCTGGATTCTTGGCAATAAAGTCTTTCCAGCTCTTGTAGGCTTTATCTACAGCTGGCCGGCCCATCTGCAGGTAGTGGCAGTAGGCTGCTGCCAGGGCATCGGTAGCATCCATAAACTTAGGCATCTCCTCGGCGCTGAGGTGGAGCATGCGTTGCAGCATACCGGCCACCTGCTCTTTGGAGGCCTGTCCGTTGCCGGTGATGGCCATTTTGATCTTCAGTGGGGCGTACTCTGTAATGGGGATGTCGCGGATGAGTGCCGCTGCCATGGCCACTCCCTGTGCACGTCCCAACTTGAGCATCGACTGTACGTTCTTGCCGAAGAAGGGGGCTTCGATGGCCAGTTCATCGGGCAGGTAGCTGTCTATGATGCCCAGCACGCGGTTGTGGATGTGCTTCAGCTTGAGGTAGGTGTCAGTGGTCTTGCGCAGGTCGATGACTCCCATAGCAATCATCTCCGCCTTGGTCCCCGCGACGCGTATCAGTCCATAGCCCATCACGTTGGTGCCTGGGTCGATGCCCATGATAATCTTCTCCTTAACCGGTTGCATCACAGCACCACCTCCATCAGTGTGGGGAAGCCCACCACCTTATCCTTGAATGTCTTGATCAACTCCTCATTGAGTTTTACCCCCAATTCCTGATGCCAGTGATGGAGCAGGATAGAGTTCTCCACCTCAAACTGCACCGAGAAACAGGTGCCCTCGTCGTGGTGGCTTAGGATACGCATGATGCGCGGTTGCTTTAGCCGACCGTCTTTCTCCACTGCAGGAAGGTAGAATTCCTGCATCCAAATGAGGAAAAGTTGCTCATTTTCTGCCTCTAAATGGTATGTCGTATTAAAAATTAGCATAACATCGAAAATTTTTCTGCAAAAATAGTGATTATTTCAGAAATAAGCATTATCTTTGCAGCGTCAAAATCAAAAAAGATTCTGAAAACGATTTCAACGGGGCGTTAGCTCATCTGGCTAGAGCGCGACACTGGCAGTGTCGAGGTGATGAGTTCGAGTCTCATACGCTCCACCAAAGTCAAGAAAAGAGGGTGTGTCAATATAATTGGCACACCCTCTTTTCATTTATCTTCGTGCATTCTCTTACTTCTCTTCAGTACGTCCTTCTTCTCTTCAGCCCGTTTGGTATGCCGAACAGCATGCGCTGGAAGTAGGTGTACTCGTAGTTGTTCTGTATCTCAAACTTATGTGGACACCAGACCTCTTGACCTTGAGATGGGGTGTAAGAAGAGAGCACCCCACAAAGATGAGGTGCTCTCTCTGATTCATTAATCTACGATTCTAAGCTTATTCTACGCTCTTGAATACGAATTGACCTGTGATGTCGTTGAAGAATACGTTGTACGTGCCGGCATGAATCTTCAGATTCTTACCGTTCTGTACACCGGTTTCGCTATTCTGGATGCTCAAGTCGATGGCGCCATCATACTCTCCGGCACCCCAGTTGACAGCCCAATCTGCGTCTGCACGGAACTTAATCATGCTATCACCATCAACAGAGAAGGTGCAAATCCAGTTGTGAGGAGCCTTTTCCAGCTGAGTGAGCTCGAAGTCAGCACCCCATCCATTGAAGTCACCAATCAGACCAATCTTCTTATACTCAGTAGGCTCTTGGTTGTCGAGTTTTGTCCATTCGTAGCTCATGGTCGAGAAGTTGGCAGTGAAGGTGTAGTAAACGTCTTTCTCGGGGCATACGATAGCACCAGCACCCGTACTAGCCAGAGCGGCTGCCACTTCACTGCAACCATCATAGGTTGCGCCGAAGCATGCGTCCCAGTTGCCAATGTCGCTACCCAGAATCAGCTTGAAGTTGTGGTCATCCACCCATTTGGTGGTATAGCTCTGAATCATCGGTGTGGTGGGGTAGAGCATGTTGGTCATGCCTGTGGCAGAGTTGTTCCAGCCCTGCATGGCACCGATAACGTAGTATTCTGGAGCCACTTCCTTGATGCTATAGGTGTAGTCCATCATGTTGAGAGTCATGATGTACATACCCATCTTTTCGATCTTACCGGCATTGGCACCTACGTTGACCAGTTTGCCTTCGAGGCTGGGATCACCATCTTCTACTACACCTACTACACCGTCGGCCCAAATGTTGCCGCCATCGTAGTTGCTCTTGGGGATAATCTTCCAGTAGGAATTCTCCTTTGTTGTAGTAAACATCAGCGTGAAGATAGGATCTTCATACACGTCTGCACCGCTGTGGTTGAAGGCGGTCGCAGCCTCAGCTGTCCATCCATTCAGCACTTCGTTGCCGTCTGCATCCTTAACAGTAAACATATCACCTACCAGGAAGTATCCATTGTCAATGACAGGAGCCTTGGGCGTAGCCTTGATGACAATGGGGTCGCAGGTAAGCAGAGAGGCCTGACCATCCTTCATGAGGTTGGCATAGACCTTGGCGTTGAGCGTGCGTTCTACAGGGCGCTTGCCGTAAGCCTCTTCAATGAGGGCTTGCAGTTCGGCAGTTACGACTTGACCATCGGTGGTGGCAGTGAGTTTAGTGGCCTGTGCACCCTCTACGTCAGCGGGGGTGATGTCCAGACGGAAGTTGTCGATGGTGGTGCCTTCGGGCATGCCGCTGGGCTGAGAGTAACTGAAGACGGTTACCATCTCGCCAGCCGTAGCCAGGTCGGCAGCAGCGGCAGCCGATGCGCTGAAGCCGGGCATGGTGATGGCCTCTTCTTGTGGCCAGCTCTGGGGTTCGGCCACATCCTCGTTGAAATCTTCGTTGCAAGCACCCATAGCCAGTGCAGCGGCACCTACAAGCGAATAAAGCAAATATTTTTTCATACGAATATCTATTATAATAAGTTAGTGTAATGGAGCGGCGGACGGGCCGCCGCCCCGCTATGGGGATGATTATTCAATCTTACCGGTGTCGTTGGTGAAGTTCAGATACATCTTCTGTCCGGCCTTGGTCGCGATGCGGTCAAGGTCTCCACCTGCACCACGGTAGGTCAGCTTCTTGTCGAATACCATGAACTCAGACTTCCACCAGTCGTAGCCGTCAATCTTGACGTATGCACGAGGACCTTCAGGGGCATCCTGAGCAAAAGCGGGTGAAACGAAGTAGTCGTCGGCTGTCTCAGGTACGGAGAACATCCAGCCGTCCATCAGTTCATCCCACTTGCCGTCAGTAGTACATCCACCTATCAGCCATACCTCGGGCTTGTTGAGCTCTACAGTGTAGTCGATGTTGCGGCCGTTGACTGCTGAACGGATGACTACCAGGTACCAGCCACCCTTCGTTACGCCGATGTTGCCACCGTCGTCGTAGGGGCTTGCACTGTTGTTATCTACCACAGTAGCTGCGGCAAAGCCCTTCTCACCGCCGTCCCATGCGGTAGCGGTATTAAACTTGAAGCCGCTGTTGGCGGGCAGATAAACCATGCGCCAGAAGGTACCGGTCGTGCCATCTACGGTAGGAATCATCTCAGGAGACTTGCCCCAATCCCAAGAGCTGAATGCTCCGATGAGGTAGAGCTTGGTGGGCAGCTTCACTGCGGGAAGTGCGAATTCTGAGAATACGGTAGGGAGTTTAATCACGTTGGACGTGATGGATGAGATGGTGCCTGAAGTAGCGGTCAAGCTGGCCTTTACGCGGATGTACATGGCATCGGTTACGGGGAAGTCTGCTTCCACCTTGCCGTTGCTCAGCTGCAGGTTGGTAAATGCTACAGCCATCTCGTTGGCATCCACTGCCATCTTGGCTGTGGTATATTTGGTATCAAGCTCGACTGATTCGCCGAAGCTTTCGCTCAAAGATACCTCTACAGAGTAGATGGTGGGAGCTGTGTAGCCGAAGTCGGGCTGCGAACAGGTCAGCTCTACGCTGGAAGAGCTGGTCAAGTCATAGACAGAGTTGACGTAAGCAGGGGTGTTAAGCACGAACTGTGTCGGCTCCTGCAACGTGGGGTTAGAGTCTCTGTCGGCATCGCAGGCGGCAAAGCCCATCATGCCTGCGAGTAACAAGGTATATAATGAAAAATTCTTCATATCTTTTGCGTTATAATTAGCGGTTAAACTATCCGAGGATTAATAGCCGGGATTCTGAACCAGGTTCTTGTTGGCGTTCATATCCGTGTCGGGGATAGCGAAGATGTTGAGGTTGGCGCTGAAGTTGGTACCTGCAAATGTACCACCCTTCCATTGCCACTTGTAGTCGCTGTTGCCACCGAACTTGCCGAAGCGGATCAGGTCGGTACGACGACGGCCTTCGAAGTAGAACTCGCGGCCCCATTCATCGAGAATCTCATTAACGGTGTAGGAATCCTTGGTCGTGGTGTGGGCACGGCTGCGGATAGCATTGATGGCTGCAGCACCTTCAGTAGTCGTATTACCGTTGTTCTGGCGGGCGGTAGCCTCGGCATAAGCCAGGTAGGCTTCTGCGGTACGCATCAGGAAGAAGTCGGTGTCGGGGAACTGGGGATCCTTGGGCGTGCTACCGTTGGAGTAGTGGTTATTGAACTTGGCGCAAGAGAAACCGCTCTCAAAGGTAGCGACATCCTCGATGTCGAGCGAGCGGTCCTGACCCCAGAAGAGGGCACGGTCGTCACCGGCAGCTGCCATCATGCTCCACATGTCGCCATTGGGTATGCCACCGTTGGGGAAGAACTTCTTGATGAGGTCGGGACGGCAACGGTTACCTGCCCAGATTTCCGTGGTGTTGTTGGTACCCGTACCGTAGATGGTCATGTCCTTCTGGAAAGTAGAGGCCATCAGGAAGAGGGTAGTACCCCAGCTGGTGGTCTGCTTACCATCCTGGAGCAGCGGGAGGATAGCTTCCTTCTGTGCACCGTTCTCGCCGTTGTTGCCCATGAAGAGCATCTGGTAAGCGGTCCACTGGCCTTCGCCCTGTGTGTGGAGGGCATAGCCACTGTCCATCACCTTCTTGGCGTATTCAGCAGCCTTGGCCCACTGGGCACTGCCAGTATAGACCTCAGCATTGAGGTAGAGGCGGCAGAGCAGCAACCAGGCGGCTGCCTTGTCGGCACGGCCGTAGGTGTTGGTCATCGGGGCAGCCATGTCAGCTTCGCACTCCAGCAGTTCGCTCTCGATGAAGTCATAGACCTCCTTGCGGCTAGCCTGAGGAGCAGCCTCAGAGCTAAGAGCAGTCAGGAAGGGGATGTTGCCCCAACCATCCATCAGGTAGTAGTAATAGAGGGCGCGGAGGAAACGGATTTCAGCCGTCATCGTTGCATCGTGTTCATAGGCTTCGCCCAGATAGAAGTTGCAGAAGGTTACACCGATGTAGAGGCGGTTGTAGTAACCACGCAGCATCGGGTGGCTGGCACCCCACTGGTTGTAGTTGAATGCGGGGATACCTTCGTCACCCCAGCAGCACATGGCCTCATCGGTGGTCAGCTCGTTGGCATTCCACAGCTGGCGAATGAAACCGGTGGTACCACCGTCCAGACCATCAACGTCGCAGTCGCCGTTGGCACCGCCGTTGCCGGCTACGGCCATGTTGGCGTAACACTTGGCGAACAGACCATCGTAATCGGGGGTCATGTTCGTACTGGGGTCAATAGGCGTCACGTCCAAGTCACCGACGCACGAACCCAATCCCACTGACAGCAGCAGGGCTGCAGCAGGAGCAATATGTTTCAGTAAGCTAAATTTCATATCTTTTATTCGGTTAAGAGGGTTTAGAAATTAAGAGTCAATCCCAGCTGTGCGGTGAACGGACGGGGATAGAGGTTGTTGTCGATACCGCCAAATACTTCGGGGTCGATTCCCTTGTAGTTGGTGATGGTGAAGACGTTGGTCACGGCACCGTAGATACGGCCGCCGATCTTGTGGCCAAACAGGTTCTCGAAGCTGTAACCCAGGGTGATGTTGTCGCACTTCAGGAAGGTAGCGTTCTGTACGAAGTAGTCAGACAGCACGTTGTCATTGCTCTGCCAACCCTTCTCAACAGACATCACGGGCAGGTTGCTTACGAAGTTCAGACGAGATACGTAGCCCTTGTTGACGTTGCTGGCACCAGCCTCCAGGTCGTTATATACGTAGTTGTCGAAGCTGGCACGCAGTGAGAAGCCGAAGTCCCAGTTCTTCCACATGAGCTTTGAAGAGAGACCTGCAGTCCAGGGAGCAGCGGGGCTCTTGTAGAAGTACTTGTCGCTGTCGTTGATGATACCGTCAGCGTTGCGGTCCACATAGGCACCTTCGATGGCCTTGCCATCCTTGTCATAGACTTGCTGATATACATAGAATGAGCTGGCGGGGTGGCCTACAGCGTGAGCCTGGCAGTTACCACCTGTACCTGCTGAGATACCACCAGTAGCTACGAAGTAGTCATCGCCGCCGATGAGCTCAGTGATTTCATTCTTATTGTAGGTAGCGTTGGCTGTGATTTCCCAAGAGAGGTCGCGGGTCTGGATGGGGCGGTAGGTCAGGCTGACCTCCACACCGGTGTTCTCCAGCGAACCGATGTTGCTGTTCACCTTCGTACGGAAGTTGGAGCCTACGGGTACATCGACGTAGTTGAGCAGGTCAGTGGTCTTGCGGTAGTAGTAATCCACGCTACCACTCAGTTTGCCGTTCCACAGGCCGAAGTCGATACCGGCGTTGTAGGTGGTCGTGGTCTCCCAAGTCAAATCCTGGTTGTAAGCATCGGGGCGGTAGAGGGTACCGTTGCCAATGATGGGATAGGCACTGCCGGGGATACCTACCACGTCACTTACGTTGTATGATGCGAAGTAGTTGTAGTCACCGATACCATCCTGCTGACCGGTCTGACCGTAACCCAGACGGAGCTTCAGGTCGCTGATGACTTCATTGTCTTTCAGGAAGGCTTCCTCGTTGATTCTCCAACCGAAGGCGAATGAGGGGAAGAGTGCCCAGTGGTCTTTGAAGCGTGACGAACCGTCGTAACGTACGGTAGCAGTCAGCATGTAGCGGTCGAGCAGCGTGTAGTTGGCACGGCCGAAGAATGATACCAGGTAGTTCTCGCTCTTCCAGATCTTCTGGTTGCGGTTGTAGGGCGTGCCACGCTTAGAGGCATCGTTATTGGTGTCGCGGTAGGTACCGAAGCCATCGCGCTCACCCTTGTGGTAGAAGTGCTGCCACTCGTAACCACCCATGATGTCGAAGTGGTGCGCATCGTTGAAGTCCTTATAGTACTGTGCGTACGCGTTGAACATCTTGTTGTACTTCGTAATCTTCTCCCAGCCGTCCCAGCCGTAGTAGTTGTTCTCGGTGGAGTAGGGAGAGATGATGGTGGTCTGCTTACCGGTAGAGAAGTCACCACCCACGTTCATGTGCAAGCGGAGGTCTTCGAAGCCGTGCACCTTGTAGTCGAACTCGGCGTTACCGATGAACGACTTTGAGTTGGCCGTGTCATCTTTCTGGTCGAGCGTAGCACGCGGGTTCTTCGTAGCGTTACGGTTGGTAGTGGTAGTCCAGGTGGGGTCGTCGAGGGCAGATCCGTCGAGGGTCCACTGGCTGTAGCCACCAAACCAATCCTGCATCACGGCGTTGTCGGAAGCGGCACGCGGCGTCCAGGTAGGAATCATATAGACAGCTGCACCGATGGCACCGCCGTCGGCATAGCGGTTGTTGGCAATCATACCCTTGGCGTTCAGGTTGACGGTCAGGTGATCGTCAAAGAACTTGGGTGATACGTTGACTGAAGCCGTGTAGCGCTCGAAGTTAGAGGTGTCCAGGATACCGTTCTGATTGGTGTATCCCAACGAGATGCGGTAGGGCATGTTGTTCAGACCACCGGCAATAGTGATGTTGTGGTCATGGCTGATGGCGGTACGATAGATTTCGTCCTGCCAGTCGGTGTTGTTGTAGGTGTAGGTGCCGTCGCTGTTCTGACGTGCAAAGTCCCACGTTCCGTTGCCACGGTTGGCACCTACGGTGAGGTTCCACTCGTTGCTTCCTACACCATAGTACTCCTCAATCATTTCACCGAACTGCTGACCGCTCAGCACGTCGATGGTCTTCTTCTTCATGCTCATTGACACGTTGCCGTTGTAGGTCACTTTGGCCTTCTGTCCGGAACGTCCCTTCTTCGTGGTGATGATGATGACACCGTTAGAACCACGGCTACCGTAGATGGCTGTGGCCGAAGCATCCTTCAGCACGGTAAAGCTTTCGATATCAGCAGGGTTAACCATTGACAGGGGGTTGGAAAGACCTTTTACACCTTCGTTGTCCATGGCCAGACCATCAATCACAATCAAGGGGCTGTTGCTGGCATTCAGTGACGAACCACCACGGATACGGATAGTAGCGCCACCACCCGGAGTACCACCGTCGCTTGTCACGTTGACACCAGCAATCTTACCTTGCATCATGTCTTGCGCATTGGTCACCAGACCTTTGTTCATCTCATCCGGCTTCACGGCTGTAACAGATCCCGTCAAGTCGTTCTTCTTGGCTACACCGTAACCGATCACCACTACCTCATTCAGCAGCTCGGCGTCATCCTTCAGTTCGATGACCACCTGCGGTGCGGCGGCCACCTCGGCTGTTTGGTAGCCGATAAAAGACACCTGAAGGAAGGCTCCCTTAGGCACTGTGAGCGTGAAGTTACCATCCAGGTCGGTAATCGTACCGTTAGATGGGTTACCTTTTTCGATGACGTTCGCTCCAATCACCTCACCCATGGCATCTTTGACGTGCCCTTTCACGGTGATGGTCTGTGCATAAACGCCTACTGACAAGAACAACCCTAAAATTAGGGGCAGAATCGTTCGACAGATTCTCAGATTAACTTGCATCATGCATTTAAATTTTAAGTTAACAATATTAATAATACTATTTTCTCTCATGTTACATCATGCTGAGTCACTACACGTCACAGCATGATATGACGCGACAAAAGTAAGCGTTTTTATATTTCGCAGTTGTTAAATACAGCCCGAATAGCGATAAAAGAGTTTGCAATCGTTTGCGGGATGTTGCGGGTCTCCTGACAGCCCCTATACCTTATTTATATATAGGCAATCTCAGTACTTATTGTCTCGCTTGCTTAGTCAGCCTTTCTGGAAAATGTTGGTCATTCAGTATTTGTAATCCTATTTATTACCGACTAAAGGTGCTTTATTTGCAGTGTAATCCATAAATAGACTGTATGACAATGAAAAAAGCAATCTTTAATCAATTAACGATGGTACTTTCAGAATCTTGTAGAAATGAATCGCTGTTACTGCTGGCCTCGTTGGATGAAGAGATGAATCGGCTTAAACTCAGGGTGGGAGTGGACCGTGCTCCTTCTACCCTTCGTACCCTGAAGGTAGTGCAAAAACATTTAACTCTTGCGAAAAGCCCAAAATGAACCTACGGAGAGGTTCTTATCCCGTTTATCACGCCGTTCTAAGCCATATACACCTCATATAACACTTTTGGGGGCTAATAATCGCAATTATGGCATCGCTGCCTAAAAAGGGCCTAAGAAGCAAACATGATGTACAATGCCAAAAAAGAGGGCGTGTCGGTTACTTTTGACACACCCTCTTTATAATTTGTACGCTCGGCATGAGCGTTGCCCATGCCACACTTTGTCCTAAGGGTATCTCAGTGCTTACACTTTTTTTTGTCCTGATGCGTGAAATAGGCAAATCCGATAATAGCCACTAAAGATACATATATAGATACTGCTATTGCTCCCATGATTAATTCTCCTTTCTATCTTTTCCTATTAATATTAAACCGACCACAAGGGTTATCACGGATGATGCAATTACCGCAGTCACTACCCATCCGTTGCCCATATCTCCGAACGCAGAGGATAATAACAAAGCTGTAGTCATATACTTTGCTATATCCATTAACCACTTTCCAAATTCTTTTTTCATTCCAGGGTCTTTGTATTTCCCTGCAAATGTAGAAATATTAATTCATAACGTGCTAGGAAACTTTAGTTTTTATATTTGTTTAGCAATAATACTATGCGCATAGCATAGTTAAAACAGTACAGCGTTTTTCGTCCTTTTTGCATTATTTTCAACTTATCACCTGAAATGTCGGATGAACGACTTTTTAATTATTAGGGGTGGTATACTTTTAAGTTAGAATATACAACAAGTCCAATCGCCGGGTGTCCATGGGTGACCTGCTTCCATACGACCCTCTACAGATTTATTTTTGTGTCATTATGTTGCCATGTTGCAACACTCTTTGATATACAATACGTTATGGGTGGCAACAAGGGTGGCAACAACTTGATCTTTGATGCAATTTAGGCAAAATACGGACTATTTTGCCACTTTTTGATGCTTTTTTCCTGTAAAAATAGGGGTGTATTGTGTACGTTTTTGCGGTATAAGGGTATTTCACCCTATTTTTCATACATGTTTTGGGGTACTTTTGACGGGTATATACCCCTTTTATGAATGTAAGTGAACTGCCGAGATGCTGTCCCTCAGGCAGAAGCAATAGATAGAGAATACAGAATATGGCCGTGAGCTCTGTCTGGTGCGTTCAGAGGTCATCGCATTCCTCAAGGACACTCAACCTGAAGAGTATCGGAAACTGGTAGCAGCCAAAGGTAATGAGCAGGATGCAGAGCAAGCACTCTTTTCTTTTAATACCGTTAGCTTCACCTGTTTAGTTAGCTTCATCTGTTCAGTTAGCTTCACCAACTGGAAGATTAATAATCTTAAAGCTACAAGGTTATTAATCTTCAGCCGATAGGATTATTAATCTTAATCCCAAATGAGTAACTATGGCATTGGCTCCAACAATGAAGACCTCCGAGTGTGATTAGTTTGTTATTCACGGCTGAACAGTTAACTCTCCACAGCTGAGAAGTTAACTGCCCAGGGCTGGGGAGTTAACCTCTCAGAAGAACAGAACAATCTCATCGGGTGAATATCTTTTTTAGTCGCGACATATCATCTGTGCAAAGCTTTTGTACAAATGTACAAAGCCTTTGAACAGTTGTTCGAAAGCTTTGGATAAGTGTACAAAGGCTGTGTACGAACACTACCTCCCCAGGAAAATATTGTCGGCTCAACGTAAAAAATCCTTCACCCTTCACTTTAGTGACCTAACGTGTTGTACCATAATTAATTAAGTGGTGAAGGATGGCATTTTAATCCTTCACCCATCCTTCACCTTGTAATGTACTGTAATTCAGTGTGATAAAAGGGAAAGTGAAGGGTGAAGGATTATTTTCATTTTCTCTCAAAATTTCTCTACTTCTTGAGGAAGGCGAGTGACTGCTCAGCGTGGTACGAGGAGCGGACCAGGGGAGCGCTCTCTACCTGCTTGAAGCCTTTCTGCAAACCCAGCTCCTTGTAGCGCTTGAACTGCTCGGGGGTGACGTACTCGGCTACGTTGTAGTGGCGGTGCGAGGGCTGCAGGTACTGGCCGATGGTGAGAATCTGGCAACCGATGGCACGGAGGTCGTCCATCAGTTCCTCCACCTCTTCGGGGGTCTCGCCCAGGCCCACCATGATGCCTGTCTTGCAGGTGATGCCACTCTGTGCAATCTGCTCAAGCACGCTGAGGCTGGTGTCGTAGCGGGCCACGCTCCGCACCTCGGGGGTGAGGCGGCGGATGGTCTCCATGTTGTGGGCAATGATGTGGGGCTGAGCGTCAATGACCTGCTGTACCAGTTCGCGGTGGCCCTGGAAGTCGGGTATCAGCACCTCTACGGTGGTGTCGGGGTTGGTCTGCTTGACCTCGCGGATGGTCTTCGCCCAATGGGCAGTGCCCAGGTCGGGCAGGTCGTCACGGTCCACACTGGTGATGACGGCGTGGCTCAGCTTCATGAGCTGTACGCTGTGGGCCACGTGCTGCGGCTCGGCAGGGTCGAGGGGTAGGGGGCGGCCCGTCTGCGTGTTGCAGAAGCGGCAGCAGCGGGTGCAGATGTTACCGCCAATCATGAAGGTGGCCGTGCCGCGTCCCCAGCATTCGCCCATGTTGGGGCAGCGCCCACTGCTGCAGATGGTGTGCAGGCAGTGGGACTCCACGATGCGTTTCGTCTCGGTGTAGCGCTCATTGGCGCCGATGCTTATCTTCAGCCACTCGGGCTTGCGTACTCTTTGCTTGGGTTCCATGTGTTGCAGTCTTATTACTTTTTCAGTTCGCGGTCGAAGAAGCTGGTCAGGCGGTTGTAGAGGTGCAGACGGGTATTGCCACCGTAGATGCCGTGGTCACGGTTGGTGTAGAGCTGCATCTCGAAGGGCTTATTCAGTTGTACCAGCTGCTCGGCATATTCGGCGCAGTTCTGGAAGTGGACGTTGTCGTCGGCCATGCCATGCACGAGCAGGAGGCTGCCATGCAGCTGCTCAGCGCGGCTGAAGGTGGAGGTGAGGCGGTAGTTCTCGCTATTCTCCTTGGGTGTGCGCATGAAGCGTTCGCCGTAGATGGTGTCGTAGTAGCCCCAGTCGGTGACGGCAGCCACGGCCACACCGGCGCGGAACACGGGACGCCCTTCGCTCATGCTCATCAGCGTCATGTAGCCACCGAAGCTCCAGCCCCAGATGCCGATGCGCTCCTTATCCACGTAGCGCTGCTGACCGAGCCAGAGGGCCGTCTCCACCTGGTCGCGTGCTTCGAGATAGCCCAGCTTGAGGTAGGTACACTTCGTGAACTGTGCTCCCCGGCCTCCTGTGCCGCGTCCATCCACACAGACCACGATGTAGCCTCTGGAGGCCATGTAGGTCTCCCAAGAGATGCCAAACTGGTCGAGCACCTGCTGCGAACCGGGGCCGCTGTACTGGTGCATCAGCACGGGGTACTTGCGGTTGGCATCAAAGTCGCAGGGCTTCATCATCCAGCCGTTGAGCTGCACGCCCTCGCCGGTGGTGAAGCTGAAGAACTCCTTCTGCGGCACGGCATACTGGGAGAGCTTGGCCTTGAGTGCGGCGTTGTCGAGCAGGGTGGTCAGCTCACGGCCGTTGCAGTCGTTGAGGGTGATGACCGTGGGGGTGGAGAGGTTCTGGAAACGGTTGACGTAGTACTTCATGTCACTGCTGAAGATGGCGCTGTTGGTGCCCCGCTGGCTGCTCAGCTTGGTCTTGCGCCCCTTGCGGTCCACCTTGTAGATGGCCTTGCACATAGGGCTCTCCTCGTTGCTGGTGAAGTAGAAGCTGCCGTCGGCCTCGCTGTAGCCCAGGAAGTCGATGACCTCGTAGTTGCCGCTGGTGATGGGCTTCTGCTGCGTGCCCGTGAGCGAGCACCAGTAGAGGTGGCTGAAACCCGTGCGTTCGCTCAGGTAACTGAAGTGATCGTCGTAGAACTTGATCTGATTGAGCGCATTCTCGCTGATGTAGGTGTCGCTCTCGTCACGCAGCAGCTCCTTGCAGACAGTGCTCCGCGGGTTGGCCAGGAAGATGTTGAGCAGGTTCTGGTGGCGGTTGAGGGTGACGATGGCCAGCTGGTCAGGGTTGCGGGTGAAGAAGATGCGGGGGATGTAGCCGTCGGCATCCAGGGGCACCTGCATCTTGCGCGTCACCTTGCTCTTGATGTCAAAGGTGTGAACCGACACGGTGGAGTTGACCTCACCCGTCTTGGGGTATTTATAGGTATATTCGCCCGGGTACTTGGCCAGTGCCTCGTGGCGCGGAGCCGCTCCGGCAAAGAGGGGGAAGCTGTACATCGGCACCTGGCTCTCGTCCCAGCGGATGAAGGCGAGCATCTTGCTGTCGGCGCTGAACTCCAGGGCGCGGTTCATCGAGAACTCCTCCTCATAGACCCAGTCGGGGATGCCGTTGAGCACCTCGTTGCGCTTGCCGTCCTCCGTCACCTGGCTCTCGCTGTTGCCGTAGAGCAGCTTGACGAGGAAGATGTTGTTGTCGCGTACGAAGGCCACCATCGTGCCGTCGGGCGAGAAGACGGGAGCCTGTTGTGCTCCACCGTCGCTGAGCCGCTCCACCACGTTGTTGATGCGCCCCTCGCTGTTGCGCTTGAGGCTGTAGAGGTAGTGTTCGGCGGTGTAGGAGCGTCGGTAGATGTAACTGGTCTTGGTGGCGATGAGCAGCTTGCTGCCGTCGGGGGCAAAGCTGTAGCTGTCAAAGTGCTTGAAGGGGCATTCGCGGGCCGTGGCGGCATCAAAGAGCACCTCCACCTGCTTGCCCGTCTTGAAGGAGTACTTCACTACCTGGGTGTGGTCGGCACTCATCTGCGTGTAGTGCTCGCCGTCGCCCGGTATGGGGAGGACGTTGGCAATGTTCTGGGGGTAGAATGCACCACCCACGACATCTTTGAGTTCAATCGCTTGCTGTCCGAATGCACCCATCAGCGTGCAAAGACAGAGTAAACAGGTAAGGGTTAATCGGGTCATTTTTAATTAGTGATTAATGATTAATGATTAGTGATTAATGATTAATGATTAATGATTAGGGATTAGTGATTAGGGTGATTTGGCTTGTTTAATCACTAAACACTAATCACTAATCACCATAAACTTCGTTTATTCGTCGCTGAAGTGTACGAGCACCTGTCGGTAGTTGTTGAATATCTTCGACTTGGAGATGAAGCCCAGGTAGCGGCCCTCTTCATCGACCACGGGGAGGTTCCAGGCCTTGGTGTCGTCAAAGACCTGCATCACCTGCTCCATGCTGTCGGTGTTGTGGAGCCGGGCAGGGGGAGAGGTCATGAATTTGCCCACCGTGAAGCGGTGGTAGAGCTCCTGACGGAACATAATGTTGCGTATGTCGTCGAGCAGCACGATGCCGATGAGCTTCTCCTGCGCATCGGTCACGGGGAAGACGTTGCGCTTCGTGGCCGAGATGGCGTGTACCAGTTGCCCCAGGTCCATCTCGGGGTGTACCACCTGGAAGTCCTTCTCCACCACGTGCTCCATCTTCATCAGCGTCAGTACGGCGCGGTCCTTGTGGTGCGTCAGCAGCTGCCCCTTCTTGGCCAGACGCATGGAGTAGATGCTGTGGGGCTCAAAGGCGATGATGGTGAGGTAGGAGCTTACGCTGACGATCATAAGCGGCAGGAAGAGGTCGTAGCCACCCGTCAGCTCGGCGATGAGGAAGACTCCTGTGAGGGGGGCGTGCATCACACCGCTCATCACGCCGGCCATGCCCATCAGGGCAAAGTTCTTCTCCGGCAGGTAGGTCGTGGCATCAAAGTCGTTGCTGAAATGGGCAAAGACGAAGCCTGCGATGCACCCCAGATAGAGTGAGGGGGCAAAGATACCGCCGCAGCCACCGCCGCCGTTGGTGGCGCTGGAGGCAAACACCTTGAAGAGGATGATGAGCAGCAGATAGACTAGCAGCCACTGGCCGTGACCGTAGAAGAAGGAGTTGTTCATCACCGTGTCCCACTCACTGGTATTGGTGCCGTTGAGCAGCAGCTCGATGGTGTCGTAGCCTTCACCGTAGAGCGGGGGAAAGAGGAAGATGAGCACGCTCAGCATCCCTCCGCCCAGGGCCAGCTTCTTGTAGGGGTTGCCCAGGCGGCCAAAGATGCCCTCCACCGCATTCATGGCGCGGGTGAAGTAGAGCGACACCAGTCCGCAGAAGATGCCCAGCAGGATCACGTAGGGGATGCGCTCCAGCTCAAAGGCCTGGTCGAGGTGAAACTTAAACATGGCATCCGTCCCCGTCGTGATGTAGCTCACCGTGGCTGCCGTCACCGCCGAGATGAGCAGCGGAAGCAGCGAGGTCATCGTCAGGTCAATCATCAGCACCTCCAGTGTGAAGACCAGTCCTGCAATGGGGGCCTTGAAGATACCGGCCACGGCTCCTGCGGCACCGCAGCCCACGAGCAGCATCAGCGTGCGGTGCTCCATCTTGAAGAGGCTGCCCAGGTTGCTGCCGATGGCCGAACCGGTGAGCACGATGGGTGCCTCGGCTCCCACCGAACCGCCGAATCCGATGGTGATCGAACTGGCTATCACACTGCTCCACGTGTTGTGCCGCTTGATGCGCCCCTGTCGGCGCGAGATGGCATAGAGGATTTTCGTCACTCCGTGGCCGATGTCATCCTTCACGATGCGGCGCACGAAGAGACCGGCCAGGAAGATACCCACTACGGGATAGACCAGGTAGAGGTAGTTGGCCTCCGTCGTATCAAAGTTTTCCGTGAGGAAATTCTGTATCCAGTGGATGAGCATCTTCAGTATCAGCGCCGCAAAGGCGGTGAATATGCCCACCAGAAAGCTCAGTATGAGGATGAACCGCTTCTCCTTGATGTGGCGTTCGCGCCACACGATGAAGCGCCTCAGCCCCTCCTTAGGCTCAGTCTTCATCCTCTTTAGGATAGAGTATAGTGTAAATTTCTGCATGATGTGCTTGGTTAGTATGTAGGCTTGGTCTTCTCTATTGGTGCAGGCCTCCGGGGCTACTCGCGGATGATGCGCACCTCCCCTTTGGCTCCTAGCTTGATGATGCTCGACGGGGCTGCCTGGGCCGTCTCCTCGCGGCGGAAGTCCACGATGTAATCTACCGCCTCCTTCACCTCCTCGCTGATGTCTGCGTAGGTGCGTGGTGAGGGGGAGCCGCTGATGTTGGCCGAGGTCGATACGATGGCCTTGCGGAAGCGCTGGCAGAGCTGCTGCGAGAAGTGCTCACGGGTCACCCGGATGCCCACGCTGCCATCTTCGGCCAGCAGGTTGGGGGCCAGGTTGCGTGCGTGGTCGTAGATGATGGTGAGCGGCTTGTTGGCCAGCTCGATGAGGTCCCACGCCACGTCGGGCACCTCGCTCACGTAGAAGTCCACCTTCACGGCACTGTCCACGAGCACCAGCAGTGCCTTGCTGTCGGTCCGCTGCTTGATCTCATAGACACGCTTTACCGCCTCGGCGTTGGTGGCATCGCAGCCGATGCCCCATATCGTGTCCGTGGGGTAGAGGATGACTCCGCCCCGTGCCATCACGTCGCAGGCCTTCTTGACCTCTTCCCTCAGCTTGCTTTTTAGTTCATTGCTTGCATCTTCCTTCATAATCTGCTCAAAGGATTTAAAATCACTCGCAAAGATACAACTTTTCCCGCAAAGTACCAAATATATCCGGGGGATAAAGTTGTTTTCGCACATCATCTGGATTTCTGTGGTTGTGACGATGATTGTCCAGGCTCGCTATATGGCAACAGAAAGGGGGACGAGCTTCACAGCCCGTCCCCCTCAACATTTCAAAATCTATGCTCTTATACTATTGTTTCAGACTTCTGTCTGTCATTAGACTTATGTCTGTTATTAAGTATTGACTCGTACTCATCTTATACGATGCCCTGAGCCATCATGGCCTTGGCCACCTTCATGAAGCCGGCGATGTTGGCACCCTTCACGTAGTTGACGTAGCCGTCGGGTTCGGTGCCGTACTTCACGCAGTTCTCGTGGATGTTCTCCATGATGTAGTGCAGTTTGGCATCCACCTCTTCGCTGCTCCAGGAGAGGCGCTCGGAGTTCTGCGTCATCTCCAGGCCCGATACCGATACACCACCGGCATTGGAAGCCTTGCCCGGGGCGTAAAGAATCTTCGCTTCCTGGAAGACCTTGATGGCTTCGGGCGTAGAGGGCATGTTGGCTCCCTCGCTCACGGCGATTACGCCGTTGGCCACCAGCTGGCGGGCCTGGTCACCGTTGAGCTCGTTCTGCGTAGCGCAGGGCAGGGCGATGTCGGCCTTCTCTCCCCAGGGCTTTGCACCCTCCACGTACTTCACGCCGGGGTACTGCTCTGCGTATTCGCGGATGCGGCCACGGTAGAGGTTCTTCAGCTCCATGATGTAGTCGAGCTTCTCGCGGTCGATGCCTTCGGGGTCATAGACGTAGCCGTCGGAGTCGCTCATGGTCAGCACCTTGCCGCCCATCTGGAGCACCTTCTCGGCGGTATATTGGGCCACGTTGCCGGCGCCCGAGATGAGCACCGTCTTGCCCTGCAGGTCCATGCCGCGTGTCTTGAGCATCTCCAGAAGGAAATAGACGTTACCGTAGCCCGTAGCTTCGGGACGGATGAGCGAACCGCCAAATTCGCGGCCCTTGCCGGTGAGCACGCCGCTGAACTCACGCGTCAGCTTCTTGTACATGCCAAACATGTAGCCCACTTCGCGGCCACCTACGCCGATGTCACCGGCAGGTACGTCCACGTCGGGACCGATATGGCGCCACAGCTCCAGCATGAAGGCCTGGCAGAAGCGCATCACCTCGGCGTTGCTCTTGCCACGGGGCGAGAAGTCGGATCCGCCCTTGCCGCCACCCATCGGGAGCGTGGTGAGTGAATTCTTGAAGGTCTGCTCGAAGGCCAGGAACTTCAGGATGCCCAGGTTGACTGAGGCATGGAAGCGGATACCGCCCTTGTAGGGGCCGATGGCGTTGTTGTGCTGCACGCGGTAACCCATGTTGGTGCGTACGTTGCCCTGGTCATCCACCCAAGTCACGCGGAATTGATATACGCGGTCGGGGATGCAAAGGCGCTCTATCAGGTTGGCCTTGTCAAATTCGGGATGTTTGTTGTACTCTTCTTCGATGGTTCCTAAAACCTCTTCTACTGCTTGATGATACTCGGGCTCTCCTGGAAACCGTCTTTTCAAATCTTCTAATACGTTAGCTGCATTCATAATCTTATTCTATTCTTTTGTTTGATTGAACTATTTCGTTATTCTTTCTCTATCGTAAAAACAGGCTTTTGATGTTGCTGTTTCTTCGTTTGCGGTTGCAAAAGTACATAGAAAATTCAAACTAGCAAACAATTTATAAAGAAAATGCACGAAAATGATGAAAATTGTAATTTATGCATCTTTATGCAGGGCTTTCAGAGTGAGATGGGAGGGCGATAGGTTCATCCTAAAAGCTGTATGAGGCCCCCAAAAAAAAAGAGTCAGGAGAGGGCGCTCCTGACTCTTTTTAGGAAGTGTGTTGCAATAGTAGGTTCTTACTCCAGCGTGACGGCTACCAGCTCGACATCGAAGGTCAGGGCGGAGTAGCCGGGGATGCTGCCGCTGCCCGAGGTGCCGTAGGCGCAGGTGTGGGGGATGTAGAGCATCCACCGTTCGCCGGTGCGCATCAGCTGCAGGGCGGAGGTCCAACCGCTGATGACCTGCGATACGCCAAACTCAGTGGGTGAGTCGGTGGCTTGCGGCAACCGCTCATCGGGGTTAATGCTACCCTGATAGGTCGCAGGGAAGCCGGTGAAGTTGCCGTCGAAGCGGGTACCGTTGATCAGCGTGCCGTAGTAGAATGTGGCTACCTGCTCTGTGTAGAGGGGGCGGCGCCCTTCGGGCACGGCGCGGAGCTTCTTGCAGTAGATATAGCACTCCTCCTCGTTGGTGCTAGCTGCGGGCACGTAGATGGAGAAGAGCTGACCCACGGGCATCTGGTCGGCCTGCTCGATGGTGGCCGCATTGACCTGTCCCGTCAGGGTGCGGATAGAGTCGATGAACGCCTCGTTGCGCTCCTGCCAGTTGTCGTAGGCAGTCGGTTCGGACACCTCATCGCAGGCGCTCAACAGGGCCGTACCCCCAAGTACTAAGGCCACTATCCAGGAATAGATTTGCTTCATTTTGATGATTAATGTTACGGGTTATCAGTGGTTCCTAAATAATAAATCATATATTCACTCCCCTATCAGAGCTTCTTCAGCAGGGAGGGGATGCTGACGCGCTCCTCGATGAGGCTGCAGAGGCTGCTGATGGCTACGCGCTCTTGCTGCATCGTGTCGCGGTCACGCAGGGTGACGCAGCCGTCGTTGAGCGTCTCGTGATCTACCGTGATGCAGAAGGGGGTGCCGATGGCATCCTGGCGGCGGTAGCGCTTGCCGATGGAGTCCTTCTCGTCGTAGCGGCAGTTGAAGTGGAACTTCAGGTTGTCCACAATCTCGCGGGCCTTCTCAGGCAGCCCGTCCTTCTTGACCAGCGGCATCACAGCCAGCTTCACGGGGGCCAGGGCAGCGGGCAGCTTCAGCACCACGCGGCTCTCGCCGTTCTCCAGCTTCTCCTCCTGATAGCTGGCGCAGATGATGCTCAGGAACATACGGTCCACACCGATGGAGGTCTCGATGACGAAGGGCGTGTAGCTCT
>CAMACX010000003.1 GCA_945831575.1 uncultured Mediterranea sp.
CACGTTTTTTTCATAGAGATTTAGATTTAAGGTTAGAAGAAATGTGGAAGTCGTGAGACTTCCCTTTTTTTTGCACATTCTACGCTAGTCCCATTATTTTTGGCCATTTATTTTCCTGCGTCAGAAAGAAGGCTTATCTTTGTGCACTAATTCAACGCATCAACACAAATATCATGAAGGTATTCCATAGCAAGCACGGTCGGCATGCGGTGGCCTGGTCAGTGGCCGCCGTGGCTTGGCTGTTGCTTTTCCTCTTCTTTTGGCTGGGATTACCTTATCACTTCTATTATCGCGAGCAGACCTCACTCTTCCTCTGGGCGTGGAGCGACTGGCTGCCTTGGCTCACTTCACCCGGGGCACTTGCGGAATGGTCAGGACGATTCCTTACCCAACTCTATTATTATGAAGCCGTTGGCCCGCTGATTCTCTCCCTGCTGTTGCTGGCTTTTGGCTCGGGAGTCTATCGGCTGATAGCCTGCCAATCCCGGACGTTGGCATGGATTGTGGCCACAGCGCTGGTAATCTGGGAGGCCGGAAGGGCATCGCTCATCGCCTACCCATTGGCCTCAACCATCACACTGACCGGCTGGGCATGGACACTCTATGCCCTGTGGAGGCTGTGGAAGAGGCTTCGCTATCGCGCCCTCCCCCTGCAACTCCTGCTGCTGGGAGTGGGCACCTACTGCTGGGGAACGGGCTGCTGGAGCATCCGCTGGGGACGACCCGACTTCGCCCTAGAGCACTCTCTGGCCCTGGATTGTACCTACTACTTCGGTCGCCACGAGCGGTTAAGCCACCTGCTGGAGAAGGAGCAACCCGGAGCTTATCCGTTGGTCAAGGACTATTATGCTCACCTGCTTCATGCCGCAGAAGGCCGGTTGCCTGAGCACCTGATGGCCTCTTACCGCTCCGGTGAGAAGGGGCTCTTCCTGCCGGTGGACCCCTCTGGCAACTACTTCTCCATCTATGCCGCCAACGAGGTATGGTTTGCGCTGGGTGACTACACCATGGCCGAACATGCTGCCATCCTCGGGATGATCTTCTCCCCACAGCACCGGGGAGGAAGAGCACTCAAGCGACTGGCCGAAATCAACCTGATACAGGGCGATGAAGCCGCTGCCATGAAGTACCTACGTATGCTTGACAAGACCCTCTGCTACCGTCAATGGGCCCGTCAACGTATGCCTCATAGCCGCACAGCGGCAGTTACCAACTGGCTGGAGCACAAGCGATCCACCCTTTCTCCGACCGACACGCTCCGTCTGAATGGCGATGTGGTCACCTCGCTCCGCCACCTGCTGGAGCGGCCTTCTCCTTACCGGAGCATGCAGCTCGACTACCTGCTTTGTGTCCATCTGATGCAGAAGGATATCCGTTCGTTTGCCGACGACTACCTTCGTTATGCGGCAGCTGGTTCCCAGTCACTCTCGCTTACAGGGCTCTATGCCGAGGCCATGATGATCTATCTGGCCAGTACCCCCGAGGCACAAAGCGACCGCATCACCTGGCATTTCCCCGAATCCACCATGCAGGCTTTCAAGGAGTACACCCAGCGCTACGAGTCAACCGGCGGTTCTGCCAAAGCACTCTACGAAGCTTACGGCACAACCTACTGGTTCTATTATCATTTTGCCCAACGGAAAGGAGAGAAGAGAGATGAATAGACACTGCCTGTCATACAGCTTACTGGCCCTCATCCTATGGCTTACATGGGCCGGCTGCACCCCACGACCCAGCGAGGTGACACCTTGCGACAACCTGCCCGAGATCTATCCCAACTACGAGCAGATTACTATACCTTATAATATAGCACCACTCAACTTCCTCCTGCGCGATGAGCAGGTCTCTGCGCTGGCTGTGGAAGTGGAGGGAGCCAAGGGTAAATTGGCACTCCGCAACCGAGGCCGGAAGGTCTGCTTTCCGATGCAGGAGTGGCGACAGCTACTCGAAGCCTCACGAGGCGACACATTGCACGTCAACTTGACCGCCCGCACGAAGAAGGGATGGGTAAGCTACCGACCACTAGCCTGGTACGTTACCCCGGAACCCGTGGATGGCTACGTCACCTACCGGCTGATAGAGCCTGGCTATGAGGTATGGAACACGCTTCGCCTCTGCGAACGCCACCTGGAGAGCTTCGATGAGCGCATCCTGGCGGACAATGAGCAACTGGGCCGCCGCTGCATGAACTGCCATATCCACGGCAGCAACCGGGGCGACCGCTCCATGTTCCACCTGCGCGGAAAGGGAGGCGGCACCCTCCTCAATCGCGAAGGCATCCTCCGCAAACTGACCCTCAAGGCAGGACCGATGATTTCGGGGGCGGTCTATGGTGACTTTCACCCCAACGGGCGCTATGGAGTCTTCTCCACCAACATCATTATTCCGGCCTTCCATACCGCAGGCAGCCAACGGCTGGAGGTCTATGACACGGAGTCGGACCTGGTCATGGCCGACTTCGACAGCAACCAGCTCTTTGCTTCCCCTCTGGTCAGCGACTCGATGCAGCTGGAGACCTTTCCCACCTTCTCCCCCGATGGTGCATGGGTCTATTACTGCACGGCCCCCCGTCTGCCCATGCCCGATGGCGTGAGAGAGACCCGCTACTCCCTCTGCCGCATCGCCTTCCAGACCAACGAGGGTTGCTGGGGCACGGAGGTTGATACCCTCTGGAACGCGCGTCAGCAGGGCGGTTCGGTATGCCACCCTAAGGTCTCTCCCGATGGCCGCTACCTACTCTACACCGTGGCCCACTACGGAACCTTCCCCATCTGGCATCGCGAGACAGAGCTTCAGCTGATGGATCTCCAGACCATGCAGATGGACACCCTGGCCGCTGTCAACTCCAACCGCTCAGAGACCTACCACAGCTGGAGCAGCAACAGCCGATGGATAGCCTTTGCCAGCAAGCGAGGCGACGGGCAGTACGGCCGCATCTACCTCGCCTACCTCGATGCAGAAGGCCGGGCCCATGCTCCCTTCGTCATTCCACAAGCCGACCCCGAGATGGACGACCTCAACCTGAAGTCGTACAACATACCCGACCTCTCCAGCACACCAGCCAACTTCGGACCTGAAGAGGTGAAAGCGCTGGAAGACACCCCTGCCGAAGTCTTGGAGTGGATAAACAAATAAGAAACAAACACATAGCAAACAATCACCATGAAAGCAATCCCATTAAAATACAGCAAAGCCTGTCTCACCCTGCTCTTTGGCCTGGTGTGCATCCTGTTTTGGGCCCTGGTCTATCCCTACCATCTCACCTACCACGAGCAGTTCCAGCTCTTCCTCTGGGATGCAGATTACTGGTGGGCAGCCTGGAGGATTCCTGGAGGGGTAGCCGACTACCTGGCTGAATTTCTCACCCAGTTGTTCCTCTTCCCGTGGCTTGGTGCTGTGGTGATGGCCTTGCTGCTCATGGCCATCCAGCAGATGGTGTGGCAACTGGCCCGTGAGCAAGCAGCCACATCCAGCCACTACCTCTGTTCATTCATCCCCTCCATACTGCTTTGGGTACACCTGATGGATGAAAGCGTAATGCTCTGCTATCCAGTGGCCTTACTCCTAGCGCTCGTAGCCTCCTGGGGGTATCTGAACACCCAAGGCAAATGGCATCGTACCGTCTATGTACTGCTTGTCACGCCGTTGCTCTACTGGACCATCGGCAGTGCCCACTTCGTCTTTGCCGGATGGCTGCTACTCTATGAGCTGCTGCGCAACATCCGTCGCAAAGACCTTTGGGGTGGTATAGGCATCGCTTGGGGCGTAGGAGTCCTGGCTGTATCGGTTCCCCTGCTGGCTGTTCTTTTTGCCCCCTACCCGGCCTCCCGGCTGCTGTGCGGCATAGATTACTACCGCTATCCTGAAGTAGTGCCCTGGGGACAACTCGCATTACTTCCCCTCTTTGCCTTGATGCCTCAGGTCATGGTTTGGATTTCACACTATCCATCGCGTAGAGCCACCTGGGTAGAGGCGGTTCTCCTGATAGGAGGAGGCGGCCTGCTGCTTACAATTCTGTGTGACATGGAGAAAGAGAAGCTGATGGGCTACGACTACTTCGTACGCAACAGACAGTGGGGCAAAGTGATAGCCCAAGCCAACAAAAAGACCCCCACCTCACCCTTTGGTGTCACCTGCCTCAACCTCGCTTTGGCCAAACAGGGCTTGCTGCCCGATCGGATGTTCGCCTACTATCAGAATGGTACGGAGGGGTTGCTCCCCACCTTCGAACGCGACTTCGTCAGCCCACTCCCCTTGGGTGAGGTGTTTTACCATATCGGCATGGTCAACAGTGCCCAACGGGTGGCTTTTGAGGCGATGGAGGCTATACCTAATTATAAAAAGAGTGCACGCGCCATCAAGCGACTGGCCGAGACCAATCTGATCAACGGACAGTATGAAGTGGCCGCCAAATACTTGCGCATGCTGCAGAAGACCATGTTCTACGACCGCTGGGCCGAACAGGCCATAGCCTCCCTAGGGCAAGAAGAGAAGATCAACGCCCATCCCGAATGGGGCTGGCTCCGACAGGTGAGATATACCGACGACTTCCTCTTCAGCGAAGGCGAACTAGTGGATATGATGGGCCTGCTCTTCACTCACAACAGCAAGAATCGACTGGCCTACGAGTACATGATGGCCTACGTCATGGAGCAACGCGACGTGGAGCGCTTCATGCGCTACTATCCCTTAGGACGCGAAGTGGGCTATAAGCACATCCCCCGCCACTATCAGGAGCTGCTGGCCTTCGTCTGGACCCAAGAGCACAACAGTTTTCAGGGCGTACCCTGGAGCCTTTCGTCAGAGGTCATGAACGAGGTCGGCGAGTTTGCCCGCATCTACCTCTCCAAGAAGCCCGATACCCAAGCCCTGCTGCAGGCTCGCTTCGGCCACACCTATTGGTACTACTTACTCTATCCTTCACGCTAAAAACAGCACAATCATGAAAAAGAATAAGCCATCGCACACCCTCTGGAGCAAATACATACTGCCCCCTTTAGTCATTGCATTGTCCGTCTGGTTCTGGCTCTCCCAGGATGATGCCATCGACCATCCCAGACATCAGTCAGGCTATCCACCCATCTACCCCGATTACTGCGGAGTGACCATCCCCTGCAACATTGCCCCGATGAATTTCTCCTTGGAAACAGCATGTGATAAGGTGGACGTACAGATCAAGGGCGGGCGCAGCGGTTCGCTGCACGTCAGGGGGAAAGAGGTGCTATTCGTACCCTCGAAGTGGCAAGCGTTACTTGCACAAAATGTGGGTGATACGCTCCATTTCACCGTCTGCACCAGGGACAAAGAGGGGTGGGTGCAATACGATGCCTTCCCCATGCCGGTTACAGCTGACTCCATCCCTTATGGTGTGGCATATCGAAAGATAGCCCCCGGCTATGAGGTGTATAGCCACATGGGTATCTACGAGCGGTCATTGGCCGATTACCGTGAGCGCCCGTTGTTGGAGAATACACAGGTGCCCGGCATGTGCCTCAACTGCCATACCCTGCATCGCACCAATCCCTCCAGACTGAGCCTGCACATCCGAGGCAAGCATGGGGCCACCTTGATGCAATGCGACGGACAGCACGAGCTGCTCAACACCAAGACTGATTCCACTCTTTCGGCCTGCGTCTATCCCTACTGGCATCCTTCGGGCGAGTACATCGCCTATTCGGTCAACAACACCCGCCAGTCATTCCACACCGTTCGCGAAGAGCGCATCGAGGTGTTCGACCTGGCTTCCGATGTGGTGGTCTATCACCCAGCTACCCACCGCCTGCTCCGTTCGCCCCTCCTCCAGCGGAGTGAATCATTCGAGACCTTCCCCGTCTTCTCCGCCGACGGCCGCAAGCTCTACTTCTGCTCATCAGAGGCCCGGGAGATACCCTCCGGCTATCAAGACATCCACTACGACCTCTGCAGCATCGACTTCAATCCCACCACAGGCGCATTCGGTCAGCAGGTAGATACCCTGCTCAAAGTCTCCACTCAGGGCAAGAGCATCTCCTTCCCCCGTCCCTCCTACGATGGTCGTTACCTGGTCTATACCCTCTCCGACTACGGCAACTTCTCCATCTGGCACAAAGAGGCCGACCTCTGGCTACTCGACTTGACGCAAGGCACAACCCGCCCGCTCAGCGAGGTCAACAGTGACGATACAGAGAGCTTCCACAATTGGAGTGCCGACTCCCGCTGGATGGTCTTTAGCAGCCGTCGGGGCGATGGACTCTATACCCGCCTCTACTTTACCCACATGGATGAGACAGGACACTTCTCCAAGCCTTTCCTGATGCCGCAGAAGAGGCCTTGGGAGTATGAAGACGAGAATATCTATTCCTACAATGTGCCCGACTTCACATCCACTCCCATCCAGCTCGACCGTCGTGACCTGGAGAAGGAAATCCTCTCCGACAAGCGTGTACAAGTCGAGATTAACTAGCCAGAGGCCCCTTCTTTTCCAGCGTTTAGCAGGAAGCTTTCCCACAAAAAAGAGAAGTTTTTCAGAATAATATTGCAAAGGGATAAAATTGTATCAGTTTATTTATCGCCAACAAGTTACTTTTGTGCTGCAAATTTAAGAGCTTGGTGATTTACCCTCATTTGATAACGCACAAAAAGTATAGTACATAACAACCGAGTATAAAACATCACAACATGGAAAACTTTAACGACAAAGTACAGGAGCTCTTCCGTAAACATGAAGAACTCATTACGAGAAAGAACGAACCCCTTACCGATGGAAACGGTATCTTTACCCGCTATAAAAATCCGGTGATTACAGCAGCCCATACCCCCGTGTTCTGGCGTTACGACCTTGATGAGCAGACCAACCCCTATCTGATGGAGCGCATTGGCATGAATGCCACCATGAACTCAGGAGCCATCAAGTGGAACGGCAAATACCTGCTTGTGGTTCGTGTAGAGGGTGCCGACCGCAAGTCCTTCTTTGCTGTCGCCGAGAGTCCCAACGGCATTGACAACTTCCGCTTCTGGGACTATCCCGTCACAATGCCCGACGACGTGATTCCTGCTACCAACATCTACGACATGCGACTCACTGCCCATGAGGATGGTTGGATCTACGGCATCTTCTGTGCCGAGCGTCACGACCCCAATGCGCCAGCCGGCGACCTCTCATCGGCTACGGCTACCGCAGCGATTGCCCGCACCAAGGATTTCAAGACCTGGCAACGCCTGCCCGACCTGAAGAGCAAGAGCCAGCAACGCAACGTGGTGCTCCATCCCGAGTTTGTGGATGGTAAATATGCCCTCTATACCCGTCCGCAAGATGGCTTTATAGATGCGGGCAGCGGCGGTGGCATCGGCTGGGCACTGTTTGATGACATCACCCATGCCGAGGTCAAAGAGGAGAAAATCATCGACCAACGTTATTACCACACCATCAAAGAGGTAAAGAACGGTGAAGGTCCCCACCCCATCAAGACTCCTAAGGGCTGGCTCCATCTGGCCCATGGTGTGCGCGGATGTGCAGCTGGATTGCGCTACGTACTCTATATGTATATGACGGCTCTCGATGACCCCACCCGCCTGATAGCAACCCCCGCAGGTGCCTTCATGGTACCCGAGGGCGAAGAACGCATCGGCGACGTGAGCAACGTACTCTTCACTAACGGATGGATTGCCGATGAAGATGGCAAGGTATTCATCTACTACGCCTCAAGCGATACCCGCATGCACGTGGCCACCTCCACGATTGACCAGCTGGTGGATTACTGCATGAACACCCCCGCCGACGGCTTCACCACAACGGCCTCCGTGGAGACGTTGAAGAGACTGATTGACAAGAATATGCAAATTATGAAGAAAAACTAGAACTAATACGAAGAGGTACTAAAATACTATTATTCTAAAAAATAAGCTAACCCCTATTATCTATGAATCCACTGAGAGAAAAAATCGGCTATGGTTTCGGTGACATGTCTTCCTCCATGTTCTGGAAGATATTCTCCTACTACCTGCCCTTCTTCTATTCCAACGTCTTCGGCCTCTCGTTGACCGATGCCGGTATGTTGATGCTGATTACCCGTATCTGGGATGCGGTGTCCGACCCCATGATGGGAGTCATTGCCGACCGTACCCAAACCCGTTGGGGCAAGTACCGTCCCTTCCTGCTCTGGATAGCAGCCCCCTTTGCCATTGCCGGCATCCTGCTGTTCACCACTCCCGACATGGGACCTACAGGCAAATTGGTGTGGGCTTACGTCACCTACATCCTGATGATGACTGTCTATACCGCCATCAATGTGCCCTACGGGGCCATGCTCGGCGTAATGACCGACGACTCCAACACCAAGACCGTATTCTCCTCCTACCGTATGTTTTTTGCCTATGGAGGTAGCTTCATTGCCCTCTACTCCTGGGAGCCTCTCTGCAACTGGTTTAAGTCAATGGACTTCAGTCTGGCCCAGTGCTGGCAATACGCCATGGTGGTGATAGCTTCGGGATGCCTGATTGGCTTCCTCATCTGCTTCAGCCTGACGCGTGAGCATGTCAAGAGCATGACCTCACAGTCAGTAGGCAAGGATGTCGGTTCACTGGTACGCAACAGCCCCTGGTGGATTCTCAACGGTGCCTCACTTCTCTTCAACTTCTTCAACACGGTACGTGGTGCCACGGCAGCCTATTTCTTCAAGGACTACATCAGCGCCAATGCCGTACTTGACTTCGGCTTCTTCAATGTAGTCTTCTATGCCGGACTCTTCCTGGGTATCGGCGAGGTGTGCAACATGCTGGGTGTGGCCCTGGCCGTACCCGTCTCCTTGCGCCTGGGCAAGAAGACCACCTACACCTGCGCCCTGATTTCGCTGCTGGTACTGAGCGTACTCTTCTTCTTTATACCCAACAACGCCACAGGTTGGTGGCTCATCCTCGTGCTTCAGATACTCATCTCCATCTGCACCGGCATCATCTCCCCCTTGATATGGAGCATGTATGCCGACGTGGCCGACTACGCCGAACTGAAGGATGGTACCGCCTCCACAGGATTGATCTTCTCTTCCGGATCCATGGCACAGAAGTTTGGTGGAGCCTTTGCCGGTTGGGCAGTCATGGCCTTGCTGGCCCTCTTCGGCTACAACACGGCTGAAGAGGCCGTGCAGACCCCCGAAGCCCTCAACGGTCTGAAATATCTGATGAGCTTCATCCCTGCTGCCATTGCAGCCCTCTCGATGCTGGTCGTCTTCATCTATCCACTGAACCACGACCGGATGAAAGCCATTAATGAGGAACTGAAGAAGAAGCGGGGGTAGGTTTATTTTAGCTACGAGCTACGAGTATTAGTTTTCTATTCTAATTGATTTTAAATAAAGGAGCAATGAAATTTGATCTGAATAAACTGATCGCTGAGGCTACCGAGGTACTCACCTCCAATATCCTTCCTTTCTGGATGGAGAAGATGGTAGATAAGGAGCACGGAGGATTTTATGGACGCATCACGGGCGAAGGAGAGCTGATGCCCGAAGCGGAAAAGGGTGCCATCCTCAACGCACGCATCCTCTGGACCTTCTCATCCGCCTATCGCCTGCTGCACAGGCCCGAATACCTCGAGACCGCCACACGTGCCAAGCGCTACCTCATTGACAAATTCTACGACCGGGAGTTTGGCGGAGTCTATTGGTCACTCAACGCCCAAGGCGAACCACTCGACACCAAGAAGCAGATTTATGCCCTCGGCTTTGCCATCTACGGGCTGAGTGAATATCACCGCGCTACTGGTGATGAAGAGGCCCTACAGGTTGCCATCAGCCTCTTTGAAAGCATTGAGGCCCATAGCTTTGACCCGGTAAAAAACGGCTATTGCGAAGCGCTCAGCCGCTCCTGGGAGGAGATTGCCGACATGCGACTCAGCGCAAAGGATGAGAACGAACGCAAGACGATGAACACCCACCTGCACATCCTGGAACCCTACGCCAACCTCTACCGTGTATGGAAGGACGAACGGCTCAAGAAGCAGTTGGGCAACCTCATCGCACTCTTCCTCGACAAGATTCTCAATACGGCGACCGGCCACCTGGAGCTCTTCTTCGATGACGACTGGCGCAGCAAGTACCACATCATCTCCTACGGACATGACATCGAGGCCTCCTGGCTGCTCCACGAAGCTGCCTTGGTACTGGGTGATGGATCCCTGCTCCACAGCGTGGAACCCATGGTGGAGTACATTGCCGCAGCAGCCGACGAGGGGCTTCAGCCTGATGGCTCCATAATCTATGAGACTCACCTTGACAAGCATCATACCGATGCCGACCGCCACTGGTGGGTACAGGCCGAATCAGTCGTTGGCCACGCCAACCTCTACCAATACTTCGGCGATGAGGTCATGATGCAGCGGGCCCTCCACTGTTGGCAGTACATCCAGCAACACTTGATTGACTGGGAGGGAGGCGAGTGGTACTGGAGCATCAAGGCCGATGGCACCATCAACCGCACAGACGACAAAGCCGGATTCTGGAAATGTCCTTACCACAACGGTCGCATGTGCCTGGAGTTGATTGAACGCTTTTCGAAGAAGGATTAAATCCAGGAATACGCCTATTCAAGTAGGCAAAGCGTAAATATATATATAGGTAGGATAAAAGAAAGCAAAAGTGCTGTTCAACCCTTGAAATGGGACTCGAACAGCACTTTTTTTACATTTCCTTTTGACGTACGCATTACTTGCACTATCTTTACCGCCTTGAAATGTGACATCTGGCGGTAAATTCCGCTTGATGAAGAGTTGATTGATATGATATACGCAGATTTATTATCTCCCAACCCCACGGCAGAAGCGCGTGGTAACAGTCTCATTAACTGGAAGATGATCTTTCGGTTACTGGGTGGTTTGTTACTTTTCGAAGCCATCCTGTTTGTGGTATGTAGCGTCGTTTCCCTCTGCTACGGAGAGTCAGACTTCCTGGTTTTCCTGAAGGTTGCCGCCACCAATCTGCTGGTTGGAGGTGCGCTCCAAGCCATTTTCCATAAGGCAGACCGGCACCTGACACGTCGCGATGCCTATTGCATTGTGACCTTCAGCTGGATTCTATTCAGCCTCTCCGGCATGATGCCCTTCCTGCTGAGCGGGAGCATCCAGCACGTAGTTGATGCCTTCTTCGAGACTGTCTCAGGGTTTACCACGACGGGGGCATCGATACTCAACAACATCGAGTCCCTGTCACACGGCATGTTATTCTGGCGCAGCTTGACGCAATGGGTAGGTGGCGTAGGCATCGTCTTCTTCACCATCGCCATCTTTCCCTTCTTCGGCGGTGAGAGCCTGCAACTCTTCTCAGCCGAATCGACCGGGGTGAAGAAGGAGCGCATACTCCCCAAGATATCCGTTACCGTCAAGTGGATTGCCATGGTCTATCTGCTGCTCTCCGCCACAGAAGCCTTGCTACTTCGCTGGGGTGGGATGGACTGGTTTGATGCCATCAACCATGCCTTGACCAGCACTGCCACGGGTGGTTACTCCACCAAGCAAGACAGCATTGCCTATTGGGACTCTCCCTTCATCCAGTATGTCGTAGCCATCTTCGTGATGCTCTCCGGGGTCAACTTCTCACTCTACTGTCTCTGCCTGCGTGGGCGGGTGAAGCGCCTGTTTGAGGATGACGAATTGCGGTTCTATGTCCGTACCATTGCCGTCATCACCCTGGTCATCACCCTGTCACTGATATGCTTCAACCATTACGGAATAGAGGAGGCTTTCCGCAACGCTTTCTTCCAGGTGACCTCCATCATCACGACCACTGGCTTCATCACCGACGACTACCTGATGTGGCCCTCATTCACCTGGATGCTGCTGCTGTTTGCCATGCTGGCAGGCGGCTGTACCGGCTCCACATCGGGTGGTCTGAAGAACATGCGTCTGCTCATCCTGATGCGGAGCATCAAGATGGAGTTCCGCCGCAAGCTCCACCCCAATGCCGTCCTTCCCGTCAAAGCCGACGGACGTGTACTCTCCACGACCGTGGTCTCTTCGGTCACCACTTTTGTGCTCTTCTACGTGCTCTGCATCCTTATCGGGTGGACCCTGCTCCTGACGATGGGGCTCGGTATGACAGAGGCGATGAGTACCGCTATCTCCGCCCTCAGCAACGTTGGACCGGCCTTTGGAGCCTACGGTCCCATGTTCACCTGGGCCTCGATGCCCGATGCAGCCAAGTGGCTCCTCTCCTTCCTGATGCTGATTGGCCGTCTGGAGCTCTTCTGTGTGTTGCTGATTCTGAATCCCGATTTTTGGAAACGACAGTAAGGTATAACGGTGCTGTTTTTGCTTACTCAAGTGAGCAAAACACCCATTTTTTAGGTCTATCAGGCTGTAATTACTGCTCAAAAGTGAAAAAAATGTGCTTATTTAGTGATTCTCGTGGTATAAATCGCTATCTTTGCCTAGTGTTTTGCGCTTGAAGCGCGCATTTACACGGGTGAAACAACAAGAATCATAAACAAAATTGTACTGTCATGAAGATTTCACACATTGAGCATCTCGGCATTGCCGTGAAGAGTATCGAAGAGGCCCTGCCGTATTACGAGAACGTTTTAGGACTGAAGTGCTATAACATCGAGGTCGTTGAGGACCAGAAAGTAAAGACCGCCTTCCTTAAGGTTGGTGATGTAAAGATTGAACTGTTGGAACCCACTTCGCCCGACAGCACCATCGCCAAGTTCATCGAGAAGAACAACGGCAATGGCGGTATGCACCATCTGGCATTTGCTGTAGAGGATGGTGTAGCCAATGCACTGGCCGAAGCCGACGCAGCCGGTATCCGCTTGATTGACAAGGCTCCCCGCAAGGGTGCTGAAGGATTGAACATCGCCTTCCTGCATCCCAAATCCACTTTGGGTGTATTGACAGAGCTTTGCGAGAAGCCCTGATAGCCCCACGCGGTTGACAATAGATAGATTTATTCATTATTTTATTATAAAAAAGAAGTAAAGCAAACATGAGTAATCAATTAGAAAAAATAAAAGAATTGATTGAGCGCCGTGCCACGGCACGTCTGGGTGGTGGCGAGAAAGCCATCGCCAAGCAACATGACAAAGGTAAATACACCGCACGCGAGCGCATCACCATGCTGCTCGATGAGGGCAGCTTCGAGGAGATGGACATGTTCGTAGAGCATCGCTGCACCAACTTCGGTATGGAGAAGAAGCATTATCCGGGCGACGGCGTGGTAACCGGTTGTGGTACCATCGACGGTCGCCTTGTCTATATCTTCGCACAGGACTTCACGGTATCAGCCGGTTCACTCTCTGAGACCGTATCGCTGAAGATTTGCCATATCATGGATAAGGCCATGAAGATGGGTTGCCCCTGCATCGGCTTAAACGACTCGGGTGGTGCCCGCATCCAGGAGGGTATCAATGCCCTGGCCGGTTACGCGGAGATCTTCCAGCGCAACATCATGGCATCGGGTGTGATTCCGCAAATCTCGGGTATCTTTGGTCCCTGCGCCGGTGGTGCCGTCTATTCGCCTGCCCTGACCGACTTCACTCTGATGATGGAGGGTACCTCCTACATGTTCCTCACCGGTCCGAAGGTAGTGAAGACTGTAACGGGCGAGGATGTATCGCAGGAGAACCTGGGAGGTGCGAGCGTACACTCCACCAAGTCGGGTGTGACCCACTTCACTGCCCAAACTGAGGAGGAAGCGGTAGCACTGATCCGTAAGCTGTTGAGCTACATGCCACAGAACAACATGGAGGAGGCTCCCGACGTGGAGTGCAACGACCCCATCGACCGCATGGAGGATATCCTCAACGACATCATCCCCGACAACCCCAACAAGCCCTACGATATGTACCAGATTATCGGCGCCATCGTCGATAACGGCGAATTCCTGGAGGTACAAAAGGATTACTCCAAGAACATCATCGTAGGCTTTGCCCGCTTCAACGGCCAGTCGGTAGGTATCGTAGCCAACCAGCCCAAGTACCTGGCCGGCGTGCTCGACAGCAACGCTTCGCGCAAGGGTGCCCGCTTTGTGCGCTTCTGCGATGCGTTCAACATTCCGCTCGTTACATTGGTCGATGTACCTGGATTCCTTCCCGGTACGGGTCAGGAATACAACGGTGTGATCCTGCACGGAGCCAAGCTGCTCTATGCCTATGGTGAGGCCACTGTACCCAAGGTGACGGTGACACTCCGCAAGTCTTATGGCGGTTCACACATCGTGATGAGCTGTAAGCAGCTGCGTGGCGATACCAACTACGCATGGCCCACAGCCGAGATCGCTGTGATGGGTGGTGCAGGTGCCGTTGAGGTGCTCTATGCCCGCGAGGCCAAGGAGCAAGAGAATCCCGCACAGTTCCTTGCCGACAAGGAGGCCGAATACACCAAGCTGTTCGCCAACCCCTACAATGCGGCCAAGTACGGTTACATTGACGACGTGATTGAGCCTCGCAACACCCGTTTCCGTGTCATCCGCGCCCTGCAGCAGCTGCGTACCAAGCGGCTCACCAACCCGGCGAAGAAGCACGGTAACATTCCTTTGTAATCGAGGTGTCCCGTATGAACCATTATAAATAAGGTAATCGTAACAAATTAAGGTAAATGTAATGAAGAAAACAATGTTATTCGCCACCTTGTCGCTAGTGCTCGCGTTCCTCACTTCCTGTGGGGAGAAGTCAAGCGGCAGCAAGCTGCTGCTCAATGAAGTGCTGGTGTGCAACGAGAGCAACTATCAGGACGACTACGGTCAGCATAGCGCCTGGGTGGAGATTTTTAATAAGTCGTACACCAGTGCCGACCTGGCCGGGTGGTACCTGAAGCATCGCACCGGTACGCAGGCCGACACCATGAGCTACTTCATCCCCAAGGGTGATGTACTGACCATTGTCAAGCCTCGTCAGCACGCCCTGTTCTGGGCCGACGGTCACCCCAACAAGGGTACCTTCCACACCTCGTTCACCCTCGACCCTACGCAAGACAACTGGATTGGCCTGTACGATGGTGGTGGTCGTCTGGTCGATCAGGTCACGGTCAAGGCTGGCCTGCTGGCCGCCGACCAGTCGTATGCACACATCAACGATGCGGCTGACGAATGGGAAGTGAAGGGTGCCTCAAGCGACAAGTATGTCACCCCGAGCACCAACAACCAGACACTCGACAGCAACTACAAGCGCGACAAGTTCAAGGTACAGGATTCTACAGGCATCGGTATGGCTATTACCGCCATGAGCGTTGTATTCAGCGGTCTGCTGATTCTGTTTGTCTCCTTCATGCTGGCCGGCCGCATTGCACTCAACATGCACCACCGCCACAAGAACAGACAACAAGCTGCCAAGGAGGCCCGCAAGGCTGCATCTGCCGCTACTGCAAAAGCTGCAAGCTCCAAGCAGGATGCTGCTCAAGCCAGTGGCAAAGCACCTGAAGGTGAGGTCTATGCCGCCATTGCCATGGCCCTCTACGAGCTGCAAGCCAACGTACACGATGTGGAGAGCAACGTGCTGACCATCAAGCGCACAGCTCCCTCAGCCTGGAGCAACAAGGCCAACACGCTGCGCCAGATGCCTGAGAAGAAGTAACCCCTTCCCCCAATAATTCATTCACACTAACGACTGATAGAAACAAGATGAAAGAGTTTAAATACAAAATCAACGGTAACGAGTACAAGGTTACCGTAGGCGAAATCAATGACAACATCGCCCACCTGGAGGTTAACGGTACGCCCTACGAGGTGGAAATGGAAGAGGCTCCCAAGCCCGAACCCGTGAAACCCGTAGTACGTCCAGTGGCTGCAGCTCAAGCTGCTCCAGCCGCTTCGGCAGCTCCCTCACGTCCTGCAGCAGGCAAGGGCGGCGTGAAATCTCCGCTGCCTGGCGTCATCCTCGATGTGAAGGTCAATGTAGGTGATGCAGTAGCCAAGGGTGACCTCCTGCTCATCCTCGAAGCCATGAAGATGGAGAACAGCATCGTGGCAGACCGCGACGGTAAGGTGACCGCCATCAATGTGAAGAACGGCGACTCCGTGCTCGAAGGCACCGACCTCGTAATTATTGAATAAGCAACAGAAGTATATATGGGTGACTTTTTTAGTTTCTTAGGCAACAACCTGGCCGACTTCTGGACCTACACCGGCTTTGCCAACGCCACCGTTGGCCACCTGGTGATGCTCCTCGTAGGTCTGGTGTTCATCTACCTGGCTGTAGCCAAGGAGTTTGAGCCTATGCTACTGATTCCTATTGGCTTCGGTATGCTGATTGGTAACATCCCCTTCAATATGGAAGCCGGCCTCAAGGTGGGCATCTACGAGGAGGGATCCGTACTCAATATCCTCTACAACGGAGTGACTTCCGGTTGGTACCCGCCCCTCATCTTCCTGGGCATCGGCGCAATGACCGACTTCTCGGCCTTGATCTCCAATCCCAAGCTGATGCTTGTAGGAGCCGCCGCACAGTTTGGCATCTTCGGTGCCTACATGATTGCCCTGGCCTTGGGCTTTGACCCGATGCAGGCCGGTGCCATCGGTATCATCGGTGGAGCCGATGGTCCCACGGCCATCTTCCTCTCCTCCAAGCTGGCTCCCAACCTGATGGGTGCCATTGCCGTGTCGGCCTACTCCTACATGGCGCTGGTACCGGTGATACAACCCCCCATCATGCGTCTGCTCACTAACTCCAAGGAGCGCCTCATCCGCATGAAGCCTCCCCGTGCCGTGTCGCACACGGAGAAGGTGATGTTCCCCATCATCGGTCTGCTGCTTACCACCTTCCTGGTGCCTTCAGGTCTGCCGTTGTTGGGTATGCTGTTCTTCGGCAACCTGCTGAAGGAGAGCGGTGTAACGCGTCGTCTGGCCAATACGGCCAGTGGTCCGCTGATTGACACCATCACCATCCTGCTGGGCTTGACCGTAGGTGCCTCGACCCAGGCATCGGAGTTCCTGACGTGGGATTCCATCCTCATCTTCATCCTCGGTGCCCTGTCGTTCATCATCGCTACGGCCTCGGGAGTGCTCTTCGTGAAGCTGTTCAACCTCTTCCTGGGCAAGGACAACAAGATCAACCCGCTCATCGGCAATGCCGGTGTATCAGCCGTACCCGACTCGGCCCGTATCTCGCAGGTCATCGGCCTGAAGTACGACCCGTCCAACTACCTGCTGATGCACGCCATGGGTCCCAATGTGGCCGGTGTAATCGGTTCGGCAGTGGCAGCAGGTATCTTGCTGGGATTCCTCTCTTAAGCGATTGGAATCCAATTGTAATCGTTTGCATTATCAAACTTTGTGAAAATCCAAGGGCGTATCTACACGATACGCCCTTTTTTCTTACCTTCGCAGCAGAAATTGTAAACACAGTAAAAAGAGCTTATGAAGAAAATCTTTACCATGATTGGAGCCCTGCTCCTTTCGCTGAGTACTTTTGCAGCAATGAATGTAGAAAAAATTGACCCTCCCTTCTGGTATGCAGGGATGAAGAACCCTGACCTGCAGCTGATGATCTACGGACCCGGCATCGGTGATGCCCGCGTCACTGTGGATTACCCGGGGGTGAGCGTGAGCAGTATCGTCAAGCTGGAGAGCGCCAACTATCTCCTGCTCTACCTCCACCTCGATGGCGACGTGCAGCCCGGCACCATGCAGCTCAACTTCACCCTGGGCAAGAAGAAGTTCACCCAGCCCTACGAACTCAAGGCCCGCGCCAAGAAGGGTTGCGAGCATCTGGGATTTGATGCCTCCGATGCCCTCTACCTGCTGATGCCCGACCGCTTTGCCAACGGCAAGCCTGAGAATGACAACCTGCCCGGCATGCAGGAGTACAAGGTCGATCGCAACGACCCCAATGCCCGTCACGGTGGCGACCTGGCCGGCATCGAGCAGCACCTCGACTACTTCAGTGACCTCGGTATCACGGCCCTCTGGTTCACCCCCGTGCTGGAGAACAACATGCAGGGCGGTTCCTACCATGGCTATGCCACGACCGACTACTACCGTGTAGATCCCCGCTTCGGCACCAACGAGGAGTATCGCCAGCTGATTGCAGCCGCCCACAAGCGGGGCATCAAGATGGTGATGGACATGATTTTCAACCACTGCGGCGTAGATCACCGCTGGATCAAGGACATGCCCTCCAAGGATTGGTTCAACAACCCCGACTACGAGAACCACTTCGTGCAGACCAGCTTCAAGCTCACCTCGCACGTCGATCCCTACACCTCGAAGTACGACTTCGACCAGATGAACGACGGCTGGTTCGTGAGCGCCATGCCCGACCTCAACCAGAAGAACCCGCACGTGATGCGCTACCTCATCCAGAACAGCTTCTGGTGGATTGAGTATGCTGACATCGACGGCATCCGCATGGACACCTACCCCTACGCCGACTACGATGGCATGAGCCGCTGGATGGCTGAGCTCAACGATGAGTACCCCAACTACAACACAGTAGGTGAGACCTGGGTGACCGAGCCAGCCTATACCGCCTGGTGGCAGAAGGACAGCAAGCTCTCCGCCCCCAAGAACAGCAACCTCAAGACGGTGATGGACTTCAGCTTCTATGACAAGATCAACATTGCCAAAAACGAGCAGACAGAGACCTGGTTCAAGGGTCTGGACCGTGTCTATAACAACTTCGTCTATGACTTCCTCTACCCCAACCCTGCCTCTGTGCTGGCCTTTATTGAGAACCACGATACCGACCGCTTCCTGGGCAACGGCGACAACCTGCCCATGCTGAAGCAGGCCGCCACACTATTGCTCACCACCCGCCGCATCCCGCAGCTCTACTACGGCACCGAGGTGATGATGAACGGCACAAAGGAGAAGAGCGACGGCTACGTGCGCAAGGACTTCCCCGGCGGATGGGCTGGTGACAAAGAGACAGCCTTCACCCCCGAAGGCCGCACCGCCCTGCAGAACGAGTGCTACAACTTCTTCAAGACCATCCTCAACTGGCGCAAGGGCAACGAGGTGATAGCCAAAGGCTCGATGGTGCAGTTCATGGTGCAGGAGGGTGTCTATGCCTATGCCCGTCAGTATGAAGGCAAGACCGTCTTCGTGATGCTCAACGGCACCGATGCTGCCACCACCGTTCCCCTGAAGTTCTACCGAGAGATTCTGGGCAGCAAGAGCCAAGGCAAGGATATCCTGAGCGGCAAGCAGGTGACCTTCGGTGAGTCCCTCACCATGCAGCCCCGCGAATCGTTGGTGATTGAGCTGTAATTCTCTTATAGCATAGATTGAGAAGGAGGTAAACGCCTGTGATTAGCGTTTACCTCCTTCTCTTTTTTACCTTATTTCCTAGCAAGGACGATTAAAAACTCTGGTAATCGAATGAAATATTAGAAAGGGCATATAAGGGACAGATGGAGATAGACTTACCAACAGGACTCATGAATGAGCCGAAGTTCTCTAACGAACAACGTATGGCGTGCCCCTCTTATTAGCAGCGGTCTTCTGTCAGTATCCTGTTTCCACGCTTGAAGGAATTTATCTATATTTCGTTGTAAATATCTCATGGTTTATACCCCGATTAGTGAATTTGTTGCAAATATACAACAAATATTTGATAATCAAGCATAGTACATACAATTTTGTAAAAAGCAGGTGATATAAACGAGCCAAAAACGTAAAAAGCAGGTGATATAAACGGGCTAAAAACGTAAAAAGCAGGTGATATGGACCGCTTTCGTTACGTTGGTAAGTTGTTATCAGCAGGATGAAAAACTATTTTCCTCGCGATGAAAAAAATATTTCATCGCATTGATAACGGCCGACACCGAGCCTATGGATATGAGACGAAAAACCGCCACGATGATAAAAAACACTTCACACTTCACATTTCATTATAACATATTGATTTATAATACAATAGAGCATGAAGTTAAGATGATGACACTTCACACTACACTTCACACTATAACAATCAGTGAATCAATACAATACAACGGAATGTGAAGTGTGAAGTGTTTTTTTCATTTCTCCGCAAAAATTGCAGTAGGCCAAAAAAGATTCATCCGGCATTTGGAGTGATATTGTCACCATAATAGAGAGATAATTGCATAAAAAGATAATTATTTCGTTTTTTGTTCGTAGATTTGCAGCAAAATCTACGACAATATGGAAGTAAAAAACTAACTTATGAGATTCGATAAAATATCCATTGAAAACATGCGTCTTGTGGGTGAACCCGCAAGAACAATCAATATATCCCGTGAGAAGGATGTCTTGATCCTTTTAGGAGACAATGGCTACGGCAAGACGACCATACTCGATGCAATGGCTACGGCAATGTCACCCTTTCCGGCTCAGTTTCCCGGCATTCCAGACTTCCAATTGTCCGACATGGATGTACACATCAACAGGCATGGACATAGAGCAAAGTATCTTAGCGTAAAGGCGCACTTTTTGGAAGGAAATGCCGGGTTATCTTCCGTCCGTTACCGGAAAGGAACATCCAATCCTCCTAAGGCCAATTATGAAGAGCTGAAATATGAAGCAATCATGAAGAAGGAGGCTATCCTTGCAGGTGAGAAAATCATTGAGCTACCTGTCTTTGCATACTACGGAACGGGGCGAGGCAAATTCCATGTACCAGAGCGCAAACGTGGATTCCAGCAGGCTTTTGAGCGTTGGGATTGTTACAAGAGCGCCATTTGTCCAGACACTGACTTCAAGCGATTCTTCGAATGGTTTGACTTGATGGAAGACGAGGAGCGAAGAGAAAGAGAACGTCGAAGAGATTTCGATTATGTGTCACCCGTGTTGACATGTGTCCGCCGAGCTTTATCTGAAGCCGTAGATTCATACACGAATCCAAGGATCGTGACACGCCCTCTCCGCTTCGTTATGGACCGTGTTGAGCCAGATGGCTCATGCCATGAACTCCGCATTGAGCAGTTGAGCGAAGGTTATAAGATTGTGATTGCCACCGTAGCAGACCTTGCTGCTCGAATGGCAGAGGCTAATCCTGACATGGAGAATCCACTGGAAGCTACAGGAATCGTATTGATTGACGAAGTGGACCTTCATCTGCACCCAAGGTGGCAGCGCACCATCCTCCAAGATTTTCATCGTGTCTTCCCAAATATCCAGTTCATTGTCTCTACCCACAGCCCTATTATCGTTGTGGGGGCAGCTGAAATTGCTGAAGTGGTGAATCTGAACACAGCTATAGATGAAGAAGACAAAGCACTTCCAAACGTCTATGTATCCAACGTAGGACAGGTGCTACTGAGTGAACTCTTCGGACTCAAGTCGCTCCAATCTCCAGAGTGGGACGGCAAGATGCAGGAACGTGAAGAGATTTTGGCCAAGCCAGCACTTACCTCTGAAGACGAAGCTCGTCTGGCACAGCTTGACGAGGAGATGAAGGGGCTCACATCCCTTCAGGATTCGAACGCCATCCGATCGACAAAGCTACTTGAAAAACTGGCACGTCAACTGAATATTAAGCTATGAGAAAGATAGACAAGTCCCCCCTAGTACCTGTCACATTACTCCATGCGCCTGTGCCGACAAGTCCGGCAGCGGTGCGTGAAAGCATCTATAAGGCGGATGACGTACGTCAGCAGTTGGAGAATGACCAACATTACAAGTGTGCCTACTGCGAATGTTATCTTCCCCTACAGTATCACGATGTAGAGCATTATCGTCCCAAGTCTCATTATTATTGGCTTGGACACGAATGGAAAAACCTCTTGTATTCGTGCGAGCGTTGCAATCGTCTATACAAAAAAACACGGTTCCCTCTCGCTGCGGATTCCATACAGGCCAATGCGCCTGCCGATGATATAACCCAAGAACACCCGCTTCTTATAAATCCCTCAGAGATTGACCCTGCTCTCCACATCAGGTTTGACAAACATGAGGCAAAGGGCGTTACGCCAGAAGGCAAGATGACCATTGAGGTATTTCACCTAAATGACCGGAACGAATGTCCAGAGCTGATTGATAACCGCAAGCAACTCTATGAACTCTATAAAATAGAAATAGATAAATGTAGAGTCTTTGAGCAGATTTTGCAGGATCCTAACTCGACACAAGCAATTATTAATGTAGCCCAAGAGGGAATCCGTCTGTGTAAGGAAAGCATTAGTAATATGACAGCCTTGAACAAGCCGTTCTCAGGTATGCTGATTTCACAATTTCAGGTCTCATAGGCTATGTGATACATCCATACAACAACGCTATGCCAGGACCGTCTCATCCTCATAAACGTAGCTATCCTGACGAATCTGGTCAAAACTCTGTATTCTGATAGGGTACTTCATGATAGGTTTCCACTACAATTTTCTGCAATTATAGCTATAGTTCTATAACCTGCAACAATCATGTTAGTAACTTATTGCAGAAAAGGCTGCACCCGCACGTGGGCACAGCCTTTTCCTTAGAGTTATGACTTATTGAAACCTTTAATTCAACCAGCGGGGGTCACCGGCTGTAACGTCTTCGTTACCTACTGTGAAGTCACCGTTAGCGGCATCCTTGAACTGCGGGTCAGCAACCGTAGCCTTGTCATCCACCCAGAGGGCATTGGCATTGGCACCAGCTGTGGCCAGACCATCTGCCTGGAAATAAACGTTCTTACCGAAGGTGGGCACAGCAGTATTCTTCTGGTTGGAGAAGTTACCTACTGTAGCGGTCACGATATTGTTCATAAAGGTGAGGACGTTGCCCTTGAAGCGTACGTAGAAGATACGACGGCTTGCATCGTTGCTCACACCGACCAGAGTGTTGTTGCTGATGGTGATCACGGGAGCTACACCAGCAAAGTTGCTAGACTTATCGTCCATACGAACAAAGTCACGGGCCAGACAGCAATTCCATACGGTGCTGTTAGTCAGCGAGAAGCTGTTGTAGGCACCGGCACGGCAATCAAACATATCGCCACCGTCGCACTCAATGTCATGGATGAGCGAGTTGTTGATGGTGATGTGGTCAAGCTGGGCAGCTACGTTGATGTAGAAGAAGCCCTTGCCATAATGGTGGATTTCGCAGTCATCAATCTCTATACCAGCATAAGTGCCAGCTTCCTTGTAGTCGAAGGCCTGACTACCATCAGTACCTGTACCATCGAGAATCACCTGCTTCAGGCTGATGAGGCTAGCGCCTTCCATAAGCTGGAATGAGCCGTTGATGACAGGACGGTCGTTAGGACGTACGGCTTTGATGCTGATGCTCTTGTTCAGGGCCAACTTGCCAATCTTACCAGATTCTGAATCTACAGGCATGCTGTAAGTACCGGGGAAGAGGGCAAAAATGGTACCATCTTCTGCCTCGGTAAAGAGGGTGGTCCAGTCGTCTTCAGGATATACACCGATGGCATCACCAAGGTCAATCAGTGTCTCAAACGTCACCGAACCGCGGCTCTTGCCGTTGCTCTTCATCAGCTTAGCCGTATATTGCGTCTCAGGAGTCAAGCCTTCGATCGTGGCAGCGCCTTCAGCAATCTCTGCTGAAGTCACCTTGTGCTCAATATCACCCGGCGTAATGACAATCTTTTCGGCCTCTTCACCAGGGGTCCAACGCAATACTACGCTCGTAGCCGTCAGCTCATCAGGATTAACCTCCTGCATAATCTGTTCAGCACTGGTCTTGAAACGGGATCCGCTCCACTTGGAGTCGGCCTTCTCACCCTTGGCCATGACGCGGACCAGATACTTCGTCTCGCTCTCAAAGCCCTTGACTACAATGGGCAGCTGCTCAGCCGTCACTTCGCTCAGGCTCTTCACAGGCGTGCCGCTGAAGTCGAGCACTTCGCTGTCGTTGTCCTCGCTGTCAGTGACTTGGTCGTTATCTTCATAAAACTCTACCACATAACTCGTAGCGCCACTCACGGTGCTCCAGTTGAGGCGTACATTCACCTGGTTGGTCACTTTGGCTTCCAGGTTGATGGGAGCAAAGAGGCGACTGTAGTCAATCTCGGTCACCAGGTCGCTCTGGTCGTCGCAGGCGGTAGTCAGGGCCATGGTTGCCAGCCCAAACATGCAGATATATTTATTCAGTTTCATAATGCGATATTAATGCGTGTTTAAAGGTTAATCGTTGCTCAGCATACCGTTGCTGCTGTCAATAAAGGTCTGCCAGATGGGCCAGAACTGGTTCTGGTCGGGATCCTGGGTATAGAGGGCGTTGACGGTCTTGTCCTCCAGCTTGGTCTCAGTAATCCAGTCGGTGCTGTCCCAACCAGAGAGCATAGCTCCCTCTTCGTCGGTATCACCATGATTCAGACCGTAGAACATCAGGGTCTCTCCATCCTCTGCATAGGTGTAGTAGATCTTCTTGGGCAGATCGGCATAGGCACCGGTGCGGGTACGCAGGTCTATCATCTTCTGCTTGGCCTCGGCCAACTTGCTGCTCAACATGTTCCAACGGATCAGGTCGGCCTTGCTGAGCATCTCACCAGCCAGTTCCAGCGCACGCTGCTCAACGATAGCATCGAAGAAGGCGCTCTTGCTGGCCGTAGCGGCACTCATGTAGGCGGTTACCTTGGCAGCGGGAAGAGCACGGTCGAGGATAGGCTTCAGGTAGGGAGCCGCAGCAGTGGCACCGTCAATCTCATTGACAGCCTCAGCCGCCATCAGATAGACATCAGCCAGACGCAGATACTGCCAGTTGACACCGTCGTCGTTGGTAGAGGTAACAATGCGGTTCATCCACTCGTAACGCAGTTTGCCGAAGCACCACTTGTTGAGGCTGCGGAGCTCCTGCTTGGCACGTCCGTCAACCAGCTCCTTGCTCCACTCATAGGGTACGCAAGTGATGTCACGACGCACGTCATCTACATCGTAGTCGTAGAAGAGCGTAGGCAGGGGGCCGTTCACACCGCCCTGAGCCTGCTGCGTATATTGGTCCTTGGCATTGTGCTTCACGCCGAAGGTGTAGAGCACGCGGCCACGGCCATCGCTGAAGGGGACCTCCCAGATGGACTCGCCACCGGCAGTGACAATGTCCTTGCAGAGGTTGGTGAAGTTCTCCTTGAAGCTACCCAGCTTGTTGCAACCCTGATTGATAATGCTCAGGCACTCGTCCTTGGCAATCTTGTACATGTTGGCAGGGGCCAGTTCGGGGTCAGTGCTCAGACGTACACCGTCCTTGCGCTGGCTGTAACCACCGGCATAGAGGGCGATACGGGCACGCAGACCCTTCACGAAGGCCTTGCTCACACGCTCCACGCTCTTCGTCACAGCCGTCTCGTTGGGCCAAGCGCAGTAACCTTCTGCCTCAAGCAGGTCGGCCAGCAGCTGCTTGTAGATCTCATCGCGGTCGGTACGACCCAGGTACATGGTCTCGGTAGTAATCGGTTCGAAGCGGGCAGGTACGTCGCCCCAACCCTTAATCAGGTCGAGATAGAGCACGGCACGCAGCGTCAGGGCCTCACCCAGGAGCTGAGCCAGCTCGGCGTTGCTTTCTACATTACCGTAGGCACGCAGACCGGCAATGGCTTGGTTGGCACGCTCAATACCCTCGTAGAACTTAGCATAGGCATTGGTGGTATTGTTCATCTGGCTGTTGACTGCCGTAGCAGCATACGAACCGAGGTCATACTTACCACCATCGGGCATCTTGGTGATGTCCATACCATTGATCCACTCCAGATCGGTATTGAGACCGTAGTAAGGGATGAAACGTCCACGGTACGAGTTGGTCTCACCGAACGACTGGTGAATACCCATCACAGCAGCTTCGGCCAGCGAAGGGGTGGAGAAGATAACCTGCGAGTCGAGCGACGACTTGCTGGGAGAATCCAGGTCGCAGCTGGTGAGACCACCAACCATCGACATGGAGAGAAGGGATATATAGAATAATTTTTTCATATCTGTTGCTTTTGTTTATTCGGATGGATTAGAAATTCAAGTTAACACCTACTACAAACTGACAGCTCTTGGGGTATGCAGAGTAGTCCACACCCGGAGTCAGGTTGGTCTTGCGGATGGAAGATACTTCGGGGTCGTAGCCGGAGTAGCTGGTCAGGCAGAAGACATTGTAAGCCGTCACGTAGAAGCGCAAGCTCTTGATCATGGCCTTCTTCAGCAGGTCGGTAGGCAGCGTGTAACCCAGAGTCAGGGTGTTCAGACGCAGGAATGAGCCATCCTCTACAGCCCAGTCGCTGAAGATCATACGGTCAGTGTAGGGTGACCACATCGTGGTGTTGGCATTCATCTCGGCCAGCTTGGCGGGGTCATTGCACAGCGTACCATCCGCATTGAGGTTGGTCCAGCGCTTGCCGTCAGCCATATCCGAAATCATGTTACGGTACTGGTACTTACCCGTTGAGGTGAACTCAATCTTATTGGCATTATAGACATCGTTGCCGATGCTGAAGTTGAAGTTGGCGCTCAGGTCGAAGCCATAGGCACGGGCGTTGATGCTGAAACCACCGGTAGCTGTGGGGTTGGCATCACCAATGATGGTCTTATCGTTGGCATCGATTTTGTCGTCTCCATCCAGGTCTTGCAGCTTCATCGTACCGGGACGCACACGGCCCACAGCAGCTGTAGCATCAGCCACGCCCTCCTTCAGAATCCATGTATTCTTTTCAGCATCGTAGCCTTCAAAGTCGCTCACTTCGTAGCGGCCAGCTGACTTGTAGCCATACATCTGACCTACCGAACCGCCCTTGGCAATCCAGAAGTCATTACCGATCTCTGAAGATGCCCAGTAAGTCTCTGCACCGAAGTCATCCATGATACCAAGGTCCTTGATCTTGTTCTTGTTGAAGCCAATGTTAGCGCTGAAGCTCAAGCCCCAATCCTTCTTATTGACAGCCGTCCAGTTGATGGTGGCTTCAATACCCTTGTTCTCCGTCTTACCCATGTTACGGTACTGGTTGTCGTAACCCGTACCACCTACGGGGAACTGGATGAGCAGGTCCTTCGTTGTATTCAGGTAAGCCTCCACGCTACCATTGATCTTACCACCCAGGATGGTGAAGTCCAGACCGAGGTTGCGCGTGATAGTGGTCTCCCACTTCAGGTCGGGGTTGGCCATGGTCTTTGAGGGAGCCCAGTAGTTGCTGAAGCCGTTAATCCAGGTGGTAGCCGAGTTGGCATAGGTCTGTACCATCTGTCCCGAAGGGATGTTGTTGTTACCTGCGGTACCGTAGCTGACACGGAGTTTCAGGTCGTCCAACCACTCGCGGGTAGATTCCATAAAGGGCTCGGAAGAGACACGCCATGCCAAGGCTGCCGAGGGGAAGTAACCCCACTGGTTGCCTTCAGAGAACTTTGAAGAACCATCGGCACGGAACGTAGCGCTCAGCAGATACTTGCTGTCGAAGTCGTAGTTCACACGACCGAAGAACGAGAGCAGCTTGTCATCGGGGTTGAGGTAATTATCAATATTATAAGGAGTACCCATCGAGGTGAGCTTCCAGGCCTGTTCAGCAGTGAAGCTTTCGGGGAAACCATGTACGATGTTGGTCAGTTTCTCGCTCTTGGTTACAATCCACTCGTGACCAATCAAGGCGTTGAGGTGGTGCTTATCATTCTTGAGCAATTTCGCGAAATCGTAGCTGGCGGTGTTGGTGCTGCGGAAAGCGTGACGCTTGGTGTTGGCCAACTGAATGGCGGGCTTACCCTGATTCTCAGCAGAGGGAACATTCTTAATATAATAGGTCGTCGTACCCCAGAAGCGCTGGTCGTTGTTGCGGTAGTCGTCATAACCTAATTCGGCCTTCACCTTGAAGTTCTTGAAGATTTCCCAACCGAAGCTACCGGCCATGTTCAAGGTCTTACGCTCCTGCATACGGTCATTATCGCTGATAGATACCAGGGGATCATAGAGGTTACCCAGATCGTCATCGGAAGAACCGGCTGAAGAATCCAGGTTCTTCAAGGGTATCGGGGTATAGATAACAGAGTACTTCAGACGCTTGTCAGAGTCATAGGTTGACGATACGTCGTTGGCACCACCACCACGCACATCGGTCTCGGCGTAGCGGATGGTGAAATCCACGGTCGTATTCTTGGTGGGTTTGGTGTTAAGCTTCAGGCTGAAGTTGTCACGTTTGTAGTCCGAACCCTCCATGATGGCCTTGTCGTTCATGTGGGCATAGCTGAATGAATACTTCACCTTATCCGAACCACCCGTGATGCTGAGGTTGTGGTTGAAGGTATGGCCTGTGCGACCGAAGGTCAAGTCCTGCCAGTCGTTCTGGTTGATACCATCATACAAGTCGATGTCAGCATACTTGCCGAAGTAGTCCTCGTAAGAGCTCAGGTCCTTGCCGTTGCTCTTCAGCAGGGCCAGTTCATACTGCCACTTGGCGTAGTCGCTTGCGCTGAGCACATCGAGGGTCTTGGCAATCTTCTTCCAGCTGTAGTAAGCGTTGTAGCTTACGTTCACCTTACCCTCCTTACCGCTCTTGGTGGTGACGAGGATTACACCGTTGGCACCACGGCTACCGTAGATGGCGGTAGAAGAGGCATCCTTCAGTACGGTCATGTCTTCAATGTCGCTGGCGGGGATATCGCTGATAGACTCCACGGGGAAACCATCGACAATGAAAAGCGGGGTGTTGTCGCCAGTGATTGAACCACCACCACGCACACGTATCTTCATCTCAGCATCGGGGCTACCTTCTGTAGTGGTAATCTGCACACCGGCCATCTTACCAGTCAGGGCCTCCGTAGCACTGGCTACAGGCACAGCAGCAAGCACCTCAGAGTTCACCGTGGCTACCGAACCGGTCAAGTCTTTCTTCTTTACCGAGCCGTAACCGATGACTACGACCTCTTCCAGAGCCTGCGCATCTTCGCTCATCACGATGTTGATTACTGTCTGGCCCTTCACGGCTGCCTCCTGTGTGGTCATACCCACATAGGAGAATACCAGCGTGGCCTTCGACGGAACGCTCAGCGTATAGTTACCATCAATGTCGGTGATGGTACCATTGCTGGGATTCCCTTTCTCTACTACAGAAGCACCGATCACGGTCTCTCCTGTCTTGTCTGTCACGGTACCTTTTACGGTCACATTCTGCGCTGATACGCTGAGCGATATCATCATTACTAATAGACTTAGTAACGCATGGCGCATGTTTTTCATCTTTTTAGACATTCCTTGCATATCTATTTTAAATTATTAAAGTGTTTCCATGAATTGATTAACTGTGTGCGAGCACAATGTTAATTTCCACGCTGCAAAAGTATGGCAATGCGCTCACTACCGTGTGGAATATTTGTTTTAAGGTGTGTCTTTTTTGATGAAACGTGACGGGAAGGTGCTAATGGAGTGCAATTTTGCCGATTTCATCGGGGAAATCGACAATATGATGGGGAGCAAATTGTTCGAGTTCGGTACGCGGGCGGAAGCCCCAGGTAACGCCACAGGCGGTTACGCCGGCATTGCGGGCGGTCTGCATATCCACACCAGAGTCGCCCACGTAGAGCACGTCAGCGGCTGCGATGCCCGTGGCTTCAAGTATCTGATGCACGATGGTGGGGTCGGGCTTGGTAGGTACGCCTTCACGCTGGCCCAACACGGCGCGGAAGGAGATGGTGGGGAAATAGTGGGCAATAAGCTGCTCGGTGGCGCTCTGATACTTGTTGGAAGCCACGGCCAGCTGCAAGCCCTGGCTCTGCAGTTGGTCGAGCAGCTGAGGAATGCCATCGTAGGGGGCGCTCAGGTCGGCATTGTGCTGATTGTAATAGGGGATAAAGGCGGCCCGCACACGCAGGACGTTGGCTTCCGTCTTCTCCCCCTCCGGGAGGGCGCGCTCGAAGAGTTTGTTGATACCGTTGCCCACCATGAAGCGGTAGGCAGCGGTATCATGTACAGGATAGCCCAGTGTCTGGAGGGCATGGTTGGTGCTCTGCGCCAAGTCGGCAATGGTGTTGAGCAGGGTACCGTCAAGGTCGAAAATTACAAGTTTCTTCATTGGGTCAATATTTGTTTTTACCCGGCAAAGGTACTCATTATTTTCTTTCCCCCCTACATGCGAAGGGGTAAAAAGTGGTTAGCAAGGTCAGTGCTTCGTGATGCGGAACCAATCCACATCACTCCATCCGCCATCGTTCACCTTCTTGGCGGGTCGGGTACAGAAAGTGCCTACCTTGGCACCAATCCATTGACCCTCACGTACCTGGAAGGACTCGCCCAGAGGGTGAAACTTCTTTCCATCGGTGCTGTAGCTGAAGCTGCAGAGGATAAGCTGGTCGTGACCGCCTTCACTCTTCTGGATTTTCTTACCCGTGTCGGTAAAGCGGGCCTGTAGCCATACAGTGCGGTCGCTGAGCTTCACCTCACCGTGGCTCTCTTCTGCAGTACCTTTCTTGGCCTCCATGCAGCTCACCTGACTCAGTATCAAGCCATCCGCACGATTTTCAAGAATCAGACCCGCATAGTCCAAGCCCATCACCAGCAGGCCGGTACGTTCGCCGGTATAGCGCCCGTCAGGGGTGAAGGTGAGCTTCATGGTCGCAACAAACTGCGGGGCAGGTGTCTTCTGCAGCAACAGGTTAGACACATCCCACAGGTTCTTGTAGTCTTCGGGCACAGGATAGGAGTAGAGACGCACGAAGCCTTTGTCGCCGGCGTACCAGGCCCATTTCTCGTTGATGTTGGCATGCCATTGCCATTGAGGTTGCAGGGTATAGCCGTCAAATTCGTCACTCTCCTGGGGGTTAGACAGGGGATAGGTTGCACCCACGTTGGGCTTCTTGTAGGTCAGCACAGGCTCTCCACAGCCGTCACCATCCTTATCCACACCTACCACAGGCCAATCCTCCTTCCACGTCATGGGTTGCAGGTGAACCAACCGGCCGTAGGCACCCACATCCTGGAAGTGGAGGAACCAGTCCTCGCCGCTCTGCGTCGTGACCCATGCGCCCTGGTGAGGACCATTGATGCCGGTCTTGCCTTGGGCCAGCACGGTGCGCCATTCGTAAGGGCCATAGATACTCTTGGAGCGCTGCACCACCTGCCAACCGGTGGGCACACCGCCTGCGGGATGGAAAATGTAGTAGTAGCCGTTGCGCTTATAGAACTTGGGCCCTTCGCACGTCTGGTGCTCTTCGTGACCGTCAAACACGATGCGCGAGGGGGTAATGGTACGGGTGCAGGCCGTATCTAGCTCACAGACAGCGATTACACTCTTCAACCCAGCCCGACTTCCGGCATAGGCATGGACCATATAGACGCGGCCGTCATCATCCCATAGGGGGCACGTGTCGATGATGCCTTTACCCTCCTTGATGAGCAACGGTTCGCTCCAGGGCCCTTCGGGACGGGTCGCCCGTACCATAAAGACACCCTGGTCAGGGTCACCCCAGAAGATATAGTAGGTCCCGTTGTGATAGCGCAGCGAGGGAGCCCACACGCGGTTGCCATGCTCGGGGCGCTCAGGGGTCTCTACTGGCGGTACAGCCGTAGGAATGGCTGCACCGATGATACGCCAGTTCACGAGGTCCTTGCTATGAAGAATCTGCAACCCGGGCAAACAGCCAAAGCTGGAGGAGGTGAGGTAGAAGTCATCCCCCACGCGGATGGCATCGGGGTCGCTGTAGTCGGCATAGAGCACGGGGTTCTTGTACTTGCCGTTGCCCAAGTCGGGACACCAGACTTCAGACACATAGTTACGCTCCTGGGCCACCGCACTCAGGCAGAGGCAGGCGAGCAAAGTCATAAGCAGTGAATGTTTCATGTTTCAGTCGTTGTTAGGTTTTATAAATACTTTCCATATTATACGTAGGTATGGAAATCTTTACTCAACGATTATGTTATTTCTTGATGAGTTTCACCTCCAGCGGATGCTGCAGTTGCTCTTTCCACTCCCCCATATAGGCAAACCAAGAGGGGGCATCGGGATAGCCAAACTCCTCTTTGCGCGAGGTGAACATGGTGTAGTAAGTGAAATAATTCGACTTGGGCGCGGACAGCAAGTAGAGGTAGTTGTCCGGGTCACTCACCTCCTGACGCACGTAGCGCTGAGGCACATAGGTAGCGATTCCGATGGTCTCCTTGGCATACTTCACGGTATCAGTCACAGGCCAGTGACGCCCCCAACTACCCACCAGCCCCTCGTGGTCGCTCTCCATCACAGTCTCTGTACCCATGATGCGCTGCACACCGGTTACGAAGGTCTGCTCCTGCAGTGGCTCGCCAAACGAGCAATCGATCTGCAAGTCGCGGTGCCCGGCATAGAGGATGTAGCGTTGGGTCATGTCCATCAAGCTATTCTGGTAGTTCCACCCCTTGACAGCCACCTCCAGGATGGCCCGCACGGGACCGTACGTCACCACCCGCTCCGTGCGCGAGGCAATCGGCTCGATGTGGGTGGCTTTGTTGCCATCCCACCCCTTCAAGGCGCCGATACCACAGCTGTTGCCCACCATCAACACATCGTCGCCATACCCTGCAGCCAGCTGCTCATCGGTGGGATAGAAACTGCATGACTCCAGTTCCAGCCGCTGCTTAAACTTGCCATAGGGGTCGATAGTCTGCTTCTGGTTGAAGTAGATGCGGTACCCCACCAGCTCCGACTCCATCATGGGGCCGTGACCATAGATCAGGTTATAGACATTCGACTTCCCCGGCACCGTGAGGCTCTCGGCCTGCGCATGCTTATTCTTCTTGCCATCACGTATCAGCATCTGCGCAAAGGTTCGGGCCGGATAACTCTTTGCCGAAGTCTCTGAGGAGAGGGTAACGGTAAGCCGCTCAAGGCCTTGAGCCGGAAGGTCCATCACCCAGACCAACTCATCGGCTACGCCATCGCCATCCAGATCATCCAGCTGCGAAGGTATCTCCTGGGTCAGGCTTGCCACCACGGCACACCTTACGTCAAAGTGCAACTTCAGGCTCCGCAGGTTAAGGACCACGGGAGCATCACGCTGCGACTGCTGATAGGGATTGGTCACCTCGATGGTGACTACGCGCTTAACAACAGGCTGTGCCATGAGCAGGGGAGCCATGGCACAGCACAGTAAGAGCAAGATACTCTTTTTCATGATTATACTTTAAAAACGATGGTTTACAAGGCAATAGCTTGGGCTTTGGAGGTTTCGTTGTTGTATTCCTGTCCGTTGACCTTCACGTTGTAAGCGTTGCGGATGACGAGGTTCTCACCCTTCTTGGCCTCGATGCGCACGTTGTCTATGCTGACCCCCTTGGCCTGACTGATGACGATACCCTCCTTGGCCTGACTGATGACCACATCCTTCACACTGATGTTGTCAATGGGCATCTCAGGCAGTCCGTTGAAGAACATGGCCCGTCCGGCCCCCTTGCAGACCACCTCGCTAATGTGGATGTTGCGGAAGGCGGGAGTCTCCTCGGTCACGGGAGGCACGTTGGCCTTCATGCGCTCGGCAATCTCTTCTTCAGTTTCCTCGCCGGCACCCTTGCCGCCGTAGAAGAGGTCAAACAAGAGGGGTTCGTGAGGTATGTCAATCATGTTGATGCGGTTAATGTAGATGTTCTCCACCACGCCACCACGACCGCGGGTACTCTTAAAGCGCAGGCCGACATCCGTACCGAGGAAGGTGCAGTTGGAGACGTAGATGTTCTTCACACCACCCGACATCTCACTGCCTACTACAAAGCCACCATGGCCATGGAGTACAATGTTGTCGGTGACAATCACATTCTGGCAAGGCTCACCGCGACGACGGCCATCGGCATCCTTACCCGACTTGATGCAGATGGCATCATCGCCAGCATCAAAGATACACTTGGTAATCAAGGCATTGCTGCACGACTCCAGGTCGAGCGCATCGCCATTCTGCGAATACCAGGGGTTGAACACCTTCACGTTGTCGAGCGTGATGTGGTCGCACGACAGGGGATGCAGGCACCAGCAGGGAGAATTCTTGAAGGTGACACCCTGAAGCAACACCTTCTTGCACTTCACGAAGTTGAGCAGCACGGGGCGCAACCAGGCACGGATCTCATTCCACTGCTCATCGGTCTCGATGCCCTCGGGCACATTGAAGTTCTTGCAGGCATTGGCCCCCTTGAGCGAACCCTCATTGGGGTACCACACATCATTCTCTACCACGCCACCCTTCTTGAGCTGGCTCTTCCACTGAGCATCAGTCAGTTTACTCTTCTTCACCGGGCGCCAACTGTCACCACGGCCATCAAAGGTTCCTTCGCCCGTAATGGCGATGTTCTCCTCGCCACGTGCCCAGAGGGGTGACTGGCAACGGCGCGTCTCAAGTCCTTCAAACGAAGTCTCCACAATGGGGTAGGCACTGAAGTCGTCGGTAAAGACCACCAGTGCATTCTTCTCCGCATGGAGGTTGACATTGCTCAACAGCTGGATAGGGCCCGTAAGCCATACGCCAGCAGGTATCACCACGCGGCCACCACCTTTTTGATTGATTGCCTGAATGGCTTGATTGATTGCTTCCGTATTGAGGGTCGTGCCATCCCCCTTGGCTCCAAAGTCCACGATGGAGACCTGGTTGTTGGCAAACGAGGGCTGCATCACCCGAGGCATGTCGAAGGGCAAAGCGTCATAGACCGCTGCATCGAGCAGACTTGCTTCTGCCTGAGGAGCAGGCGTTGTACAGGAGAGGAGCGGCAACGTGCAGGCTGCCAGCGCCATCATCTTCTTGTAGATTGTGTTCATGATATGATATCTTATATTATATATTAATAATTGCGTTTGTTCGTTTCTCTTGTTTTTGATTATTCCGTCAACCGGCAGCTCTCCCGAGTGGCCGGCTGGCGAATAATCTGTGATTCATGTTAACCTAATTCTAACCTTAAATAAATATTATGAAAAAACCTCTTGATTGATTTCTAATTGATTTATTTCTCGCAAAACGGTAGCGCAAAGATTGTGCTACGTTTCCGAGTGCAAAAGTAGCGGTTGTTGACCATTCCTGATGTGCATTATTTGATGATTGAGGTGTATTTTTTGTCCTTTTGGATAATTTATTGCACACTTTTGCCCAAAGTATGCAATTTATAGCTATCTTTGCGCCCAAATTTTAGTAATAATTAGATTCAATAGGTATGAGTTACAATTTGTTGAAAGGTAAGAGAGGTATTGTATTTGGTGCGCTCAACGAGCAATCCATCGCTTGGAAGGTAGCCGAGAAGGCCGTGGAAGAGGGGGCACAGATTACGCTCTCCAATACGCCCGTTGCAGTGCGCATGGGCGAAGTGTCGGCCCTGGCTGAGAAACTGCATTGCGAAGTGATTCCCGCTGATGCCACCAGCGTGGCCGACCTGGAGCAGGTGTTCAAGCGCTCCATGGAGGTGCTGGGCGGTCAGATTGACTTCGTGCTTCACTCCATCGGCATGTCGCCCAACGTACGCAAGAAGCGCACCTACGATGACCTGGATTACGATATGCTCGACAAGACGCTCGACATCTCGGCCGTCTCATTCCATAAGATGATCCAGAGTGCGAAGAAGCTGAATGCCATCGCCGACTATGGTTCGATTGTGGCCTTGAGCTACGTGGCTGCTCAGCGCACCTTCTACGGTTACAACGACATGGCCGATGCCAAGGCACTGCTGGAGTCTATCGCCCGCAGCTTTGGCTATATCTATGGACGCGAGCACCACGTGCGCGTCAATACCATCTCACAGTCTCCCACAATGACCACAGCTGGCTCGGGTGTGAAGGGCATGGACAAGCTGTTTGACTTCGCCAACCGCATGTCACCCCTGGGCAACGCCAGTGCCGATGAGTGTGCCGACTACTGCATCGTGATGTTCTCTGACCTCACCCGCAAGGTGACCATGCAGAACCTCTACCACGATGGTGGATTCTCCAGCGTAGGCATGAGCCTGCGTGCCATGGCCACCTACGAGAAGGGACTGGATGAGTACAAGGATGAGAAAGGCAACATCATCTACGGATAAACCCTCTAGTCCAAAGACCAACTGATGGCTGCACTCTATCTGATTCCCGTCACCCTGGGTGACACTCCCCTGGAGCAGGTGCTCCCCAGCTACAACAGGGAGGTGATTGTCACCATCCGCCACTTCATCGTGGAGGAGGTGCGCACGGCACGCCGTTTCCTTAAGAAGGTGGATCGGGAGATTGACATTGATGCCCTGACCTTCTATCCGCTCAACAAGCATACGTCGCCCGAGGCTATCTCGGGCTACCTCACGCCGCTGGAGCAGGGCGAACCGATGGGTATCATCTCCGAGGCCGGCTGCCCCGCCGTAGCCGACCCAGGTGCTGACGTGGTGGCCATAGCGCAACGCAAAGGACTGGAGGTGGTGCCCCTGGTGGGTCCCTCATCCATCATCCTCTCGGTGATGGCTTCGGGATTCAACGGACAGAGCTTTGCCTTCAACGGCTACCTGCCCATCGAGCCTGACGAACGCGTCCGCAAGCTGAAGGTGCTGGAGCAACGGTCCTATACGGAGCAGCAGACGCAACTCTTCATCGAGACCCCCTACCGCAACAACAAACTGGTAGAGGAGATTCTGCGCACCTGCAAGCCGCACACCCGGCTCTGCATTGCAGCCAACCTTACCTGCCCCGATACCTACGTACATACCCGGACGGTGAGTGAGTGGAAAGGCCATGTACCCGACCTCTCCAAACGGCCATGTATCTTCCTGATATACAAATAATAGAGAGGTGGCTTAAGGCCACCTCTCTAGTTTTATAGATGTTTCATGTGCCGATTGGCTTATTCATCGCAGTTGCTATCGCAGCCACAGCTACCGCAGCCGTTGCTCTCTCCTCCGCAGCCGCCGCAGCTTCCGCAACCGCCACCGCAACCACCGGTCATCATGCTCACAGCGCGGCTGTACTCCTCAGGGGTGGCCTCACGGCTCTCTACGACATGACCCACAAAGTTGAGCTCGCAGCCTGCCATTGGATGATTGAGGTCCATCACGACTGCATCCTCCTTCACCTCCAGTACCACGCCATTAAAGCGCTGTCCCTCATTGTTCTGCAGGGGGAGTACTGCATCGGGCACCACATGTTCGCTGTCAAACTTACCGTTGACCAGAAAGCAATCCTTCGGCAATTCTATCACATACTCGTCGCTATAGGGTCCGTAAGCCTGATCCACACTGAGGGTGAAGTCGAATGCATCCCCCGTCTTCAACGGAGCTATCTGTTTCTCAAAGTCGTCGAGCGTCATGCCAAGTCCGCTGATAAAGGCAAACGGCTGTTGGGCGGTGGCTTCCTCGGCGAAATCACGTTCGCCCTCATCAATGGTGTATAGCTTGTAGGCTACGGTAATGAATCTGTTCTCCATAAAAATGCTGTTTTCTAAAGTGTTATTTTGGGTTGCAAAGATAGTGCAAGCCGAGCGAAATACAAAATGGAAAACGTTATTTTATTCATCGCGATGGAAAAACATTCTGGATTAGGTCTGGCTTGCCTATAGTTTGCCAGTACGTCAAAGAGCTACGCGATCTGCGTTGCAGGGTCGCTACAGCTCCGTCACTTGCCCGTTACCTCTGGCTTCTCGAACGCTTCCGTAACGGGAAGAAAGCGAATCTGTAGCGAAGGAGAAGCGAAGGTCGAACGGAAATCGAACGGAAATTGAACGAGAACCAATCGAAGAGCTAACGGAGCGACCTCCTCAAATCACGCTGCAAAGATACACCATCCGCCAAAGCCATTTTCCCCTTTTTGGGTTATCTTGAACAACAAAGGTACTTTTTGGAAAACAAAGGTACTTCTTGGGAAATATCGACCCTTCTTGGGAGGAGATGATAGTGGGGCAAGCTGCCGAGGCAGCCCAGCGAGGCGATTTTCCAGAGGTGACGACGTTTGCCCCTAATACTACGGAGTTCCCCCTACAGGGGAACGTAGTATGTAGGGGCAGAACGGTACCGTCACCGGCGGAACTATGGGCCGAAAGGCTTTTTGGAGGGCTATCAGGAGGCCTAGACGATCTGATGGATCAAGCCTCAAACGACCTCAGCAGCTCAATCTCCTGCGCCCAAAGGGTCTCGTCGGGTGTCTCCAGGATAATGGGCATCGCATTGAAGCGCTCGTCGCGCATGAAGCGGCGGAAGAAGTCTATCGAGATCAGTCCGCGGCCAATGCTGTCGTGACGATCGACGCGTGAGGCCAGCGCCTTCTTCGAGTCGTTGAGGTGGATGCCACGCAGGTAGTCGAATCCCACGGTTGCCCCAAAGTCGTCGAATACGCGGTCGTATTGCTCCACCAGGTCGTAGCCTGAGGTGAAGGTATGGCACGTATCAAGGCAGACACCCACACGGCTCTTGTCTGATACGCGGTCGATGATGTAGCGCAGCTGCCAGAATTCATTGCCCACATTACTTCCCTGACCTGCCGTATTCTCAATGACAGCCGTCACGCCACGGGTCTGCTCCAGAGTCTGGTTGATGCTCTCAGCCACACGGTCAAGGCACTCCTCCACGCTGATCTTCTGCAAGTGGCTGCCCGGGTGGAAGTTAAGCAGGCTGAGCCCCAGCTGCTCGCAGCGCTGCATCTCGTCGAGAAAGGCCGCCCGGCTCTTGGCCAACCCCTCCTCCTCAGGATGCCCCAGGTTGATGAGGTAGCTGTCGTGGGGCAGGACGTGCTCCGGGCAGATGCCTGCTGCCTGCAAGCGCTCCCCAAAGAGGCGGATGCTCTCCTGCGTCAGCGGACGACTCACCCACTGCCTCTGATTCTTGGTGAATAGCGCAAAGGCGTTCGCCCCGATGGCTTGGGCATGCAAGGGGGCACTCTCCACCCCACCCGATGCCGACACATGTGCTCCTACAAACTTCTTCATGAGCCTGTCATTCAAAGTAGTAGAGGAATACTGCCACGCCCTCAAGCGCCTTCTTCTTCTCACCCTCAATCTCCAGGGCAAAATTAATCTCAGCCTTGGCCACACCGCGCAGGTTGGCCAGCGACTGCATGGCTGCAGTGAGGCGGATGCGCTGCCCGGCCTTCACGGCCTGACCAAACTTCATCTTCTCGATACCGTAATTGATCATCATCTTCAAGTTGTTCACCTCGATGATCTGGTTCCACAGGTAGGGCAGCATAGAGAGCGTGAGGTAGCCGTGGGCAATGGTGCTCTTGAAGGGGCTCTCCACCTTGGCACGCTCGACGTCCACATGAATCCACTGATGGTCGAGCGTAGCATCAGCAAAGAGGTTGATACGTTCCTGGGACAGTTCCACCCAGTCAGAAGTACCGATGGTGCAACCCACCAGCTTCTCAAATTCTTCGTAAGAGTTGATTATAACCATGTTGTAGAATGTTATTGGTTTCGCGAGAGCAAAATTAGGAATTTTCGGGAAAAAGAGCAAGAAATCGTTGTTTTTTTAGAAAAAAAGTGTTATCTTTGCAGACATGAAACCGATACATCCCCTCCGCGCACTGATGCGCTACGCCAGCTATCTGCTCACTGCTGCCATCGCTTTGAGCATCGGGCTTATCATCCCCTTGCTGAGCAGCCACACCATCATTGACCGCACCGCCGAATCGCCTGAGAGCCAAGTACCTTACTGTGTTACTTCGCCTCAAGTACCCACCTCAATCACCTTTGCCGGACAGCACATTGACCTCACCCGCAGCGACCTGCATGAACGCATGGACCGCGAGCTGATGTCATTCACCTACATGCACTCCACCACCATGCTTACCATCAAGCGTGCCAACCGCTACTTTCCCCTCATTGAGCCTCTGCTGCGCAAGGCCGGCCTACCCGATGACCTCAAGTACCTGGCCGTCATCGAGAGCAGCCTCAACCCGTTGGCCAAGTCACCTGCCGGGGCCGCAGGCTTCTGGCAATTCATGCCTGCCACAGCCAAGGAATACGGACTGGAGGTAAGCAACGAGGTGGATGAGCGCTACCACTTGCAGAAAGCCACTGAAGCCGCCTGCCGCTACCTCAAGGCCAGCTACGAGCGCTACGGCAACTGGCTCTGTGTGGCGGCCAGCTACAATGCAGGTCCTGCCCGTATCACCCAGCAGCTCAAGCTGCAAAAGGCAGATGAAGCCGTTGACCTGTGGCTCGTGGAGGAGACCTCCCGCTACATGTTTCGCCTGCTGGCCGCCAAGAGTGTATTGGAGCACCCACGCCACTACGGCTTCCTGCTCAAGAAGGAGCAGCTCTACCCACTCTTGCCCTACCGTACAGACACCGTGAGTCACAGCATCGACACCCTGGCCAACTACGCCCGCAAGTACCAACTCAGCTACGCGCAGCTCAAGGAGGCCAACCCCTGGCTACGCAGCACACGTCTCACCAACCGTCTGCGCCGCCCCTACGTCATCCACCTTCCCCTGCCAGAAAACCTACACTACGACCCCAAGCAGACCCCATGCCACAACCCCAACTGGGTGATTGATTGAAAGAGAGCCTCTCCAAAAGCCAAAAAAAGTCAAAAAAAAAGACCGCTCTCTGTGAGGAGCAGTCTCTCTTTTTTTCCTTTTAACCCAAGCCGCTTATTTCGCAGCTTCCAGCGAAGCCTTGCGGAATGCCTTCATGGCCTTCTCAATTTCCAAAGAAGCCTTGCGCGCACGCGTTCCGGCAGCCTTGTTACCAGCTTCGGCCTGAGCCTGAGCATCCTTCTCAAATGCAGCATAAAGTTCTGCTACCTTTTCAATGAGTTCTTTCATATTGTTACCGTTTACATGTTAATAACGTCCACAAATATACAGCGTTTCTTGAAAAGAAAAACGTTTGCCGCTACTTTTTTTCGTCCATGAGCATAAAAAACCAATAAAACAGAGGTTTTAAAGGATTTTTTCCTACTTTTGCAGGCATGAAACAACAAACTGACACCGACTATCTGCACATGCTGATTGCTCAGGGCGAACATCAGCAGCAGGACTTCAAGTTCGAAATCTCCGATGCACGGAAGATTGCGCGCTCTCTCTCAGCCTTTGCCAACACGGATGGCGGCAGGCTGCTTGTGGGCGTGAAGGACAACGGACGACTGGCTGGCATCCGCAGCGAGGAGGAGCAATACATGATTGAGGCGGCAGCAACTCTCTACTGCCAGCCCACAGTAGCATATACCTGTCAGGCCTACCGCGTAGAGGGAAAGACTATACTGATTGTCAACATTCCCGAATCAGCAAACAAGCCGGTCTATGCCCTGGATGAGACGGGGCGTGCCTTGGCCTACGTGCGCGTGAAGGATGAGAATATCCTGGCCACTCCGGTGCATCTGTTGGTATGGTGTGAACAGGAACGTCCCTGCGGTGAACTCACCTGCTACACCGAGCGGGAGGAGCGACTGCTCCATACGCTGGCTACCGCTTCGGCTACACCCCCTGAGAGCCAAGGTGAATGTACCGCAGCGGAGTATGCCCATGGAATCACGCTGAACCGATGCGCCCGCCTATCAGGCATCCCACGCCGGCAGCTCATCCCTCTGCTAGCCCGCTTTATCAGATATGGTCTGGTAGATATCCACTATGCCGATCAACACTTCCGATTCTCTATTCATTTAAACAATTAAAAACCACAACGCTATGCAACTCATTGACTTTATCAACAACTTTCTTTGGAGCTACGTGCTCATAGGCACACTCCTGGCCTGCGCCGTCTGGTTCACCCTGAAGACACACTTCGTACAGTTCCGCATGATTGGCGAGATGGTACGCCTGCTGGTGGATACCAGCGACGTAAAGCGCGGACACATCTCCTCCTTTCAGGCCTTCACCATCTCCCTGGCCAGCCGCGTAGGTACAGGCAACCTGGCCGGCGTGGCCACCGCCATCGCCGTGGGCGGTCCGGGTGCCGTATTCTGGATGTGGATCATCGCCCTCATCAGCTCGGCCAGTGCCTTTGTAGAATCCACCCTGGCCCAATTATATAAGGTAAGGAGCGAACAGTCGTTTATCGGCGGACCGGCCTACTACATGAAACTAGGCCTTCGCAAGCCCTGGATGGGCGTGCTCTTTGCCGTGCTCATCATTGCCACCTTCGGACTGGCCTTCAACTCGGTGCAAAGCAACACGCTCTGCGCGGCCTTCGAGATGGCCTTCGGATGGAACCACACCTATACGGGTCTAGCCGTGACGCTACTCTCTGCAGTGGTCTTCTTTGGCGGCGTGAAGCGCATCGCACGTGTGAGCAGCGTCATCGTCCCCTTCATGGCCATTGGCTACATCCTGGTCGCACTGGTCATCCTGCTGATTAATATCACCGAGCTGCCGGCCCTCATTGCATGGATCGTGGAGAGTGCCCTGGGCTGGGAACAGGTAGCTGGCGGTGGCGTGGGAGCAGCCTTGATGCAGGGCATCAAGCGTGGACTCTTCAGCAATGAGGCAGGCATGGGTTCGGCCCCCAACGCAGCGGCTACTGCCCACACTTCACATCCCGTCAAGCAGGGACTCATCCAGGCACTGGGTGTCTTTACCGACACACTGCTCATCTGTTCATGCACAGCCTTCATCATCCTGTGCAGTGGTGTGCCCCTCGATGGTTCGCTCAACGGCATCCAGCTCACACAGGAGGCACTCCGTCAGGAGATCGGGCCAGCAGGAGGCATCTTCGTGGCTATCGCCCTCTTCTTCTTTGCCTTCAGCACCATCCTGGGCAACTACTACTATGGCGAGAGCAATATCCTCTACCTGACAGGCCGCCGCTGGGTGCTTAATCTCTACCGTCTGGCCGCCGCAGGCATGGTCTGCTTCGGTGCAATAGCCACGCTGGAGATGGTATGGGGACTGGCTGATATCACCATGGCACTGATGACACTCTGCAACCTGGTGGCCATCGTCCTGCTGGGCAAATACGCCTTCCGCCTGCTACAGGACTACCGCCAGCAGAAACGCCAAGGCACCAAAAATCCCCAGTTCACTGCCAGCCGACTGAGCGAGCAGATTCCTGGGGTATCTTGCTGGTGATTGGCTTTTTATAGCTACAAGCTACGAGCTACAAGTATTACCTTTTGCTGGTCATGATGTCAAGCACGAGGCGGTCGGTCTCATTCATACCGCGTGATCCTATCAACGTCAGGTTGCGGATACTGCGATCGACATCCTCGTCAATAATGCCCTCCACGGAGGTGACGCAACGGTCTTCCATGGCCATCACGGCTGAGAGTACGGCTGTGGAGACTCCTGTAGTGACCTTCAGCGCACAGCTGGGCTTGGCACCATCACAGATCATGCCGGTCAGGTTAGCAATCATGTTCTGTACGGCATACGATACGCGACGGTAGTCACCCCCCATCAGCCATGTAATGCCACAGCTGGAGCCCGTGGCGGCAACCACGCAGCCGCAGAGGGCTGACAGACGACCTAGACTCTGCTTGATGTAGATGACGGTCAAGTGGCTGAGCATCAAGGCACGGATCAGCTCCTCCTCACTCTTCTCCGTCTCTTCTGCATAGATCAGCACGGGCAGAGTGGCCGAAATGCCCTGATTACCACTGCCCGAATTACTCATCACAGGAATCATCGCCCCCGCCATGCGGGCATCACAGGCACCCGAAGTGTAGGAGAGGATGCGGGAGAAAATGCTGTTGCCCATCATACGCTGCTCATTGGGCCCCTGAATCATGCGCCCCAGCCCATGACCGTAATCGCCACGGAAACTGGCCTCGGCAGCAGCCTTGTTGAGCTTGGCAGTCTCCAGGATGAAACGGATCTCATCGAGCGGAGCAGTGGTCGCAAAGTCGAATACTTTCTTCAGCGTAAGGGGCACCTCCTCATCGCCTTCGGCAGCTCCCTGGGACGCGGTGCGGCAATCCAGCAACACCTCATCGCCCAATGCGACATAGACGAAGCGGGTGTGTCCGCCCGAGATGATAGCTGTGGACTCCTTGCCACAGGCCTTGCAGACCACCTCAATGTAAAGCTTCTCGGCGATGTGCTCCTTCAGGCTGATATGAATGCGTTTCTCATCAATGAATCTGCGCCCGTCGGCCACAGCCTCAGGGGTGCAATCCTTCAGCACCTCCAGCTGATAGTCTGACCGCCCAATCAGCGCGCCCAAGGCCACAGCGATAGGCAATCCGATCATCCCTGTACCGGGAATACCTACGCCCATCGCATTCTTCAGGATATTGGCACTAAGCCGCACCTCAATCTGCTCCGGACGGCACTGCAACGTCTCAGCAGCCTTAGCTACACACAAAGCCACCGCAATTGGCTCCGTACAACCGATGGCAGGAACCACTTCTCTCTTTACCAAGCGAATTATCTGCGCTCTTTCTTCAGGACAAACCATATTTTTTGAGTTTTTGAGTTTTTAAGTTTTTGAGTTGACAAGCTGTGACGTGGAATCAAGGCCTGCTTGCGACGACAAAAATACGAAGAAGAAGCGAAACACAAAACAAAAGAGCCGGGCAAATTTGACAAATTGCCAAAAATAGACTAATTTTGTGCGTTTTTAATACGAATCACAACGAATTATCATGGCTGGAATCTATCTGCACATACCGTTTTGCAAGAAGCGCTGCATCTACTGCGACTTCTACAGTTCTACCCGGAGTGACCTCCGCACCCATTACGTGGAGGCGCTCTGCAGCGAGCTCAAGCAGCGCATCCACTACCTCAATGGAGAACCTGTAACCACGCTTTATCTGGGTGGAGGGACGCCCTCGCAACTCACCATCAACCAATTGCAACGGATCTTCAATTGCCTCAGCCAACTCATAGAGCTCCAGACCCTGGAAGAGATTACCCTGGAAGCCAATCCCGACGACCTCACTCCAACCTATGTAGAAGGGCTGGCCAACCTCCCCATCAACCGAATCAGCATGGGCATCCAGAGCTTTGACGACCGTATGCTCGGGTTGCTCAACCGAAGGCATACAGCACAACAAGCCATACAGGCCGTGGCATGCTGCCGCGAAGCGGGTTTCAGCAACCTCAGCATCGACCTGATGTACGGCCTCCCCGGACAAACCGAAACGAGCTGGAGCAAGGACCTTCAGCAAGCCATTGCCCTAGAGGTGGAGCACATCTCAGCCTACCACCTCTCCATAGAGGAGGGCACCCCACTCCATCACCTCATACAGGCCCATCGCCTCCATGAGACCGATGAAGAGCTGAGTGTCCGACTCTTCGAACTGCTCACCTCCACCCTGCAGCAGGCTCGCTACGAGCAGTATGAAATATCCAACTTCTGTCGCCCAGGCTACCACTCACGCCACAACTCCTCCTACTGGCACGGCATCCCCTACCTGGGCTGTGGTGCATCGGCCCACTCCTTCAACCGTACCAGCCGCGAATGGAACGTAGCCTCTATCGAACGCTACATCGAAGGCATCAACAGCAACCACCGCGACTTCGAGCAAGAACATCTGGATGCTACCACGCGCTACAACGAGACCGTGATGACCGCCCTCCGCACTCGCCAAGGACTAGACCTGCATCTGCTCACCCAGAACTTCGGCCATAGCAGCTACAACTACTGCCTCCGCATGGCCCGCCCTCATCTGGAATCAGGCCTCTTGACACTCACCAACGACCACCTCCGCCTGACTCACAAAGGCATCTTCGTCTCTGACCACATCCTCACCGACCTGATGAAAGTGACCGATATGTGATGAGTGCCTCATCTCCAACGACTAAACCCAAAATATCATTATGACACATATTGACATGTATCAAAATCATAAAGAAATCATATATTGCATTTACATTTCATTTTACTGCTATATACAGAATTTACAGTCCATAATTACAGCTTATAATTGATATATGTCAAGAAATGACACCTCCACCTGCACTTTTCCAATCAAAAGTTTGCAGGAATACTTCCTATCGCTTTACCTTTGCAGCAGAAAAAGGATACAAAGCAAAACAAATACACTAAAAAAGGTTTTTTCAAGAGGTATGCTTCTTGAGGTATAAAAGATTGAAGGATAACGTTAGATTATTAAAGTGTTTAAGTATTAAGGTAAGTTTTTAGGATTAACAATTAAAAAAGTAGGTATTATGAAACGTTTTGGAATGACTGTGTTGGTAGCGCTTGCATTAGCTACCAACCTGCTGGCGGTAGGCAAACAGCCTACTACAGAAAGAGAGAATTGGAACGTCAACATCAACGTGAACCAATTGAGCAAATACTTGCAGTTGACAGGCAATCAGCGAGAGAAGGTGACCGACATCTGTACTTACTTCAACGAACAGATGCTCCGTGCATCGCGCAGCAGCAAGAAGCAACAGCTGCTTCAGAAAGCTGTCTATGGTAACCTCAAACTGATGAGACAGACCCTTGACGAAAAGCAGTACACAGAATATGTACGCCTGCTCAACGTCACGCTTCGCAACCGAGGCATCGCTATGGAATAAGATAATAGCTCTTCATAGCCATCATGATACGAGCGATACCGTTACCAAGGAGGTATGAACCCCTTGCATAACGGTATCGCTTATTTGTATCTGAACCAAGAGCTATATGGCAAAGCGCTCTTGTACCTCACGTTTGTATTTCTTGGAAATCTGGACCTCTTCCCCTGTATTGAAAGGAGGATAGAACTGACAATAATTATCCTTAATCATCATCAGAAAATCCATGTTGATGATGTAGCTCTGATGTACCTGAATGAAGTTGGACGAAAGCAGTACAATCTGCTCAGCAGTCAGCCCACGGCGCATCTGCAAGACAGGACGCTTCGTAGAGGCCACCTCCCACAGTTTACGGTCTGAACTGTAATGGAAATAGCCCACTTCGGAAGGGCGAAGCACATAAATCTCGCTGGACGAGGAATAGGCCATGAATAGTTTAGGACCATCTGCAGGCTGCTGCACTACCGGCTTAGGACGTGAGACAGCGGGCTTGGGTGCAGGCGGTATATAGCTGTCAATAAAGCGCTCCAGAATCTCGTTCAGGTCAACCGGCAAGAAGGGCTTGAGCAAATAATCGAAAGCGGCCTCGCGGATGGCATGAATCATGTACTTGTCGTAGGCGGTGTAGAACACCACCTTCATGCCCCAGGTGTCCAACTCGCGAAGCTCACGCATGAGACTCATACCGGTGATGTCAGGCAGCTCCACGTCCAGGAAAAGCAGCTGGGGTTCCAATTCAGGAAGTGCCTTGTACACCTCAGCCCCTGTCGTAAATGCACCCACTAACTCGAAACGTTCATCTTTGCTAAGCTGGTCACTCAGGTTGGCAAGAGACATCACATCGTCATCGACTATCACAACACTATATTGCTCCATAATCAATGGTTATTATTCAGTTAGAAATTAGCATTCTTAATAATTTGGGCACGAAAATATAAATAAATTTTGAATCCTCCAAATCATCAGGGACAACAAACTGTCAATTTGTTCTAAAGTAGCGGCTATAAGGTATAAATTTGCAACTAAGCGTGCCTATTTTATCAGATTTTATAATTAAATTTTTGAGGAATGCTAATTCTCACTCGGCAACCATTCTCGCCTTGCGGGGAGATGACATCATCCACTGCCACCTCTATGGGCTGCTTATTGGAGCGGTTGAGCAACTGGACTGTCTGCATCACCACCTTGAGTCCTGTACCCGTACCACGGTGGATACTTTGCACCCGGAATCCACCTCCATTGTCGGTTACTTCGATGAAAAACCGCTCCACCCCTTGAGGAGATTCATCGGGCGCAATCTGAATCCAGAGCCGCTTGGCCCCCTGTTTGCCCCGAAGGGCATGTTTGATGGCATTCTCTACAGGTATCTGAATCATCATGGAAGGCAGCTGGAGGCTCTCCACCTGGAGCGAGGGGTCTATGGTGATACTGCTCTCAAAGTCCTCTCCCAGCGATTTACGTTCCAGGGCAATGTACGTCTCCACGAAGTCAAGCTCCTCATGAAGCGTCACACAGAGCTGTTCGGCCAGCTCCAGGTTGCGTCGCATCAACTTGACCAATCCCATCAGCTCCTGTTGCTCATGTTCATTGCAGCCATTGAGGTGTTGGCTCAACACGTTGAAGATGAAGTGGGGCGACATGCGGTTACGCATATTCTCCAAGCGCATAGCCGATACCATGCGTTGAGCCTCCTGCTGCTGCCGCAGACGTCGTCTCTTGTTGTAGAGGTAATAGAGAATCGCAACGAAGGCAATGGTAATGATGAGCGAGAGCCAGATCAGCTGATTCTTCTGCAGCTGGAGCACATGGGTGCGCTGCTGCTGTATGAGCACGTTCTTGGCCAGCAAGGTAGAGTCCTGCTGATAACGCAAGGCCAGGTCAGCGCTCCTCATGCGTACCCGCTCATTGCGTACCGAGTCATCGAGTTGCACATTCTTCTTCAGGTAATTGTACGCCTTACGGTAATCGCCCGTACCCTCGAAATAGCGTTCCAGCACCTGGTTGCGTATCTGCACCATGCTCTGGTCCATCCCTTCATCCGATGGACTCTTCTCAAGGTAACGCCGGGCCAACAGATAGTTATCCTGCATCAGGGCAAGCCCCATGCGTTGTGTAGCAATGTAGTAGAGGGCAGCCGGCAACTGAATGCGTTGGAAGAACGGCTCGCAGCGGTCCAGGTAGAAGGATGCCGAGTCGGGCTTCATCAAGTGGAGAAAGCAGTCGCTCAGGTTGAGCCAGCAGAGGTTTGTCTGAAATTCGGTCTCAGGATATTGGCCGATGAGCTGCTCCAACTGCTTGAAGTAGCGGATGGCCTCGGCATAATCCCCTCGATAGTAATAGGAATTGCCCCGGTTATTCAGATAGAAGTTCTTCTCGAATGGGAGCATCCGGTCATAATAGCGGGCAGCCAGATTGTAGTAGCGGTCACACTCCTCAAAGTCGCGGAGCGCCATGTAGGTATGGGCCAGCCCGTAGTATATCGGTGTCTTCTTTGCATCGTCCACGCCAAGCGAGTCAGCCAGGAAGAGTGCCCTACGGTAGGTTGACGCACTCTTGTCGAACTGTGACTTATGCTGATAGGCATCGGCCAGGTTGATGAGCACGTCAGTGGCTGCCCCTCGGCGATTGCCCCGAAGACTGTACTCATAAGCACATTGATAGCAATAGATGGCTGAATCCTCGCTGCCAAAAAGCAATTCGTAATTGCCCTTCATGTTAAGCACTTCGCTGGTGAGGTCGGCAAGCCGGGGCGAGGGCTTATAGCTACTCACAAACTCCTCCAGATGGGCCAGCATCTGCTTGGCACTATCCAGCTTCTCGGCCGAGAGACAGGTCTTGAAGGCTATGGCCAGGTAGTAGTGCTTAGTAATGCTATCCTTAGACTGCTCCATACGCTGTAATGCGCGATGACGCACCGCCGAAGAATTGACCGAGATCGAGTCACCCTGGGCATGGTAGAAAGCGATGAATGACTCTTCCTCATTCTCCTCCACAGAGGAGGAAGAAGAGTGGCATCCGCCCCCAACAAGCAGCAGAGAAAGCAAAAGGCTATATATATAATATGGTATGTTCGTTTTCATATCCTTAGTTAATTCCATTAAGAAATACCGCTTGCAAAAATACTAAAAAAAAACAAACTACAACTTTTTGGCCCAATATGATTAAAAAAAATCGAAGAATCCCACATGGCGGACTGTAAGCCATGTGGGATTCTTCATTAAGAGCGGTTGCTCAGCACAACCGATGGTATGTCATGACCCCATCAATACTCCTGCCAGCTCTTGATCTGGATGTCCTCCTGCTTCATCTCACAGAAGGCATTGATGAAGGCACTGGCCAGACGGGCGTTGGTGATCAACGGGATGTTGTGGTCGATGGCACCACGACGGATGCGGTAGCCGTTGGTCAGTTCGCGCTTGGTGTGGTTCTTCGGGATATTGACAATCAGGTCAAACTTATGTTCACTGATCATCTTCATCACGTTGTTCTCCGCATCAGGACGTTCATCAGGCCAGAAGACGGGCACCGTGCTCACGCCATGGGCGTTGAGGAAGGCTGCGGTACCGGCCGTAGCGTAAATCTTATAGCCCTGGCCAAAGAGTGCGCGGCTGGCATCCAGCAAATCGACCTTTGACTTCATGGCACCCGACGAGAACATCACGCCCTTCTCCTTCGAAGGAATCTTGAAGCCTGTAGCAATCATGGCGTTGAGCAAAGCCTCATCAAAGTCATCGCCCATGCAGCCTACCTCGCCGGTAGAGGACATATCCACACCGAGCACAGGGTCGGCCTTGTGCAGACGTGAGAAGGAGAACTGGCTAGCCTTCACACCAATCCAGTCAATGTCAAAGGCTGACTTGTCAGGACGGGTATAGGGTGCATCCAGCATGATGCGGGTAGCGGTCTCGATGAAGTTGCGCTTCAGCACCTTGCTCACGAAGGGGAAGCTGCGCGAAGCACGGAGATTGCACTCGATAACCTTCACCTCGTTGTTGCGGGCCAGGAACTGGATATTGAAGGGGCCGGAGATGTTGAGCTCCTTGGCTATCTGACGGCTGATTTTCTTGATGCGGCGGGCCGTTGCGAAGTAGATCTTCTGTGCAGGGAAGACCATAGTGGCATCACCCGAGTGTACACCGGCAAACTCGATGTGCTCGCTGATGGCATACTCTACCACCTCACCGTTCTGAGCCACGGCATCAAACTCTATCTCCTTCGTATTCTGCAGGAACTGTGATACCACCACAGGGTACTCCTTAGAGACTTCGGCAGCCATCTTGAGGAAGTTCTCCAGTTCCTCTTCATCGTAGCAGACGTTCATGGCAGCACCACTCAGCACGTAAGAGGGACGTACCAGTACGGGGTAGCCCACCTTGGCCACAAAGCCCTTCACGTCGTCGAGGCTGGTCAGCTCCTGCCAAGCCGGCTGGTCGATGCCGAGCTGGTCGAGCATGGCTGAGAACTTGTTGCGGTTCTCCGCACGGTCGATGCTGATGGGCGACGTACCCAGGATGGGCACACTCTGACGGTGAAGTTTCATCGCCAGGTTATTGGGAATCTGGCCACCCACGCTCACGATGACGCCACGCGGTTGCTCCAGGTCGATGACATCGAGCACGCGCTCGAAGGAGAGTTCATCGAAGTAGAGGCGGTCGCACATATCATAGTCAGTCGATACGGTCTCGGGATTGTAGTTGATCATGATGCTCTTGTAACCCAGCTTACGGGCCGTCTGGATGGCATTCACCGAGCACCAGTCAAACTCCACACTCGAACCAATGCGGTAGGCACCCGAACCGAGCACCACAACCGACTTCTCGTTCTTATAATAGTTGACGTCATACCCCTTGACCGCATAGGTCAGGTAGAGGTAGTTGGTCAGTTCAGGATGTTCGCTGGCCACGGTGTTGATGCGCTTCACGGCAGGCAGTACGCCCAGTTCCTTACGGCGGGCACGCACAGCCAGATTCTCCTTCTCCATGTTGCCTTTGGGCTTCAGGACGAAGCGGGCAATCTGGAAATCGCTGAAGCCAAGAATCTTGGCCTCGCGCATGGTGGCCTCATCAATCTCCTCCAGGCTGCTGAAGGCCATCAGCTTATGCTTGTAGTCAACGATATTCTTCAGCTTCTCCAGGAACCAGGGGTCAATCTTGGTCAGCTCGAAGATGCGCTCGATGCTGATACCCTGTTCCAGCGCCTGAGCGATAGCGAAGATGCGCAGGTCGGTGGGGTGAGCCAGCTCATGCTCCACATCCTCAAACTCCAGTCCTTCGTTGCCCACAAAGCCGTGCATACCCTGACCTATCATGCGGAGTCCCTTCTGGATGATCTCCTCAAACGAGCGGCCGATGGACATCACTTCGCCTACCGACTTCATGCTCGAACCGATCTCGCGGCTGACACCTACAAACTTCGTCAAGTCCCAACGAGGAATCTTGCAGATCAGGTAGTCGAGCTGCGGAGCCACATAGGCCGAATTGGGCGTACCCATCTCACCAATCTGGTCGAGCGTATAGCCCAGGGCTATCTTGGCTGCCACAAAGGCCAGCGGATAACCCGTCGCTTTCGAGGCCAGAGCCGACGAGCGCGACAGACGGGCATTCACCTCGATGACGCGGTAGTCGTTGGTCTCGGCATTGAAGGCATACTGGATGTTGCACTCACCCACGATGTTCAGGTGACGGATGCACTTGATGGAGAGCTCCTGCAGCATCTTCACCTGCTCATCGGTCAGCGAGCAAGTGGGCGCTACGACGATACTCTCACCAGTGTGGATGCCCAGCGGGTCAAAATTCTCCATGCTGGCCACGGTGAAACAGTGGTCGTTGGCATCGCGGATCACCTCAAACTCAATCTCCTTCCAGCCCTTGAGCGACTCCTCCACGAGAATCTGCTTGGAGAAGGTGAAAGCGCTCTCAGCCAGTTTGAGGAAGGTATCCTCGTCGGGGCAGATACCACTGCCCAATCCACCCAGGGCATACGCTGAGCGTACCATCACGGGATAGCCAATGGAGCGGGCTGCCTTGAGTGCCTCCTCCATGCTCTCTACGGCATGGCTCTTGGGAGTCTTCATCGGGATGGCATCCAGCTGCTTCACGAAGAGGTCGCGGTCCTCGGTATTCATGATGGCCTCGACCGAGGTGCCTAGCACCTGTACGCCATACTCCTTCAGCACACCGCGCAGGTAGAGGTCTGTACCACAGTTGAGCGCCGTCTGTCCTCCGAATGCCAACAGAATGCCATCCGGACGTTCCTTCTTGATGATTTCCTCTACGAAGTAGGAATTAACAGGAAGGAAATAGACCTTGTCGGCAATACCCTCCGAGGTCTGAATGGTGGCCACATTGGGGTTGACGAGCACAGAGCTGATGCCCTCTTCGCGCAATGCTTTCAGGGCTTGCGAACCGGAATAGTCAAACTCTCCGGCCTGTCCAATCTTGAGCGCACCCGAGCCCAAGACCAGTACTTTCTTCAAATTCTTTTCCATATCTTTTGCCAGTTATTGTTATAATCTATGTTTCTCAAAAATACTATACGCCGCAAAGCGTATGCAAAGAAACGAATTGTTTGCGAGACATACAAATAAATAACCGACAAAAACGCCCAACTTTTTACTTTACCTCATCATACTCGGGATAAAGGGCCTCTCCACGCTCCACGCGCTGCAAGCGGAGCAGGGCCTCGATGTAGTAATAATCGGCATAGATGATGGAGGCATCTATCTCACTTCCGGCAGGCAGATGGCCCGTGCTGTGCAGCAGGAAGGAGGGGTTGGCCTTGCGGCTCTGGTAAGCCTTACTGCTTAAGCTACTCAGCATCTTCCGGGCAGCCTCTACATAGTAATTCGCCTTAACAGCAGGTACATAGTCAGCCAGTTCGAGCAAGGCGCTGGCCACTACGGCTGCGGCTGACGCATCGCGTGGAGCGGTAGGTATCTGCGGGTCGTCAAAGTCCCAATAGGGCACGCCATCATCGGGAAGTCGCTGCAGATAGACATCGGCCACCTGCTGCACGAACTCCAGGTAGCTCTCAGAGCGGGTGAAGCGGTACATCGTGGTGAAGCCGTAGATGGCCCAAGCCTGTCCGCGTGCCCACATGGTGTGGTCGGCAAGGCCCTGATGGGTGCATCCACGCAGGAAGTCACCGGTGAGCGTGTCATAGACGGCCACGTGATAACTGGTAAAGTCGGGGCGGAAATGGTACTTCATCGTCTTGTCGGCATGGTTGATGGCTATCTCGGCCAACTGTCTGGATCCGCCGTTGCGCGAGGCCCACATCAGCATCTCCAGGTTGATCATGTTGTCCATGATGGTGTTGTGACCGCCAAAGACACCTACATTACGGGGCCAGGAGAGGATGGTGCCTACCTGGGGCCGGTAGAGGGTGGCCAGGGTATCGGCGGTGGCGAGAATCACCTGCCGGTAGTCCTCGCGCCCCGTGAGACGAAAGCCGTTGCCGTAGCTGCAATAAATGAGGAAGCCCAGGTCATGGTCGAAGGCGGGACGGCGGCTAAGGTACTCCAGCTGCTGGGTGAAGCGCTCGGCCTCCTGACGAATGGTCTCATCGCCCGTAGCCTCGTAGTCGTACCAGAGGATGCCCGGCCAGAAGCCGTTGCACCACTCCTCTGGGTTGTCTGCCCGGCGGCAGTTCCACTGCTTCTCCCCTTTGAGCACATTGCGGGGCATCATGTTGTAATCCATCTGGCCACCTTCTGCCTGACGGAGTTCGTCAAGCGAGCGGCATACTTGCGTGTGGCAATAGGCCAACTCATGGCTGGCATCCAAGGTTTCAGGCGTGCCCTCGCAAGCCAGCAACAAAGCTCCGGCAGCCCATGCGGTGAATACGTTTTTCAATTGTGTCATAATGATATTAATTTTTTTGAGTTTACAAGTATTGTAGGGTTTGTAGGGGCGGACCTGTGTGTCCGCCCTAAAATGCAACAATGGGTGTATTTTGTTACAACAGTTGGTTCGCCTTGTAACGTTTCAATCCCTTGATGTCCTTCTCTGTGGCTGGTGTCAGGCGAATGGCCGCTCCACCGCTGCCCTTCAACGCAAAGCGCAGGATGCTCTTTGCATCCACGAGGAAGTAGCTGCACTTCACCTGGGTGCGGGTCTTGACCTCTTCGCCCCCATCGGTATAGATGGCTGCCACATAGCGCACACCGGGCTGCAGGAATTGCAGATTGACCGCCGTCTGGGCAGGGTCATTGTTGGTCATCAGGCCCACAAACCATTGCTCTCCCTTGCGACGGGCCATGGTGATACTTCTGCCTGGACTGCCGGCCAGCACACGGCTCTCATCCCATACGGTGGGCAGCTGCTCAAACCACTCTATCTCAGGCTCACCCTGATAGAAGTGCGGACGGTCGTACCAGAAGATGGTCTGCAGCGGACTGTAATAGACCATCGAGGCAGCCAACTGATGGGCATGGGTGGTCTTGAGGCGCTTGTCGAAGTAGCAGATGGTGTAGTCGGCGGCGCCATTGATCATGCGAGTGAAGGGGAGGGTCACGTTGTGGGTAGCGTCGGGAAACTCCTCGTTGCCACAGATGCCCTCCTGGGTCAACAGGTTGGGATAGGTACGGCTAAAGCCCGAAGGACGGAACTCATCGTGGATGTTCATCAGCAGATGGTTCTCGGCGGCCAGACGCACCAGGTCGTGCAGCCAGGTGCTCCAGCGGTGACTGGCATACTGCACAAAGCCTGACTTCACGCCCACGATGCCCCACTCCCTCAGCAAGGGGAAGAGCTCGCGGGCCTGCTTCATCAGCGCATGTTGGTTGACGTAGAGCCAGATGCCGATACCCCGCTCGCGGGCATACTTCACCACGCGAGGCATATCGAGCTTGCTCACCACCTTGGTAGCATCGCCATCGTGACTGGTGCAAGGCAGGTACCAGAGCCAGTCGAAAAGCATATAGGGTATTTTGTGTTCGGCGCAGAAGTCGAGGGTCTGCAAGGCACCTTCGGTAGAAATCGTCGTCTCGCGCATGATGGTGCCGGGCTTCACCCATTCGGCTGCATCCTTCACCTCACAGGGAGGATTCAGGTTCTGGATGATGTCGTTGTGCTCCAGCAGTTCTCCCGGCGTATCGGCAGCCATGATGACCTTCCAGGGGGTAGCATAGTAGGTCACCACATCCACAGGACTGTACATCACACTCTCCAGCGTATTCGGTTTATCCCCAGCAGCCTGAAACTTCGTCAGGCACCAGTCATCCACATCCGCATCGGTCAAAGCGGCCCACGAGCCATTGGGCAACTCCAAGGTCAAAGCCCGCTCCACCGGACGCACCAGGCTGTCGATGGGCAGGCGCTCAAACTTGGCCTGCGCCCACTGCTCGCTCCAGGCCATGGTACCCTCGGGCAGCTGATAGTCGGTCAGGTCACCCACCACCTTGTGGAAGATGGCCTTGGGATGCTCGGGGAGGAAGTAGCGGAAAGCAATGCCCTCGTTGTAGGCCCGCACCTCGATGTTGAGGCGATACTGTGAGCCCTCCTTCTTCGAGAGGTACATCGTAGCCGCCGTATAGTGGTCGCGCACCGTGCTCCGTTCGCCATACAGGGGATGCCAGGTGTTATCCACCTCAGGATGCAGCTTCACGGAGTCCACCTCCAGGTTGTCCATCCAGCAGGCAGGTTGCTTGAGGCTGCGCACCCCGAGTGCCATCTCCCAGATGCGGTTGTCCATCTCCAGTCCGGCACGCGAGGGAGCAATCACCGTATTTCCTTTATAAGAGACGGAGTAGGTCACCCGGCGCACCCCCGAAGGGAGCACCTGTTGTTGAAAACTAACCTGATGCTGACCATCAGGCGAAGCAAGTCTCAGCTCCTTATCAGGAGCAGCAGCTGACAAGCCCGAAGCAAGCGCAGCCAAAAGAGAAAAAGTCAATGCAAATTTCATATCTATTCTAATCATTAATCACTAATCACTAAACACTAATCCCTAATCACCTCCCAATAGACCACATACCGCTCGCGGTGTACATCGTAAAGAGGAACCACCTCCACCCCATCGGCTGTCTGGAAGCGTAAGCCGCCCAGCGGCTTCAGGCACTTTGCCGGATGCTTGGCATCCCACTTCAGCTGCGTAGGGAGTCCTTCGGGAATGCGGTAATCGTAGGTGTAATAGTCATTGTAAAGTTGCGGATTGGAATGAGGAGCCGGTGCCTCCATCCCCTCCGTACCCAGACGGCCGGCAAGTACCACGGGGCCATAGAGCAAGGCGGCACGCTGCGGATCATCGGGCGTAGCCTCCAGATGGAGCGACATCGGGAAGGTAGCCTCGATGCAATCGCCACTCTTCCACGTGCGTTCGAACGCCATGTAACCATCGTTCGAACGGCGTACGGACACCCTTCGGCCATTTACCTTAACCACCGGCTTGCCGCTCCAGGAGGGGTAGCGCAGACGAAGGGTCGCCCGCACGGGGTCATCACATGTGAGTTCTATGCGTGTGGTCTCCTCGGCAGGGAAGTCGGTCGTTTGCCTCAACGTGATGCCCTTCTCCTCCCATCGCAGTACGGAGGGGATGAAGAGGTTGACGTACAGGTCGCTGTCCGTGTGATAATAGATGGCCTCGGCATACTTGGCATGGCTCTCGAAGCCACTGCCTACACAGCACCAAAAGCTCTGCTCAGGCGTGCTATACACCTTATGAGCACCGGTGAGCAGGGGCAGGAAGTAGCACACCATGCCCGTCTGCGGGTCTTGCTGCCCCAGGATGTGGTTGTAGAGTGCACGCTCGTAGTAGTCGGCCACCCGGGCATCGGGATGCCAGCAGAAGAGGTGACGGGAGAGCTTCAGCATGTTGTAGGTGCAGCAGGTCTCACCCGTATAGCCGTTGAGGTAATGGGAGAAATGGCTGGTGTCGAAGAAGTGCTCCTTCTGGCTGCTGCATCCAGGGGCAAAGGTGTGGTGCTCCACCATCGTGTGCCAGAAGAAGTCAGTCAGTCGGCGGCTCGCCTCATCGTGAGTCAGCTCGTAGCGGCGTGCCTCAGCTATCACCTTCGGGATGAAGGTATTGGTATGCTTGGTACCGAGGTCGTCGCGCTCCTCTTTGAGGGGGTCGATGGCATCGTTGTGGTAGAAATATTCAGCCAGCCATCGGTAGTGGTCATCACCCGTCAGGGCATAGAGGTTGTAGAAGGCTTCATTGATGCCGCCAAACTCATTGCGTATCATCTTGCGGCGGGTCTCCTCGCTTTGTCCGTGCAATTTGTTGTAGGCCCAGTCACCCATGCGCTTCACCACCTCCAGCGCCTGCGCATTGTCGGCATAGAGGTATTGGTCCATCAGGCCAGCAAAGAGCTTATGCAGTGTGTACCAAGGGGCCCACACGCTCTTGCCCTGCAGGTTGCGGTCAATTAATCCCTCGGGAAAGGCACTCAGGTAGCCGCTGCCCAGCGCCTGCTGCACCTCGGCCAATCCGCTGACCAGGCTGTCGCCTTTCAGCTTGAAGAGTTCGCAGCCCGTAGCGGCATACATCAGCCCATAGGCCGAAAGCAGATGCCCCGTGGTATGGCCACGCAGGTCGCAGTCGAGCGACTCCCAGCCGCCCAACTTCTTCACCGTCATGTAGCCTCCTTCGCGACTGGAGAAGACTCCAGCCGTGTTGCGGAAGCTGTGGAGCAGGCGGTTCACCTCCAAGGAGGCCATCCAGACGGAGTCACGCTCCAGGTTCTCGCGGAAGCGGCTGGGCAACAGCCTCACCTGCCGGAGATCGAAACTCTCGGCCTCAACAGGTGCAGCCGTACCCACCACAAACTTCTCGTTGCTCACCCCCGGATAAACAGACTGAGCCTCAACGCCCACGCTCACCACGGCGGCAAGCGACAAACCTATTATAAGATTCTTTCCATTCATTATTCTCGTTGTATAAAGTCATCAATAAACAAGTGCTTTTGAATGACTATACGAACGAACCGACAAGATTACTCACTGCTTCACCCGATTTTTTTCAAGAAATACAAGAATACGCACCTTATCCGCTATTTCAACTTAGTAAGAAGCTCAAATTTCGGGGAAAACCGCGATTTCCGCCCTAAAAAATTTCGGGGAAAATGAAATAATCGCTATTTCCATCCTAATATTTTATTTTGTATTCCTGCATAATATTATAGCCCATTGTACCCAATAGGAGTCCGAAACTACTCCATTTCTTGAGGTCTGTTCAATATCTTTACCTTTATGAAGGAGCATCATGACGCAATGGCCGTTTTTTACACCTTAGTATCTGGTAAGATGCCTATCTTTGCAGCCAATTAGCATCAAAACACAAAGAGATAGTCTATGGAAAAAGAACAGAAGTTTTGTCAGAGCTGCGGGATGCCACTGGCTGACCGCAACGACTTCGGCACCAATGCTGACGGTAGCCTCAACGAGGAATATTGCAAGTATTGCTACGCTGAAGGGAAGTTTGTCCAGGAGTGTACGATGGACGAGATGATAGCGCATTGTGCTCAGTTTGTGGAGGAGTTCAACAAGGACGCTGAGCATAAGGTGACCCGTGAGGAAGCCATCGGACAGATGAAGATGTATTTCCCTCACCTCAAGCGGTGGAGGAAGGAGTTGACTATCTCCTCCGACGGGCTGCAGGAGATGATGCCCGCAGGACTGGCCCCTGTGAAGCAACTCATCATGGAGATGGCAGATACGTTGCCCACCACCTACATCTCCTCGGTGGACGAGGAGGGCTACCCCTGCACCAAAGCGATGCTCTCGCCCCGCAAGCGGGAGGGCATCAAGGTGTTCTACTTCACCACCAATACGCAGTCCGTACGCGTGGCGCATTACCGGGCCAATCCCAAAGCCTCCATTTACCTATGCGATGAGAAGGGCTTCCGTGCCGTGATGCTGAAGGGCACGATGGAGGTGCTGACCGACCCACAGAGCAAGGAGATGATCTGGCGTGAGGGAGATACGCTGTACTATCCCGGTGGCGTGACCGACCCCAACTATTGCGTTCTGAAGTTCACCGCCACCGAAGGCCGTTACTACAGCGACTTCTATCCCCGCAGCTTTGTGATAGCGTAACGCATCGCCTGGCGAACTCCTACATCCATGTCGAACTTTGAACAACAACATTTGAATAGAAGATGAATCATTTAGACGAACTTCGCCACGACTGTTGCCTGAAGCAGAAGCGAGGCATCCATTTCATCATAGCGAGCGTGGTAATCTGGGCAGGCATCACTGCCGTCCATCTCTCACCTTTGAACATCATGGCGAAGAACCTGCTGACCTTCTGCTTCTCCGCCCCTCTGATGCCCATTGCCTTTGCGGTATCCAAGTTGCTCAAGATTGATTTCCAGAACAAGAGCAACCCATTGACCCCGCTGGGCATCTTATTCTCAGTCAATCAGATGGTCTATCTGCTGATAGCCATGTGGGTGTATAGTGCCGTACCGGAGAAGATGCTGATGGTCTATGCCATGATATTCGGTGCCCATCTGATGCCCTACAGCTGGCTCTATCGCTCCCGCTCTTACCTGGTGCTCTCCATCGTGATACCTATACTGGCCCTCATCGTGGGACTCACCCTGCCACCCTCTGTCCTTGCGGCTGGCATGATGGCCGTAGAAATAATGTTTGTCCTCCTGCTCGCTTATGAGAACAGATTCTGATAGTAATGATAAATAAACACCGTAATGCAATGAAATTTGAAGTGATAGAGAACGATGGCCTTGAACTGATAGGCATCGTGAAGAAGATTGAGATGAAGAAAGGGCCAGAGGAATGTCCTGCCTTCTGGAAGGAGTTCAGCGACAAGTACTGCATTCCGATGATGCAGGCCGGCAAGCCGCTCAATGAAGGACAACAGGCTGTGGCAGAGAATGAAATCGGTGAGTTCGCCCTTTGCGACTGCGATATGACGGCAGGCACTTTCGACTACTTCATCAGCGGACGCTACAAGGGTGGCAACGTACCCGAGGGGATGGAAGTGCGCAAAGTGAATTACAGAAAATGGCTGAAATTCCATTTCGAGGGTGGTATGGCAGCCTTCCACAACAACTACACCAGTGTATATAACGAATGGCTTCCACAGCATCCCGAATACAAGGCCATGATGGCAGTCAACGTGGAATGGTACACGATGGGCGACTTCAACTCCCCCGACTACCAGTGCGGCTTGATGATACCCATAGCGTGTGAATGATTGGCGGACATAAGAACGAAAAATACGTGAGCGAGATATGGCACGACTTAATTATCTTGACAATCTAAAAGTGGCATTAACCTTCTTGGTTATTTTTCACCATGCTGGACAGGCGTATGCAGATGGTGGTGAGTGGGGATATATTCCGTCTAATTCCGCAGAGGTAATGCCGTGGATATGGCATTTCTTTTCCACCAATGCAGCTTTCTTTATGGGATTGTATTTCTTTATCTCCGGATATTTCGTACCTGGCAGTTACGACCGACAGGGATTCGGCACGTTTCTAAGAAAGAAGATACTTCGTCTCGGAGTTCCATTGTTGCTGATGGGTGGTTTCTTGACATATGCCACGGGCAAGGTGGAAATAGCTCACATGTGGTTTGTTGAGAGTCTTCTGATATTCAGTTTCGTCTATGCCATAATTAGAAAGAGATGTTCTGCCATCTCTGACGGTTACAACTTCAAACCGACTTTGACAGGGCTGTTCATTGCAGCATCGGTGATGGGCATCGGCAGTTATTTAATTCGTCAGGTTAGTCCACAGGACCATTGGATTAGTCTTGGTGTATGGAAATTTGAACCAGCTCACTACCTTCAATATGTCATGATGTTTGTTTTGGGCATAGCTAGCTACAGATTTGACTGGATAGATAAAATGACCAAAAGAACAGGCGTTACGGTCTTGTTCATAGGTGGCGCTTTGGCAATAGGAAACTATATGAGACAAGGCGGCGCATGGAATAGTTTCGTTTGGCGATGGTTTGGTATCTATGAGTCGTTTATGTGCATTTTTATTAGTTTCGGCTTGTTATGGTTATTCAGAGGCAAAGTCAATATGGGTAACAAAACGCTCTCTTGGCTCTCAGCTCAGAGTTATGGTGCATATATCGTCCATCTGCCATTGATGATTGGTATTCAGAACGTGTTTGACGATGTATGGATGGGAGCTTTTGGAAAGTTTATGTTCATCGGTATTGCCACAAGCCTTCTTTCGTTCATCTTAACATGTTTGCTTCGACTGATTCCTGGTGTGAAGAGGATCATGTGATAAACAATTGTAAACAAAAAGAGGTAATGAAAACCCGACTGCGTTTAGAGAAGGGCGGTACACAACAATACTACGCTTACTCAAAGGGAAGTAACGAAATGCCGAAAACGATGAGAACACTATTATCAACTCAAGCAAAATTCTAAGAAAATGAAAGAAGTCAATCCCCAAGACACCAGCAGAAACAGTGCCTTTGCATTGTGGATGTCGTCACCCATGCCCATGGTGACGCTGGTTAAGACGCTGGATGTAAGCAGGCTGGTGAGATACAGCAAGCGGCACAAGCTCAGTTTCAACATGCTGCTGTGCTGGTGCATCGGCAAGGCTGCAAGCCGCATCAATGAGTTTTACCTGTTGCCTCAGCAAGGCAAACTGTATCAATACGACCGGCTCGCCATCAACGTGATTGTCAAAAATATACTGGGCTCCATCAATTCGTGCGACATTCCATATTGCGACGACATTCATCAATTTGCAGAAGATTATCGTAGCTTGACGGATCAAGCCGTCAACCGGTGTGAAAGCACTTTTACGGATGATTGCATGGTCATCGGCACCTCGGCCATGATTGAGACTGAACTGGATTGCATCGTCAACCAATACACCGACAAGTTCAGCAACCCCATGGTGATGTGGGGAAGATACCGCAAAGGCTGGCTGAGGACCACGCTCCCCGTCTCCTTCCAGTTCCATCACGTCCAGATGGACGGTGGACAGGCAGCAGCCTTCCTCAATGCCTTGCAAGACACGATGAATGGCATAAAAAAATCGCAGAGAAATGAAAATAACACCTCACACTTCACAAAGGCTTGATAAATATCTGATACTCAACATTTTTACAGTATGAAGTCTGTGTGAAGTCTGAAAACTGACACTTCACACCGTATCTTATTTATAATCAATAATATACAAGTAAAAGTGAAGTGTGAGGTATTATTTTTCGTAGAATCGTTTTTTATTCCAACATCATCATTCATCAGTCAACGCTTATTAAAAGTAATGTTTATCCGGGTCAACCAACCGTGAAAATAAGTTTTGAAGTAGTCACCAAAAGCATTAAACTACCGCCAACTATGATCAGTACACGTCAATCCATTGCGTTCACCCCGATGAAAAACGATTTTCATCACGAGGAAAAAAGATTTTCATCCAGTTGATAACAGATTACCCACGAAATGGGAAAGGTATAAACTCCATTTTTGTGCCGAAAACTGACCTAACAGGGGAATAAAAAACACTCACAGGTCAGTTTTCGGCACAAATTTTTGTTTTAACGAGGGAAATACGCTATTTTTGCGCATAAAAAACAGAGCGTATGAAACCAGTATTGATTGCCAGACAACGGGAATGTGAACTCTTGACTGAAAGCCTGAAATCCAACCGTTCGGAGTTTATTATAGTATGTGGACGGCGAAGAATAGGGAAGACTTTCCTAATCGATCAGTTTTTCCAGAACGAATACGACTTTTCTTTTGTGGGTGCTCACAGAGCGAAGACCACCATCCAGCTGCGTAATTTTGCCAAAGCAATCCGGCAATATTCAGGTAAGAAGCCAGCGCCTTTTTCAGACTGGTATGATGCCTTCGATGCGTTGGAAGAGTATCTGGAGACTTTGCCTACCGACCGGAAGAAGGTGATCTTTATCGATGAAATGCCTTGGATTGATACCAGCAGGTCAACTTTTGTAGAGGCACTTGAGAATTTCTGGAATGGCTGGGCTAACCGGCGTTACGATATCGTGCTGATAGCGTCCGGATCGGCTACTTCCTGGATGGCAGACAAACTGATAGAGAATCAAGGAGGGCTTCACAACCGCATTACACAACGCATTTATCTTAAACCCTTTACCCTAGGAGAAACCGAAGCCTATTTCAAGAGTCAGGACTTTTATTGGACCAGGTATGACATGCTGCAATGCTACATGCTGACGGGAGGCGTGCCCTACTATCTGAGCCTGCTCAACCCAAAACTCAGTATCGCACAAAATATCGATGCGCTCTGCTTTGACGAAAAAGGTCCGATGAACAAGGAGTTTAATGAACTGTATCCCGCCCTATTCACTCATGCCGAACAATACATCAACGTAGTCACCCTGCTATATCATCATAAGTCGGGGATGACGCGAACGGAGATAGCCAAGGCTATCAATATCAATGGGGCCATGCTGAATACTATTCTGGATAACCTGGAGCAGTGTGACTTTATTGACAAAATGGAGATGTTTGGACGTGAGAAATGCCTGGTCTATCATCTCGTTGATTTCTATACATTGTTCTACCTCAAGTTCCTCGCCGACAGGCACTCGTTGGATGAGCAGTGGTGGAGTCATCATCTTGACGATGCCGGTATTCGTGCTTGGCAGGGGTTAAGTTTCGAGTTGGTTTGCATGAAGCATCATCGACAGATTAAGAAAGCTTTGGGTATCTCAGGCGTGGCAACCACTGTCTCTACATGGCATTGCCAGCCCGATGAGAAGAAGCAGCTACCTGGTGCCCAGATAGATATGATCATTGAACGGGCAGACCGGATGATCCACCTATGTGAGATGAAGTTTGCGCAAAAGCCATACAATATTTCCGCTGAGTACGAAAAGAGACTACGTGAACGCATGTGGCTCTTTGACTTGAAAACTAAGAACCGAAAACCGCTAGTACACACTTTCGTGACTACCTTCGGACTGGGTGAAGGCAAACATCATAGCATCGTGCATAGCGAGGTAACGATGGATGACCTGTTTGCGTCCTGATTGCTGTCATTCACGAACTAGGCCTACCACCTCTCTCAGAAAGGTACAACATTACCGAATAATCACTCTCAGCACGCTTATCGCTTTACCTGCACCGTGATAAAGCTTACTGTCGAATGCGGTTTCGCCCGTTGGGATGAAGCCGCACTTTTCCATCACCCTTCCCGAAGCGGGATTATCAATGAAATGGCCGCTGATGAGCGAGGGGATGGTGGTGGTCTTGCGGATATGATTAATCATCAGGCGAAGGGCTTCGGTGCAGATGCCCATGCCCCAATACGGCTTGCCCACCCAATAGCCTACAGTCGGCTCACCCTCCCGGGAAGGCAAGGAGCAGTCGCACGACGGGCCGTAGCCCATTGCACCTACCACCTGTCCCGCCTCTTTCAGTACAATGGCCCAAGTGGTAGGGTTGTTGAACACCGTGCGGATAATCTCCAAGCTCTCCTCCCGGGACTGATGGGGCGACCATCCGGCACGCTCTCCCACCTCCGGCTCTCTGGCAAGTTCATATAGCACATCGGCATCGCTCTCCTGCCAATGGCGAAGCACTAATCTGTCGGTTTCCATATCCGCTTTTTTTACATATGTACTCATAATTCTAAATCAGCTTACAAAGTACTGGATTACAGCCACAAAGGAAGTCATTTTAAATTAATTGGCACCATAAAACAGGGTGAAATCAACTTTTTTGGCATCTAAAAATGATATAAAATAGAATTATTTGGCACCTAAGAGCATATTAATCCTACTAAAATCATTACACTAACCATTATCCTATTGATAGTACATATTATGTTGGCGTTTATGTGTTCATTTATCCAAAAGCCCTTATTCAAAAAACGACGAAATTTCTATCAGGTTGCCTTCGGGGTCGGCGACGTAGCAGGTGCGCTGCCCCCAAGGTTCGGTCGTGGGGACAAAGATGGGCTTGGCACCCATGCTGACAGCCCGCTCATACTCTTTATCCACGTCGGCAAAGGAGGGTACATCAAAAGAGATCTCTATTGTGCCATTATCACCTGCGGGATAGGCATACTGCCGGGAGGTCATCTGCTCGAAGGCATCACGAGGGAACATGATAATACGCGATGCACCGAGTGTCATCTCCACATTGGGGTCAGTGCCGTTCCACTCGGTTTGGAAGCCGAAAACGTCACGGTAGAAAGTCACCATCCGGGCATTGTCGGTAGTAAACAGACCTATAGTATTAAAGGTAAAGCGCGGCTTCGTCTGCGTCATCATCTTGGTTAGCTCCACCAGTCCCAGTTTGTAGAAGGTCTTATACTGCTCTATCTCCTGGGGCTCATCGTTTTGCAAGAGATTAAGCAGCTCACAGGCAAACTCCAGGTGTCCGCTGCCATTGGCCGTCACGATATGCTTGTCGCTCACAGCCTGGGAATGGACATAACCAGCGGCATTGGTATAATGCTCCCCACCCCACAGCTGCAACTGCTCCACGCCGTTACCTGTATGGCGGATATCATTGAGGAAGCCCTTGCTCGCCATCCAGGAGGCAGCATTGCAGATGGCTCCTACGATACGGCCCCGGCGGATGGCATCAGCCACTAGAGGTACCACACGCTCTGCCGCCTCACCCTGCCAGCCATAGCCGCCAATGAGCACCAGGGCAGCATAGTCATCGGGAATGGTCTCAAACGTGTAGTCGGGCAGCAGACGAAAACCACTGATGGCCTCAACGGGCTCCATCGACGCGGCTGCAATCTTGTTCTCATACTGAGGATTCTCTTTCATGGCCATGCCATCCGTGCGCAGCGGCTGGGTGAGATAGGGCAATTCATGTTCCGCAAACTGCGGAAGCAAAATGTATATGACTGTCTTCATCGTTTCATTCCTTCATTTAAATGTTTATGCAAAGGTACGCCAACGGTTTGTTTTCCGCGTTGTAAAAAACGGACAACCCCAAAACTCAAAAACTCAAAAACTCATAAACTCATGAACTCAAAAACTACATGCGGCTCTTCTGTTCCTGGCCGGCACCGGTACCCTTGTACTTGCTGCGAGCGGTGTTGAACTTGTAGGTCAGATGGAGTTGTACCGTGCGATACTGCGGATTGTTGCCTTCGAGCATGCGGATACCGCTATAGAGGATGAACTTCTCACCGGTACTCTCGAAGAGGTTATAGACATGGAGCTGAGCTGTAAGGCGTTCCTTGAGGAAGCTCTTGGTCAAGGTGAAATTGAAGGTATAGAAATCCCCGTTGGAATAGACATTCTGTCTGTGACCCTTGGTGTTGTAAAGGAAGTCGGCATCAAGCAAGAAGCCGGCAGGCAGCGAGAGGTTGTTGCGCCAGGCAAAGCTGCCAAGGGGGTTATTGAACTGCTTCACGCCGTCGCGCAACTGCATAGAGTACCACTGCTTCTGCATCTGCATGATGAACTGCGGACGCCAGATGCCGATGGTGGGAGCCAAGGTGAGGGCAGCAGATACCTGGTCATAGTCGTCGAGGTTGTACCAACCAATGAGGCCAATGGTAGGATCATCGTCGGAGTAGTTAACGCAGAGCTGACTGATATCGTCCTTCACATGGCTGTAGCCCACGTAGAGGTTGGCCCATTTATACGAGGCGGCTACGGAGAGGTTTTGCAGCATCGTGGGGCGCAGCAAGGGATTACCTGTCTGGTAGGTGTAACGGTTGACGTAATAGGTCGCGTTGCGCAGGTAGGCGTAGTTGGGTCGGGTCACTTTGCCGGCATAGGTGAGCTGCATCTGCACCTGTCCGATGGGGAAGTTGACGTTGAGCGAGGGGAAGAGGTTGTCGTAGGTGCGACTCTGCTCGTCCATACGCTCATCCTGCTCGAAATAGTCAAAATCTACATGCTCGTAGCGCAGACCAGCCTGAGCATTCACCTTACCGAAACTGCGGCTATACTCCACGAAGCCTGCTGCAGTCAGCTCGTTGATGCGGCTGTCATCATCGTCCATGAGGCCTTCGGGGTTCCGGTAGGTGTTGGTACGGTGGGCGTAGGCATACTCGCCGCCAAAGGTCAGGTTACCATCCCACAAGGGGTGACTCAACACCAGCTTGGCCGCATGGAGGCTGCTGCGGTTGCGGTTGTAGGTATGGATGGTGCGCTTGCCACTCTGGTCGGCCGTCTCGTCCGACTGCTGCACTTCGCGGTTGAAGGTCCAGAAGCCATCGGCGTTGAAGTCGATGCTCCACTGCCCGATGCGGCCATTGTAGTAGCCGTTGAGGATATGTTTGGTCTCGGGCGAAGAGGTGTGCATCCGGCTGAGGCTATGGTCAGTCCGTACACCGTCGGTGAACACATCGGTAGAGGTAAGCAGGTCGGTTGTACTCGAAGGGTTGCGGAGGTAGTCGTAGCGCACACCCACCGAATGATTCGGATTAAACTGATAGTTGAGGGCCAATGCACTGGCCAGGGTCTTGTAGCGTCCGTGGTAATCCACATCAAGCTTCTGGTTCCACTCCTTGTCGAGGTAGGTAGTCTGCGTGATGTGCTGCGGAATGCCGTAGCGCATCTGCACCCCCGAGAGCATACCTGTCAGGTCAAACCCCTTGTGGCGGTAGTTGAAGTCGTACTGATCCATTACACCCCACCCGTTGTAGCGGTTGTTGTTCACCATCAGCCGGTCGCTGAAGCCGAAGCCCTCGCCTGCCACCTTCTTCGTCATGATGCGCACCACGGCCTTGACCGATGCATCGTAGCGGGCACCCGGATTGGTCACCACCTCCACCTGCTGGATGTTGTCGGCCGAGAGCTGCTCCAGCTCCGAGGAGTTGCGCACCTTGCGACCGTTGATGTAAATCTCGGCGGCTCCACGGCCAAACACATTCACTTCGCCGTCCGAAGCGGTCACATTGGGAATCTTATCCAGCAGAATCTCCGCCGTACCTGCTTTCTCCAGTACCGTACCGGCCACGGAGGTTATCATGGCATCGCCCTTGAGCCGTGTCTTGGGCAGGTTACCCTTGACAGTCACCTCTCCCAGTAGCTGAGTGTCCTGTGCCAGCTGCACCACGCCCAACTCTCCCCCACTCCACGTGCGGTAAAGTTCGCCAAAGCCGATACAGGAGATGCGAATCAGCTTACCGCTGCCAGGATTGACCAAGCGGAAGGCACCCTGCTCATCGCTCACGGCTCCGGCCACAAAGGCAGAGTCAGGCAAAGAGAGCAGCACCACGTTGGCATACTCCACCGGTTGCTGCTGGTCGTCCACCAGCCGTCCGCTGATTATCACCTCCTGCGCCTGCAGGGAGAAAGGCATCACCAGGCAGCAAGCCGCTGCCATCATCAAGGTCTTCACAGTCGTTACGAGATTCATCATCACATGTACATTTTTTGGTTGTTATTGCCTATTGGACGCAAAAAACCTTTCAAAAGTTGCAACCCTGTTAAAAAAATAAGCTAACCACGCCTCAGCAGGATATGCCGGGGCATGGTTAGCTTATATATTATATATAATGTGTATCGTCTTATTCCTCCAGGCGGAAGGGCACTGTCGAACGGATGTCCGTGGCGGATGCGGCTACTATGGCCTCAAACTTGCCGGGCTCGGCTACCCACTTGCTCTGGTTGTCGTCGTAGTAGCTCAGCGCCTCGCGGTCGATGGTGAAGGTTACCTCGCGCGTCTCACCCGGTTGCAGCCTCACCTTGCAGAAGCCTTTCAGCTCCTTCAGCGGGCGGGGCAGAGCTGACTTCACGTCGCGGATGTAGAGCTGTACCACTTCGGCACCCGGGCGGTTGCCTGCATTGGTCACCGGCACCGTGAGCGTCAGCTTACCATCAGCCTTCATCACGGGGCTGTCTATCGTGGCCTTTCCATAGCGGAAGGTGGTGTAGCTCAGGCCGTGGCCGAAGGGGAAGAGCGGCTTGATGCGCTTCGTGTCGTGCCAGCGGTAACCCACCAGGATACCCTCCTTATACTCCACATCCACCGTCTCCCAGGAGCGCTGGCCCGTGTATTCGCCCACGCAGTGAGCCGGCGAGTCTTCCAACCGCACAGGGAAGGTGAAGGGCAACTTACCACTGGGATTGACATCGCCCATCAGCACTGAGGCTAAGGCAGGACCTGCCTCTGAACCGACGTACCAATCCTGCACGATGGCCGGTACCTCCTTCACCCAAGGCATGGCGATGGCATTGCCTGAAATGTTGACCACCACCAAGCGAGGGTTAGCCTGCGCCAGGGCGGCAATCAGCTCATCCTGTCCGTAGGAGAGGTTCAGACCGCTGCGGTCTGAATCCTCACAATCCTGTCCGTTGCTCTTATTCAGTCCACCGATGAAGATGACGTAGTCGGCCTTCCGGGCCTCTTCCACCGCCTCGGCTATCAGCTCCTGCGGTGAGCGGCTCTCTTTCAGATCCTGACCGGTCACCACTCCGTTGTATTCGCCCGAGGCATCGCCCACATAGCCACGCACCCACAGCACTTCAGCCTGCTGGCCTACCCGCTCGCGGATGCCGTCCAAGGGAGATATCTCGCGCTGCACCTTCAGCGACGAAGAGCCTCCGCCTACCGTCATCATCTTCACGGCATTCTCTCCTACTACGAGAATCCGCTTAGCCTGGCTCAGGTCGATGGGCAGCACAGCCCCCTCGTTCTTCAGCAGGACGATGCCCTCTTCGGCTATCTGCCGGGCAGCGGCATAGTGAGCTTCCGAGTTCAAGGCACCCCAAGGACGGTTGCGGTTCATCTCCGTGCGGAAGATGAGGCGCAGGATGCGGCGCACCTTGTCGTCCAGCTCTTGCGTACCCACCTTTCCCTCGCGAATCAGCTTCAGGTAGGGATGAGCCAGGTAGTAGTTGTCGTAGGCGTTGCTGGTACCGGCAGAGAGTCCGTTGGTCCAGCTGCCAAACTCCATGTCCATGCCGTTGTGGATGGCCTCTTCGGTATCATGCACACCGCCCCAGTCGGAGACGACGGCTCCGTCGAAGCCCCACTCACCCTTCAGGATGTCGTTGAGCAGGCGCTGGTTGTGGCAGACGTGCTGCTTCTGGTAGAGGTTATAAGAGGCCATCAGCGTCCAGGCCTTACCCTCCTGCACGGCAGCCTTGAAGGCCGGCAGGTAAATCTCGCGCAAGGCCCGCTCATCGACGATGATGTTGGAGGTGTGGCGGTTGACCTCGTGGTTGTTGAGCGCATAGTGCTTCACACAAGCGGCCACCCCGTTCTGCTGTACCCCCTGGATATAGGGCACCACCATCCTGGAAGCCAGGTAGGGGTCTTCGCCCATGTACTCAAAGTTGCGCCCGTTGAGCGGCGTGCGGTAGATGTTGACTCCGGGGCCCAGTATGACCGTCTTCTTGCGATAACGGGCCTCCTCGCCGATGCTCTTGCCATAGAGCAGAGCCATATCGGGATTCCAGGTAGCAGCCAGGCAGGTCAGGGCCGGAAAGGCCACACACGAGTCGTTGGTCCATCCCGCCTGGTCCCACTCATCCCAAAGCACTTCGGGACGGATGCCATGTGGTCCGTCGGTCATCCACACTTCGGGGATGCCCAGACGCTCCACGCCCGGCGAGCTGAACTTGGATTGGGCATGCGTCATGGCCACCTTCTCCTCTAAGGTCATGCGTTGCAGCGCATCTTCGATGCGCGCCTCCATCGGCTTGCTCTCGTCCAGATAGACGGGCAGCGTCTGTGCCTGCACCAGGTGGATGCAAAACAGCGAAGCCACCACCGATGCAGTAAGTCTCTTGTTGATCATGGTCAAACGTTTTTTATCGTTGTACATTCAGCCCCATTGAATGGATATAACCCTCCTGAGGCACATTATTACAGCACTTGCTGTTTTCTATAAAATCCTTCATAGCCTGACGGGCCATCTCCTGGTCGGGACGGGCTTCCCGGATTTCCTGATAGGTAGTTCGGGGTGACTCGGCAAACTTCACAATCAAATCCCAATTCGCCGGGCGCTGGATGCCCCTCATGCAAGAGCCATCCAGCTTCTTGTAGGGCCAGAAGGTATAGCCGATGTTGTTTTCCTGCATCACCTGGCTGAAGGCCGCCTGCCACTCGTCGCTGTTATGGCCTATCTCACCCATGTACATGGGCAGGTTGACGCTGTCTCGGAAGTGGATGAAGCCGGTTATGGCCTCGCGGGTAGCCTCGCCTCCGTAGCGGTGGCAGGTGTACATCAGCTTGTCGTCATAACTGCCATCCTTGAACGGGCGGAAGTTGCTGTTCCATTGCGCCCCTCCTATCAGGACAATGTGGTTCTGGTCCACCTGCCGGATGGCCTGCGTAGCACGTCGGTAGAGCGGTTCGAGCTGGGCGTTCAGCTCCTCCACGTTGGCGAAGTAGGGTGCGATGGGCTCGTTGGTCAGTTCATAGCCCAGGATGACCGGCTCGTTCTTGTAGTAGTCGGCTATCTTCTGCCAGATGTCACAGAAGAGCTGTTGGCTTGCCTCGCTCTCCAACAGCCAGGGGTAGCCATAGCTGTCGTCGATGTTGTCGCCCGTCTGCCCACCGGGGGCATCGTGCATGTCCAGTATCAGGTAGAGGCCGTTGTCGCGGCACCAAGTCACCACGCTATCCACACGCTGGAAACCGTCCTGGTTATTCGTCAGCCCCATATAATCCTCGTCGGTGAAGAGCTTGTAGTGGAACGGCAAGCGGATGGTATTGGCTCCGGTCGAGGCAATGAACTCTATGTCCTGACGGGTGATATAATTCTCCTTGAAAGCCTTCCAGAACTCGGCTGTCTCATCGGGACCCACCAGCTGGCAGAACATCTCGTTAATGAACCGTGCGGAGTTGGTCTTGCCGAAGCCGAACATGTAGCCCTCGGGGTTAAGCCAGTTGCCCAGGTTCGTGCCACGGATGAAGAGCTTCTCGCCCGACGGAGTGATGAGGTCCTGCCCCGAGATGGTAACAAACTTTGCCACCTCATCTCGCTGGCCGGAACTTCTGTCCGCACAGGCCGTAAAGAGAGCAGCTACCCATATAAATAGTACTATCTTTTTTATTATTATCATGAATACCTATATCTTGATCTTGTGTTTGAATATTGTTCGAACGTCGTTCGGATAAGCTTATAATTTACTTCTTCTGAAATACTCTGACGTACTCTACCTCCATGGTACAGGGCAGGGCCTTTTCATCCACTCCGTTCATGCCGCCCCATGAGCCTCCCCACGCCAGGTTGAGAATCACGTAGAAGGGTTCGTTGTAGGGCCAGTTGCGCTTGCCGCTCCCGTCGTTCTCGTAATAGAGCAGCTTCTCCCCATCCACGTAGGTCTGGATATATTGCGAGGTCCACTCCATGGCATAGACGTGGAAGTCGTCCTCCGCCCCCTTCAGGTAGCGCTCCTTGGTCACCTGGGTGTTGTTGGCGTGATAGTGTCCCAAGGCATGGAGGCTCGAAGAGACGTAGTTGGGATTGGTGCCTACCTCCTCCATGATGTCCATCTCCCCATCATCGGGCCATGCCGTGAACTTCACAGGCATCATCCAGAAGGCGGGCCAGGTGCCCTTACCCTTGGGCAGCTTGATCTTGGCCTCGATGTAGCCGTAGGTCCAACCGGTACGTACATTGCCATAGAGACGAGCGGAATAGACCTTACCATCCTCCTTAAAGCACTTGATGCGAAGCTTGCCATCCTTGATGTCGGCCACGCGGGTACCGGCAGGAGTCTTCTCCTTGACGTAAGTCTGGAGCTCGTTGTTCACCCATCCGGGGTTGGCTTCCTGATAGGTCCAAAGGTCGCCGTCGGGATAGGAGCCGGAGTCAAACTCATCGTTCCATACCAACTTGTAGCCCTCTATGGGGCACTTGATTTCCGAGGGGTCTGGAATGCCGTCGCCACCAGCCTGGGTGACCTTGATGGACTCACGCGCTGCACCCGCCTTAATCGTCACCATGCCCTCGCGAGCTTCGTAATCACCATTCTTCTGCACCTTGACGGTGAGTGTGGCTTGCTGCTGCGTGGAGCTCTCGGGGCTGACGGTTATCCAGCTGTCACTCGTCACGGCAGCCCATTCGTGGTTGGTAGTCAGCGTGACGGTCTGCTCTCCTGCCTCACCTTTGAACTCCAGCGAAGAAGGATTCAGGCTAATGACAGCCTGGCTTGTGCCAGGACTGTCATTAGTATCTCCCCCGCAGGCGGTAAGGAAAGTGAAGAGAAGCAGAATCGATGTAATCGAACACTTTCTCATCATCACCACGATTTATTCCTTAATCAAAATGATGTCACTGATCTTGACATGCGTGCCACCCGGAGTACCTCCGAAGTCGAAGAAGAGCGAGAGCGAAGCCGCATCACCCACAGGCAACTTCACGCCGGTCACCTTATAGACAAAGGTTTGGTCGGCTGTGATGGCATGGCGGTCGGCCACGAAGAAGTTGTTGTCGTCAGCACCATCGGTCAGCTTAATGGTCACTCCAGGCATGTCGTTATCGCCTACCAGCGTGCAGCTGAAGGTATAGCTGTCGGCCATTGCGGCACTGAGCGTGGTCTTGATGGGGAACTGACCCTGCCACTGCTGCGTACCGATTTCAGCGGGAATATCGAGTTCCCAGACATTGCCATCATGGCTCCACTTCGGGTCTTCTATCTGACCCCATCCGTCGTTGGCAAACCAAGGGGTGACGGCCGTAAATGCGTCGCCACTGTCCACCGCCTTCCAGAGGTTGCGCTCATCGTCATAGGAGAGCGCCTCCTCGAAGTAAATCTTGCTCACCTTCACCACCGTTCCCGCAGGGGTGCCGCCAAAGTCAAGGAAGAGCGAGAGCTTCGCTGCATCCTGTTGCGGGAGGACCACATTCTCAGCCTTGTAGATGTAGGCCTTGTCTGCAGCCACCTCATGACGGTCGGCAAAGAAGAAGTTGTTGTCCTCGCCCGTCTCGGTCAGCTTGATGGTCAGTCCAGGGATATCGTTGTCAGCCTCAACCACGCAGTAGAAATTGTACTTCTTGCTCATCGAAGCAGTCAGCGTGGTGTGGATGGGGAACTGGCCCTGCCACTGCTGCGTACCGATACCCTCGGGCATCGTAATCTGCCAGGTGTCCCCTTCGTGTTTCCATTCGGGGTCGGCAATCTGCCCCCAGTCGTTGTTGGCAAACCAAGGCGCTACACTCTCAAATGCCTCACCGGCATCCACACCCTTCCAAAGGTTGGAAGCGGCATCGTAGTTCCAATCCATCGTAGCCTCGGGTTCATCACCCGGCTCAGGCAGACCAGTATCTTCACGGCTGGTGAAGACGAGACGCCAGGCAATGGAACCTTCGTCGCACACCAAGGCCAAGCGGGTGTTGGTGAGTGCCTCGATACGATAGTAAGGATTGTTGTAGGTGGCATCGTTGGGGATGTAGGGCAACAGGGTCTGTGGAGCAAACTGGATGTAGAGGCAGGACTCGTCATTATACGTTCCAGGCACCAGCGTATAAGATGCGGTCTGCTCACTGACGGTAGCCATAAAGTCGGTGCCGTCGTTGGTATTGAACTCGGCAAAGACGGTACAGCCCGTATTGACATACACAGTTCCTCCCTCTCCTGGATTGTAGCTGTAGGTGCCACCGGTGGCAGGGTCGCTGTCCGAATGGGCAAAGGAGATGCGGTCGTCATAGACACCCCAGTCGGCCTTGTCGTTCACACCGGCCTTCCACCACTCAGAGCCGTCACTACCCGAAGGACCGCAGCCCATGTGGCCCACTTCGGTATAGTCGATGCGCCACTCCTTATTGCAGAGTTTGCTGAAATAGGGGGTAAAGTCAATCTTCGTCTCGTTGAAGGTGAACGAGCCCTTAGCGGAGGCCTGCGACAGGCCGTTGCGGTTCATCACCTTGACTTCCAGTTCGTGGGTGCCCCGCTCCATGCTGCTGTAGCTACCCGTGGCAAGGAAGGAGTAGATCTTGCCATCGAGATACCACACGGGGTAACACCCCTTGAAATCACCGCTGACCGTGAATACAGCCGTATTGGTCTCCTGGTCAGTGGTCACGCTCACTTGTCTGCCATCTACAGTGGGCAGTCCGTTCTGGTCGGCTCCTTCAAACTCCTCAGGCGAACAAGCCGCCAGGGCGAGTACGCAGGCCAGAGCACTACCTATAGTTCTGAATATTTTGTTCATAATTGTTGCTTTGATGGATTAGTAATTGTTTTGCTTCAAGGTCGGGTCGGCATCCAGTTCCGACTGTGCCAAGGGGATGTGCTTCTTGCTTTCCGTCCACGAGTTGGTGCGGTAGCCATACTTGTCGGGCACGAGGGTCGTGGCGGCATAGCCTGTGCGCACGAGGTCGAAGTAGCGCTTGCCCTCGCCGCAGAACTCCAGATGACGCTCGTTGAGCAGGTTGTCGATGTTGCACTCCGTGTAGCCCTTCAGCCCGGCACGGGTACGCACCTGGTTTAGGTAGTTCAGGGCATCGGCTGAGTTGCCGCCGGTGAGTATGATGAGCTCGGCTGCGTTGAGCAGCGTCTCGGCATAGCGGTAGATGCGCTTATTGTTGTTGTAGTTGAGGTTCTTCGAGGTGGGACAATCCTTGTTGTTGTCCGAATAGGGACGGTACTTCTTCAGCCACAGGTGGGTGTCCTGATAGCGCTCGGTGTAGCTGTATTCGCGCACATCCCATACGGTGGCGTCACGACGCAGGTCGCCTTCGGGGAACATCTCCATGGTCTCCACTCGCATGGGCAGGAAGCCCCAACCGTCCTCACCGGCATTCCATCCGTCACCACCGGGCCAGGTGTTGGGCGAAATCAGCGTGGGCAATACGCTACCGCCTGCATACATGGCCGTACCCCAGTCGCGCTGAGCGGCATTGTCATCGTAGTTGACCTCGAAGATGGACTCCTGGCACCATTCGCCCGACTCCTCCCAGAGGGCTGCAAAGTCGGGATTGAGGTCGTAATCCGACGAGCTGATGATCTCCTTCATGTAGTTGAGAGCCTGAGCATAGCGTTGCTTGTCGTTCTGATACATCACCATCTCGGCATAGAGCATGTAGGCCATGGCCTGCGATACGCGTCCCGACTCACTAGCCGGCCATCGCATAGGCAGCACCCCGGTGGCAATGATATCCTCCAACTCGGGCAGCAACTGGTCGTAAATCTCGTCGGCCGTGAGCTGCGGAGCAGTATAGGGCAATTCCAGGTTTTCGAGATAGAAAGGCACGTTGCCGTAGTAGTGCCACAGGATATTGTAGTAATAGACGCGCAGCAGGCGGGCCTGTGCCTCACACTTGGCGCGGTAGGACTCCGTCGCACCACCCCACGAACAGTACTTGATGACGTCGTTGCAACGCTTGATGCCCGAATAGAAGTCGGTCCAAAGCGTGGCCAGGGTGTTGTTGCCGTCGCCCTCGAAGTTGAAGAGCTTGTGCCAGTGCTGGTTGTCGGTGATGCTCGAACCACCCACCCAGAAGTCATCGCCAAGAATCTCGGCATCCACGGTGAGGTCATTGTAGGCCGTACCGTCCCAGTCGGGCCAGTGCAGCGGGGAGTAGGCCGACATCAGGGCCTCTTCAAGGGTCTCTTCGCTGGTGTAGTACTCCTCCAGCGGTTCTCCCGTGGGGTTGTTCACCTCCAAGAAGCTGTCGCTGCACGATGTGGCAAACAGAGCTACGGCTGTAGCCATTGCCAAAAAGGTATATTTCTTCATATCGTTGTCAATTAGTGTGTTATAATGTTAGAAGCTGAGGTTGAAACCAAGGGTGTAGGTGCGGGCCTGCGGATAGACTCCGTAGTCCACGCCGAGCGAGGTGCCGCTGGTACCGATTTCGGGGTCGAAGCCCCAGTACTTGGTCCAGGTGAAGAGGTTCTCGGCCATGGCATAGACACGCAGACGGTTGATGCCGATCTTCTGAGTCAGCGAGCGAGGCAAGGTGTAGCCCAGCGTTACGTTCTTCATGCGGAGGTATGAGCCATCCTGGATGTAGAGGTCGCTCACTACCCAGTTCTTGCTGTCGCCCTGGCGGAGGATGGGCACACGGTTGGAGGTACCTTCACCGGTCCAGCGGGAGAGAACCCAGGTGGGGAAGTTACCCGAAGCGATGTCCTGGCGGTAGGTGGCATCAAACACATCCACACCGCTCACGCCCTGCAGGAAGACGCTCAGGTCGAAGCCCTTCCATTCGGCATTGAAGGTGGCACCAAAGGTCCAGTCGGGTGTACCCTTACCAATCTTCGTGCGGTCGTCAGAAGTGATTACGCCGTTGTTGTCGGTGTCCTGGAAGATGAGGTCGCCAGGCTGTGCGTCGGGCTGAATAAGCTGTGTAGCGCCGGTTTCAGGATTTGTCCAGGTATAGGCATTGACTTGGTCCATGTTCTGGAACACGCCCAGGGTCTTGTAGCCATAGAAGAAGGGGAAGGGTTGGCCATTCTCGGCACGGGTACCGCCGTCGCTGAACTGGCTGATGCCCCAGTTGAGGAAACCGGTGTCGTTACCCAGGTTCTTCAGCTCGTTGTGCAGGTAGGAGGCGTTGGCCTTGACGGAGAAGTTGGCGTCAGATACGCGCCATTTGTAGCCCAGCTCAAACTCGAAGCCCGAGTTCTCCATGTCACCCACGTTGGCCAAGGGCTTGGCCTCGCCCACGTAGCTCGGGATAGGCATCTCGATGATCATGCCGTTGGTCTTCTTGATGAAGTAATCCACGGTGAAGGTCAGGGCGTTGTTGAAGAATCCGAAGTCCAGACCGAAGTCGGTCTGCTCGCTCTCCTCCCACTTCAGGTTGGGGTTGGCCAGGCGGTTGGCCTTTGAGCCATAGACCATGGAGGCGGTCTGTCCGAGGTAGTAGTTGCTGGTGCCACCTACGGTCGAGAGGGTGGTGTAGGCAAAGTCACCGATGTTGTCGTTACCGTTCTTACCCCAGGAGAGGCGCACCTTCAGGTTGGAGAGCCAGGTGCGGGTCGGCTCCATGAACTGCTCGTTGGTCACGTTCCAGCCCAGCGAGAAGGAGGGGAAGGTACCGTACTTGTTGTTCGAGCCGAAGCGGCTGGAGCCGTCGCGACGGATGGTGACCTGAGCCATGTAGCGCTCATCGTAGTTGTAGCTGAAGCGACCGAAGAGTGAGGAGAGGCGATGCTCTACATACGGACCGCCGCCTACGCCCACGTAGCTCTTCACGCCGACGATATTACCGTCCTCATCCACCTCGGTACCGAAGTCACCGCCGGTGGTGTAGTTGAGGTAAGGCTTGTTGGGGTTCACGAGGTTCCAGTGCGAGCCGGAGAGGTCGTCTCCCTTGTACTTGAGGGCCGACTGTCCGAGCACTACGCCGAAGGAGTGCTTGCCGATGGTCTTGTCGTAGGTCAGGGTGTTCTCCACCTGCCAGGTGGTGTTGTTGCCCTTATAAACCGATGCCGAGGTATGGTCGGCATTGTTGTTGCCTGAGAAATAGTACTTCTCGGTGATGGCCGACTCGTTGCCCCAGAACGACTGCTCAGCGCTCCAGGTGAAGTGGTACTTCAGGTTGTCCCAGAGCTGCAGGTCGAGGGCAATCTTCGGCATGAACTTGTGCGACCAGTTGCGGGTGGGCTTGCGCTGCATGAGGGCAATGGGGTTGTTCTGCTCGTTGTAGGAGCCCAGGTAGCCGGGGATGGTGTAGGGGTTGCCGTTGGCATCGCGGTAGAGGTCGTAGGCGGCATAGTGCTCAATCATGTCCTGACCCACGCGACCTGTCAGCGTGATGGGCAGCGTGGGAGCCAGGTAGAGGGCAGAGCCGAGCGGCGAGCCCCAGGTGGAGTTGGCATCGATGCCGGTGTTGTGTACCCGCATGTAGGAGAGGTTGGTGTGCAGCTCCAGCTTGTTGAGGAAGGAGCGCTCCTTGCTGGCATCGAGCAGGGTGAAGGAGTTGTTGGCACGCAGCGTGAGGCGGTCGTAGTTGGACTGACCGTAGTTGCCGCCCACGATACCCTCCTGCGAGAAGTAGCCTGCGGAGAAGTAGTAGTTGACCTTCTCGGTGGCACCGCTCACGGAGACGTCGTGCTGCATGATGGGGGCATTGTCGTTGAAGAGGGCCTCCTGCCAGTCGGTGCCGAAGCCGGTCACCTTGTTGCCATTGACGTCGGTGATGTTGTAGGGGTCGGCCAGGTAGGCCATGTCAGCGGGCAGGCTCTGCTTGCCGTTGAGGTACTTCTCGTTCATCAGCACGGCATAGTCGGTGGCGCCAGTGACTTCGCGCTTCTTCCAGGCGCTCTGCCAGCCGTAAGAGAAGTTATAGTTGATGGAGGCCTTGCCCTCCTTGCCGCGCTTGGTGGTGACGAGGATGACACCGTTGGCGGCACGCGCACCGTAGATGGCACCCGAGGCAGCATCCTTCAGCACCTCCATCGACTCGATGTCAGAGGGATTGACCGCTTCCATACCGTTTTGGTCGGTCGGCATGCCGTCGATGATGTAGAGCGGCTCAGAGTTGTTGATGGTACCGATACCGCGCACGCGAATCATTGACTTAGAACCGGGCTGACCAGAGGCTGAGGTTACATTCACACCGGCAGCCATACCTTTGAGGGCATCATCGGCACGCAGGCGTGTCTTACCTTCGAGGTCGTCAGCGCTCACCTTGGCGATAGAGGCCGTAACGACCGACTTCTTCTGTACACCGTAACCGATAACCACCACCTCGTCCAGGGCCTGGGAGTCCTCCTTGAGGATGATGTTCATCTCCGCAGCCACCTTCAGCGTCTGACTGACATAGCCGATGTAGGAGACCTCGATAGAGGCTCCCTGGGGGACATTGGGAAGGGTGAAGTTACCGTCGATGTTGGTAATGGTACCCTGCGAGGTACCTGTCAGGACAATACTGGCTCCGATGACGGGTTCACCGGAAACGTCTTTCACGACACCTTTGACTGTCAACGTTTGCGCCAGGACAGAGACCGACAGCAGAAGCAAGCCGGCGACAGTCATCAATAGTCTGTGCGCATGGGTTCGTCTAGAACTTTGATTCATGATAAAAGAGTTAAAATGTTAATAAATTCCGTTGTTTTCTTCCGTTAAGATTCCACAAAGATTTACGCTGCAAATGTAGAGCGAATTCCTCTCCCCCACAGGGTGCGGTAAACGGAAAAAGTAAACGCTTGATTCTATAACATTTTGAAAATCAACACTTGCATCATGAGAATCGGTAAGGCAGTAGAGGGCTTTCAGTAGGCCCTTCACTACACGTTGTGGCCGTATTTGCCCAGCGAGCCTACCACCTGGGCAAAGTTCTCCTTGGGGATGATGGCCTTGTTGCGTATCTTGAGGCGGTTGTTATAGACGGTCTGCGGCGAGCAGTGCAGGAAGCTGGCTATCTTGGTGCTGTCGTTGATGCCGAGGCGCACCAGGGCATAGATGCGCAGGTCGGTGTTGAGCAGCTCGCCTTCGCGCAGCACAATTTGCTCCTCAGGACGGAGCAGGGCATTGAAGTCGCTCACGAAGTTGGGATAGACGTTGAGGAAGATGGTGTCGAACGTGCGGTAGAACTCCTTCAGCTCCATCTGCACCGTCTCGGGCGTGTCGGTCTGCTGCTTGAGCTCGGCCAGCTGGCCGGCCTTGATTTTGCGGTTGACCCCCTTGCGGTAGTCGTTGAGCTTGTCGATGTAGTTGGAGCACATGGTGAAGACGTAGCCGATGTACTCCTCCTTGACGAAGTTGGACTCCTGCAACTGCTCCAGCGTCTGCTCCTGCTGCAGCCTGAGTACCTTGAGCTGACTGACGGTCTGCTCCAGCTGAGCGTTCTGCTCCTGGAGCTGGGCATGGGTCTCCGTGAGCTGCTCCCGGGTAGAGCTGATCTCCTGGACATGCTCGGAGAGCTTTTGGTTCGACTCCCTCAGCTGCACGCGCTGCCGGTCGAGCTTCCGGAGCAACCTTATAATATAGAATAAGGAGAAGAGCAATATCAGCGCACAGAGGCTGATAATGATCAGATAGAACCTGAGTCGCTGTTGCTGCCGGTTGTTGCGGTCCCGGTAGCTCTGGTGGATGTCGTTCAGGGTCTGCGTGATGTCGAGCAGGCGGATGCGGTTGCGGTAGAGCTGGGCCTGCTGCAGGCAGTAGTGGATGTAGCTGTAGGCTCGGTCAATGTCACCTTGTTCAAACAGGTAGCGCCCCAGCTCGTAGAGCGAGGCGATGTCGCGGTTGCAGGTACGCACGTCGGCCATGGCCGAGAGGGTAAGGTAGTAGGCAAAGTCCGTCATCTGCTCACCCTCTTCATAGAGGCGGGCCAGCATGTAGGCGTTCATCGCATCGAGCCGGCTGTCCAGTGGCGCACAATCGACCACCGCCTTGAGCAGACGCACCACGTCGGTCATTTCCTGGTCTTTGTAGAGCACCACCCATCCCTTGTACCAGAGATACATGGGATGCTCGGGCTTGATGAGGCAGTCGATGGAGTCGCGGTAGGCCATCTCCTTCAGGTAATATTCGTTGCCCAGGGCATCCTCCAGATGCCCCTGATACTGCGAGCAGTGACTGTACAGATAGACCCGCTGGCCGTAGTAGTTGAGCAGGCTCTTGTACGGGAGCAGACTGGTGTCTATCCTCTCCAGCTCATCCTCGGCCTCCTTGAGCATACCTGTGGCGGTGAAGATGAACGACTTCTCAATCATGCAATCGGCCTGCCAATCCTTGCGGGCCAGACAGTGGGCTATCTGCAGGTTGCAGTTGATGAGGCACATGGCCGAGTCGGAGTCATAGACCATGTAGTGCTGATAGAGCTGGAGGTTGTTGCGGTAGCGCTCCTCAAGCGAGACGTTGCGCTTCATCTGCCCACGGCATTGGGCTATGCGCAGCTCCTTCAGCCTCATCTGCCGGTAGCCGTCCTGAATCAGTTCGTCCAGTTCACTGAGGCGCTGATTCAGCAGTCGGTTGTCCACATCGGCCCGTGCCGGCAGGACAGCCAGCAGGCAGCAGCTGACCAGAGCCAGCAGGAAAGTCTTGAGTGTTATTTCATTAGGTATCATACATTGATTAAGTTTGCCTGTAAGTTTGCCATTATGTTTATCATGCAGATTCATATTGCGGAGGCAAAGATAATGCTTTTTAACTTATCCGCACTATTTCCTCCCCTGTTTTTCACCCATCGCGCTATCAGAACCAAGGTACTAGCAGGACTTTCACTTGAAGAATCAGCCTCCCCAAAAGGGGAAAAACATAGCTGAACCTCGCGGAAATCGTCGTTTTTTAGGTACATTTCCACCAGGTTCAGCTATGTTTTTCGACATGGATGAATTGTTCCGTCCATGAAAAAGTGAAGCTTTCGTTTGGAAATAGCCTGTTTTCTGCTTACCTTTGCCTAGGCTTTGAGATGTTACCGAACAAGGTCGGTAATGTGAATGACCTTGGTCGGTAAGATGAACGACGTAGGTCGGTAACGTGAACGACCTTGGTCGGTCGATATCAGAAGCTGGCCCTGAGGGGAAGAGAAAACGAAGTATTAACCATTAAAAGATAAGGAGAAAAGAGATGGCTATCATGTATGATTGGTTCGAGAATCCAAAACGCAGCGCGGACGAGGAAACCACGCTGCATGTACGTCCCTGCTTCAACGGCACGGTCAGCACCAAAGCCGTGGTGCGCAAGATACAGCAACGCAGCTCGCTCACCCCGGGTGATGTCGTGGCGGTACTCACCGAACTGAGCCAGATAGTGGGCGAAGAGCTGCAGGAAGGCCGGCAGGTACACATCGACGGGTTGGGTTACTTCGCCCCCACGCTGACCGTCGAGGGACGCATCACCCCGGACATGCCCCTGCGCGACCGCAACCGCAAAGTGCGCTTCAAGGGCGTCTCCTTCCGCATGGACAAGCAGCTGAACCAAAACATCAGTCACATCCAGGTGGAGATGACCCGCTGGGAGACCCACTCACAGCCTTCCACCGCCGATGAGCGTGAGCAGCAGCTGACGGAATACTTCCGCGAACACGACTTCCTGACCCGTCGCAACCTGCAATACCTGCTTAACCTGAAGCGCACCACGGCCACTACACTCCTGCAGCAGTGGCGCACCGAAGGCAAGCTGCTCAACCAAGGCACCGGCAAGCAACCCATCTACGTCCCCGCCCCCGGCCACTTCGGTCGCTGAAGAGGCGGAAAGGCGGAGCTGGCCGTGCACCTTGGAGAGTGCACATTCTCGCCTTTCGTGCACTTTCAAAGGTGCAAATTCAGCAGATAATTCCTGAATACCGCATAAAATGGTTACCGCAACAACCTTTTTTCGCTAAATTTTGGTTGTTACGGTAACCATTTTATCCTTGAGCATTAATTATTCCCTCACCTCATCGGATACCGGCATCGGTGAGTCACAATCCAATATATTGCTATTTAACCATATATTACATTTTCTGCACATATTTCGTGCATCAGAGCTGAATCCGTATGGGCTGGACGATGCGCTTGTGGGTCTTGGTGGCGGGCTTTACGGCGGCTATCCAGGCGTTGCGGCTGCGCTTGGGGTTGTCGGTGCCGCAGTCATAAGGGATGTACTCAAACCGGCGTGCAGAGAGCTTGCGCACGGGGCCGCTGATGTAGATGTACTCCCAGCCTTCCTCCAAGGTGAAGGTATCGCCTGTCTTCAGGTGACTGAAGTCCAGCTGGCGGATGTCCATCAGGGTGGCCTGCTTGTCCTTGGTCTCGGCATAGCGGGCAGCGGTAAGGCGGGCCATCTCCTCATCCATGTACCAGAAGGCTTCGTGCGGGTCACCTTGGTAGTCACTCCAAGGGGCAGGGGCCACGGAGGGGAAGGAGGTGATGTTGGTGCCCTCGGTCTCGCCTCCTGTAGGGATGCCGTAGCGCCAGCCGTCAGCAGGACGGAGCCGGCGGAGCGTTCCATCGGCGTTCAAACGCTGTTCGAACGCCTTTCGGATGAAGAGCGAAATGTAGTCGATGGTGGCTTCGCAGAGGTCGAAGTGACCACTGCCGGCATCGCAGAGGAAGGAGATGCAAGCGCCTGGATACATCAGCTGGAAAGCCTGCGCGGGACGGACACGCGCCTGCCACCACTCATATTCCCCCTCAATCATCAGTCCGGGTATGCCGTCGATGTTGCGCTTGCGTCCCCACTCCACGTTGGCTGTGCCATAGCCGCAGAGGTTGGTGCGCGGGGCATCGCCGTGGAAGGAGATGATACAGAGGGTGCGGTCGTTGTTCCATGCGGCAAAGTTCCAAGGGAAGGTGGCCTGTGCAGAATGGCCGAAGGGCACGATGGGAACCTTGGCCAGCTCCGGGTGGCCGCTTTGTCCGGCCAGCCCCACCATCATCTCTTCAAACGTCTGCTGGCAGCCCGAGGTGGGCGACCAGTTCTGGGAGAACCAGGGAGCCACCCAGATAAGTGCGCCACCCATTTCCGCCATCTGCTTGCGGAACCGCTCGCTGCGCAGCAAGGCCTCCTCGGTCATGTTCTGCTGCGCCAATACCGCAAACCTTACCTGCTTCGTGCCTTCCGCTATCCAGCAGTAGGCATTCGGAGCCTTACCCGTCTCGTCGCTCACGTAGCCCGTCAGGGCCACTGAGCAGGTCCAGTCACCAAACTGTCCCACGGCCTGCAGCTGGAAGCAAACGGCATGGAGGAGCACTATAGCTAAAAGAATTCGTTTCATACCTGTCTTCTGTTTTTATTCTGTAAATGTAACTCCCTCCACATGCTCACCAATGAAGATGCGGGCCATGTCGCCCGTCTTGTACCACTTCGACTTGCCAGGCATGTCGTCGGTGATGAGCTGTCCGTTGATGCGAAGGCCCTCGAAGCGGATGTTCTGCACCTTGCGCTCCTCGTTGTAGCCTATCAGCATGGAGAGCTCCTCGCCCTGGCCGTTGTAGGCGATGTTCTTGAAGAGGATGTCCTCGATGCCGCGGCCAGGGGCGGCACAATACTTCTTGTTGTAGAAGATGCGCAGGTTGAAGAGCTGCCCGCGGCGGAAATCCTCAATGCGGATGTTCTCGAAGCGCACACGGCGCACCAGGTTGTTATCCCCCACATTGATGGCGATGCAACCCTGATAGTCTATCTGCATCTCGCTGTGGTCGAGGATGTCAATGTCCTCATACGTCAGCTCCTCCATCACCTCATTGGCCTCGGGGTCACCATGCAGGCCAATCATGATGGGATGGGCCACGTCGGCCCAGAGCACCACCGCCGCATGGTGATGTCGCGACAACCGCCATGGAAGCCCTTGCGCGTGGCATAGACCGTGGTGCAGTCGTCGGAGTTGCGGCAGAAGACGTCCTCGTACAGCACGTGGTTGCTCTTCATCACGGGATAGGCGGAGATGCCATCCACGCAGACGGTGTTGTGCGAGGGAAACTGGGAGTAGTACTCGGCATAGTCAAGGCCGCTGTAGAGGTACTGCCCGATGCCGGCATCAGGGCCGAGGACATAGCCTTTACCATAGAGTTCGAGGGAGATGCCGTTGGCGTGCATGTGGTTGCCCCGGCTGCCGTTGAGCGAGGCCATGAGGCTATGCTTGGGATCCATGCCATTACGCTGCACGAGCCAGGAGACATTGTCGGCATGGAAGAGGGGCGAGACGTAGCTTTCTATCGCTCCGGCCTTCACCTCGGGCTTGAGTTGCAGCGGTTTGTCCTCAAAGAAGGAGGTGACGGCCACGCGAGGCTTGGTCGCCTGTTGCCCGGAGCCTTTCTGCGAGACGGAACCATTCTGGGCATTGGAAACCTTCTGCGAGGCGGAACCGCTCTGTGGGTCAAGGCATTTGAGCAGGGCGGTGAAGGCATCTTCCATCTCCCTCTTGCCGTGTACCTGGGCATGCTGGATCATGCGCACCACGGGGGAGGTCTTGAGGTAAGAGGGGTGGGTGTCGCCAAAGCCGCAAATCATGCGGTTGGGGAAGAGGTACTGCATCGTGGCCATCACGGCCTTGGGGATGACGGGCAGTTCGGCGGTGAGGTCACGGCGCAGGTTGTGGTCGAAGAGCCAGGTGAAGTTGGCGTAGTCGTTGAGCACCACGCCGCTGTAGCCGGGGCATTCGGCCCAGATGCCTGTCTGCTCGTCGTAACCGTAAGCGGCCAGCTGCTTGAGGCTCCACTGGCGGATGCTGGAGCGGTTGACCACATAATCTATATAATAGGAGCGCCCCTTACCGTCGGGATAGGCCTCGTCCTCATCCAGTATCAGGGCGATGTTCATCACGAAGCGTGCCTGCATCAGGTTCCAGTTGTTGTGAGGCACGCCGTTGTCGATGATATTCTCCGCCCATTTCTTGAAGGCAGCGGCATAGAGCGGCATTCGCTTGGAGTAATGCTGAGCCAGGTAGTCGTGGAGGAAGTCATAGAGCGGCACCAGCTGATTGAGAATGTCTTCGTGTATGACCTCGAAGGAGCTCATGCCCACCAGCGTCTGCTGATGGCCGTGGTTGAGGTCGATGGGCACGTTGCGGTAGTAGATACCGGCCATATAGGTGTCGAATACACCGGCGGCCAACCGGGCATAAGCCTCACGCTGCGTGACCCAATAGAGGAAAGCGGCATCGCGGGCAATGCCGACAATCTCGTTGTTGAGGCTCTCGATGTTGCGTCCGGTCTTCGCGGGGTGAACCTTCTCCATAGGCTCTCCCTCAATGCTCTTGTTACAGAAGGTGACGTAGCTGTGCTCATCGTCGTCGTAGGGCACCACCTCCTCCAACTTGGGTCGTCCGTGGGTGGCGTAGGTGCCTCGCGTACCGGTATAGCGCACCGTGGGTTCGGGAGCCGACTCCTCCCCTACCCGTTCGAAGGCTTCGCCGCGCACATAGACCTGCGTGGCCTTGGACTTCCAATACATGGCCAAGCGCGAAGTGAGCCAGTCGCTCTGCTGCTCCACGCGAGTCACATAGACCTCGGTACGCTGCTGAAGCTGCTCCAACAGCTGTCCCGCCCACTCCTCCTGGGCAATGGTTTGCAACAGGGCCTCGCGTTGGTCGGCCGTGGTAAGGTAACGGGGATAGGAATCACCTGCCGGTTGCGCCCAGGCAACCAGCTGTAAGCATAACAGGAGAAGGCATACTCCCCCTTTCAACGAGCTATTCTTTATCATATACATAGGTACTTTTATCATCCACACCTGTAATTTTATCATATCCATAGGCTTTTTCTCTCTTATACGAACGAAGAGCCTCTTTTACTCAATCAAAATCCCTCACAAATGTTACAAAGATACGACATCCAAGGCCCTTACAAGGCCTAAAACACAAAATAAACGTTAAATACAGGCGAATTTTATGTTGTACAACATGTTTTTCATAAACTATCTCTATCTTTGCGGCGTTAATAAGAGAAAGAAACGAAGATGTTTAACCCCGCCTTCCGAAACGCGGAGGGCCCAAAAACGATGAAAGATTATGGAAAAGTATGCTAATGAAATCTTAATGTTGCAGTACCGTATCAAACGCTATCAGGCGATGCGCAACGGTGCGATGTGTCAAACCTTGAATGGTAAGCTACAGAGATTGGTGGCCAAGCAGGCCTTGGAAGCCGCCGAATGATGTGTGAAAAAACAAAGTTTTAAACCATAAAAAAAAGAGCGAAAGCCCCGTGTGACGGTTGCGTTGCACGGGGCTTTTTGCATCCCTACGATTGCTGAAAAATAAAAATGTTCACTACGGATAAAAAAAAGTGGAATAAATACGAATATATATTCTTTTTTTAGCTAATTTCGTCCCCGAATCGACCTTAATACAACGAATTAACATGAAAGAGTATGATGAGTATCTGAATGGTCAACTGGAAGAGATGCTGACCAAGATGGCCGCCCGAGGTGTGGAAGCAAGTGAACTGAACCGCATCCGTGAGGCGTTTGCCTTTGCACGTGAGGCTCACGAAGGACAGAAGCGGAAAAGCGGAGAGCCTTATATCATCCACCCGATGGCGGTGGCGCGTATCGTAGCGGAGGAGCTGCAACTGGGACCTAACCCGATCATAGCGGCCTTCCTGCATGATGTGGTGGAGGACACTGACCACACCATTGAGGAAATCAAGGAGCGCTTCGGCAGCGATGTGGCCTTCCTGGTGCGCGTGGTGACCAAACGCAAGAAGCAGCACTACTACATGTCGAAGCAGGTGGACAACTTCAAGCAGATGCTCGACTCGCTGCATTACGACATACGAGCCATCCTCATCAAGCTGGCTGACCGACTGCACAACATGCGAACGCTCGACTCCATGCTGCCTGACAAGCAGATGAAGATTGCCGGCGAGACGGATTACTTCTATGCACCACTGGCTAACCGACTGGGCCTCTACGGCATCCGCCGCGAACTGGAGAATCTCAGTTTGCGTTACCGCTGCCCACTGGAATACAAGGAGTTGGAAGAGGCACTGGCCGAAGATATGCAGAAGAACGAGGCACGACTGAGCCACTTCACCACACGCATCGTGGAGTTGCTGCGCGAGAAGGGCATACGTACCCGTACGGAGATACGCTACCGCCAGCCTTACAGCCTCTGGCGGAAGATACAATCCACTGGCCGCGACTTCAAGCACCTGGATTACCGCCACGTGATCCGTCTCATCTATCCTGCCGACCGCCCCGAGGATGAGAAGAGCATCTGCCTACACATCTACTCCATACTGACTGATGTATTCAAGGAGAAGCCAGAGAGTATTGTCAACTTCATCGACTCCCCGAAGGAGAATGGCTACCAGAGCTTTCACATCCGACTGCTGGATGAGCAAGGTATCTGGGAAGAGATACACATCTCCTCCGAACGGATGGTGAGAAACTCCAAACTGGGTGTGGTGGAACGTCTGGGAGGCAAACAGGACAACTGGATTGAGAAGTTCCGCGAATTACTCCAGGATATAGCTAACCAGAATATGGAGATTGGGTTCATGGACAGTGTAGTCAGCTCGCTCTACAACGAGGACATCACCGTCTTCACACCCCAAGGCACCGCCATCAGCTTGCCACAACGCGCTACCGTGCTTGACTTCGCCTTCGAGATACACAGCGAGATTGGCCTTCATGCCCAATACGCTAAGGTGAACGGTAAACTTTGCTCCATCAAGACAGAGCTACACCACGGCGACTGCGTGGAGGTAGGAGTCAATAAGGAGTTTCATCCGCAACCCGACTGGCTATCCATCGTCAAGACCTACAAGGCCAAGCGCTTCCTCACCCCCTACATCAAGCAGATGAAGTCCATCCCCAAGAACCGCTGCGAGCATTGCAAGCCCCTGCCGGGAAACGAGGTCATCGGCTTCAAGGAACAAGACGGTACGGTATCCATCCACAAGCGCGACTGCCCCATCGCCATCAGCCTGGCTTCGCAGAAGGGGGACTCCATCGTCTCCGTGACCTTCCCCGAAGACCCAGAAGTACACTACCCCGTATGTATCAGCATCCAGGGTGTGGATAGATACCACCTGCTCATCGACCTAGTGGATTGCATCACCAACGTGATGAAGCTCTCCATCTCCAGCTTGAACACTGTCACCGAGGATGAGATCGTGAACTGTACCATCCACTTCGAGGTACACTCCTTCAACGAGCTACAGAATGTCATCGCTCACATCAATCAGATTGATGGCATCGAGGAGGTACACGTCGTGGATGAACGCAAGTAAGACCCAATAACAACAAAATCGGCTGCCTGATATGACTCGGGCAGCCGATTTTATGTTGTATATCTATCAACTATTACTGACGCATCTGGGCAGAATAGTTAATCTTCAGGGCGTAGGCTTTACGAAGGGCTTCCTTGATATCGGTTACGATACCCATCTTCGTGTCCTTATCCACTTTCAGAGAAACCTGCATCAAGGGCTGATCAGACTCCTTCATACTGGCACGTTCACCAATGACGTAGTCCTGAATTTCAGCAGTTTCTGCAAAGCTGTCGTTCAACTGGATACGGCTCTCATTACCGAGCTTCTTGCGGAACTCAGCTGTAGGACGACCTACATAGATAAACGTAACCAACGACTTCTTTTCCAGCTTCTCCAACTCTGTAGCTTGCGGAACCTTAAACTCAACCTTCAAAGTTACCTCACGCATCGTTGTTACAATCATGAAGAAGAACAACAGGGTGAAGATAAGGTCAGGCAGAGAAGAAGTGTTCAACGCCGGCATTTCACGTTTTCCGGTTTTATTAAATTTTCCCATTACTTCTTTTCTCCGTACTTTTTAGGTTCTGCCTCAGAGATCTTCTGAGGATAAATTTCACGAATGGCCTTCTGCTGGTCCTCATTCAAGTCGGCATAATTCTTCTGCCACTTTTCCTGAGCGAGTTCGTCACGCAGCTCATTGTAAGCAGCCACCAACTCGTTTTGCACAGACAGGTAAGCCTGATAGGAAGAGCCACGGTCGCATCGCAGAGAGATTACATGCTTGCTCGTAATCATGACGTTGCCAAAGAACTCCACATCCTTAGGGTGCTTCTCAGGCTTAGCTTCGTCATTCGACGGGTTGGCAATGAACTCTTTGGCTTTGTCGCGGAGCTGATCCACGTTAACATATTCGTCACCGCACATCAACTGGTCGTTCAAGTTCAGGAACACCGTCAGTACGTTGCGGGCTTTCAACTTCACATCATCGTTGTCCTTCTGATTCTGTTCAGGGGGAGGAGGCAGCTGACGGGTCAAACCGCGGTCAGTGTCCATAGACGTGGTGATGAGGAAGAAAATCAGCAACAAGAAAGCGATATCCGCTGTTGAACTGGAGTTAACCTCGGGACATTTTCTTTTTCCTTTTGCCATTTTATCTCACGTTTTTAGAACTTATGACAGTCTCTTCTTGATGCCACCGAGCAACATGCAGACAACGGCTACAGTGAAGAGTGTGTAAAGTGAATAGAGGAACATGTCCGAAATCTGAGCCCAAACGCCCTGATTGTCGGTACCATCGTAACCAATGATATCAATCTTCTCAGCGCTACCCATACACCAGGTTACAGCCAATACGATGATTGAACCAGCCAATACGTAGAGGGAACCCATAGAAGCCTTGGGGTTGCAAACCATGAAGTGAACGAAGCTGATAGCAGCTGCGATAACGGCAATGGCAAACAATGCATAGTTCAAGAAGAGCATTGCATCGGTGTTAGCCGGCTGCCACATTTCTGGATCCACATTGGTGAGCAGTGCATCACCCTGTGCGTCGCCTCCGAAGAAGAAGAGCACCAGCACGGCGATGATGGCAACGAACATGCCAATGAGTGACCAGCCTGAAACTTTTTGTATTTTCATGACTTAAACTATGCTTTAATTATTTCTTATACTTCAGATCATACTTGATAACCATGTCGAGCAGCGTGATAGAAGAGTCTTCCATTTCGCTGGTCAGAGCCTCGATCTTAGAGAGTACGTAGTTGTAGAATACCTGCAGAACGAGGGCAGCAATCAGACCGAAGATAGTTGTGATCAAGGCAACCTTCATACCGCCTGCAACAACCGTCGGAGAGATATCACCTACCTGCTGGATCTTATCGAATGCCTGCACCATACCGATTACAGTACCCATGAATCCGAGTGAAGGAGACATTGCGATGAACAGGGTGATCCAAGAGCAACCCTTTTCCAGGTAACCTGCCTGTACGCCACCGTAAGACACTACTGACTTCTCTACTACGTCAACGCCCTGATCCAGACGCATCAGACCCTGATAGTAGATAGAGGCGATAGGACCTCTGGTGTTACGAGCCAAGTTCTTTGCAGCCTCTACGTCGCCCTTCTCCAGAGCAGCCTCGATACCGGCAACAAACTTCTTGGTGTTGATTTCAGCCAAGCTCAGATAAATGATACGCTCGATGCAGAAAGCAAGACCGATAACCAATGCGATGGCTACCAAGCTCATGAAAGATGCAGTACCTTCGATGAATTTGGTCTTCAGTTCCTTGTGGATACCACCCTCTTCGGCTACGATGGCAGGAGCAGCTTCGTCAGCAGCAGCTACGGCAGCCTGTTCAGTTTGTTCTGCTGCAGGAGCATCTTGAGCCTGAGCAAGTTGAATTGAGCCAAATGTCATGGCTCCGATCACAGCAACAATTGCAAATAACTTTTTCATTGTGTGTCTAAATTTTAAGATTAAAAATTAAATTACTATTATGTTTATTGTTGTTTCGTTGTTTCCCATTATAAAATAAATAAGGCCATCCTTGGCGGAGAGACGGGGATTCGAACCCCGGATACCCTTTAGGGGTATACACGCTTTCCAGGCGTGCCTCTTCAACCACTCGAGCATCTCTCCAAGGATCTCCTTCTATGAAAAATGGGGCGAAATCCGGTGCTTTTCGGGCGGACCTCCCGTTTTTTCAGCTACAAATGTATTCTTTTTTTTGGTCTTATGAATGTTTCTAGGGAATTAATCTCGCCGAATGCCCCGAAATTAATAAACTTTAAAATCTCAGCATTCTTATTTGAGCATTCCAAACACTTTTAAGGCGTTTTCAGAGGTGATTTTCGCCACTTTTTCGGGCGAAAGTGAGCAGACATCGGCCAGCTTGAGAAGGGTGGATTTTGCATAGGCACTTTCGTTGCGGCGACCACGGTAAGGGACGGGGGCGAGGTAGGGGCAATCGGTCTCTATGACCATCCTTTCGAGGGGGACGGCTCGGAGCACTTCGGGTAGCGGGGACTTCTTGAAGGTCAAGATGCCGTTGATGCCTATCCACATGCCAGGGTATTCCAGAATCTGCCGCGCTTCGGCCTCTCCTCCGGAGAAGCAGTGGAAGATGCCTCTCAACGGTGTCTCGCGGAAAGGGCGGAGCTGCTCCATGATCTCATCAAAGGCTTCACGGCAATGGATGACGATGGGCAGCGAGCTCTCCAAGGCCCACTCCACCTGCTGACGGAAGACCTGCTTCTGCTCCTCCAGGTAGGTACGGTCCCAATAGAGGTCGATGCCTATCTCGCCCACGGCCACGTAGGGGCGACCGGAGGTGAGCTCACGGCGCACCACCTGCAGCTGCTCCTGCCAGTCGGCGGCCACCGAGGTGGGGTGAAGGCCGGCCATGGGGTAGCAATACCCCTGGTAGGTGTCGCACGTCTGCAGCAGCGGATTGATGGTGGAGGCGTCGATGTTGGGCATGAAGATGTGGGTGATGCCTGCCTCGCGGGCGCGGGCAATCACCTCGGGGAGGTCGTCTGCAAACTCTTCCAGGAAGAGGTGGGCATGGGTGTCGATGAAGTGCATAAGCTAAGGGTAGCGTTAAGATGAATGTTCAGTAATGCTCATGGATAATCAGGATTGGCGGTTGATCATCCCTTGCATCAGGTCGGAAAGGGCCTGCTTGGTGGCATCAGGCAGGGCGACACGCGAGAGGCTTTCCAATCCGAGGCGCGTGTAGCGGTCGATCTGCTCCTCGCAAAGCTGCTTCACGCCTGTTACCTTATATATATAGGTAACGACAGCGATTTTTTCCTCGGGATTGGGGCACTCCGCGGCCAGCCAGCGCTGGAGGTCGGCCAGTGTCTCTCCCTCGGCACGGCGCAGGGCTTGAATCAGCATGTAGGTCTTCTTGTTGCAGAGGATGTCGCCGCCGATCTTCTTGCCGAACACGGCAGGGTCGCCATAGACATCGAGCCAGTCATCCTTCAGCTGGAAGGCTACGCCCATGTGCATGCCGAAGTCGTAGAGCGCGTCGGCATCGGCTTCTGATGCTCCGCCGAGCAGGGCACCTATCTTGAGCGAGGCGGCCAGGAGCACGGAGGTCTTCAGGCGAATCATCTCGATGTACTCCTCCTCCTTGACGTCTGTACGTGTCTCAAACTCCATATCGAGTTGCTGTCCTTCGCAGATCTCCAGGGCGGTGCGGCTGAAGAGGTCGATAACCGGCTTGAGGCACTCCGCGTTGACCTTGGCCATGTATTGATAGGCAAGCACCAGCATGGCATCGCCGGAGAGGATGGCGGTGTTGTCATCCCACGCCTTGTGGACGGTGGCCTTGCCGCGGCGCATGTCGGCACGATCCATCAGGTCGTCGTGGAGCAGGGTGTAGTTGTGATAGACTTCGATGGCCGTGGCGGGGTCGAGGATGGATTCTACGTCGCTGCGGTAGAGGTTGTAAGCCATCAGCATCAGCACGGGGCGGATGCGTTTGCCTCCGGGAGAGAGCACATAGGTGATGGGGTCGTAGAGCCCGAACGGTTTACGGGCAAACTGGAGCGAGGCAATGTATTGATTGACAAGCTCTGAGAGTTGTGTAGGGGAATACATCATGATGAGGAAAACAGATAAAAAAACAGATAAGAAAACGGATAAGGGAAACATAAAAAAGAGGCTGCTTGAGAAGAGCAGCCTCTTACGTTATACTTACTATTGTTTGGATTACTGCAAGCGGAACATTACAGGTACGGTATATTTTACGCGTACGGGTTTACCGCGCTGCATACCGGGTTTCCACTTCGGCATGGAGCTGATCACGCGGATGGCCTCCTTATCCAGGTAGGGGTCAACGCCACGGATTACCTTCACGTCAACGATACTACCGTCCTTGTTTACAACGAACTGGCACGTTACGCGGCCCTGGGTACCCTGCTCCTGAGAGATGGTGGGGTACTTGATGTTCTTGGAGAGGTACTGCATCAGACCTGCCTGACCGCCGTTGGGGAACTCGGGCATGTTCTCTACCACCTCAAAGATGGTTTGCTCTTCGGGTTCTTCCTCTTCCACGGCTTGGGGCTGATACTTCACTTCCACCACCTGACCTACGTCTTCAGTAGAGGCGATATCGGTCTCTTCCACATCGACGTTGTCTTCCACGATGGTCAGTGTCTCAGGCACTGCGGGAGGAGCCACGGGAGGGGGAGGAGCAACTTGTTCGGGTTGTTCCGTGATAGGAATCATTTCCTCTTCAATTACGATGTCAGCTATTGCCGAGCTCGTATCAATCTTGATGTCGCGCTTCGTCCATTCGAACGCCACGAACATAAAGCTCAGTACGATGACATAACCGACGAGCAACCAGGTAGATTTTTTGTTCTCCAGGTCAGCTTTAGGCGATTTTTTTACTTCCATAATGCTTATATAAATTTTTAGTGTTTCTCCTGTGCTAATCACTTGGGGCAAATATAGTACATTTCCTGCTATTGTACGTCATTTCGTCTCATTTTTTACACAAACGCCCCACCATTTTTATTTTTTTAATCCTTTGAGGTGAAGGTTTGCGCTTTTATGGCGCAAAAGTAGCGAGATTTTTCAAAAAAGACGTATCTTTGGGCAGGGAAAAAAGAACCTCCCGAGAGAGGAGCCTCCTGCAACGCCTGGGAGCGGGAAACAGGCCGCCCGGATGCACCCACGGCTGCGGTGTGCATGGCGGATGACAGTTCGCCCCCATATGGCATTGGGAAGAGGCCTACTACGGATTGAAGAGGCCTACTACGGATCTCTAAAGCATATGAAGGAAGCATATGAAGGAAGGATATTATGGAAGGATATTAATAAGGTATATATAAATAGTTAAATATAAATTAGGTAAAACCTCTAAAAGGAAGAAATGAAAAAGATAACGATTGCAATCGACGGCTTTTCGTCGTGCGGAAAGAGTACGATGGCCAAGGACCTGGCCAGAGAGATTGGGTACATCTACATCGACAGCGGTGCAATGTACCGTGCAGTGACCCTCTACAGTTTGCAGCAGGGTATCTTCGGCGACAACGGGATTGATGAGGAGCGGCTCCGGCGCGAGATGGGGCAAATCCGTATCGCCTTCCAGCTGAATGCCGACACCGGACGACCCGACACCTACCTCAACGGCGTGAACGTGGAGCAGCAGATTCGCACCATGGAGGTGTCGAGCCATGTAAGCCCCGTGGCCGCCCTGCCCTTCGTGCGCGAAGCGCTGGTGAAGCTGCAGCAAGAGATGGGGCGACAGAAGGGCATCGTGATGGATGGCCGCGACATCGGCACCACCGTGTTTCCCGACGCAGAGCTGAAGGTCTTCGTCACCGCCTCGCCCGAGATACGCGCCCAGCGACGCTACGAGGAGCTGAAGGCCAAAGGGGAGCAAGCCGACCTGCAGGAAATCCTGGAGAACGTGAAGCAACGCGACTACATCGACCAGCACCGGGAGGTAAGCCCGCTGCGCAAGGCCGACGATGCGCTGCTGCTCGACAACAGCCACCTCACCATCCAGGAGCAGAAGGAGTGGCTCTTCGAGCAGTTCAACCGTCTGACCCAAACCGCCGAGTGACGTCATGGAGAAGCATGTGGAAATAGACGATGTCATGAAGAAGCATGTGGAAATAGACAACGGGTCGGGCTTCTGCTTCGGCGTGACCACCGCCATCCGCAAGGCGGAGGAGGAGCTGGCCAACGGGGGCACGCTCTACTGCCTGGGCGACATCGTACACAACAACCGCGAGGTGGAGCGGCTGGAGAAGATGGGGCTTGTCACCATCAACCACGAGCAGCTGGAGCAGCTCCACCACGTGAAGGTGCTGCTGCGTGCCCACGGCGAACCGCCCGAGACCTATGAGCTGGCTCGCCGCAACGGCATCGAGATCATCGACGCCACCTGCCCCGTGGTGCTTCGGCTGCAGAAGAAGATCAAGCAGGAGTACCTGCTGGCCGATGATGCCGAGAAGCAGATCGTCATCTACGGGAAGAACGGCCACGCCGAGGTGCTCGGCCTTGTAGGGCAGACGGCGGGCAAAGCCATCGTCATCGAGAAGCTGGAGGAGGCCAAGCAGCTCGACTTCCACCGCAGCATCCGCCTCTACTCGCAGACGACCAAGTCGCTGGAGGAGTTTGGCCGCATCGTGGAGTATATCCAGCAGCACATCTCGCCGGACGTGAGCTTCGAGTACTCCGACACCATCTGCCGCCAGGTGGCCAACCGCATCCCCAGCATCCGCCAGTTTGCCGCCGCGCACGAGCTAATCCTCTTCGTGAGCGGCAAGAAGAGCAGCAATGGCAAGGTGCTCTTCAACGAGTGCCTGAGCGTCAACCCCAACTCCCACCTCATCGACAACGCCAGCGAGGTAGATGCCTCGCTGCTGGAAGGGGTAAGCTCCATCGGCATCTGCGGAGCCACCTCCACCCCCAAGTGGCTGATGGAGGAAGTGGAGCAGGCGATAAAAAAAATCTGATTCCGCAGAGGAATTTAGGGCATCCCGCTTGCATTTTCAGAGGGCATACACTATCTTTGCAAAGTCAAAGAGAATACTAACAAAAAAAAAGAATACTAACAAGTAGAATAAAGATTCGAAGACTAAAAATAGATTGTTATGGGAAAAATTAATTGCATTGGCATCCTCACCTCGGGAGGCGACGCTCCGGGCATGAACGCGGCTATCCGCGCCGTCACCCGCTCAGCCATCTACAATGGTTTGCAGGTGAAAGGTATCTACCGTGGTTACAAAGGGCTGGTAACCGGCGAAATCAAGGACTTCAAGAGTCAAAACGTCAGCAACATCATCCAGCTGGGCGGTACCATCCTGAAGACGGCACGCTGCAAGGAGTTCACCACTCCTGAAGGCCGTCAGCTCGCTTACGAGAACATGAAGAAAGAGGGCATCGACGCCCTGGTAGTAATCGGCGGCGACGGCTCGCTGACGGGAGCACGTATCTTTGCAGAAGAGTTTGACGTGCCTTGCATCGGATTGCCGGGCACCATCGACAACGACCTCTACGGCACCGATACCACCATCGGCTACGACACGGCGCTCAACACCATCCTGGATGCCGTCGATAAGATCCGCGACACAGCCACCTCGCACGAGCGTCTCTTCTTCGTGGAGGTGATGGGGCGCGATGCCGGCTTCCTGGCGCTCAACGGTGCCATCGCTTCCGGCTCGGAGGCAGCCATCATCCCGGAGTTCAACACGGAGGTTGACCAGCTGGAGGAGTTCATCAAGAACGGTTTCCGCAAGTCGAAGAACAGCAGTATCGTGCTCGTGGCCGAAAGTGAGATTACGGGTGGCGCGATGCACTTTGCCGAACGCGTGAAGAACGAGTACCCGCAATACGACGTACGCGTCACCATCCTGGGTCACCTGCAGCGCGGTGGACGCCCCACGGCGCACGACCGCATCCTGGCCAGCCGCCTGGGTTACGCCGCCATCGAGGCCCTCATGGAGGGACAGCGCAACGTGATGATCGGCATCGAGCACGACCAGATCGTCTATGTGCCCTTCACCAAGGCCATCAAGAATGACAAACCTATCGACCGCGAACTGGTGAACGTGCTCCGCACACTCGCCATCTAAGCGAGAGCATTCAAGCAAAACGGCTGATTCAATCAAACGGCTGATTCAGTCAATACAACCAACGAGGGGCATCCGCTTCACAAAAGAAGTAGATGCCCCTCACCTATTATTTCATGCATGCACCACGCCGGTAATCATTCCGTCACGATATGCAGACCTTTTGACCACAACCATACAAGCGATGCTTACTTCAGCGCCTCACGTACGGCAGCTAGCAGGGCGTCGGCTGTGAGGTCGCTGCCCGTGGCTTGACGAATCCAGACGTTGGGCGTCAGACGGCCCTGGCTGTAGATGCGGCTCACCTCGTCGGCGAAGTTGCGACCCTTGAGGTAATCCTCTATCTGGAACTGAATGATGTGGCCGAACGCGTATGCCGAGAGGTAGAGCGGATAGCTGATCATGTGGGAATAGATGGCCAGCAACGTGGCATCCTTCACACCATAGACGGGCGCGTAGTAGCGGTTCCATATCTCCTTGGAGAGCGCCGCCACGGCATCACGCAGCTCCTCGGCCTTACACTCGGGGTGGGCATACATCCACTTCCACACGGCGATGTCGAGCATCGACACACCACAGATCTCGTAGAGTCCCCAGGCGCGGTCGAGCACGTCCATCCGCTCCTGCTCGGGATTGGCTTGCTCCATGCCGAGCACCTTCAGGTCACGGTGCTGGAAGACGAAGGCCAGGGCTTCGGTGAAGGCCGTATTGGGCACGCCGCTCAGCAGGTAGTAATCCACGTCGTAGAGCGAGATGGTCTCCTCCACGTTGTGGCCAAACTCATGGATGGCGATGTTGTAGCCCTTGTAATCCATTCCCTCAGGGGCGATGCGGGTGCGCAGACGCGAGTGCTGCCCCTTCATCGAGGCCGGCCAGGCATGACCCGAACCACGAGCCGCATCGACGCTGATCTTGTCGGCAATGTACTGCGCACGCTCAAGGCTGAATCCCAAGCATTTGAGAATCTCGGGCAGGTCGCGGTCAAGTGCCTCGGCATTGGGGTAGCGGCTGCGCGTCATCCGGGTCAGCTCATTCTCATCGAGGTTGCTGCGGCTCTTGAATCCATCGTACCAGATGTCAAAGGGTTGCAGCTTGCGACCCAGGCGCTTGCGCACCAGTTTGCCCACCTCCTTCAGCTCGGGAGCGGAAAGGAAGCTGTCAAAGAGCCGCTCAGCATCCTCCACGGCAATCTCCATCTCTTCGTTGAACTTACGGTCGATGTACGTGTTGTGGGCATAGCCGTCGATGCGCTGCTGGGCGTGGAAGCAGTCGAGCATCTTCTGGTAGCGGACGGCCGTCTCGGGTTGGGCGGGTTGCTCTGCGCCGTGCTTCGTGTAGCTGTTGGTGAAGGGGTTCCAGAGGTAGCTGTCGCTATTGACCACGGGGGCGGGAATGTCCTGTGCGATGATGCGCTCCATCACGCGGTAGATCATCTGCTGCTTCACCAGCCCCTGCTTGCCGAGGGCGTAGTCGGCCTTGATCTCGTCGCGCAGGTTCCAGTGGCTGAGCAGGCGCATGTCGGCCGGGAAGAGGGCTTCGCCGCTGTCATTGCGCAGGCAACCCATGTAGATGTTATAGTTGGCGATGTAGAGCTCCGCGTCGCTCAGCACCCCGGCCATCTGCTGCTGCACGTCGGCAGGGATGCGGCGGGTGTAGAGGTCGCCCATGCGGGCATAGGCCCATGCCTTGCGGTCGTTGCCGAGGGCCTCCTTCTCGGCCAGGGAGAGCTGCGGGAAGTTGAGCGCCACGATGAAGGCAATCTTGGCCGCATAGAGGTCGTCGGTGAGGTGCGACGAGGGGGAGAAGGCGGCAAACAGCTCATCCACGCGGTGCAGCGGGCCGGTGTCGAGAGAGAAGTGGCGCTGGAGGCGTAGGGTCATGGCGTTGAAGTTGCCGTTGATGCCCTCCAGGTAGTCGCTGATTTTCAAGAACACCTGCTCCTTTTCGGCAGGGTCGGCAAAGTAGTTGGCCAAGCAAAAGGCCTGGAATTGCTGTGCATCGCCGTCGGCAGGTTGCCAGAGGTCAGCCACCTGGCGCACACCGCGGGCAATCATCGTCCGTTGCGCCGCATCGCGGGCAGCGAGTTGCTCAATCGTGGCTTCCACCACGGCAGGGGGGATAGTGGCCGAAGCCTGCGCACAACCCAGCAGGCAAGCCATCCAGATACAGAGTCGGTTAAAGTTCGTTTTCATATCGCAGCATTTTTAAGAGTTATGAGGTTTTCTGAATTCACCGGCAAAGGTAAGCAAAGTTTTTGAGATAGCATCCTCTTGTCGCCAACTTCAGCAGTTCTTTTTGCACGGAGTGTCACGATGGTCAATTGTCATTAGTCATTAAGGTCATGATGTCTTGATGAGTCTTGACGGGCATGACGTCTTGATGGGCATGATGTCATGAGTGTCATGATGGTCAATTGTCATTAGTCAAAAAGCCTGGATCAAAGTGCGCGATTTTTTCTTTCATAGTATATAGTAATAAAAATAATTTTTATTACTATATACTATGAAACTTTTTTTTCGGAATACGATGTACCATAATGACTAATGACAATTGACCATCGTGACACTCTTGACACTCTTCATGACCACGGTGCGCACAAGGATGTCTATACCTTGCAACGTGCTCATTAAGAGAAAAATGCAAGGCTGCTCGCGGGCGCTGATTAGGAGCAATTAGGAGCCGAATAGGAGGCACGCGGGCGAAGACAGTGCAGCAACTCGCAGGGGCAAAGTGCAGCAACTCGCAGGGTATAATGCAGCAAATTGCAGGGGCTAAGTGCGGCAATTCGCAGGGGGAGGTGTCGCGACATGGCCCTTTGCAGGAGCTATAACCAGGGGTAAACTAGCTCCTCTGTGCGTTGCCACAGCTCGTCCATCTGGGGGTGATGAGTGAACTTCTCAGAGAGGGCTTTCGGCTTGCCGCTGGCGAAGAGCGTGCCGGTGCGCTGCCCCCCTTCGGGCGTGAGCAGCAGGCGGATGGCGGTGTCGGCTCCCTGGCGGGGCGTGCGGATGAAGGGGCGGAAGAAGATGTCGGTCAAGGGGTCAAACCACATCTGCATGGAGATGATGTCGGTGGAGACGATGCCCGGGTCGGCGCAGTTGACCACGATGCCCTGCCCCTGCACGCGGCGAGCCAGGTCGAGGGTAAAGAGCGTGAGTGCCAGTTTGCTGTTGCTGTAGATGGGGATGCGCCAGAAGCTGCCCTTGCGGCCACGGCGGAAGAAGTCGGGGAAGTCGAGGTGCCCGATGGCGTAGGTACACGACACCATGTTGACCACCCGGCTGCCCACATCCATCAGCGGCAAGAGCTTGCGTGTGAGCAGGTAAGGGCCTACGTAGTTGACGCTGACCGTCCGCTCCAAGCCATCGCCGGTGATGTGAAGCCCCGTCTCCAGGGTACCGGCATTGTTCATCAGCAAGTCAATGCGTTCGTCCCGCCGGAGCAGCCGGTTGGTCAGGTCAGCCACCGAATCCAGCGAGGAGAGGTCCAGAGGCATCACCTCCAGCGCTGCATTACCCGTCTCCGCCTTCAGCCGTTCGCACACTCCACGTCCCTTCTCGGGATGATAACAAGCCATCACCACGCGGTAGCCCGCTTGCGCCACGGCCCGCGTTATCTCCGTCCCCATGCCGCCATCGGCACCCGTTATCACAGCCAGTTTTTCCATCGTTCGCTTCAGTTTATCCATCATGATCGTTCGCTTCAGTTGATCAGTTATTCAGTGAATTGTTCTCTTTTCAATACGATATTTCGTCCTCTTTTCAATGACTTTTCCGATTACAACAGGATTCATCCCCGGACCTCAATCTCCTCAATCTCGCGCTTCAGGCAGGGGGGCAGCTCCTCCTTGAGGTGCTGATGGCAAGCCATCTCGATGGAGTACATGCGGGCGATGCAGTAGTTGCTGTGCTTGCAGGCGCAGCGGGCCTTCTCCTCGCGGCGCATGCGGTTGACAAAGCCCGGCTCATTGAGCAGCGCACGCCCCATCTGCACGGCCTCAAAGCCGTCATTAAGCACCTCGTCAATCTTCTCACGCGCCACCAAGCCGCCCACATACACCAGCGGCAACTGCAACTCGGCGCGGAAGCGGAGGGCATCCTCCAGGAAGTAGGCCTCGCGGAAAGGTACCGTGGGAATCATGTACTTACCAACCATGCGCACGCCGTACTTCAGCCAGAGGGCCTTCATGTAGTGGGTCATGGAGCGGATGGGCATCTCGCCACGCATGACGTACATCGGTGCCTTGCTCACGAAGCCGCCGCTCAGCACCAGGGCATGGGCGCCATCCTCCTGCAGTCGCTTGGCCACCTGCAGCGCCTCGTCAATCTCCATGCCGCCCTTGAAGCCGTCGCGCAGGTTGGTCTTGACGAGCACGGCGATGTCGCTGCCCGCCGCCTCCATCACCTCCTGCATCACCATGTCCATGAAGCGCATCCGGTTGTCCAGCGAACCGCCAAACGCATCCTTGCGACGATTGGTGTAGGGGGAGAGAAACTGGCTGATGAGGTAGCCATGGCCGGCATGTACCTCCACGGCATCAAATCCCGCCTCACGCGCCAGGCGGACGGCATCGCCATAGGCACGCGCCAATCCCGGCAGTTCATCGGCACGAAGCCCACGCACGAAGGTGGGTGAATAGAGGTTGAATCCGGTGCAGGCACCCACGGGCGTACAGCCGCAGATACTCCTGTGCGACATGTTGCCGCAATGCCCGAGCTGGATGCTGGCAGCGGCCCCCTCTGCATGGACGGCATCGGTGAGAAGACGCAGGTCGGGGACAATCTCTGGGCGCATCCAGAGCTGACGGTCAAACGAAAGTCCGCTGCGGGTCACAGCCGCATAAGCCACGGTCGTCATGCCCACCCCACCGGCAGCTACGGAACGGTGGTAGTCGAGCAACATCTGCGAAGGGCGGTTACCCGGACACATGCTCTCAAAGGCAGCCGAACGGATGGTGCGGTTGCGCAGGGTGAGCGGCCCCAAAGTAACGGGAGTAAAGAGTTTAGATTCCATGCTTTATATTTAGATACAAGTTTTTTAATCTACAAATATTTTTATCTACGAGTTTTTTATCTAAGAATTTATAATCTACGAATTTATAATCTGAATATGCAAACCTTATTTCCTGAATCTACAACTCTGTAAACTTGTGAATCCATCACGCTGTCAATTAGTGTATTAACTTTATACTATAGGTTCACGGGAATCAGGTCTCATCGTCAGTTGATAATCAGTAAATCATCAGCAAGCAATCAGTAGATCATCAGTAGATAAAGGGGATGATGGCCTTGCGACACCCCACCTGTTTGTCGCCAAACTCCTCGCGGTAGTGGCGATGGATGGCGTGGGCGCGGGGTACCAGGTTGGCAAAGGTCCACCACACGAAGACCCATGCGGCCGGCGAGGCGGTGAGCACGGCAAAGCCCGTCCACTCCACCAGCTCACCGAAGTAGTTGGCCGAGGTCACGTAGCGGTACATGCCCCGCTCTGGCAGGTAGTGGCGCGTATCGCCCGGTTTGCGCAGGTGACGGATCACGTGGTCGGAATGGCAATTGATGGTCATGCCTGCCACAAAGAGCAGCAACCCCACCCACGCATGAGGATGCGCCAGGTAGGCAAGCCCCTCGGCATAAGCCGCATCAGCAGGATAGAAGAAGAGGCCACCGCCCTGCATCACCCCGTTGAGCACATTGAAGAGGATGCCCATCGCCAGGATGGCCACAGGCATACGGCTCTTGCCCTTCATCAGCAGGGGGAAGAGGAAGGAGCGCTGGGCATAGTGCAGCTCGAAGAGCAGGAAGAAGAGCAGCTGGGGTTGCGATGCCCCCACCCCACTCACCATCCAGAGCCACACCATCACCACGAAGACCGGTGCCTCCATCAGCACCCAAGCCAGGCGGTTGTTGACCGCCCACCCCCATCGGGCCGTGCGGAAGATGCCATAACCCGCCTTGACGAAGTAGAGGGCCACAAAGACCACCAAAGCCAATGCGCTCATCACATAGAGCAACCACTGATACGAAGTATAGCTAATCATACGTCAACTCATCATTTTGAAACGTGATATATACATAATTTATACGAGCGACAAAATTAGCTATTCTTCGTGAAAAACGGCACTCCGACTTCACTAAAAGGTGCTTTCACCCCATGAAAAAAGGTATTTTCTACACAATAATAGGCATTTTCAACCACACGACCGGGTGCTTTTGCAAGCACATGACCGGGCGCTTTGCACCAATCAGCGCTTGATCTGGAGCAACGCATTCCCCTCCTTGATGGGATTCCAGCCGTCGCTTCCGGCCAATGCACGCTCCATCTCCACGCCTTTCAGCTGCTTGAGCTGACGGCTGAAGGAGGCCCGCTGCTTGGGGTTCGCCCCCTCACCGGTGGATTGGTATTCGGCATAGGTGACGGTCTTCTCGGCTTCAGGCTTATTCCAGTTGTGCCATCCGGCGGGGTGGATGTGGCGCCCCAGCTCGCAACGCACGAAGAGGGCCTTGGCATAGGGTCGCCAGGGACGGGAGAGATAGACCTCTCCGTCGAGCCCCTCAACAGCCGTCAGCCGGCAGTCGTAGAAGAGGTAGCCGTAGCGTTGCCCCTGGTCGGTAGAGGGAGCGGTGACATACCCCTTGCCCAAACTGTGCATCTGGCAACGGTTGAAGACGGCCGTGCTCCATCCGAAGATGTAATCGACCGTCCCCTCGATGTAGCACTCCTCGAAGTAGTTGCGCACCCCCTTGCCATAGGTGTAGAGCGTGTCCTGGAAGCCCAGGAAGCGGCACTGCCTGAAGAAGGCACGGTCGGCCTCGATGAAGCAGGCAACGGCTTGACCCACAGTGCCTGCACTGTTGCGGAAGGTGATGCCTTCGGCATAGAAGTCGGGGGCATAGATGTAGCAGGTGGCCGACCCCGAGGTACTCATCTCCTCACCAAAGGCGTTCAGCTTCTTGGCATAGTCGCCGTGCGTGATGACGGCTCCCTCCTGTCCGATGAGGGAGAGATTAATCTTGCTGGCGGGGATGACCACCTTCTCGTCGTATTCGCCGGGGCGCACGAGGATGGTGGTGCGGTGGTTCTTGCGGAAGTCTGGCACGGCATCAATAGCCTCCTGCACCGTGAAGAAGTCCCCGCTGCCATCCTTGGCCACCACGTAGTCGTAGTGCCGCACGTAGGGAGCCAGTGCGGGCACCTCGCGGGCGATGGCATCCACCGTGAGGGCAGCCACACGGCGGGCACCATATATATTGAGGTGTGTGTTGTCTTCGCGACCCTTGGGCATGGCGGCCACCTGGCCGGCGGGTACCCACATGTAGAGGCGCTTCGAGTCCTCAGGACCCATGCCCTCCACCAGGTCGTGTGTCAGCTTGTTCATATCGACAAAGGGCACCCCGAGCTCACGCGCCACGTTGCGCGGCGAGTCAAGGTAAGCACCGTGGGTATCAATCAGTTTGTCACCCGTCTCGGGTGCCGCTTCAGCCGAAGCCTCGCGCTTGGCATCGGGATTGACCCCGCGGCGGATATCGTCCTGCATCACGGCCTCTGCCACCGCCTGGGCATCAGCGCTGCCGAAGTTGCGGCGCACGATGGAGTTGAAGAGCACAGGGATGGCTCCCTTGGCGCGTGCCTCGGTGACGAAGCGGCGCAGGTTCGCGTCAAACGTCCCCCCGTTGGCCTCCGTATGGCGCTTGGGGTCGGCCTTCTCGTCGTTGTGGCCAAACTGGATAAAGAGGTAATCGCCCTCCTTGAGCAAGGAAAGCACCTTCTCCCAGCGCCCCTCGTCGATGAAGCTCTTGGAGCTGCGTCCATTGACCGCATGGTTATCCACCCGGATCTCCTCGCTGAGGAATCCCGGGAGCACCTGTCCCCAGCCACGCTCGGGGTTACCGCCGTCGAGCACCTTGTTGGCCATGGTCGAATCACCAATCATGTAGATGGTGGGTATGGATTTGTCGGCCTTGAAGGCCGTAAGCAGCAGGAAAAGCCCCGCCAGGAGGAATAGTTTCTGTCTCATGATGATTTTCATAATACGGTATTCTCTTATTAATGGAGTTCTTCCAGATGGATTTCTTATTTATAGAGTTCTTATTATGGGGGTCTTGTATATGGAGTTCTTACAGAGGTAAATCTCCCGGGAGCCATTGGTCGCTGCGGCTGAAGAACCAATCCCGGTTCAGGCACCTGTTCACCTCCTCCCCGGTCAATCGGTGCGCCCACGCCACCCGTTGCCCTGCGGAAGTTTCCGCGGCGGCGGAACTCCCAGCAGCTGCGGAAGCTCCAGGACCTGTAGAGCCATATTCGCCGTAGCGCGCGGTACGTTCGTTGGCCGGGTCACGCCAGTTGTGCCACCCTTCGGGGCGGATATGGCTCCCCATCTCGCACTCAATGAAATAGGTGAAGGCATAGGGCCGCCAGGGGCGACCGAGATAGACCTTATCCACCCCCTCAGCCGCCGTGAGGCGACAGCGGTGGAAGAGATAGCCGGCATGTACCTGCTGCGGCGTGGAGGCCGCCGTGATGTAGCTGTTGGCCTTGCTGTGAATCTGACAACCCTCAAACCACGCCGTGGCAGGGCCGAAGATGAAGTCGGTCGTACCCTCGATGTAGCAATCCTCGAAGTAGAGCCGCGTCGAGGCCGCCCCGGTATAGACGGTGTCCTGATTGCCCAGGAAGCGGCAGTGGACGAACTGCAAGCGGTCGCCTTCGGTATGGAGCGCCACGGCTTGCCCGAGCGGCTCGGCATCGTTGCAGATGGTGAGGTTGCGGAAGGTCAATCCGCAGCCCTCCACCTTGAGGGTATAGGTACGGAAGGTACCCATGGCGCGGATGTTGGCATGGTCGGCATAGGTGATGATGGTCTCATCGGCCGATTCTCCGATGAAATCGACGTTTTCTATCCACGAGGGCACCACCCATTTCTCGCGATACACCCCCTTGCGGATATGCACCGTGACACGGTAATCCATGAAGGCGCGGATGCCCTCCATCGCCTCGTTGAGCGAGGTGTAGTCACCCGAGCCATCAGCAGCCACGACCAGCTCACGCTTGTACTCCCTGGCTGCATAAGCATCAGCAGCGACAAGCCAAAGCCCAAACAACAGCCAGCTGCAAAGCCTACAGGCACTTTGTATGCACGACCTCATCATACGCTTCTCCTCTCCGACAAACGGTTTACGAAGTGCTTACCTCCCACACACGATGCCTTTCACCTCCTGGAGTCGTTCCCACTCCAGGGAAGCCATGATGAAGGGTCCCACGGCCTTGGCATCGTTGGGGCGGATGGCTTCGTTGATGTAGTAGTCGTAGTCGCCCGAGCGATACACCTTACCGCCCAATCCGGCCACGGCGCACGCCTGATTGATGCTCACCAAGCCCTGCTCATCCACGGTGATAAACTCCTTGATCACCCCCTGGTAACCCTTGATGGCCACATCCAGGTAGGAGGGGTCGAGATAACCCATGCGCACCCCCTTGAAGAGCGCATAGACGAACATCACCGAGCAGGAAGACTCCAGGTAGTTGCCCGGGGCACCGCTCTTGTCGAGCACCTGGTACCAAAGGCCACTCTCCGGCTGCTGCAGACGCTTGATCATCTGCGCCAGTTGGTTGAATACCACAAGCATCGAGTCGCGCCCTGCCTCATGACGGGGGATAAAGTCGAGCGCATCCACGAAGGCCATAGCATACCATCCCATGGCACGCCCCCAGCTGTGGAGGCTGCGCCCCGTCTTGGCATCACTCCAACGCTCCTTGCGGCTCACATCGCACGCATGCTTGAAGAGGTCGGTGGCAGGGTCATAGGTGTGACGTGCGGCCATCAGAAACTGATTGATGACGTCGGCATAATCGCCTACGCGGCTGTTGCGGTAGGCATATTCGGCATAGAAGGGGGTACCCATGTAGATGCCATCGAGCCAGATCTGGTGCGGATAGATCTTCTTGTGCCAGAAGCCGCCATCCTCGTTGCGCGGATGGTCGTCGAGCTGGCTGCGCATCAGGTCGAGTGCCTTGCGGAACTTCTCCTCCTTCGTGCGGTCGTAGATGCGGAAGATGAACTTGCCCGAATTGATGCGGTCAAGGCTGAAGTCCTCGCGCTTATACTTTACAATGGTACCATCGGCGCGGATCATCGTATCGGCGTAAGCGAGCGCATAGTCGTAGATGCGCTCATCGCCATAGCGGTCATAGACATCGAGCATGGCTTGCAGCTCCAAGCCGTGGCAATAATCCCACTTGAGCGCCGGCTGGAAGTCGAGCTGCCACGACTCCGGGCAACGGATCATCTCCGACTGCACCATCCTGACCGACCAAGGGAGGTTGGATTCCACCCGCTGCGCCATCAGATGAAGCGATAAGACACACAAGGACACACATACAAATAATTTACAAATATCAATTCTCTTCATGAATTTTGTTTTGTTGGCATTAGACATAAATTCCATTTCACGCAACAAAGGTAGCGGTTTCCGCACAAACAAATGTGCACTTTTCGTCTTAGAGGGTAGAAATATTGTTTATCGTGTGCGCAAACGAGGCAAAAACAACAGGTTTATCCACAATTTGTATCAAAATCGTCCAAATGGACAAGATTTCTGCCCTAAATATTTGGCAGTAAAAGAAAAGCGCTTACCTTTGGGGCGTGGAAAATCAAAGCCATGAAGAATTAATAACAATATCATATAAAAGTAAACGAAAAGAATGGAAGAAGTATTCAGCTACCTCATCAAGATGGGCGCACCGGTGATGATGCCCATTATCTTTACAATCCTGGGCCTCTGCATCGGCATCAAGTTCGCAAAGGCATTCAAGAACGGCCTGCTCGTGGGCGTGGGTTTCGTAGGCCTGAGCGTCATTACGGGATTGCTCACCGAAACCCTGGAACCTGTGCTCAAACAGATTGCCGAGATCTACGGCCTCCAACTGAATACCTTTGATATGGGATGGCCCGCTGCGGCTGCCGTGGCTTACGGCACCTCGGTGGGTTCATTTATCATCCCCGTCTGCCTGGGCGTCAACATCGTGATGCTGCTGCTCCGCACCACGCGCACGGTCAACATCGACCTGTGGAACTACTGGCACTTTGCCTTCATCGGCGGTATCATCTATTTCGCCTCAGGGCAGAGCCTGCTGTGGGGATTCTTTGGTGCCATCATCTGCTACATCGTAACGTTGATTGTAGCCGACTGGACAGCACCCAAGTTCCAGAAGTTCTACCCGGGCATGGAGGGCATCTCCATCCCGCAGCCTTTCTGCCAGAGCTTTATCCCCTTTGCCCTGCTGGTGGATAAGGTGCTCGACCTGATACCGGGCATCAACAAGGTCAACATCGACTCTGAAGGGTTGAAGAAGAAGTTTGGCCTCTTCGGCGAACCGCTTTGCCTGGGTGTGCTGATTGGATTTATCCTCGGTGCCCTCGCCTACGGTGGCGTATTGACCGAGCAGCTCGGCCGCTGGGGAGAGCTGGAGGGTCGCCAGGCCTTCTTTGCCGCCCTGGCCAAGATACTGGGTGCAGGCATCAAGCTGGGTGCCGTGATGGAGTTGATACCGCGCATCACCAGCCTCTTCATCGAAGGTCTGAAGCCCACCTCCGACGCTACCCGCGAACTGATTGCCAAGAAGTTTAAGAACGCCGAAGGGCTGAGCATCGGTATGAGCCCTGCCCTCGTGATCGGCCACCCCACCACGCTGGTGGTTTCGGTACTGCTCATCCCCGTCATCCTGATTATCGCCGTCATCCTGCCGGGTAACACCTTCCTGCCCATTGCCTCATTGGCCGGCATGTTCTACCTCTTCCCCCTGGTACTGCCCATCTGCAAAGGCAACGTGGTGAAGGCCTTCATCACCGGCCTTATCGCCCTCATCATAGGTCTCTACTTCGTCACCAACCTGGCACCCTTCTTCACCGAAGCTGCCCACGACGTCTATGCAGCCACGGGCGACAAGGCGGTGCGCATCCCCGAAGGCAACGATGCCGGTGCCCTCGACTTCGCTTCGGGCATCTACTGCTGGATTACCTTCCACTTGACGCATACCATCAAGCTGGTAGGTCCCGCCCTCCTGGTACTCATTGCCGCCGCCATGATGTGGATCAACCGCCGGCAAATCGTCAAAAAGGCCTAATCAAACGATGATGAACGGATAATATAAAGAACGCGCAAGAGTATATTATCGTGGTTGCAACAGTATATTATCGTGGTTGCAACAGTATAATATGATACAATAAGGTATAAAAGGCATAATAACTTGTAGCTTGTAGCTAGTAGCTCGTAGCTTGTAGCTAGTAGCTCGTAGCTTGTAACTAAAAAAACTCGTAACTAAAAAAACATATGAAGAAACTATTAATGGCCTGTCTGCTGGGCTTTGCAGCAGCAAGTGCATCCGCACAAATCACCTCTTATAAGGTACAAACCGCTTGCCATCCCCTGGATGTGAAGCACTATGACACCGAGCGTCTGCGTGGTGCCTTCATGATGGAGAAGGTCATGGCACCGGATGAGATCAACCTCACCTACACCCTCTACGACCGCCTCATCTATGGTGGTGTGATGCCCGTCAACAAGACGCTGAAGCTGGAGACCTTCCGCGAACTGGGACCTGAGATTACCTACTTCCTGGAGCGTCGCGAGCTGGGTGTCATCAACGTAGGTGGCGATGGTGTAGTAACCGTGGATGGCAAGGAGTATGCCATGAAGTTTAAGGAAGGCCTCTACGTGGGTTGCGGCAACAAGGAAGTGAGCTTCCGTAGTGTGGATCCCACCAAGCCAGCCAAGTTCTACATCAACTCCACCCCGGCTTACAAGCCCTACGTGACCCAGCTCATCACCACCGACCCGAAGGCTGACCCCAAGAAGTATGCCATCGCTCAGAGCGACCGCTACGGCAAGATGGAAGACAGCAACGACCGTGTGGTCAACCAGCTCATCGTGGCTCCCGTATTGAGCAAGGTGAAGGGCGGCGGCACCAACCAGCTGCAGATGGGCCTCACCGAGCTGAAGCCCGGCTCCGTATGGAACACCATGCCTGCTCACACCCACACCCGCCGCATGGAGGCTTACTTCTACTTCAACGTCCCCGAAGGTAACGCCATCTGCCACCTGATGGGCGAACCTCAGGAAGAGCGCCTCGTATGGCTGCACAACGAGCAAGCCATCACCTCGCCCGAATGGAGCATCCACGCAGCAGCCGGCACCAGCAACTACATGTTCATCTGGGGCATGGGCGGCGAAAACCTCAAGTACTCCGACAAGGACGAAATCAAATACACCGACATGCGCTAACCAAGCAATGCATCAACACCGAAATGCGTTAACCTAGCATAGAAAACCATCGAGAGAGGCATGAATCTGAGGGTTCATGCCTCTTTTGTCAGAAAATGCAACCATCTTATCATTTTTTCCACCTCAGTCATGGTGCAAACCACTACTTTTGCACCCAGAATTCAAATAATCACATCAGTAAATCCGTATCATGAGTAACTATCAGAACACGAGCGACAAGAAGATGACCAACTTCCGTTGGCTGATTTGCGCTATGCTTTTCTTTGCTACGACGGTCAACTACCTCGACCGTCAGGTATTATCACTGACTTGGAAAGACTTTATAGCCCCCGAGTTCCACTGGACAGATGCCCACTATGGTGACATCACGGCCATTTTCTCCCTGGTGTATGCCGTGGGTAACCTCTTTGCCGGCCGCTTCATCGACTGGATGGGCACCAAGAAGGGCTATCTATGGGCCATCGGCGTATGGTCGCTGGGTGCCTGCCTCCATGCCGTGTGTGGCTACGCCACCGAGCATGTCGTAGGTATCCACAGCGCGGCTGAGATGGTCGCTGCCACCGGTGCCGTGGCCTCCACCATCGCCATCACCAGCGTCTATTTCTTCATCGCCGCCCGTGTGGTATTGGGCCTTGGCGAGGCAGGCAACTTCCCCGCAGCCGTCAAGGTAACCGCTGAATACTTCCCCAAGCGCGACCGCGCCTTCTCCACCTCCATCTTCAATGCCGGAGCCACGGTAGGTGCCCTCGTAGCACCGGTTACCATCCCCTCCTTGGCCAGGTACTTCAAGGACCTGGGCGTAGGCAACGGCTGGGAGATGGCCTTCATCGTGATTGGTGGATTGGGCTTCATCTGGATGGGCTTGTGGCTCTTCATGTACAAGCGTCCGAGCGAGAACCCGCACGTGAATGCCGCTGAGCTGGCTTACATCGAGCAGGATAAGCACGAAGAGGAGGTGGCTGCCGCTGCCCCCGCCGATGAGCAAGAGGAGAAGAAGCTCTCCTTCCTGCAATGCCTGCAATACCGTCAAGCCTGGGCCTTTGCCATCGGTAAGTTCATGACCGACGGCGTGTGGTGGTTCTTCCTCTTCTGGACACCGGCTTACATCTCCGACGTCTATGGCTTCAAGTCGGATAGCGGCACGGCTCAGTTGCTTATCTTCGTGCTCTACGCCATCACGATGCTCTCCATCTACGGCGGTAAGCTGCCCACCATCATCATCAACAAGACCGGCATGAACCCCTACGCCGCCCGTATGCGCGCCATGTTCATCTTCGCCCTCTTCCCGCTGCTGGCACTCTTCGCACAGCCGCTAGGTGCTTACTCCTACTGGTATCCCATCATCATCATCGGTCTTGCCGGAGCTGCTCACCAGTCGTGGTCGGCCAATATCTACTCCGTAGTAGGCGATATGTTCCCCAAGAGTGCCGTGGCCACCATCATCGGCTTTGGCGGTATGGCTGGAGGTATCGGTTCGTTCCTCATCAACAAGGGTTCAGGTATGCTCTTCACCTACGCCGATGAGAGTCAGATGGCCTTCATGGGCTTCCAGGGTAAGCCGGCCGGCTACTTCATCATCTTCTGCATCTGCGCCGTGGCTTACCTCATCGGCTGGATCATCATGAAGACCTTGGTGCCCAAGTACAAACCCATCATCGTAAAGTAAGCAAATCACTTTCTTACATACATTATTCATCACAAATAAAGCGAAGGAGGTAAGCACGCCCACCTGTGTGGCGCTGCTTACCTCCTTAACTCTATCTGATACCTCCCCCTGTATCAACCCACGTAGCTGTGTAAGCCGGACATGAAATAATTACAGCCAAAGTAGGTGATCAGCACGGAGAGGAAAGCCAGAAGCATGAAGAGATGGAAACGGGATGGTTGCTGCAGCCAGCTGAACCGACGGTAATGGAAAGGGAGCGCATAGAGCATGAAGGTAATCAGCGCCCATACCTCCTTGGAATCCCACGCCCAGTAACGTCCCCACGACTGATTTGCCCACACGGCACCCATGAAGATACCGACACCCAGCAACCCCTCAGCCGGACGAAGCAAGCGAAGGCTATGCCTCATCAACGCCTCACGACGCGATGACATGCACATCCCCATGACTCCGTTGACACCCAGGAAGGCGAACAGCGTATAAGCCATCACAATAAACGAGACATGGATTCCGAGCCAAGCCGACCGCAACACGGGTTGCAGCGGCGTGCTCTCGGCGTAGAGCTGCAAGGCAACACCTGCCACCAAGGCCAGCAGGGCATAAGCCACGTATCGCCTCAGCCATATCAAGAATGAGCAGGCAAACCAAAGGTAACCGAGATAGGTCACCCCGATGCCCCAGGGATCGTAGTTCACGCTAAGCCAGCTGACTTGTGCAGCTTCGTCATAGGAATAGGGCGTCAAGCGATACCCTTGAACGGTAGTCACCCGGTTCATCGACACGGTCACCGCCACCGTATCCACATGGAGATGGCTCACATAGTCGGCATGCTGCATAGTGCCTGGGTCACACGTCACCTCAAGGCTATCGAGCTGTAGGGTGAAGGGCAACGGCAAGATACGATGATGCGCTGCATCCAGAAAGCGGTTTACCTCCAACCCAGGTTGGAGGTAAACCACACCGCGACGGGCAGTGAGCGCCGTGAGCGCAGCACCCAGCAGAATCAGCAGGAAAGCTACGTGAAGATGTATCACAGCGCAACGTCCGATACCTCGGCATGAAGCAGCGTGACGGGCACGGTTCCTGAGCCACTGCACCACCACAAGCAAGAGCGAGACGCCCAAAGCGCCCCACCAAGCCATGAACCACCAGGCGTCGTAGATATGCTCTGAAACCATACGCTCTCCCACCGCCGCAGCCATAAAGGTGGAGACAACCAGTATCACCATCATCCCCACATAGAGCGACAACACAATGCGTTTCGACCGTTTAGAGCCGGCAAAGAGAGAAAGAATCTGCATAAATCACTCCTTTAGAACGATGGATAGCATTCATTTTCTACCCGTTTCACCGCCATACACTCCATCTCTATCAGCCAACCCGGGCGACAGACAGGTGCCCATAGGAACACTTTAGGAACGGCGGGAAAACGCGCTTCGAACAGTGACCGAACCACCTGATAATCGGCCGTGTCACGCAGATAGACAATCATCTGCTGCACATCGCTGAAGCTACACTCCGCCTCGGTCAGCAGAGCCGCTACATTCTCCCACATCCACTCTGTCTGCTTACGGACATCTCCCGGATGAACCACTTCGCCCTTGTTGTTGATGCTGGCGGTGCCCGAGATGAAGACCTGCCGGCGGTCGCCATACTCCACGTAGCTACCCCGCTCAAAGCTAACCCCATATTCATAAGTAGGATTCAGGTGGGTCGGGGCATAGAGGTGATGTACCTGTCCAGGGAGGATGCCCAGCACCGCATAGGTGTCAAAAAGCACCTTTACTGCTGCATCGCCTGCCGAGCCGTTAATTCCCGTGCTGGCAATGAAGTGGGTCGCTGAAGTCAGTTGTTGGGTGGCAAATACCTCGTTGCGTGCCTTCACCACACCAGCATAGTTGGTATCCACATCGTGTACGAAGATCCAGGTGCGGATACAATTATCAGCCAACCGTCCTCCCTGCTCCATCAGCTGCATCACGTACTCCTGGAAGAGCAGGCGCATCTGATACTCTGCATTAGCGGCACGATTCACGGATCCTCCTCCCCACAAGTGGCGGTAAGCCCCGTGGCAAGTCTCTGACAAGCCACCAGGCAGCATCTGCGTCACGGCTCCCTCAATGAAATAGGCCCAAAGCGCCACCTTCGTGCCATCCAGCGGCGGTTGCTGTACGATAGAGGTAGCACAAGCCATATTGTCGGGCAAGGCGGCCAGTAACCGCTCCTTCTGATTGGCAGCATCGCTCAGAAAGAAGCGCTTGAAAACCGCCTGATACCCCTGCAGAGGACCCAGCAGTAAGGTGTCGTACACATCGAGAAGCGTCTGGAGCTGCTCCTCATAGCTCTGGGCGCACTCAGCGACATGCAACATCAGCTGCACCTCACGCCCTCCGCCGGCTGCAGTGAAACAAGCCTGCTCCACACGGCAACCAGCCATCAGTAAATTAGTATATGTCGTCTGTTTATCCATTTCATATTCCACTTATCCATTACCACATCTTGATTATCCATCCCATCACTCGTCACTCTTTCGCCCCCGCATCAATCCAATCACTGATGAGCGTGAGCAACACACTCTTCCTCTTCGCATCCAGCAGGTCGGTGTGACTGTGTTGCACCAAGCCTTCCTCACGCAGAAGCCGAGGCAACAGGCTCTCAGAAGCCTTGCCAGGGGATACCAACAACATCCCCTCTTGTACCTGCGAAGCCTGCCCCACCAACGCCTGATAACTCTTCTCTTCCGTCAGAAAGAGGCCTCGGGCAGCATGTCCGTTGGCTCCATGGCAGGCAATGCACGACGCATTGAATAGCTCCTGCTGCAACGCGGTGAACATACCCACGTCGAGCGTGCCCACATCAAGCGCCGCAAGTGCACCAGCCTCATGTAACGCTTCGGCACTCATCCTGGCAAAGGTCACGATGCGCTTACGCAACCGGTTGGTTACGCAGAGTTCCACCTGACTGACCTCCTCCTTGATGCCACTCAACACCACCTGCACTTCATCCCCATTGCCTGGAGCTATGACTTTCGATAGCACGGCATAGTCGCTCTCCTCCGTAAATCCAGCCACGCAAACCGTGTAATTTTCTGGCCAACTATCCACTCCCTTCAGCTGTCCTGAAAGTTGGAATGAGAGCCCCTCTTGCGGCAAGATAACCTCTTTTTCGTAGATGCAACCGTCATCACACGAGTAACAAGCCACGAAGATAGAGATAAAAATCGAAACTAAAAAGAATTTCCTCATCGAACCTCATTTATTGTACAAAACTACTTATAATTATCAAACCTTCTATTTTAAAAACGACCTCCTTATTCAGAACGTATATTGCAACAACAATGTTCCGCCGTGGGTAGCCAAACCCAGGTTATCGTTGTCGCGGTCAAGCTGAGTGGCATGGCCGCTGCGGGCAATGTACTGATACATGGCTTGCAGCTTGAGATTGCAGTTTTTGAAAAAGTAGTTGAATCCTATAGCAGGCATATTGAGCATACCGTCCTTGCTGGTGCCGTTACGGTTGAAGAGGTCGTAGCGGAGCGCCGCCTGGAGCCGGGGTGTCAGGAAATAGCCTCCTTGCAGGTAGCCACCCAGGAAATCGTAGCTCTCGTTAATCTTCTGCCGTTTGGTGAATCCCACGTGGAGCCAATAGGCCTCGGCAGCCAGGTAGAGGCGATGGTACAGCCAGGCGAACTCCAACCCTACGCGGCTGTCGTTGGTGCTCTCATTCTCACTCTCCACATTGACCGAAGCCGAGAGGCCAAAGAGCAGCTTATTCTCCTTCAAGCGGTTAGGATTACCCTGTGTAGAGGGCATCACCCCTTTAGGCATGTAGGTGATACGCCCGGCATAGAGCAGGGAGGGGATGTGCCAATCATCGCTGAAGGTCTTCGACGCGGTATTGACGTTGATGCCCGTCCCGTTGAAGATGCCGAGCTGATATCCCCAACGCCCACCCAACAGGCCATGGAGCTCTACACCTAAGTCAAACCCCGTACCAATCTGAGGAGTGACGGCATTCAAGGAGTAAGGAAGGATGACGCTGCTGCTCAACGACACAGGCAACTGAGGAAACAACGTCTCACCCAAAGTGGTGAGGTAAGCATGCGAAAAGGGAGTCTTGAACTTACCCGCCCGCAACTGGAGTTCGGGGCGCAGCTGCAGGTCGAACCAAGCTTGCTGCAACAGTGCACCACCACTGGCTGCCGCATTGAGGGAGAGGTTGAAGGCCACCTTCCCAAAGGCCTTGCCCGTAAAACCGAGTACAGCGTAGGGAATGGAGAAGCCCGAATTGGCGATATTATCCTGGTTGTAGGCCTTGTCGAGGCCCTCGTCGTCGTACCAGTTTAGGTGAAGGCCCGTTTGTACCAGCATATAGGGTTTAAACACAAAGTCGCCCTTCTTTGAAGCAATCGTAAACCCCTCTCGTCCAGCCAGGGAGACGATGCCATTGGCTGTTTCATCTTCCTGCTGGGCAAAGAGGGGGCAGGAACTGCAGAGCAAGAACATACAGAGTATATACTTTTTCATACGCATTTTGTTATTTAGAATGGTTGTCGTTTAAAGGTTTTAGCAAATTGATGATTTTTCACAATGACTCCAGGAAGGTAATCAGCGCATCGCGGTCACTCTTGGGTATCTGCATGAAGAGGCGTTTCGATGTTTCAGCCTCTCCGCCATGCCACAGGATGGCCTCTTTCAGGTTACGCGCCCTGCCGTCGTGGAGGAAATAGGTATGGCCGTTGACCGTCTCCTGCAACCCGATGCCCCAAAGCGGCGTGGTACGCCACTCATTGCCACGAGCCAATCCGCTGACGTAGTTGTCATTGAGCCCTACACCCATGACTTCGGAACCCATGTCGTGAAGCAGGTAGTCGGAATAGGGATGGATGGTTTGGTTACCCAACCAAGGGAGACGCGTACCGAGCAACAACGTGCTGCCTTGCGAACGGGTATGGAGCGTGGTGACATGGCAGAGGTGACACTTGGCTGCGAAGAACTGCTGCTCACCCCGCTTCACCTGCTCATCATTGACACGGCGACGGGCAGGTACACCCAACGACTGAAGATAGAGGTCCACATCTTCCATATCTTCCGAAGAGATGTCCAGCTGGTCGTAACTGAGCCCCATCATGCTGCCTTGATCCATCTGCAGCTGTCCTTCGCAAATCTCCTCCGGGTAGCGGCTATTGGTCACTCCCATGTCACTGCTGAAGCCGAGCTCCACGGTCAAGTCGGCATGTTGTGCCTTATTTCCGCTGAGGCCAAGTTGGCGCACACCCCGCTCAGTGATGTAATTGGCACGCCCGCTGATGCCATACTCCGGATAGTTGCTCTTGGCCGCCAGCGCCTCTATCTCCTTCGTATCGAGTGCCATCATCTGCCCCAATCCCACGTGGCGGAGCGGAATACGCACCGAGCAGAAGAGGTCGGCTGGTGCAATGGAGTCAGCATACCACTCGGTGATGGTATAGGTGGGATAACAGAGCTCGTAGGATTCCCCATCTGGAAATTCACTCTGCTCGTAGTGCCACTCCACCTTGAGCTTACCCTCGGGCTTCACGCCGTAGATGGCCTGATCATGAAGTACCCGTCCGTAGTTCTGGAAGAAGGCCCCATTCTTACGGGTGATATAAACCAGCATGGAGGAGAAACCTGTGCTCCCACTGCCCCCTTCTGACCAAAGCGTCGGCTTGGTGCGGCCCGCATTGCGATGACAGCTACCGCAGGAATAACCCGCATAAACAGGGCCAAGTCCTCCACCCAATCCGTTGCTGCTGGTGCGCACGTCGTCGTAGAGGCCATCGCCGTTAAGGAAACGGCGCTTGTAGGTGCCATTCAGCCACGAAGCATCGGTATCGTAAGCAAAGGTGGATTGGGTGAAGATGGTGGAGGTACCTGCTGAAAGGGCATAGCCAGAGGGCACAAAAATGTCATCAGCATCCATTCCCTTCTCCTGGCAAGAAACCAGGAAAGGGAAAAAGATGCATGAAAACAGTTGTCGCATAAAAAGATGACGACTATACATAGCACTCCTCTCGATTAGATTTTATGCGCTTTGAAGCGTTGGGCATAGTTCTCTCCGCCCTTGTAGCTCGTTGCCCAGTAATCGTAGAGGTCGGAGGCATCTTGCTGCAGCAGATAAGTCACCTGCACCATGTAGTTGGCCCAACTACGGGCATTATCGGCTGTATAGACGATATCGGCAGCATTGCCTGAGTCAGCCGTATCGTTCACCGTGCGAGGAACGCCATTGCGGAAAGCCAGGAACTCCAGCGTGTGGAAGCCACGCACCTCCTGCTTGGCGCTGATGGCATCGTCACTGTCACCATCGCTCCAATCCAGGTTATCAAAGTCTCCCGAGTTGAGGATGCGCACGATGGCATCCTGGTCGAGTGGCCAGCTGTCCATGTTGGGGTCAAGTCCCTCATTGTCCACAGGTCCGAAGAGGAAAGCCTCACTCGTCTCCCAGGGCACACGTGCTGCCATCCAGGCATCGCAGACAGCATCGAAAGCTTCATCGCTCGGTGCTTCCAGGAAGCCCTTGGCTGCCTGATAGAGCAAGGTATTCTTCTCCTTAAGTTCCTTGTAAGTGGGAAGCACCACGTCATCTACATACGAGGCCACAATGGGATCAAGCACATTATCCTGATTCACAGCACCGGTTTGCTCAAGGTAGCTCTTGAGCTGCGTCAGCACCTCCACCAGGTCGGCACAACGCTGCTGCGCCACGCGCGCCTCACTGCTTCCGATGTTGTTGCGGAAAGGCTGCGGAATGTCGAGAATAGCCTCAATGGCATCAGCAATGGCATCGCGCACTGCGGTATCCAGTGTGGCATTATGCTTGGCCATGAGCGCGGCCAGCGAGTAGGTGCCCACTTCACCGTTGCGCGTACCGTAGTAGGCATTGCGTATGGAATAGATGTTGTTACTGTAATCCTCACGCGAGTGCCAGCTGTACCACGACTCCACGGCATAGAGTGCCTCGGTCTTCATTCCGGCATTCCATTTGTCGAGCGGGTCGCCGATTTTGGTTTCACCCACCTCGGTAGCAATGTTGGTGCAGCCATTAATCAGCTGCTCAATGCAGATAAACGACTCACCGGCTGCTTCCTGTTCCAACGATTCTCCTTTGTCTTCGCTGCAAGCTGCCAGCGAAACGACCAAGCCCATCATCAGGGCCCATCCAAATACTTTAATCTGTTTCATTTGTTATTACGTTATGATTATATGATTATTCCTTTCTATACCTTATTATATATAGCACCGCTATTTCTTGATGAACCAACCCACGAAGGCCACGCCAATGGCCAACTCGTTCTCACTGTTGTACTTACTGGTACCGAAGGGACGTTGGGTGCCTATCTGACGGGTGGTGTAGTCGGCCTTCACCACCAGGTTAGGTAGGGGGTACCAATTGAGGCCGGCTGTCCACTTACTCACCTGGCAGCGTGCATCCATCGTCTGCATCGCCTCGCCCTCTTCCTGGGGATTGTAGTATTCGTAACGTACGAAGGGATAGAGCGTGGGGAACTGCATCCGGGGCAGCAGGGTGCGCAAGTTGATGCCCACCTCTGCGCCGTAGCTGAGGGCATTGCGAGCCACCTTACGCATCGAGCCACTATGATAACTATTACCTGAATTGCTGACGTTCACACTACCTATGGCATTAGCATGCTGTAAGTTGCCATAGATGAGATGACCCCTGGCCGTTAGATAGCTATTCATGTACTGCCCGTCGGCAGCCAGGATGGTGAGCGCCGATGCACCTACCGAAGAGTATTTATAAGGTTTGTCAGCATTGCGGGTGACATCTGCGCAGTAATAAGCCGAGAGGCCCAAACGCAATCCTTTCACGCCAAGGTAATCCACACGCCCCACGTAAGCCGGTGAGGAGAAGCAATCCTCCTCGAAGAGGCCCTGCTTGCCGTTGCTCACCCAGTTGTCACGGCCAAATCCGTCGGGGTTAAGCCCGGCCACAATCATCAGTTGGTAATTGAAGCGCCCGGCCCCTCGTCCGATGGAGCCAAACAACTCCACACCCGTCTCGTGCCAGGTGGAAGGGAGAATCATCGTCTCCCCCTCGGGGCGTGAGGTTCCGAAGAAGTGAATCGGCTCGTGGTGTGCATTGGTCAAGCCAACGGGCACAATGAGATGCCCCACGCGTATGTTCAGCTCAGGGAGAATAAGGCGGGTGATGTGAAACTGCTCCACAGCCACTTCTCCCCCCTGCTCCATCTCCGTTTCATACTCCCCATTCTCCGAGTTTTCCAGTTCTTTCTCCACTCCTACGCCACCCGACTCCAGCTCAATCTCGGCACCAAGCAGCCATTTTGAGTTGAAGCGATAGTCAAAAGCCAAAACGAAGCGAGGGATGGAAATCGTGTTGCGGTGCTCGCGACTATTTCCGTAACTGGTTCCGCTGAAGCGGTTCTTACCATAATCCATAAACTTCGACACTACTTCGCCATATCCGCCGAAACGGAACTGCTGATAGCCATCTCGTGCCACAGTCAACGTATCCTGAGGTGTTGAGGCATGAAGCACCATCAGCTGAAAGAGAGTTAAGAGAAGAACCGATACCGTTCTTCGATGTTTCATTATATCCATTTTTGCGCTATTATTGTTGAAAAACGGTGCAAAAGTAGTGCCCCCCCACCACGAGGGCAATACCCAAAAACGATGATAATTTCCAAATACCTACTTTTAGTGATTGCAGGAATGAACGAAAAAAACGAATTTTGCAGCGAAATTAGAAACGAAAAGCATTGGAACAATGAAGCACTTGAAACAATATGAAGCCAAGGATAAGATGATCGCGCTGATACGCGACAATTACAACGTGCTGCAGAGCCTTGGCAGCTTCGGCATCAACCTGGGCTTTGGCGACAAGACGGTGGAAGAGGTCTGCCAAGAACATGAGGTGGATACCTGCACCTTCCTGGCCATCGTGAACTATACCGTCAACGGCGAACTCAACCAGGAGGAGAGCGGGCCTCTCTCCATATCTACACTGATGAAGTACCTGCAAGCCAGCCACGACTACTTCCTCGGCTTCCAACTCCCCTCCACGCGCCAAGAACTGGCAGAAGCACTCAACACACAGTACGAAACGAGTGAACAGGGCAACCTTGACAGCTTGATTCTCAAGCTGTACGATGACTATGCCCGAGCCATCACCCTGCACATGCGCTATGAGGAGAAGATGGTTTTCCCCTACGTCGAGGGACTTCTGAATGGGGTTGCTTCGGGTAAATACAATGTAGATACCTACTCCAAGCACCACAGCCAGGAGAGCGAGCGGCTACGCGAACTCAAGGGCATCCTCATCCGCTACCTCCCGGGCAACGGACTCCACAGCCAGAAGCTGCTTGCCGTGCTCTACCGCATCTACAACAACGAAGATTGGCTCCGCCTCCATGCCGAGGTGGAGGAACGCTTCTTCATGCCGGCCATCCGCCTGCTGGAGCAGCAGCTATTGAAAGAGAATGTCACGGCCAAGCTCAGTTCGATGGTGAATGCCGGTACCACGCCCGAAGGCAACGGCGACCAGCTGAGCGAACGCGAGAAGGAGGTCATCGTAGCCCTGGTGCAGGGCATGAGCAACAAGGAGATTGCCGCTCACCTGCATATCTCGCTCAACACCGCCCTCACCCACCGACGCAACATCGCAGCCAAACTACAAATACACAGCCCCGCCGGCTTGACCATCTACGCCATTGTCAACAAGCTGATTGACCTGAGCGACCTCACACCCTAATAAGCTGAGCGACCTCCCCCCCCTGAGGGCTGGCTACAAACACATCGCAAAAAACACGGGAATCATCTGCACCTCGCCATCCCGACGCAAGTCTTTGGTATAGAGCAGGTAGCGATGAAGAATGCGGTCGGAATATTTCGCACAGAAGGCATCCAAGGAGACATGACTCTTGTAGCCGGAAGATTTCACTCCAATGGGGCAGATTTTGCTTCCACGCGAGAGCAGAAAGTCGATTTCGTAATTGTGCTTGCCACTCTCCGTTGGCCAGGTATGATAGAATAGCTCATTTCCTGCCGTCTTCAGCATCTGAGCCACTATATTCTCATACACATAACCCAAATCAGCCGAGAGCTTATCGCTGAGCAGCTTCTGATAGATGACATTCTCCGTCACCTCTTTATCTCGGAAGGCCAAGGTGATGAAAAGCCCGGTATCGTTCAGGAAGAGCTTATACTTGTCCGAATCCACATGAAGGGGCAGGCCCACGTGGGGATCGTTAGCATGATGCGAGAAGAGCACCACCTGCGAATCCTCCATGTCCTGGAGCAGCTCATCCATACGGTCTTGCTTAGCCTGTTCAATAACACTGGAGAGCTGATAACGTGATGCATTCCTGTTCAGCTGACCGGGAATGGCATAAAACATCCTAGTCGCCCTACCCGTGGGATCAATCTTGCGAAAGTCATCTGCATAGAGTTCGATAATTTCCCTTTTAACTGCATCCACCACACTCAGGTTGTTGGAATCCAGATAGGCATTTACCGCTTGAGGCATGCCTCCTACGAGCATGTAGAGCCGGAAGTCGCGCAGCAGCTTCCGGGTCAGCGCATCACCAAACGAATGCTTGGCCTCGAAAGCATCGCGCAGCATGGCCACGGTGACCTCATCTCCCAATGCCCAGCGAAACTCCTCATAATCCATCGGATAGAGCGTAAGGCGGGTCTCCTCACTGGGAATGCGGATATCCTTGATGTTCTTCTTGATGGAAATCAACGAACCAGTCTCGATGTAGTCATAACGCCCGTCCTTCACTAGTCTCTTGATGGCCTGACGGGCCAGAGGGCAGGCTTGCACCTCATCAAAAATGATGACTGACTTACGAGGAATAAGCCGCTTATGAAAATGGAACTGGAGCTGAAAAAGCAGTGTATCGAGGTTAGAGAGGTCGCCAAACAACTCCTTCACCTCTGCCAAAGTCTCGGTAAAGTCAATTAAGATATACGATTCATACTCCCGCTTGGCAAATTCCTCAGCCAGTGTAGATTTTCCCACACGTCGTGCTCCTTTGATAAGCAGGGCCGTACTGCCAGCCCGTTCGTTTTTCCATTGCAGCATCTTGTCATACAGCTTGCGCTTAAATACTCTGTCTTCCATATTCGTCTTCGCAATATTTATACTGCAAAGGTAAGCGCTTTGCCGAAAATCTCACAATTTATTTCTGCTAAAATGCCGAAAATCTCAAAATGTTCACCTAATCAGCAAGCACTTTTTATCAGATAGAAAATCACCGGTACGAGGAGTGAAGGCAAGAGGTTGACCGTCTTGCAGTCCTTGATGCCGAGGATGGAGAGGCCGGAGCTGACAATCAGCACGCCTCCCACGATGCTCAGCTCCACCCGCATCGGCTCGGGCATGGCCGCGCTGAAGCAGACGGCAATCAAGTAGAAGAAACCCTGCCAACAGAAGAGTATCGGGGCAGCGAGCAGCATGATCCAACCATACGAGGCAGCCAGGACGGCTGAGGTCACGAGGTCGAGCGTGGCGTTAGTGTAGAGGTAGGTATTGCCCGGTTCGTCGAAGGCCCAGCCGGCTGAGGGCGAGAGCGCCGCCAGCACAGGCCCCACGATGGCAAAGGTGCCGATGCAATAGAGCAGACAACCCGTGACGAGTCCCTGCAGCTGGTCTCCTCCCTGCCCCTTCCCTTTGGCCCGTTGGCGTTCGTTGAGGCGGGCATTCCATCGGTCGATGCACCCCGTGAGGTCGAGTCTCGTCCCCACCACACCCCCGATGGCGATGCTCAGGATAAAGAGCACAGGGTATTCACTCTTGGCCATATTGGGGAGCGAGGCATTCACCCCCAGCACCAGGCAGCAGAGTCCGAGGCCGTTGAAGAGGGCCTGCTTGTAGCGTTCGCCAATGCCGGTGCGCACCAAGGCACCAAAGGCCCCTCCCACCAGTATGGTCGCCGTATTGAGTATTGTTCCTAACATAAAGCTTATGCAACTATGGATTTTTGCTGCAAAAATACAGCAAGATTTTGAATTGCGAAGCTATTTGAGAAAAAAGGTGCGCCTCAACCAGAAAGTTTCTCAGAGATAAGGGGCCAATTCGTCTAAGAGAACGAGCTGCTGACGGGCCAGCGACTGCTGTACGTCGATGAGGCGCTGGTTGGCGCTGCCCCGGAAGCGGAGCCCCTCCCGGCGCTGGGAGGCAATAAAGGGGCCATCGACCAACACATCCACCTGCTCCAACAACGCCCTGTGCAGAGGGTGCTCCAGCAACTGCTCATAGCAGTAGCCGGTATAGCACCAGATGCTCTTCGTACTCTCGCGGCGGATGGCACGGGCCAAGGCGGCAAATCCTTCGGCCTGGAAGAAGGGGTCGCCACCGCTGAAGGTGACATCGGCAAAGGGGTCCTCCAGCACCCGTTGCAGCAGCTCCTCGACGGTATAAGGCTGACCCTGGGCGATATCCCACGACTCGGGATTGTGGCAACCCGGACAGTGGTGCAGACAACCGGCCGCGTAGATGGAGGTCCGGAAACCCGGACCATCCACTACCGTATCTTCTACAATACTCAATATCGAGAGCGGCCTCATCCTTTACTTCTCCTCCTCTCCGTGGATTACGCGGTCATTGAGTTCGGCCAGTTTGCCCCGGTTCCAGCGCTCGGTGGTACCCACTAGGTAGCCCGTGATGCGCTGCAAGCGGTCGATGTGCGTGCTGCCGCAGCGGGGACACTGCTCCAGGTGCTTGGAGGCATCCTCATAGCCGCAATCCATGCAGCGGTTGCGGTTGTGGTTGACCGAGCCGTAGCCGATGTTGTAGCGGTCCATCATATCGACCACGCGCTTGATGGCTTCGGGATTGTGAGTGGCGTCGCCGTCAATCTCCACATAGAAGATGTGTCCGCCGCGCGTCAGGTCGTGGTAAGGGGCCTCCACCTCGGCCTTGTGGCGTGCGCTGCAGGGGTAATAGACGGGCACGTGGTTGGAGTTGGTGTAGTAATCGCGGTCGGTGATGCCCTCCAGCGAGCCAAACTGCTTGCGGTCGATGCGGGTAAACTTACCCGACAGCCCTTCGGCAGGGGTGGCCAGGATGCTGTAGTTGTGCTGATAGCTCTCTGAGAAGCGGTTGGCCTGGTCGCGCATGTAGGTGACGATGCGCAAGCCCAGTGCCTGTGCCTCCTCCGACTCGCCATGGTGCTTGCCCACCAGGGCCTTCAGGCACTCGGCCAGGCCGATGAAGCCGATGCCGAGCGTGCCCTGGTTGATGACCGGAGCGATGGTGTCGTTGGGCTTCAATTTGTCACAGCCTATCCAGAGGGCCGACATCAGCAGCGGAAACTGCTTGGCAAAGGCACTCTTCTGGAACTCCATGCGCTGGTGCAGCTGGCGGGCAGCCACCTCCAGCAGATGGTCCAGCTTGGAGAAGAAGAGGGCAATGCGCTGCTCCTTATCCTCGATAGGCATACATTCGATGGCCAGCTTCACCAGGTTGATGGTGGAGAAGGAGAGGTTGCCGCGGCCAATGGAGGTCTTGGGGCCGAAGCGGTTCTCAAAGACACGGGTACGGCACCCCATGGTAGCCACTTCGTGCTCGTAGCGCTTGGGGTCATCGGCACGCCACGCTTCATGCTGATTGAAGGTGGCGTCGAGGTTGAGGAAGTTGGGGAAGAAGCGGCGGGCCGTCACCATGCAGGCCAGGTTGTAGAGGTCGTAGTTGCGGTCGGTGGGCAGGTAGCTCACGCCGCGCTTCTTCTTCCAGATCTGGATAGGGAAGATGGCCGTCTCACCGCCACCCACGCCCCGGTAGGTGGAGAGGAGCAGTTCGCGGATCACGCAGCGCCCCTCGGCCGAGGTATCGGTGCCGTAGTTGATGGAGCTGAACACCACCTGGTTGCCTCCACGCGAGTGGATGGTATTCATGTTGTGAATGAAGGCCTCCATCGCCTGATGCACGCGGGCCACGGTCTTGTTGACGGCGTGCTGCAAGATGCGCTCCTCGCCCTCCAGCTCATCGAGCGAGCGAGTGACGTAGTCGTCCATCTCCTTATGATATAAATGGGAGTAATCCTTCCCCGTCAGCTGTTCCAGGCTCTTCACCTCCTCGATGAAGCTGCTGCGCACGTAGGGTGCCAGATAGAAGTCGAAGGCGGGGATGGCCTGTCCGCCGTGCATCTCATTCTGCGCCGTCTCCAGCGAGATGCAGGCCAGGATGCTGGCCGTCTCGATGCGCTTGGCGGGGCGAGACTCGCCATGACCAGCCGAGAAGCCGTGGGTGAGGATGCGCTCCAGCGGATGCTGCACGCAGGTGAGGCTCTTCGTGGGGTAGTAATCCTTGTCGTGGATATGGAGGTAGTTGCCCTTGACGGCCTCCAGCGTCTCCTCATCGAGCAGGTAGTCATCGACGAAGGGCTTGGTGGTCTCGCTGGCAAACTTCATCATCATGCCTGCCGGTGTGTCGGCATTCATGTTGGCATTCTCGCGGGTCACATCGTTGCTCTTGATGTTGATGATCTCCAGGAAGATGTCGCGTGTCTTGGCCTTGCGGGCAATGCTCCGCTGGTTGCGGTAGGCAATGTACTTCTGCGCCACATCCTTGCGGCTGCTCTGCATCAGCTCCAGTTCCACGAGGTCCTGGATCTGCTCCACCGTCATCTGCGTCTCGCCACGGAAGGCGATGTGATCCATAATCTGGGCGATGAGCGCGGCATCCTCGCCTTGCTCGGTATGCAGCATGGCCTTGCGTATGGCCGCTGCTATTTTCTCTTCATTGAAGCCGACGATGCGTCCGTCGCGCTTCACAACAGTTTGAATCATAGTCTTATCTCATGACTATTAGAAGGTGAAAAAAATCATTTCGTACTGTCTCTCTATCCCACGAGTGGAGGCAGCCTTTAATGAATGGCAGGTCTTCTGACTAGCTCCTCGTCCCGAGTCCTTCCCGGCAGCGGCAGGCTGTCCAGTGGCAACAGATATTCAGGACTTTGACGGAGGTTCACAGCAGCGGGACTGTCCGGGACTCTCACCCGGTTCCCTTTTCATCCGCGCGGCTGGCGAGCCGCACCGGAACCAATTCGCTGCAAAGCTACGCATTATTTTTGATATTTCACTCGGTGAAGGCAGAAATTTTTCCCTGCGCATTTCCCTGTTTTGGCCGATTTTTTCCCTATTTTCTGCGAAATGGGGGACAGAGCGCGGGGAAATTTTGGTTTTCGGATAATCCTTGGAGTAACTTTGCATCAGCTTTTGAGGGCGAACACATGGGTCCGACCCCTACAAAGTGGAATGATGAACTCTTTATACCTTATATATAGTATGTATATGGAAAATGCTTTTCTTAACGACAC
>CAMACX010000004.1 GCA_945831575.1 uncultured Mediterranea sp.
CCGTTCATCAGGGCCATGACGTACTTGATCAGACCCAGCTTGCGGTCGCCGCAGAGTTCGCACTTGGCGTTCTTATAGACCAGTTCGCAGGTGGGTGAGCCGTGAATGCCCAGCTTGTTCTCGATGCGGCGCACGTTGACGCCACCGTCGCGCTTGTCGTAGATGAACATCGAGAGGCCGCGGCCATCCTTGGTGCCCTCCTCAGAGCGGGCCAGCACGAGGTGGAGGTCGGCGTCGCCGTTGGTGATGAAGCGCTTCACGCCATTCAGGCGCCAGCAGTTGTTGGCCTCGTCGAAGGTAGCCTTGAGCATCACGCTCTGCAGGTCGGAGCCGGCATCGGGCTCGGTGAGGTCCATCGACATCGTCTCGCCGGCACAGATGCGGGGGATGAAGCGGCTGTGCTGGTCGTCGTTGCCAAACTCATAGAGTGTCTCGATACAGTCTTGCAGCGACCAGATGTTGCCGAATCCGGCATCGGCGGCAGCCACAATCTCGGCACACATGGTGTAGGGGGTGATGGGGAAGTTGAGGCCACCGAAGCGGCGGGGCATGGTCATACCGTTGAGTCCGGCCTTCACCATGGCGTCAAGGTTCTGCTTCGTGCCGCTGGCGTATTCTACGCGGCCGTTGGCGCACTTGGGTCCTTCGGCATCCACGCCTTCTGCATTGGGGGCAATGATTTCACCGGTGATCTCGCCAGTGATTGCCAACACTTTGTCGTACGAGTCGAGCGCATCGGCCAGGTCCTGCGGTGCATAGTCGTACTGATCTTTGTCTCTGTACCCACGCTCCTTCAGTTCGCAGATACGGGCCATCATCGGGTTGTTGAGATGGTATTTGAGCTCAGGTATATCGGAATAAAAATTTGCCATAAAAGTATCTTTTTTTTTGGGAGATAAATGGAGTTAAAGGGAGATAGGATGGAGATAAAGGCCAATACTCTTGTGGAGATTAGGGCTAATACGCTTAATCTGTGTAGTTTGTATTGTTGATGCCCTTGATATATGCATTCAGTAATTTGCTTGTCTCTTCCAATTTAATCATGAGTTGTTGGTAGATGGAGGGTTGGATATAGGAGAGGTCTGAAGATAGCATGGTATAATAACGGCATTCTTCCAGACTGCCTTGAGAGATGTTGAGAAACCGCAACTTTTCCTGTTTGCCCAGCCTTTTATAGCCTTCCGCAATATTGGCAGGGATGGAAACTGCTGCTCGTTGGAACTGGGAGCAAAGTCCAAAACGCTCCTCCGCAGGAAAAGACTTCGTCACCTGATAAACCAGAATAACGAACTCATGAGCTCTTTGCCAGGTCAAGAGATCCTGAAAAGAACGCGAAGGCAAAAACATTCGGCCTTTATCTCCCTTTATCTCCATACTATCTCCCTTTATCTTCTAAAATACCTCCCTTTATCACCTAAAAAACCTCCCTTTATCACCTAAAAAACCTCCCTTTATCTCCTAAAATAATCACTTTGAATTCTTCTTATAATACTTAATCATCTTGGGAATGACCTCTTCCACGGTACCGTTAATCACGTAGTCGGCGATGGTGTTGATGGGGGCATTCTCATCGTTGTTGATGGAGATGATGATGCCCGCATCCTGCATACCGGCGATGTGCTGGATCTGACCGCTGATGCCACAGGCGATGTAGAGCTTGGGGTGTACGGTGATACCCGTCTGGCCAATCTGACGGTCGTGGTCGGCATAGCCGGCATCGACGGCGGCACGGCTGGCACCTACCTCGGCGTGAAGCTCTTTGGCCAGGTCAAACAGCATGTTGAAGCCTTCGCGTGAGCCCATGCCGTAGCCTCCGGCTACCACGATGGGGGCACCCTTGAGGTTGTGCTTGGCCTTCTCGACGTGGCGGTCAATGACCTTCACCACGAAGTCGGTCTCAGGCACATACTTGGCTACGTCGTGGCATACCACTTCGCCCTGGTAGTTGTCGTCCAGAATCTCCTTCTTCATCACGCCCTCGCGCACGGTGGCCATCTGCGGACGGTGCTCGGGGTTGACGATGGTGGCTACGATGTTGCCGCCAAAGGCGGGACGGATCTGGTAGAGCAGGTTGTCATAGGTCTTGCCAGCCTTCTTGTCTTCGTGTGAGCCAATCTCCAGCTGGGTGCAGTCGGCGGTCAGACCGCTGGTCAGGGCCGATGAGACGCGCGGACCGAGGTCGCGGCCGATGACGGTGGCACCCATCAGACAGATCTGGGGTTTCTCCTCCTTGAAGAGGTTGACGAGGATGGAGGTGTGGGGCAGAGAGGTGTAGGGGAAGAGTCCCGGAGCATCAAATACATGCAGCTTATCTACACCGTAGGGGAGCACCTGCTTGGCGATGCCGTCCAGCTTCTCGCCGGCGGCGATGGCTTCCAACTGGCAACCCAGCTGATTGGCCAGCTTGCGGCCTTTGGTCAACAGTTCGAGGCTGACGTCAGCCACGGTGGTGCCTTCTATTTCAAGATATACAAATACGTTGTTCATATTGATTTTTGGGTTTTATCGCTTGTCAGCTTATCCAATGGTGTGGTTAGCCAGCAGTTCTACAATCAGTCCTTCTACGTCGGCATCGCTTCCGGTCAGGGTCTTGCTCTCCTTGGCCTGGAAGATGATGTTCTCGATCTTCTTCACCTTGGTGGGCGAACCGCTCAGTCCGCACTGTTTGGTGTCGCCGTTGACATCAGCTACGCTCCACTCGGTGATGTTGAGGTAGGGAGCCTTCTCATACAGGTCGGCATAGGGCAGGGGAGCGCCCTCCTTGGTGATAGCGGCCTTCTCCTGTGCGCCGAGGGCACGCTTGTACTTCATCACCAGCTTGGCGTTGCGCGGACGGCAGGGGGCGGCACTGCCGTTGACCGTCAGCACGATGGGCAGCGGACCTTCCACGGTCTCTACGCCGCCGTCGATGTGGCGCTTGACGGTGATGCGGCGGGCGGCTTCATCCACGCTCAGCACCTCCTCGGTGTAAGTGATCTGGGTCAGGCCCAGCTTCTCAGCCACCTGCGGTCCTACCTGGGCGGTATCACCGTCGATGGCCTGACGACCGCCGATGATGAGGTCGTATGCACCGATCTTGCGGATGGCTGTGGCCAGGGCATACGAGGTGGCCAGCGTGTCTGCACCGGCAAAGGCGCGGTCGGTGAGCAGGTAGCCACCGTCGGCACCGCGATAGAGTCCTTCACGAATAATTTCGGCTGCACGGCCGGGGCCCATGGTCAGGATGGTGACCGTAGAGCCGGGATAAGCATCTTTCAGTCGGAGGGCCTGCTCCAATGCGTTCAGGTCTTCGGGATTGAAGATGGCGGGGAGAGCCGCACGGTTGATTGTACCGTCGGCATTCATGGCGTCTTTCCCAACGTTGCGCGTGTCGGGAACCTGTTTTGCCAATACTACGATTTTTAAACTCATCTTTATTTTGAATTTGGTATTAGTATGCTAATATACTTCTTGTTCAGCTTGCAAAATTACATAAAGTGTTGGTTTATTCAAGCAATTGAGCCGTTTTTTTTCAATAAGAGGCCACTGCAAGGCTCCAAAGGAGGCCCATAAGGAACATATTTCGTGATGTTTCGCCCAAAATGGCATTCAATGCCCGTCCCTGACGGAGGCGTACCATCTTGCGCCAGGTGGTGAGGTGGAGGAGCAGGTAGGGGGAGGCGGCCCACACCAGCTGGTCGGTAGTGAGCAGGCCGCGGAGGGTCATCACCACGGCGATAAGCCAGCAGGTGAGGCCTAAAGCGAGGTAGAGATAACGGCCAAACGGTTCGCCGTAGCGGACGATGAGGGTGCGCTTGCCGCTTATGGCATCCTGCTCGCGGTCGCGGTAGTTGTTGACTACAAGCAGGGTGTCGATGGCCAGACCGCACATCAGTGAGGCGAGCAGCAGGTCGGGCGTGAGTGTGAAGCACTGCACGTAGTAGCTGCCGCAGACGGGCACCAGGCCGAAGAAGAGGAGTACGAGCAGGTCGCCCCAGCCCCGATAGGAGAGCAGGGTAGTGTAGAGGAAGGCGAAGAGCATGCAGAGGGCACCGAGTGACAGCAGTTCCCAGCCGCCGTAAGGCAGGCTGCGCCACACGCTGACGAGCACGCTGACTCCTGCTACGGCAGCTATGAGGAGGGTCACGCCGATGCCTATCTGCATGGCCCGCGGAGTAATCCAGCCTTGCGCACAGGCCCGTTCGGGGCCGAGCCGGTCGCTGCGGTCGGTGCCCTTGAGGAAGTCGTAGAGGTCGTTGATAAAGTTGGCTGCCACCTGCATGGCGCAGGCAAAGAGCAGGCAGCCCAGGGCAGGCTGCCAGTTGAAGGGACCGTCGTGAAGGGACAGGGCTGTACCCATCATGACGGGGATAATGGCCCCGGTAAGGGTCTTGGGTCGGATAGCCAGAAACCAGGCCTTCAGAGAGTTAATTTCGATAGTGTGTGTCATATAGGGTCGTCCGTTTGTTGGTGGCTGATAGGGTTTACGGCGGCAAAGATACAAAAAAAAAGGATACGTGGATGGTGTTCTGCCACTTGAAGAGCGAATAGAGTCCGGTAGAACCCAGTTTGTAGGGCGCACTGCCGCTGAATCCGTAGCTGCGGGTAGAGGTCTCGTCAGGCTCAGCTTCAGGCAGGGCCGTTTATTTAGTTAATAAACCACAATAATAGGGAATGTCGGGGATAAGAGGCGCTTTTGTGGCAAACTATTTGTTATTTTTGTAGCGTGGTGTATGACTCCGGGTCTTATACCTTATTGTATATAGGTCTCTTATACCTTTATAATATATAAGCTACAAATAAGGATAAGCTACATATTACAATAGATAAGCTACATATTACAATAGATAAGCTACATATTTAAAACCAAATCAATGTATAGAAAGAAAACATGGAAACAGGAATGATTGGAATGCAGTGGATCATCTTTATCGGAGTGGCCCTGCTGAGCTGGGTAGTTCAGCTCAACCTGAATGCGAAGTTTAAGAAGTACTCCAAGGTGCCTATGAGTGGCGGCCTGACGGGTGCGGATGTGGCCTTGAAGATGCTGCGCGACAACGGCATCTACGATGTCAAGGTGACGCACGTGGCCGGACGGCTGACCGACCACTACAATCCGATGGATAAGACGGTGAATCTCAGTGAGGGAGTCTATAACAGCAACAGCATCATGGCGGCTGCCGTGGCTGCTCATGAGTGTGGCCATGCCGTGCAGCATGCGCAGGCCTATGCGCCGCTGACGTTGCGAAGCAAGCTGGTGCCTGTGGTGCAGTTTGCCTCCACCTACATGTCGTGGGTATTGTTGGCGGGTATCATCCTGCTGGAGTCGTTTCCTCAGCTGCTGCTGGCCGGTATCCTGCTCTTTGCCACGACCACGCTCTTCAGCTTTGTCACCCTTCCCGTGGAGATTGATGCCAGCCGGCGGGCACTGGCCTGGCTGAGCAATGCAGGCATCACCAACGTCAATACCTACGGCAAGGCAAGCGAAGCCCTGCGTGCAGCCGCCTACACCTACGTAGCTGCAGCGCTCGGCTCACTGGCCACGTTGGTCTATTATGTGATGATTTTCCTCAACCGGCGTGACTGAGTAGTCTGCCGGCGTGAGTGATGCCCCAGTCGGCGTGAGTCATCGCTGGTACGTTATTGCACCTCGCTGAGCCAGAACTCATGCGTGTTGCTGACGAGGGATGAAATCATGTAGCAGATGAAAAGTACGGCAATAATCACCATAATCACACCCACTACGGCGTTGTGATTCTCTTTCTTGAATTGCATCATTGATACCATAATTGCCTCCTTTCTTAGGTTGATTTACCCTACAAATATAGGCAAATGGATGAAGCAAACGAAAAAAAGGAGCACCAATCGGTGCTCCTTTATGTTTTTTTAGGCTTATGATGTACTCTTAAACGGTTTTTTGGGGGGCTTATCCGAGCGACAGGATGCGCTCGATGGCCTCCTGGATGGTGACGAGTGCCTGCTCGCCGCTCTCCATGTTCTTCAGCGTCAGTTTGCCTTCAGCTATCTCATTCTCTCCGGCCAGGGCTACGAAGGGTATCTTCTTGGCGTTGGCGTAGGACATCTGCTTCTTCATCTTGCTACTGTCGGGGAAGAGTTCAGCCCGCAGGCCGGCCTCACGGGCCTGCTTGAGTGCCTGCATGGCGTAGGCTGCCTCACGCTCACCAAAGTTGATGAAGAGCAGCTGCGTACTGTTGACGGCTTCACGCGGATAGAGGTCGAGCTGGTTGAGCACGTCGAAGATGCGGTCGGCACCAAAGGAGATGCCCACGCCACTCACACCGCCCAGGCCGAAGACACCTGTCAGGTTGTCATAACGTCCGCCGCCGGTGATGCTGCCAATCTGTACATCGAGTGCCTTTACTTCAAAGATGGCTCCCGTGTAGTAATTGAGTCCTCGGGCCAGGGTGAGGTCCAATTCGATGTCGTTTTTCATCTGCAGCCCCTGGAGGGTGGAGAGAATAAATTCGCTCTCGGCCACTCCCTTCAGTCCTGTCTCACTCCCGGCCAGTACCTCCTTGAGCGTGGCGAGCTTCTCCTCGTTGCTGCCGCTCAGTAGGATGATGGGTTGCAGTTTGCCGATGGCCCCCTCGCTGATGCCCTTCTCCCGCAGTTCGGCATTGACATTGTCCAGGCCGATCTTGTCCAGCTTGTCGATGGCCACAGTGATATCTACAATCTTGTCGGCCTCGCCGATGATCTCAGCGATACCGCTCAGGATCTTGCGGTTGTTGATCTTGATGCAGACGCGGATGCCAAAGCGGCTGAATACTGTATCGACGATCTGCATCAGCTCCACCTCGTTGAGCAGCGAGTCGCTACCCACGACATCGGCGTCACACTGGTAGAACTCCCTGTAGCGACCCTTCTGCGGGCGGTCAGCACGCCACACGGGCTGTATCTGGTAGCGCTTGAAGGGGAAAGTGAGCTCATCGCGGTGCATCACCACGTAGCGGGCAAAGGGTACGGTGAGGTCGTAGCGCAGTCCCTTCTCGCAGAACTTGGAGGCCAGCTTGGCCGCATTGCGGCTCAGCAGCTCCTCGTCGGTCAGGCCGCTGAAGTAGTCGCCCGAGTTCTGTATCTTGAAGAGCAGCTTGTCGCCCTCTTCGCCATACTTGCCCATGAGCGTGGAGAGCGTCTCCATGGCCGGAGTCTCAATCTGCTGGAAGCCATAGAAATGATATACGTCGCGGATGGTATTGAATATATAGTTACGTTTCGCCATCTCCTCGGGCGAAAAATCACGTGTTCCCTTAGGGATAGAAGGTTTCTGAGCCATATCTTTTCACTTTAAGTTTGAATTTGGCCGCAAAGGTACGCTTTTTTATCAGATTTCCTTTCCGAGATGGCATAAAAAAAGCACCACGGCTTTGTGGTGCTTAAAATTTTCTCTTCCTTTTTACTTGAGCAGTGCCTGCAGGTTTTCGCGGCCCCAGAAGTAATAGACGGCCAGGCCTACCCAGCTCGTCAGCAACAGGATGATGACCAGCAACAGCTTCTTGATGCCGTCGATGTCCCACTTCAGAATCTCAAGCACAGCCTTGATGCAGAGCACCAGACCGATAATCCAAATAATAAATCCCATATTTCTTCTTATTTTTATTGGTAAATATTGCTGCAAATATAGCTCATTTTTGAAACTTTCATGGATTTTACATGAAAAAATAGCGGTATGAGCGAAAAAAAATGCCCTATGGGACATCTCGCAGGGCATCCGATGTGCAGGGTGCTATTACTCCTCGTCTTCGTGGGCTGTGGTCTTTGCCTTGGTGGGTGCAGGTGCTGCCTTGGTGCGTGCAGGTGTTGCCTTGGTGAGGGCGGCCAGTGTGACTTCCGCCTTGGCAAAGTGCTCCTCCTCGGCCAGTTGGGTCAGTATCTGGCGGGCTTGGTCGTTATTTTAAATGTGCAAGCAAATCAGTGAAAATAATGTCAAAATGTATATTTTGAAAATAAATATAAATGAACTGTTATGAACTTGACGGAGTGTGTCAAATCTGCTACTTTTGTCAGCAAATTAATTACCAAATACACTTATGTTATGAGGATTTTAGACAAAAGTACTTGTGTGAAGCTGTTGTTGGGATGTGCATCCATCGGGTGCGTCCTGCTCTCTGCAGCTTGTTCTTCGGGTTCGGGTAGCAGCGAACCTGATACTCCTAACCCTCCTGTCGTGGCGAAGGTGCCTATCCGCCTGAATGTGGGCATGAAGAGCAATACCCGCGTCACTGATACTGCTTTTGAGCAAGGAGACAAAGTGGGCCTCTTTGTGGTCAACTACAGCGGTTCGACTGCGGGCACGTTGCAAGCCAGTGGCAATCACGCTGACAACGTGGCTTTTACCTATGACAGCCAATGGAAACCGGCCACCACCATCTATTGGAAGGATGAGACGACGCCGGCCGACTTCTACCTCTACTATCCTTACGGCAGTGTAAGCAGCGTAGAGGCTCATCCCTTCAGCGTGAAGGCTGACCAGAGCACACTGGCCAACTACAAAGCCAGTGAATTCCTCTATGGCAAGAGCACCAAAGTGGCTCCTACCAGTGAGGCTGTCACCATTCAGGCAGCCCACCTCATGAGCTGTGCCGTCATCAAGTTGGCGGCAGGGAGCGGATTCACCGATGAGGGACTGGCGGCGGCTGAGGTGAGCGTCAAGCTCAACGGCTGCAAGCTGGAGGCCAGCATCAACCTGAAGGATGGCTCGCTGACAGCGACCGGCGAGGCGGCCACAATCACCCCCTTGAAGGAGGAGAATCAGTACAGGGCCTTGGTGGTACCCCAGCAGGTCAAGGCTGACAACTTCATCACGGTGACAGTGGATGGCCGCGACTACAATCTGAAGAAGGATTTTACCTTCGTGAGCAAGACACGTCACACCTTCACCGTCACCCTGAGCAAGACGAGCAACGGCATCAACGTCAACGTCAGCGACTGGGCAGACGATGAGACCGACCAGGGTGGCACGGCTGAGTAGGCCATCAGAGCCGCTATGCACTATGCATTTAGACAGGTCTATACTTATTTTTATCTATATTATTATAAAGCATTATGAAGAACAGATTTATGCAACATATACACGCAGGTTGGACGGTGCTCTCTGCGCTGCCTCTCCTGCTTGCTACGGGCTGTAGCGACGACTACGACTCAGGCGATAAGGGTGATGTGACCCAGGCTGGGCGCACGCGCATCGAGCTGGCTGGAGCGATTGACCAGGTGGCCGTGACCCGCGTCAACGACAACGGATTTGCCCATGGCGATGTCATCGGCGTCTATATCGTAGATTATGAGGGAAGCAATCCCGGTACGCTCCAGAACAGCGGTAACCGGGGGGACAACGTGCGCCACACCTACGATGAGGCCAACAACAAATGGAGTTCGGCCTACGACCTCTACTGGAAAGACAAGAAGACGGCCATTGACGTCTATGGCTACTACCCCTGGGGACAACCCACCGAGGTGACGGCCTACGAACTTGAGGTGCAGAAGGACCAGAGCACAGAGGCAGCCGATGGCGAACTGGGAGGCTATGAGGCCAGTGACTTCCTGTGGGGAAAGGCCACCAATGTGGCCCCTACGGAGCAGGTCATCCGTCTGCCGATGAAGCACCGCATGAGCAGTGCCAAGGTGGTGCTGGCTGAAGGCAGCGGCTTTGCCGAGGGGGCTTGGGCCTCCCTCTCCAAGCAGGTGCTGGTCAAGAATGTCAAGCGCAATGCCCTCATCAATCTGCAGAGTGGTGAGGTGAAAGCCACGGGCGATGTCTCCGCCGGAGGTGTCATACCGTATAAGAAAGGAGAGGAATTTCGTGCCATCGTAGTGCCACAGCAGGTGGCTGCGGGCACTCCGCTCTTCGTCATCACCGTAGATGGCATCAACTACACCTTCAAGAAAGAGGAGGCCTTCAGCTACACCTCGGGCAAGATGCACACCTTCACCATCCGCGTGGATTACAAGGAGGCCACCGGCGACTACACCTTCACCCTGGCCGGTGAGAGCATCACCGCCTGGGAAAATGATGACGTGAGCCACGATGCCACGATGAAGGAGTACGTGGTGATTGAGTCAGAGGCAGGAAAGCTCAAAGAGGCCATTACCGCCGCAGGCAAGGATTACAAGAAGTTGAAGAATCTGAAGATTACTGGCGAGATCAATGCTAATGACTTCTATTTTATGCGCGATGAAATGGATGTTTTGCAGGCGTTGAATCTGAAGGAGGTGAGAATCAAAGCAAGCGATTCAGAACCGATTTATAATCTTGATAACAAAGATGACCAGATTCCAAATTCCGCATTCTTCTATAATAACAGTATGACGGGCAAGACATCGCTTACCCGACTCGTTTTACCCGATATTTTGACATCCATTGGTGCCCGTGCTTTTTTCGGTTGCAAGAATCTGTCTGGTTCACTTGTCATCCCTGAAGGAGTCGTAGATATACAGCAAAGCGCTTTTGCATATTGTACGTCATTGACTGGTACGCTTTCGTTGCCTTCTACATTAAAATATTTAGGAAATGCTGGCAATGGAGAGGATACGGAAATTAGAGATGAGGGTATAGACTATTATGGCGGAGTCTTTGCTAGTTGCGGATTCGTATGTGAACTTCAATTGCCTGATGGTCTGGAACTAATCCGTGGCTATTGCTTTGACGGATGTACGGGACTTTATGGAGAACTGAGATTACCTGAAAAGCTTAGAAGATTAGGCCCGCGTGCATTCAATAGCTGCGTAAACCTGACAGGTTCTTTGACTATTCCGCAACAAATAACAGATATTCCTTCTGAAGCGTTTCATTACTGTGGCTTTAACGGCAATTTGCAGTTGCATGACGGCATTACAACCATTGCGAATGATGCCTTTTGTGGATGTCATTTTAAGGGAGAGTTGAAACTGCCGAAAAATCTTGCAGTGATAGCTGAGAGGGTGTTCGCTGGATGTGATTTTTCAGGTGAGTTGAAGCTTCCGGCTGGACTGACAACCATTGGTGCTAATGCGTTTGGCAGCTATTATGATGGTAGCAATTGGCGCTTGATGGGCGTATTGGAGATTCCTGAAGGCGTGACAAGCATTGGCGAGGGAGCCTTTTATAATTGCCGGGGACTGGAAGGAGTAATTTTCCCCGAAGGGCTGGAGAATATCCGTAATGAGGCCTTCTTCCAGTGCTATGGCTTAGGCTCGATAGTCTCTAAGAGCTCGATTCCACCCGTTATTCTGGGTAATGCTTTCGACGGTGTGCCCAAGGACAACTTTACCCTTGAGGTGCCTGAATCGGCTATCGTACACTACCAGACGGCTACGGGCTGGATGGACTTCAAGCGTATCGCCGCCCACCATGAGCTGGTGTGCCGGCCCTCTGTGGCCAACGCCATCAATACCGAACACAAGCAGACCCTCGTGCTCAATGCCGAGGGCGACTGGGAGGTGGAGAGCATGCCTGACTGGTGCTCGCTGTCACAGACCAGCGGCAGTCAGAAGACGGAGCTCACCCTCACCATCCAGGCTATGGCCCAAGGTTCGGCCAACCGCGAGGGCGAGATTGTCTTCAAGCTGAAGAATAAGGATTACAGCCACAAGTGCCGCGTGAAGCAGTATGACTACAGCTATGGCGAGGATGAGATCATCACGCTGCAGCGGGCCACCAAGGGCAACCGCGGAGGCATCAACCTCGTCTTCCTGGGTGATGGATTTGACGGCAAGGACATCAGCGAAGGCAAGTACATGCAGGCTATGCAGATGCAGGTGGAGAACTTCTTCGGCATTGAGCCTTACAAGAGCTACCGCGACTACTTCAACGTGCATACCGCCATTGCCCTCTCGCCTGAGACCGGCATCGGCACGGTCAACTCCATCCGCTACAGCCGCTTTGAGACCACCTTCGCCGGTGGGGTGGGGCTGAAGGCCGACTACGATGCTGTCTTTGACTATGCCCTCCGCATCCCCGAGGTGACGGCTGACAACCTCAATGAGACGCTCATCATCATTGTGCCCAACAGCACCGACTACGGTGGCATCTGCCAGATGTGGGCTGAAGGTGCGGCCATTGCCTTCTGTCCGATGAGCACCTACGGCTATCCGTTCGACACCCGTGGTGTCATCCAGCATGAGGCCGGCGGACATGGGTTTGGCAAACTGGGCGATGAGTACATCTACCACAACGCCTTCATCGACTTCTGCGACTGCACCTGCTGCGGCCACGTATTCGAGTTGCAGGGCTGCTTCTCGCTGGGGTGGTTTGAGAACCTCTCCCTCACGGGCAAGATGCACGAGGTGCCCTGGAGCCACCTCATCTTTGACGACCGCTACAGCGACATCGTGGACATCTACGAGGGTGGCTACATGCACACCCGTGGCGTGTTCCGCTCCGAGCAGAACAGCTGCATGAACAATGACATCCCTTACTACAGCACCATCAGCCGCGAGAGCATCGTGAAGCGCATCAAGCGCTATGCCGGCGAGACCTACAGCTTTGAGGAGTTTGTGGCCAACGACAAGCGCGATGCAGGCGCTACGACCCGCAGCCTCGACGTAGAGGTGTCAGGCCGGCAGATGCACAGCTTCCAGCATTCGCCCGTACTGCATAAGGGATCACCCCTGAAGAGATAACTACCCTATGTGTAACGACTCAACTATCTGATAAAAAATATGAGATACAATAGCATACAAACGATAGGCGCAGGACTGCTGACGGTGGTCCTCGCCACACTATCCGCTTGCAGTTCGCACGAAGCAGGCGAGCTGCTGGATGAGGCCGTGATGCGCTTCACGATGAGCCATCCGAGTCAGCAGACGGCCACCACCCGTGTCACTGATACCGCCTTTGAAACGGGCGACCGTGTAGGACTCTTCCTCACCACGGCCGGTACTGCGCTCGAAGTATCGGGCAACTACGTCAACAACGCTCCATTGACCTGCAATGCCTCGCAATGGGATGCTGACAAACCCATCTATTGGAATGAGGGCACTTACGATGCCTTTGCCTATTACCCTTATAGCGACGCAGTAGGGTCGGTGGATGACTACCCCTTCCAGGTGGCACTTGACCAGCAGGGGAGCGGCTACGCCGAGAGCGACTTCCTCTTTGCCCAGTCGAAGGGGATTACCGCCTCCGCTTCACCCGTGACGTTGCAGTTTGCCCACCGCATGAGCCGCCTCCTCATCAAGCTGGTGAAGAGCGAGGATTACGAGGGCGAACTGCCCGACGAGGCTGAGGTCATCCTGCACAACACCGTGCCCTCAGCCACGATTGACCTGAGTGTGGGGATGGTGACGCGCGACACGCACGGCACGCGTCAGAGCATCCGTTGCAAGAGCCTGGGCAACCACAAATATACCGCCATCGTGGTGCCCCAGCGCATCGACAACCGGATGCCTCTGGTGGAGGTCATCATGAAGGGGGTATCTTACCTCTACGAGTCGAAGTTCCTCTTCAAGCCGGGTGTGCAGCACATGGTGCAGCTGGCCATCTCGCAGAATCCTGACCAACTCAAGATTGAGATTGGCGGTGAGGTGGAGAACTGGGATTGAGCTGTTCTGGCAAAAGATAGCGCTATTCTGGCAAAAATATGAGGTCTATTTCAACAAAAGGCAGGACTATTTCAATAAATGGCATGGCCGTTTCAACAAAATAGGCTATTTTTGCACTGCAAAATGCGACCTGACGTCGCACAGGTAATGAAAGGATGAAGTGGTACACCTATCTGACGGTGCTCCTGATGCTCACCGCATGCCGAGGCACGGATGAGTGGTTAGAGGGGTTTGCCTATCGTGGTCAGCACGAGGAGGGGTGGGGGATTGTAGCTATTGACGGGACGGTAATCCTCCCGTCAGGCACGCTCCCCTACGCCCCTTCGGCGCTGGTCCACGGCCGCTTCACCTTACCCGACTCTGCGGGCTACTTGCAGCTCTACGATGTGGCTCAACCTCAGCAGCCTGTCACGCGCCGGCGGTTTGCCCAGGTAGGCTACTTCTTTGAGGAGGTGACTTTGGCGCAGGAGCTTCCCGGCTCGCCCCTGATGCTGATTGACCGCCAGGGACAGACGGTCAAGATGCTGCACCGGGTGGGCTCCTATGAGGTGGTGTGGGCACACAACTTCAGCGAAGGCCGCGCCCTGGTGGCCACCTCACAAGGGAAATATGGCTACCTCGATACCCGGGGCGAATGGGCTGTGCCCCCCGTCTATGACCGTGCGTTCGACTTTGCCGAAGGCGTGGCCTTGGTGGGTACCTCCAACATGGAGGGAGAGATGGCCTATCGCTGCATCGACCCTGATGGCCGTACCGTCTGCGCCATCATGACCTCGGAAAGCCTGCTCTATCCCCCCTTCAGTGACGGATGGCTCGCCTTCCGCAACCTGAGCAACGGGCAGTGTGGGTACATTGACCGCACGGGGCTGCCGGTGGTCTGCCTGCCAGACGAGGTGACCGCTGTGCATCCCCTGCATGATGGGGTGGCCGTGGTCGCTACGCAGCAGGGGAAGGGACTGATGAATGCAGAGGAACAATGGCTTATCCCCGCATCCCACCCCGACCTGAGATGGCTCGGCAGTCAGCGTGTGGCACTCCGTTCGGCGGATGGATGGAGGCTCCATGATGCTTATGGCGAGGCAATGAGCGAGGTCTGCTATGATACCATCGGCACCTATTATGCCGCAGGCAAGGCTGTGGCGCGTATCGGCGGTCGCTCGGCCTGGGTACCCCTGTCGGGCGATACCACGCAGGTGATGTGGATGGAGACCCTGCTGGAGGACCCTGAGGCCAACCGCCTCTATCCGCAATGCTTCAGTCAGTCCGCCGGAACCCCTTCTCATCAAGGGGCTGCTGCGGGGACGGAGCCTCTTCTTGGGCAGACCTCTGCTGCGGGGACGGATTCTCGTCCTGGGCAGGCACTTGCTGCCGGGACGGATCCTCGCCCTGGGCAGGCAGTCGAGGCCCGTGGCACCTCGCGTCTGCAACGCCCATCCTCTCTGCGTCCGGATGAGTGGAAACGGATAGGAGAGGGCAGTCCCTTCTTTGAAGAGGCTAAGCAGGTGGCAGCCGGCAAACTGGAGGAGAAGGATGCCGCGCACCGGCGGTTGATACTCAACTATGTGGAGCACTTGCGTTCAGCCTACATCACGAAGGACATCGACTTCCTGGAGCAACTCTTCAGCGAACAGGCCTTGATCATTGTAGGTACGGTGATCCGCTCGGGCGAGACAGCCCGCGACTACCTCTCGCCTGCACAGGTCGTCTATAATGTGAACAACAAGAAGGAGTACCTGCGCCGCCTGCGTCTGGTCTTTAAGGCCAACCTGCACATTGAGTTGGACTTCAGTAGATTCCGCATCCTGAGGCACCCCACCATACCGGGAATCTACGGTGTAAGCCTCCTTCAGGGTTATCGCTCTGACCACTATTCCGACGAGGGTTTCCTCTTCTTGCTGTGGGATTTTCGTGATGAGGCCATGCCTCAGATTCATGTCCGCACCTGGCAACCTGTTCCGATTACTCCTGATAGCCTTTGGCTAGAAAACGAGACATTTGGCCTGGGAGACTTTAATTTACAGTAAAAGGTATTTATTTACAGTCAGGAAATCATATTTATAAGGAATTTATTTATAGTCAGGAAATCATATTTATAAGGAATTTATTTATAGTCAGGAAATCATAATTTATAAAGGAGGAAGTGACGATGAATGACATGACCCAACGAAGAAACATCTGCTCGGTCCACACGCTGCCCGGTGCGCCTTTGCTGCGTGTGCCTTTGCTGCGTGCGCTTCTGGGGCGTGCGCCTTTGCTGCGTGTGCTGCTGGGGCGTGCGCCTTTGCTGCGTGTGCTGCTGCTGAGTGTGCTGCTGTTCTGGGCCTTCCTTCCGGCTGCGGGGCAGCAGTTTAGTGTGCGCTCGTTTCGCCTGCTGCCCAACGACATCTCTGCTTATATCCACCCCGTGATGGACCTCAATGAGGAGGCCTGTGCCTTGATTAAGGTGGTGTGCGAGAGCGACTTTGCCTTCTCTACGCCGCTGGGTATCGTCAAGCGGAGCAACGAGGTGGGTGAGGTGTGGCTCTACGTACCCTCCGCCACGCGGCTTCTCACCTTGAAGCATCCCCGTTGGGGCGTGGTGCGCGACTACCGTCTGCCCCTCCGCCTGGAGTCCCGCATGACCTACGAACTGACCCTGCATCTGCCTGCTGCTCCTGCTCCCTCCTATATGCCCAAGCTGCATACCCAGCTCCCTCCGCTCTTCCGGCCTCAGGGCAGAGCGCGGATGGTGACAGCGTGGACCCCTCCGGTGGGCCGTCGGCGCAAGGAGCCGCTCAGCTACCTGTTGATGGCTGAGATGGGTCTGGGTGGTGACTACCCGACGTGGGGCTTGCGGGCTGGCGTGATGAGGCGTTGGGGCCTCTATCTCATGGGGCGATGGGATCTTCGTGCCGTGGGTGAGACCACCGAAAGCTGCAATAAGGAGGGCCAGCTGCTGGGCAGTGGGTCCACACCCTATTACACGGGCCAGGTGGAGTCACGCCGCTACCTGGCTACTGCCGGTGCCTTGTGGCGCATGGTGGATGAGTGGTGCCTCTTTGGCGGTGTGGGCTATGGCAGCTACCTGCTGGCCTGGCAACGTGCAGAGGGTAACCTGGTCAAGAACGAGGGGCATTCTGCGCAAGGTGTTGCTGCCGAACTGGGTGTGCTCTACCGCTTGCGCCACCTGACCTTGTCTGCCGGTGTCAACGCAATCCAGATGTCCCAATGGGAGGCCACCCTCGGTGTGGGTCTCCGCTTCTAATCCTGTCCGCTGATGAAGACGATCAATCAATACCTGATGATGAAGATGATCAATCAATACCTGATGAAGAGATGCCCTGAGAACAGCTTCTGTAAGGGCTGGATGAAGCGTATGGCGATGTGGCAGATTATCATGTCTTCAGTATGGCTGCTGCTGACGGCCTGCCGTGAGCAGCCGGAGCCGGATGTGCTGATGCCCGAGGTGACGGTCGGTGAGGCTACGGAGGTGACGCGCCATGCGGCCCGTCTGCAGGGGCAGGTCACACCGCATGGCGGTGAGGTATCTTACCTCGCATTCTGCTACGGCACTTCACCTCAGGCGCTGGTGCAGCAGGTGGAGGTGGACTGCTCACAGGGGTTACAGCCCTCCGTGACGCTCACGGGGCTGACGGCGGCTACCACCTATTATTACTGTCTGCAGGCCGGCAACGGGACGAGCTTGGTGAGCAGTCAGTTGGGACAACTCACCACGATGCCCAATGTGCAACCCACCATCCAACGGCTGAAGCTGTTGAATCAGGGGCCGCTCAGCATCACGATGCAGTTTGAGGTGACCGACGATGGCGGAGAGCCCCTCACGGCCGTGGGCTTCTATCTCCAGGCCGAGGGACAATCGCATGAAGAGCAGCTACTCATCACCCCTGCAGCAGGTACCCAGTACAGCCTGCGTATCACTGGCTTGGAGATGGAGCAGAACTATACCCTGCAACCCTTTGCTGCCAACGCCATCGGCGAGACGCGGGGCGAACGCTACCCGTTTGCCACCTCAGAGGCCGTACGCCTTACCGAGGCAGGTACCCTGTGGCAAGCCATAGATGCTTCGGAGGTTGCGCTCTTCACCTCCCTCTCGTTGGCTGGTCCGATGAACGGCTCCGACCTGCAGTGGCTGCGACACCTGATGGGCGTGGACGTCAACGGTGCTCCCACCGATGGCCGGCTGGAAGCGCTTGACATGACCGATGTCATCCTCTGTGCCGGAGGTACCCACTACGACGGCCAGCACTACACCTACGACCATCAGATAGGTACGGGGATGTTTGCCCATGTGCCCTACCTGACCCGTGTGCAGCTGCCGGCCACGGCGGTGGAGATAGCACGTGATGCCTTCGAAGGGGCTCACCTGCTCACGGCTATCGAGGTGCCCGCAGCAGTAGAACAGGTAGCCCCCTCGCGCGACTGTCCCAACCTGAGGCAGCTTACGGTCGCTCCGGGCAATAGCCACTTCACCAGTGTGGGCGATGCCCTCTATGATGCCTCGCAGCGCGTGCTCTGCTGGTACCCGCAGGGCAGGGCGGGGCAACCCGAATGGTCGCCGCTCCTGGAGGAGATAGGCCCCTATGCCTGCCAGCAGTGGCCGGCGGCTACGCTGTCACTCCCTGCTACGTTGACCAAGCTGGGCGAAGGAGCCTTCTTGCAGTCGGCGCTGGAGGAGGTGGTGATACCCGATAAGGTGAGTGAATTGCCCCGGTCGCTCTTCCAGTCGTGCAGCAGGCTGGAGCGTGTCACGCTGGGTGAGCAGGTGTCGGTGGTAGGCAGCTACTGCTTCGAGGGGTGCCCGCTGCGCGACCTCTATATCCACTCCGCCGACTTTCCGCCGCTCTGCTATGCAGAGAGCTTCACGGACGAACAGTACCGCAGCTGTACGCTCCATGTGCCCTCCTCGGTGCTCATGCACTACCGCAACGCCACCTATTGGGGGCGCTTCGAGCGGATAGAGGCGTGGTAGATGCGCTCCACCTCCTGCTCTATCAGCAGCCACTGCCGGGCGTAAAGTTTGCTCTCCCGCTGTATGGCAAGGGGGTACTCCTCGTGGAGTGCCTCCCGCAGCCGGTTGATCAGCAGCAGACTGTCGCGCTTCATCTCTTGCAGGGATGGCTTATCTTGCAGGGATTGCCCGTCATTCAGGGATGGCCCATCTTGCAGGGATTGCCCGGTCGGTGCTTGCTGCCTCCATAGCCGCTGCTGCTCCTCCAGGAGATGGAGGCAGCGGGGACTGAGGGTGCAGTTGCCGTAGGTGGGGTAGAGGGCCGCCTGGCTGGCGCCAGTCGCGTTGCGGCTGCCCTGGTAGAAGAAGAGTCCACCGCCTGCGGTCAGCAGGAGGAGCAGCAGGGCGACCAACCCGAGCTTCCGGTTGCCCCTGCGGCCCGGGATGAGGAGTGCGGCCACGGCATCGGCTGAGGGCAACCGCTCCTCGCGCCGCCGCCTGGTGCATTGGCGAGAGAGGGAGGCCAATGCTTTATCCTTCAGCAACTCCGCCATTTCACCTATCACGATGCCCAGGGAATAGATGTCCGCCCGTTGGTCGGCCGGAGTGTGAGCATCCACTACTTCGGGAGCTATATAGAAGCGCGTCCCTGCCGACTCCTTGAGCTGGCTGAAGTTGTCGCCATCCGAGAGGTTGAAGTCGATGAGCTTGGCGTGCTGTCCGTTGCGTGTCACCATGATGTTCTCCGGCTTCAGGTCGCGGTGTATGATCTGGCGGCTGTGGAGGTAGCTCAAGGCACTGCACACCTCCGTGAGCAGTGAGCGTGCATTCCCCGGGGTCAGTTCACCCCGCTCCATCAATTGCCGCAGGTTGATGCCATCTACATACTCCTGCACGATGACGCGTCCCAGTGGCGGCACCATCTCCTCTGCCAGGGTGCGGCAGATGTGCGGATGGTCCAGCGGATAGCTGATGACAAACTCCTTGTGGAGCATCTGCTCCGCAAAGGGCTGATTGACAAACTCCTGCTTGAGCGCCTTCAACACATGAAAGCGCCCGTAGCGCTCGGCACGGAAGAGCCGGCAGAATCCGCTGGGCGAGTCGTAGATCTCCTCCAGGTTGGCGAACGGCTCCCCGGTTGACCTCATCGGGTTGGAGGATACAAACCCTGAGCTCCAGTCTTTCTTCTTGCTGTACATCAGTCGTCCTATTTCAGCAGGTTGATGAGTGTGAGTCCGCCGTTGCGCCCCGCGATGAAGGGTGAGGTCTTCTCCTCCCGGCGCACCACGTAAGGCAGGTAGAGCGGGTAGCCCTGCATGAAGCACTGCGCCTCAAACTGGTCCCCCGGCAGCAGCTTCGAGGCCTTCGACTCCAGCACCTCAAAGCGTCCGTTGCCGTGATAGGTCAGCAGCAGGTGCCGGTTGGGCGACCAGCCGATCTCCACCCGTTGTCCCTCCTCCAGCTCCTTCGACACGAGCTGGTGGGTGGAGAAGAAGGACGAGTTGTAGGCTGGGGTGGATTTCAGCCAGTGGCAGAAGTCCGTGAAGTGGTTGTGCCCCACGTAGCGTGCCAGCGCGTCCAGCGACTGATTGCGTGGGTTGTGCGTATCGTTCACGTAGCCCCAGAGCCGCTTCAGCGTGGAGGGTGAGATGGAGATGCCGCGGTCGTCGCGGATATAGAAAGAGATTTCTTCGAAGTCGCTTGAAGAGCGCAGCGGTCTGCCAAACTTCTGTTCCACCAGCCGTTGCAGTTCGCAGATTTCAGGTTTGTAGATGTTCATGTCAATCCATTAGATAATGATTCCGCCTGCAAATTTAAGGAAAATAATTGATGTCCTGCAACAAATGGGCCGTTTTTTTCCGCCTGTACAGGGCTTCGCTAGATTGCCGTTCGGTGTACGTTAGAATTCCGTTAGCTCTTCGCTGGATGGATTATCAGCAGGGTGAAAAGCAATTTTCATTGGGATGAAATACATTTCTCATTGCGATGAAAAACAATTTTCATTCCATTGATAAAGATTGAAACAGGTAGGTTGACGATGTTGAGGAAGGTAACAGAAAAATACTTCATACTTCACATTCGCTTGTATATTATTGATTATTAGATAGATATAGTGTGAAGTGTTGGTTTTGACACTTCACATACACTTTACTGTATAAATTATTGTGTATCAATTAAATAATGGTGTTTGTGAAGTGTGAAGTATTCTTTTCAATTCTCTGCGTTTTTTCTTTCGGTGACTAGGTACACCCTTTTCGCTAATCACTCTATTTTTGAATCAATGACCATTCTTGAACTCACATGATAATAGATGTCTGCAATATGAGAAAGTTTTTCTTTGTTATTAACCTACTGGCAAGTTTCATCACAGTGTTTGCACAGATGCAACAGGGGTATGTGAAGACGAAAGGTCGTCTTGGAAATGACGGACAGGCGATAGCTGGAGTCCGTTTGTCAGGAGCAACTGTACGATTAATAGGAAAAACTGTTGTCAGTCAGGCATCAGGAGTTTTCTCTTTCGAATTATCCAATGAGAAATATGTTATATTGGATATTCCGAAGAATGACAGCTGATTATATAACCGTGATCAGTTAGGGGAATATGATTACTCTTCAAATCCATTGGTACTAGTTGTTCAGCGAGTACGATTTCCGGTATGAGGTGGTGGACTTTAGTGCGTTTGTGCCTTTCACGCTTTCCAATGTCTTTACCTCTGTGGAATGGTCGCTGACCTCGCTCTTGATTATGCTGTGGTGTCTGCAGTTTGTATTGCCTGCTTTCCTGCTGGGGAGTCAGATGGTCAAGCGGACCTGGGATCATGTCAACTACTGGGCGTTGGGGATTATGGTCATCGTGGTTGCCTTTGGGATGTGGGTGATAATAAATAACAGAAGCGCTTGACCTCATTGCGAAGTCAAGCGCTTTGCGTGGTGTCACCAGGAATCGAACCGGGGACACAAGGATTTTCAGTCCTTTGCTCTACCAACTGAGCTATGACACCCTTTCTGTTTCGTTTGCGGGTGCAAAGGTAGGGAATGTTTTTGAATTACCAAACTTTTTTGCAGAAAAAACGCTGATAAATGATGTTTTTCTTCCTTATCAGCGTCTTTTTCTGCTTTTTTAGGGCTTTTTCTGCAAATCTTAGTTTCAAACGGGGTTATTGGAGGGGGTTCCAGCCTTGGGCTTTGAGCTCAAACTCCTGTCCGTCGCGGGTGACGAGGGCACAGCCTAGTTCGGGCTTGGTGATGTGGCCTATCACGCGCACACCATCCATCTGCGACACCTTGTCGTAGGCGGAGAGGGGCACGGTGAAGAGGAGTTCGTAGTCTTCGCCGCCGTTGAGGGCGCAGGTGCTGACGTTCATGTTGAGCTCCTCGGCCATGGCGGCTGTCTGGTAGTCGATGGGCAGGTGCTCCTCGTAGAGGCGGCAGCCCACCTTGCTCTGCGTGCAGATGTGGAGTATCTCGGAGGAGAGCCCGTCGCTGATGTCCATCATGGCGGTGGGCTTGACCTGATCCTCAGCCAGCTGACGGATGATGTCGCGGCGGGCTTCGGGTTTGAGCTGACGCTCCAGCAGGTACTCGCGTCCGGTGAAGTCGGGCTGTATCGACAGGTCTGTGCCCTTAAGCACCATCTTCTCGCGCTCCAGCAGCTGCAGGCCCATGTAGGCCGCACCCAGGTCGCCTGACACGCAGATGAGGTCGGTCTCACGAGCGCCGTTGCGATAGACAATCTGCTCCTTCCCGGCTTCACCCAGGCAGGTGATGCTGATGGTCAGACCGGTCATGGAGGAGGTGGTGTCACCTCCCACAATATCGACTTCATACTCCTCGCAGGCCAGGCGGATGCCGGCATAGAGGGCCTCCATGTCTTCTACGGAGAATCGCTTGGATACGCCCAGCGAGACGGTAATCTGGGTGGGGGTGCCATTCATGGCGTAGATGTCGGAGAAGTTGACCACAGCGGCTTTGTAGCCCAGGTGCTTGAGCGGCACGTAGGTGAGGTCGAAGTGTACCCCTTCCAGGAGCAGGTCGGTGGTGATGAGGGTTTGTTTCCCTTCGCTACGGGCTATCACGGCGGCATCATCACCTATGCCGTAGCGGGTGGAGGGCTGGCGATTTTCGAGGCCCTCCGTCAGGTGGCGAATCAATCCAAATTCGCCGAGTGTGGCTATCTCTGTACTCATATTCTTTTCGAACGGTTTACGAACGTTTTTCGAACAGTCTTATAACAGTCTTATAACGTTTTTCGAATAGTAAAAATAAGGGTTTACGAACGGTTGATCAGTTCGCGCATGATCTCGGTCATCCGGGGCTGGGCTGCATCGGCAGCTTTCTGCACCTCCTCGTGCGATACTTCGACAATCTTGCCCTCTACGCCCAGGTCGGTGATGACCGATACGCCAAAGACCTTGATGCCGCAATGGTTGGCCACGATGACCTCGGGCACGGTGCTCATGCCCACGGCATCTGCTCCGAGGATGTGGAAGAGCTTGTACTCTGCCGGTGTCTCAAACGTAGGGCCTTGCGTGCCGATATAGACACCATGCTGCACCTTGATGCCCTTCTCCTTGGCAATGGCATCGGCCTTGCGGATCAGCTCCTTGTCGTAGGCCTCGCTCATGTCCGGGAAGCGGGGGCCGTAGGGGATGTTCTTGCCGCGCAGGGGATGCTCGGGGAAGTAGTTGATGTGGTCGGTGATGATCATCAGGTCACCAATCTCGAAGTCGGGGTTGGTGCCGCCGCTGGCGTTGGAGACAAAGAGGGTCTTGATGCCCAGCTCGCGCATCACGCGTACAGGGAAGGTCACCTCCTTCATGGAGTAGCCCTCGTAGTAGTGGAAACGGCCCTGCATGGCCATGATTTCCTTGTTGCCCAGTTTGCCGAAGATGAGCTTGCCGCTGTGGCCTTCGACGGTGGAGACGGGGAAGTTGGGGATATCCTTGTAGTTGATCTCATACTTCTCGGTAATCTCTGTGGCCAGGCTGCCGAGGCCGGTGCCGAGGATGATGGCTGTCTCGGGATGGGTGTGCATGCGTGCCTTAAGAAAGGCGGCTGTTTCTTGAATACGTTCTAACATATCGTATAATGTTTTGATTGAATGATTCTTGTTGATTGTTGAGTATCTCTATCTCGATGGGTTGCACGTAGATGTAGGGCTTCAGCGCGTCGCTCAGGGCGGGGTGGTGGAGCAGTCGGGCCCCATCCTTCTCGGTGGTGACCAACAGGCGATGGGAATCGGGCAACTGCTCGAAGCGCGACTGGATGCGGCTCAGCTCCTTGGCGCTGAAGGGGTGGTGGTCGCTATAGGCCAGATGCTCTACCCGTGCGCCGTGGCGCTGCATCTCTTGAAACAGGGGCTCGGGGTGGGCGATGCCGCTCACGAGCAGGATGTGGCTGTCGGCATCAGGCTGCGGCGACTTCTCCTTGGCCAGCTTGGGGAAGAGGGGGCGGAGGGCCCCGTAGCGCAGGCGGGAGAAGTAGAGGCGCTGGTAGGGGTAGAGGTGGAGCTGCTTGGTGAGGATGTTGTAGTCAATAGGCTTCAACCCCGAGGGGCACTTGGTGACGATGACAATCTGTGCCCTGCGGCTGCCGTCGGCTGATTCGCGCAGGCGGCCTGCGGGCAGGAGGGTGTCGTCGCACCAGAGGCGATGGTAGTCGGTCAGCAGGATGTTGAGGTCTGCCTTGACGCGCCGGTGCTGGAAGGCATCATCGAGCAGGATGACCTGCGGCGGGGTGGGGTTGGCAAGCAGTTGCGTGATGCCGTGACAACGGTTGGCATCCACGGCCACACGGGCATCGGGAAACTTCTGCTTCATCTGGAAAGGCTCGTCGCCCAGCTCCTCTGCGGTAGAGGCGGAGGTGTCCAGCACGAATCCCTTGCTGCGCCGCTTGTAGCCGCGGCTCAGCACAGCCACCTGCAGTCCCTCTCCCTGAAGCAGACGGACGAGGTACTCGGTATGGGGTGTCTTGCCCGTACCGCCTACGGCCAGGTTGCCGATACATACAGTAGGAACGTCAAAACTCTTTGACCCGAGCCAGCCCTGGTCAAAGAGTTTGTTTCTCAAGCAAGTCACCCCACCATATATCCAAGACAGGGGGAGCAACCAAGGATTGATTTTGCTTTCTGCCATAGTTATTTAGTGTTACGAGCTCTTTTCAGCTTGTAGCTCGTAGCTTGTAGCTAATAAAGAGCTTGTAGCTGAATAAGTCAATAGAGATTCATGTCAAAGGGCAGGCGGGCCTGGAGCGGGTCTAGCTCGGTGAGCTGCTCTACCTGACGCACTTGCTGCATCATGCGGCCGGTCTTGGTACGCATGAGGAAGGTGCGCATCAGGATGTTGTAGGCATTGCCGCTCATCAGGTCGTCGATGAAGCTGCTCTTCTCGGGGTAGCTCATCACGGTGTAGGCCTCTACGCCGGCTTTGTCAATGGCAATCTCCAGGGCGGTGTCGATACCGCCAAGCAGGTCAACGAGTCCCAGCTCTTTGGCCTTCTCGCCCGTCCATACACGGCCTTGGGCCATGCCGTCGAGCGTCTGCTTGTCGATGCCTCGGCCTTCGGAGCAACGGGTCAGGAAGAGGTCATAGCCGTTGTTGACGCTCTTCTGCATGATGGCCTTCTCGTCGGCGCTCATGGGGCGGGTGATGTCGCCAAAGTCTGACAGACGGTTGGTCTTCACGAAGCTGTTGTGTACGCCAAGTTTATCCTGCACCAGGCCTTTCATGTTGGGTATCATGCCAAAGATGCCGATGGAGCCGGTGAGTGTAGTGGGTTCAGCCACGATGGTGTCGGCGTTGCAGGCGATGTAGTAACCGCCCGAAGCGGCATAGTTGCCCATGGAGACGATGACCGGCTTCTTGGCTTTGAGCTGACTTACGGCGTGCCAGATCTGCTCCGAACCGTAGGCGCTTCCGCCCGGTGAGTTGATGCGCAGTACGACGGCCTTTACGTCATCGTCTTTCTCCAGCTTGCGCAGGTCCTTCACCATCTTGTTGGAGGTGATGGCGGTCTCGCCGTAGGTGGATGAGCCGCCGTCAATGTCACCTTCAGCATAGTAGATGGCGATGATGTTGCCGCTCTTGTCGCGGGGTACGCTCTTCTTGATGTTGACCATGGCTTGCAGGTCGAGCAGGTGGAGGTCATCATCCTCATCGAGACCTATCAGCTGCTTGAGGTAGCTGCGCATGTCGCTCTTGTACATCAGCGTGTCGGCCAGACCTTGCTGGATGCTGGCCTCGGCGGGCTGCAGGAGCATCATGCTGTCGGCAGCTGCGGCGAGCTGGGCTTGCGTCAGGTTACGGCTTTCGGCCACGGCTGTGGTGATGTTGCCCCAGATGGATTGCAGGAAGGCGTTGATCTGTTCGCGGTTGGCCTCGCTCATCTCGTTGAAGAGGTAAGGCTCAACGGCTGACTTGTAGGTGCCCACCTTGAACACCTGCATCTCTATGCCCAGTTTGTCGAGCAGGTCCTTGTAGTAGGTCGGGCCGGAGGCCAGTCCGCGCCAATCCACTCCGCCCCGGGGGTTGAGCACCACCTTGTCGGCTACTGAGGCCACGTAGTAGAGGCCCTGCATGTAGTGGTCGGCGTAGGCTACGATAAACTTGCCTGACTCCTTGAAGTCAACCAGCGCATCGCGGATGGCCTGCAGCGAAGCGTAGCCTGTGGTCAGGGCATTACATTGCAGGTAGATACCCTTGATATTGTCGTTCTCCTTGGCCTTCTTAATAGAGGCCAGGATGTCGTCCAGACCATAGGTCTGCATGTCGGCTTGCGAGAGCAGGAAGTCGAATGGGGTGCTGGCGCTGCCGCGTTCGTTGAGTATGCCGTTGAGCTGGAGCGTCATCACGGAGTTGTCATTGACTTGTGTCTCTGACTCGGCCGATGAGGCCATGCCGAAGACAATCAGCATACTGATGAAGAACATCACGATGGAGGCAACAATCAAGCCGACCACCGTGGCGAGGGTGAATTTCAGAAAATCTTTCATACGTTATTTATAGTTTTTATTCTTTTTTCCTAATTATAATACACTTTACGCGTTGACAAAGATAGCTCTTTGCTTTGAATTACATGCTATATGTCGCAGTTTTTTTGGCAAAGTCACGTGCGGGAGCCCTTTTTTTAGTCGAAAGTGAGCTGAAAAGTGGTGGGAGCGCCGGGCAGAAGGCGCAAATGGCCGCCGCTTAGGCGCATGATCTGGCGCGAGATGCTCAGGCCGATGCCGCTCCCTTGGGGCTTGGTGCTGAAGAAGGGAATAAAGATATGGGCGGCGGTCTCGGCTGGAATCTGCGGGCCGGTGTTGCTCACCTCAATCACGACGGCCTCGTCGGCGTTGCTGTAGGCGCGGAGGCGAATCTCACCTGCTGACTCACGACCAGACGTAGGGCATGATGCCTGCCGGCTGTCGGTGGGTGACGGTGTGGCGGCCTGCTGGCTGTCGGTGGGTGACGGTGTGGCGGTCGCGTCCTCCTCAATGGCTTGGATGGCATTCTTCAGCAGGTTGGTCAGCACCTGACTGATGAGCTTCTCATCGGCATAGAGCAGCAGGTCGTCAGGTTGTACCTCCACGTGGAAATGGATGCCTTCGGCGGCATACTGGTGGCGGGCAAGATGGACCATGCGCTGGAGGAACTCCTGCACGTCGAAGACGGCCGGTGAGGGGGTGGGCAGGGAGGTAAAGCGGCGATAGCTCTCCACGAAGTGCATGAGCGACTGACCTGTGTTGCTGATGGTCTGCAGCCCTTGGGTCACCTCCTCGGGCAGGGCCTGCGTGAGGAGAGGCTGCGCTGCGGGGGTAGCCTTTGCTGGGGTGTTGTTGCTCTGTTGCAGCAGGGTGTCGCTGATGGAGGTGATGGGGGTGATGGCGTTCATAATCTCGTGGATGAGGACACGTGTCAGGCGTACCCAGGCATCAAGCTCCTGCTGGACTAGCTCGTTGTGGATGTCGTTGAGGGCGACGATGCGCAACACCTCTTCGCCGAGGGTAATCTGCCGCACGTGGATGGAGAGGGTCACTTCACCTTGGCGGCTGCTGTAGTTGGCGTGGAGCGTATCGCCGCCGTGGCAGTTGTGCAGCTGCTGGGAGAGGGGAGGGGAGATGCGGCTCAGCTGGTCGATGTGGGTCAGCACCTCCATGCTGAGCAGGCGGAGGGCTTCGCTGTTCTTCTGGCAGACATCGCCTCGCTGGTTGATGACGAGAAGGCCGCTGCCGGCACACTCCAGGATGAATTCGTAGAACTTCTCCTGCTGGGCAGTCTGCTGCTTGATGCGGTGGAGCATCGTGGCGAGGCGGTTGAGGGCCGTGTTGACCGAATGTTCCGGCTCCTTGTCGAGTCGGTCGGGTTCGGCGAAGCGGATGCTGGTGTCGTTGTTCTCGATGGCTTCGAGCAGGAAGAGGAGCTTGCGCGTATGGCGACGGTAGGCACGCACTTGCCACACCACCATGATGGGCAGCAGAAGGGTAGTGCCCGTGGCCAGGATGAGCGCCCAGGGCTTGCCGCTACTGCTTGCGGCATGGAGCAGCCAGATGGCCCAGAGCAGGCCGCAAGAGATGGAGGTAAGGAGCAGAAGAATCAGTCGGGGAAGCATTTTTTTAGTGATTAGTGATTAGTGATAAGTGATTAGTGATTAGGAACCACGGATTTTCACAGATGGGGACTGATTATCGCGGATTTCTTTTTTTTCTCTTTTTTATTTTGTCTTCACTCTTTTATTATGAATGAGGGCGATTCTCTCCTTATCCTATCTGTGCTCATCTGTATCAATCTGTGAAAAGCTGTGGTTACAACGCATAACTATTACTTGTAGCTTGTAGCTTGTAACTTGTAGCTATAAAAAGCGCTATATCCCGTACTTCTTCATCTTGTTATAGAGCGTCTGGCGGGAGATGCCTAGCTGCTGGGCGGCGGCGGAGAGGTTGCCTTGGCTCTGGCTGATGGCTTGGCGCACCATCTGCTCCTCCATCTCTTCTAAGGTGAGTGACGTGGTGGGCTGTGGCGTGGCACTCACAGAGGGGTGGGGCGGGGCGGCTGAGCAGGGTGAGGGGGAAGGGGCGGCTGACGGGGGTGCCGCAGGGAATGGGGGAGTGGACTCCCCGGCATAGGCAGACCCAGGCATTTGGTCGGGGTAGGGGCTGTTGGCAGGCGTGGGGAAGTCGGCGGACCGGCGCAGGGTGGCGAGCAGCTGGTGGTTGTCCCAGGGCTTGACGATGAAGTCGGACGCTCCCTCCTTCATCCCCTTTACGGCCAGGGCGATGTCGGCAAAGGCCGTGATGAGCACCACGGGCAGGGTGGGGGCGAGGCGCTTCACCTGGTGGAGCCAGTAGATGCCCTCCTGACCGGTGTTGAGACCCGAACTGAAGTTCATGTCGAGCAGCACCACCTCCCACTCCTCCTTCGCGAGGGTGGAAGGCAGCAGGTCGGGCTTAGCCAGTAGTTTAACCTTATTATAAATGGGCTTCAGCAGCAGCTGCAGGGCCATCAGTACGCCAGGGTTGTCATCTACTACGATGATGTTTCCACGTTTGTTCGTCATAGGGGTCATTGTTATTCCATTCTAGTTGTGGTGCAAAGTAACCTCTTTCCTGCGAATAATCCAAAGGGTTTGTCTAAAACTTAGACACGAGTGTCCAATTCTTTGACGATTTTTCATCAAAGCGGAGCAATAGTTTGGCCGCTAACCCGTCTCACCCTACCTTTGCAGACGTACAGGAACAACGCACGAACAGTACAGTATCGTCCTAAGGAGAGTATAGTATCGTCATTCGAACAGTATAATAATGCAAATATAATATAGTCATGAAACAACTTTATTACGTCATTCAAACCCTGCTGCATGGGCGTGGGGGCAACGTCATCAAGGTGCTCTCCCTGGGATTGGGCCTCACCATCAGCATCCTGCTCTTCAGCCGTGTGGCTTATGAGCGTAGTTACGACACCTGCTTCTATGAGTCCGACAGGATTTGCCAGGTGTGGTCCATCTTTACCGTCAACGGCAAGCAGTACGACAAGCAGCGGCAGAACTACGGCCCTGTGGCCGGTGCCATCATGGAGAACTTCCCGCACGAGGTGGAGGCGGCCACCACGCTCGTCAACTGGTGGAACGAACCGCTCTTCCTGGGCGACAACCGCTATGATGTGGAGTCCGGCATCGTGGCCGACAGCCTCTTCTTCCAGACGCTGGGCATCAAGGTGCTGAGTGGCAATCCCGTGCAGGAGCTGCAGCAGCTGCGTACCGCCTTCCTGAGCCAATCCTTGGCCAGACAGATGTTTGGCGACGAGGATCCCGTGGGCAAGAGCTTCAATCAGGGGCACATCCGCGATGTCACCGTGCGCGGCGTCTTCGAGGATGTACCTGCTAACACCACCATCCATCCCGAAGTGGTCTATTCCATGGCCACGCTCTTTGCCGAGGAGCATTTCAACTACTCCTGGCAGGGAGGTGACAGCTGGCTGGAGTATGTGCGTCTGCGCCCCGGGGCGGAGATTGAGGCGGTCAACAGCCGCATGGAGGCCATGATCGAGAAATACCGCAGCGACGAGGACCGCAAGCAGTATGGCTATAAGGCATTTATCGCCCCGCTGACCGACACCTACCGCGAGTCGGAGGGGCTGCAGATGATGACGCAGGTGATGTTCGTGCTGGGCTTGGCCATACTGCTGATAGCCACGCTCAACTACGTGCTCGTCTCCATCGCCTCGCTCAGCCGCAGGGCCAAGGCCATCGGCGTGCATAAGTGTAGCGGCGCCTCGGCCGGCGGCATCATGGGGATGTTTCTTCTGGAGACACTCCTTATCATCCTGGCTGCCCTGGGGGTGATGGCCGTGCTGCTCTACGCCTTCAGCGACTTTGTGGAGGATGTCACCTCCGCCCCGCTTCACCTGCTCTTTGCCCCCGAACGGCTCTGGGTGCCTGCCTTGGTTGTAGGCTTCCTCTTCGTGGTGGGCGGCGTGTTGCCCGGTCGGCTCTTTGCCCAGATACCCGTCACGCAGGTATTTCGCCGCTACGTGGAGGGCAAGAAGGGGTGGAAGCGACCGTTGCTCTTCGTGCAGTTTGCCGGCGTGGCCTTCCTCTGCGGCGTGATGTGCGTCGTGACGGCCCAGTACAGCTATGTGGTGAACGGCGACCTGGGTTACCGTGCCGAACGGGTGGCCCTGGGCTATGCCACCTTCAGCCACCAGGAGCGCGAGGCCGCTTACCAGTTCTTCAAGGGACAGCCCTACGTGGAGGAGGTGAGCAGCGCCAACAGCACCCCCTCCTTCGGCTACAGCGGTGCGATGATTCAGGCCGACAACGGTCAGTCGCTCTTCTCCGCCCGCTTCTGCTACTTCATGCGCGACGACTACGTGCCGTTCATGAACTTCCGCTTCAAGCAGGGGCGCATGGCCCAAAAGGACGATGAAATCATCGTCAACGAGACCTTTGCCGAGCGGATGAACTGGGGCGACGAGGTGCTGGGACGTACCGTCAACGTGGAGGGGGGCCGCTTCAAGGTGACGGGTCAGCTCTACGACTTCCGCATCGGCGACTTCTACGATGAGCCCGCACCCTTTGCCGCCCTCTACAATCCCGCCTTCTACGGCTACCTCCACCTGCGCCTCAAGGAGCCTTTCACGGAGAACCTCCAGAAGCTCAACAAGGCCGTGGCCGAGGCCTTCCCCACGCGGGTTATCGAGTTCAAGGGGATGGAGGAGATGAATGCCCGGCACTACGACTCCGAGCGCATCTTCCGCAACGCCGCCCTGGTGGCCTCGGTCTGCATGCTCTTCGTGATGCTGATGGGCTTGATAGGCTACACGGCCGACGAGGTGCATCGCCGCAGCAAGGAGATAGCCATCCGCAAGGTCAATGGTGCCGAGGCTTCGGGCATCCTGCGCCTCTTGACGCGCGACGTCCTGGTGGTGGCCCTGCCTGCCGTGGTACTGGGTAGTGCTGCCTCGTGGTACGTAGGAAGGCTGTGGCTGGAGCGGTTCCAGGTGGAGATACCTATGTCCGAAGCGGTCTATCTGCTCTCCGCCATCGTGGTGCTGCTGGTCATCGTGGCCTGCGTAGTGACCAAAGCCTGGGGCATAGCCAACGAGAACCCCGTCCTCAGCCTGAAAGCCGAATGACGCCTTCTCGTAGGAACCACAGATTATCACGGATAAGACAGATGGGGCACAGATTGTTTCTTTGCCTACCGGCTGCATGGTTAAAGATAAGGACAAAACGACGGTTGTGACCTCCCCTTCATCCTTCGAGATGCCTTCGAGATGGGTTCGAGACGCCTTCGGAAGCCGTTCGAATCAAATTAATTGACAGCAGCGAAAGCGAAATAAGTGATTAATGATTAGTGATTAATGATTAGTAGTACTTGTAGCTTGTAGCTTGTAGCTTGTAGCTGAAGAACAGCTGAAAAATAGCATGTAGCTGGGATAAGGTTCCGGCCTCATCGGAGGGGCGTAAAGCGTAGAGGGGAACGAGGGCGTAAAAAAGCAGAAACCTGTTTGAGCGAAGCGAGTTTTTTCTGCTTTAGCCCGACTCCCCTCGGAGTAGCCCCGGAGGTGCAGCCGGCGGCTTTCTCTCTTTGCTTCTTTCTCTTTTGGCCGTGCAAAAGAGAAAGAAGAGGTAACTTTATTAGAGATAAGGGATAAGGTATAAAGTGAATTAAGAAATTAGGTAATAACAAAAAAAATGAATAGAGAAACATTTCTGTTTCTCTTTCAACAAAGAGAACTAACAACATGATTAGATTAAATGAAATCAGCAAGGTCTTCCGCACTTCAGAGGTGGAGACCGTGGCCCTCGAACAGGTGAACCTGGAAGTGAAGGAGGGCGAGTTTGTAGCCGTGATGGGCCCCTCGGGCTGCGGCAAATCGACGTTGCTCAACATCCTCGGGCTGCTCGATAACCCCACCTCGGGCAGCTACCAGCTCTTTGGTCGCGAGGTAGGTGAGCTGAAGGAGAGGGAGCGTACCCGCGTGCGCAAGGGGCAGCTGGGCTTCGTCTTCCAGAGCTTCAACCTCATCGACGAGCTCAACGTCTTCGAGAATGTGGAGCTGCCTCTGACCTACCTCGGCGTGAAGGCCGCGGAGCGCAAGGAGCGTGTCAAGGAGATGCTCCAGCGCATGAACATCAGCCACCGCGCTCAGCACTTCCCGCAGCAGCTCTCCGGAGGTCAGCAGCAACGCGTGGCCATAGCCCGTGCCGTGGTCACTTGTCCCAAGCTCATCCTGGCCGACGAGCCCACCGGCAACCTCGACTCGAAGAACGGCATCGAGGTGATGAACCTCCTCACCGAGCTCAACCGCGAAGGCACCACCATCGTCATGGTGACGCACTCTCAGCGTGACGCACAGTATGCCCACCGGGTGATTAACCTGTTTGATGGTCACATCATATCCAACCAGTTGAACCAAGGATAAAGCTTCGTGCGCCTGAAGGTTATGATAAACTTTACAACTCGTCTCACGTAGGTGAGTCACGTGGATCACCTAGGTGGTTCATCTGGCTCACCTAAGTGCTCCATGTGAACCACCTAGGTGAATCACCTGTCAAAGTAGCCATTGAACCGTGAGGAAACTTAAATTTATGTCGCTTCTGTTTGGCTGATTGGATGAGAATCATTACTTTTGCCGTGCATCAAATAACGTGCATCAAATAAGAAGTAATGACTATGAGAAGAATCCAACTCCTGCTGTGTGCCGCAGCCTTGCTGGTCGGCACATCCGCCTGGGCAGAGAAGCTGCCCGTCAACACGTTCCGCCATGCGGGACCTTTCAACCTTTTGCAACCCTATCAGATAGATAGCGTCAACGTGCAGCAAAAAGCGTTCGAGCCCGGTCAGCTGCTCGACACGCCCCTCTCGTTTGCCGCCGTGCGGCAAGGGGGCGAGACGTGCAGCACCCTTCCTGTGGCCTCCACAGCTACTTCGGCTGCCTCAGCTACCACAGCCACCGCAGCCGCCACGGCCAGTCAGGGCGGCTATGCGCTCCACCTGGCCTCGTTCACCATCGACAACCGCCGCTTTGCGGAGGTCAAGCTGACTGTGGAGGGTATCAAGCACTACCGCCTCTTTGTCGATGGCGAGCGACACGAGGGCGGCCTGCTCAAGCTGGAGCCTGCCTCCCACGAAGTGATTCTGAAGTACCTCGCCACGCCCGATGAGGTCCAGGAGGCTCCTTCGGTCAGCATCGAGACGGAGCACCAGGAGCTGCTCACCCTGCGGAGCGAGGGACAGCGGATGTTTACCCTCAGCGACGTGCTCTACGGCACCCGTCTGGGCGGCACCTCGCTCTCGCCCGACGGCCGCTACCTGATGACCACCTTCAACCTGCGCCACGAGGGGGGCAAGACAGACCGCATCACGGGCATCAAGGAGCTGGCCACAGGACGCGTCGTGGCCGAGCGGAGCGAACACCTGCAATGGATGCCCCGCTCCATGGCCTACTACTACATGCGGAGTGGGGTAGAGGGACGACAGCTCATCAAGGTGGACGTAGCCACGGGGCTGGAGAGCCTGCTGGCCGACGACCTGCCCCAGGGACACTTCATGATGGCCCCCACGGAGGATTACCTGCTCTTCACCCTCACGGATGAGGGGCCCAAGGAGAACAAGGAGGTGTATGAGGTGGTGCACCCCGACGACCGCCAGCCCGGCTGGCGCAACCGTTCGCATCTGGCCAAGTATGACCTCAAGACCGGCCTGATGCAGCCCCTCACCTTCGGCTTCCGCAACGCCTGGTGTAACGACATCTCGCAGGACGGCCGCTACCTGCTGATGACGGTCCGTAGCAGCCGCCTGACGGGTCGCCCCACCAAGCTCTACTCCCTCTACCGCCTCAACGTAGAGACCCTGCAGGCCGAGCTCTTGGTGGAGAACGATGGCTTCATCGACGGGGCCTGCTTCTCGCCCGACGGCCAGCGCATCCTCATCAGCGGCTCGCCCGAGAGCCTGGGCGGCATCGGCAAGAAGGTGAAGGAGGGACAGACCCCGAGCATGACCGACGGACAACTCTTCCTGATGACCCTGGCCGACCGCCAGGTGCAGCCCCTGACGTGTGACTTCAACCCGAGCGTGAGCCGCGTGGAGTGGAATACAGCCGATGGGCAAATCTACTTCATGGCCGAGGACCGTGACTGTGTACACCTCTTCCGCCTCGATCCCAAGAGCCTCCGCATCCGCCGGCTCGACATTCCCGAAGAGCTCATCAAGCAGTTCAGCCTCGCCTCCGCAGCCCCTGCGATGGCCTACTACGGCGAGAGCGCCAGAAACGCCGAACGGCTCTATACCGTCAACCTCAAGAACCTGAAGAGCACCCTCGTGCGTGACCTCTTCCAGGAGCAGATGAGCGACGTGGCCCTGGGCGACTGCCGGGCATGGGACTTCGTCAACAGCCGTGGCGACACCATCTGCGGCCGCTTCTACCTGCCTCCCCACTTCGACCCGCAGAAGCAATACCCCCTCATCGTCAACTACTACGGCGGCTGCTCACCCGTGAGCCGTACCTTTGAGAGCCGCTATCCGCACCATGCCTACGCCGCCCTGGGCTATGTGGTCTATGTGATTGAGCCGAGCGGCTGTACCGGCTTCGGACAAGAGTTCTCCGCCCGTCACGTCAATACTGCAGGCGACTACGTGGCCGACGACATCATCGAGGGTACCCGTCGCTTTGCCTCCGAGCACCCGTTTGTCAACCCCAAGAAGATAGGCTGCATCGGCGCCTCCTACGGCGGCTTCATGACCCAGTACCTGCAGACCAAGACCGACCTCTTTGCCGCCGCCATCTCCCATGCCGGCATCAGCGACCACACCAGCTACTGGGGCGAGGGCTACTGGGGCTACTCCTACAGCGAGATCTCCATGGCCCACAGCTACCCCTGGAAGGACCAGCAGCTCTACGTGGAGCACAGTCCGCTCTACAACGCCGACAAGATACACACCCCGCTGCTCTTCCTCCATGGCGATGTGGACCACAACGTGCCCGTGGGCGAGAGCATCCAGATGTACACGGCCCTCAAGCTGCTGGGACGCGAGACGGCCATGGTGCTGGTCAACGGCCAGGACCACCACATACTGGACTACAGCAAGCGCATCCGTTGGCAGAACACCATCTTTGCCTGGTTTGCCAAGTGGCTGCAGGATGACCCCACTTGGTGGAACAGCCTCTACGCCCCCAAGGCGCTCTGAGTAGTGTTGCTAGCGAAAAGCGGCACAAAGCTTTCGTAAAAGGAAAAAGTTCGTTAACTTTGCGCCCCAAAACCGTGACCGCCGCTCCAGGCTGTGTCGGCTGGCTTTCCAGTCCGTGACTCCGGCTGCGGTACATATATAATATAAGGTATAGAGAAGATAGAATTATGGCAGAATCAAATTTCGTTGACTACGTGAAGATATACGTCCGCTCGGGCAAGGGCGGAAGAGGTTCCACCCACATGCGACGCGCCAAGTACTGCCCCAACGGTGGTCCCGATGGCGGCGATGGTGGTCGTGGCGGACACATCATCCTGCGCGGTAACCGCAACTACTGGACCCTGCTCCACCTGCGTTACGACCGCCATATCCTGGCCGGCCATGGCGAGAGCGGCTCCAAGAACCGCAGCTTCGGCAAGGATGGCGAGGACAAGGTCATCGAGGTGCCCTGCGGCACCGTGGTCTATAATGCCGAGACGGGGCAGTACCTCTGCGACGTGACCGAGCATGGGCAGGAGGTCATCCTCCTCAAGGGAGGTCGCGGCGGACTGGGTAACTGGCACTTCAAGACAGCCACCCGTCAGGCCCCGCGCTTTGCCCAGCCCGGCGAACCGATGCAGGAGCTGACCGTCATCATGGAGCTTAAGCTGCTGGCCGACGTCGGCCTTGTGGGTTTCCCCAACGCCGGCAAGAGCACCCTGCTCGCCTCGCTCTCATCGGCCAAGCCCAAGATAGCCAACTACCCCTTCACCACCATGGAGCCGAGTCTGGGTATCGTCTCCTACCGTGACGGCAAGTCGTTCGTCATGGCCGACATCCCCGGCATCATCGAGGGGGCCAGCGCCGGCAAGGGGTTGGGTCTCCGCTTCCTGCGCCACATCGAGCGCAACTCGCTCCTGCTCTTCATGGTGCCTGCCGATAGCGACGACATCACCCGCGAATATGAGATTCTGCTCAACGAGCTCCGCACCTTCAACCCCGAGATGCTCGACAAGCAACGGGTGCTGGCTGTGACCAAATGCGACATGCTCGATGAGGAGCTGATGCACGAGATAGAGCCCACCCTGCCGCAGGACGTTCCCCATCTCTTCATCTCTGCCGTTCAGGGTCTGGGGCTGACGCAACTCAAGGACCTGCTCTGGGAGGCCCTCAATGCCGAGAGCAACAAACTGGAGGGCCATATCGAGAAGATAGCCCATCGCGACAAGGACATGAGCCACCTGCAGGAGGAGCTGAGCGATGAGGGCGAGACCGAGGACCTCAGCATCGAGTACATTGACGATGAGGAGGATATCGAGGAACTGGAGGATTTTGAGTACGAGGAGGATTGGGACGAATCCCTGGACGAAGGAGAGGAGGAGCCGAGATGAAGTACCAGTTTGCCCTCTCCCCCGAGATACAGGCCGCCTGCCCCCAATACCGTGGGGCCGCCGTCTATGCCCAGGTGGTCAATACCCCCTTCAGCGAAGGCCTTTGGCAAGAGATAGACCAGTTTACTGCCGACCTGCTGGCCACGAGCAACCCCGAGCTGAGCAAGCAGCAGCCGGCCATTGCCGCCACCCGTGAGGCCTACCGCCGTTGCGGCAAGGACCCCAGCCGCTACCGTCCCTCAGCCGAAGCGCTCCGCCGCCGCCTGCTCAAGGGCATGAAGCTCTACCAGATTGATACCCTGGTTGATCTGATTAACCTCGTCTCCCTCCGTACGGGCTACTCCATCGGCGGCTTTGATGCCGACAAGATAGTGGGTACCACGCTCACGCTGGGCATCGGTCGGGCTAACGAGCCCTTCGAAGGCATTGGCCGTGGCGTGCTCAACATCGAGGGCCTGCCCGTCTATCGCGACGAGCTGGGCGGCATCGGTACCCCGACGAGCGACAACGAGCGCACCAAGATGGGACTGGAGACCACTCACATCCTGGCCGTCATCAACGGCTATAGCGGAAACGAGGGACTTCAGGAGGCTGCCGAGATGACGCTCTGCCTGCTGGAGCGCTATGCTTCGGCTACGGAAGGCGAATACATCCTCTATCCGTAGTTTTTGATGAAAAGTGGGCTAAACATGCACGGATATGAAAACGTTTTGCTATTTTTGCGCCAATTTTATCGCATATCCATGCAGATTATTGTAGAATTAGTATAAGTACGTTGAACAGAAGGCATACATGATAGAGAAACTGATTGTACTTGAAGAGGTTGACCCCGTCATCTTCTATGGCGTGAACAACGCCAACATGCAGCTTATCAAGGCGCTCTACCCCAAGCTGCGCATCGTGGCACGCGGCAATGTAATCAAGGTGCTGGGCGATGAGGAGGAGATGTGCGCCTTTGAGGAGAACATCCTCAAGCTGGAGCGCCATTGTGCGGAGTACAACTCCCTGAAGGAGGAGGCCATCATCGACATCATCAAGGGCAACGCCCCACAGGCCGAGAAGGCGGGCAACGTCATCGTCTTCAGCGTGACGGGAAAGCCCATCATTCCCCGCTCAGAGAATCAGCAGAAGTTGGTCGAGGCGTTCCAGAAGAGTGACATGGTCTTTGCCATCGGTCCTGCCGGTTCGGGTAAGACCTATACCGCCATCGCCCTGGCCGTGCGTGCCCTCAAGAACAAGGAAATCAAGAAGATCATCCTCAGTCGCCCCGCCGTAGAGGCCGGTGAGAAGCTCGGCTTCCTCCCCGGCGACATGAAGGAGAAGATTGACCCCTACCTGCAGCCCCTCTACGACGCCCTGCAGGACATGATTCCTGCCGCCAAGCTACAGGAACTGATGGACACCAACGTCATCCAGATAGCCCCTCTGGCCTTCATGCGTGGCCGCACGCTCAACGATGCCGTCGTCATCCTCGACGAGGCGCAAAACACTACCTCGGCTCAAATCAAGATGTTCCTCACCCGTATGGGCATGAACACCAAGATGATTGTCACGGGTGACATGACGCAGATTGACCTCCCCGCCAGCCAGACCTCCGGCCTCGTCCAAGCCCTCCGTATCCTCAAGGATGTAAAAGGCATCAGCTTCATTGAGCTGAATCAAAAGGACATCGTCCGCCATCGATTGGTGACGCAGATTGTATCTGCCTACGAGCGTTATGACAAGGAGCAAAAGGCTGAACGCGAGAGACGCAAAGAAGAACAAAGAATTAGTCAAACTAACTAAAAAAATATGAAAGCTTTAACTGCAACTGAATTTAACTTTCCTGGACAGAAGAGTGTCTATCATGGAAAGGTACGCGATGTGTATAACATTGGTGGTGAGAAGCTGGTGATGGTCGCTACCGACCGTATCTCGGCTTTCGACGTGATTCTGCCTAAGGGCATTCCCTTCAAGGGCCAGATGCTCAACCAGATTGCTGCCAAGTTTCTGGACGCTACGACAGACATCTGCCCCAACTGGAAGCTGGCTACGCCCGACCCGATGGTGACCGTGGGCGTGATGTGTGAAGGTTTCCCCGTGGAGATGATCGTACGTGGCTACCTCTGTGGCTCGGCATGGCGTGCCTACAAGAGTGGCGTGCGCGAAATCTGTGACGTGCGTCTGCCCGAAGGCATGAAGGAGAATGAAAAATTCCCCACGCCCATCATCACCCCTACCACAAAGGCTGAGATTGGTGAGCACGATGCAGACATCTCGAAGGAGGAAATCCTGGCCCGTGGCCTGGCTACCCCCGAGGAGTATGCCCTGCTGGAGAAATATACCCTGGCCCTCTTCCAACGCGGTACGGAGATTGCGGCCCAGCGTGGTCTGATTCTCGTGGATACCAAGTACGAATTTGGCAAGCACAACGGTCAGATTTACCTGATGGACGAGATTCATACCCCCGACTCCAGCCGCTACTTCTACAGCGAAGGCTACGAGGAGCGCTTTGCCAAGGGTGAACCGCAGAAGCAACTCTCCAAGGAGTTCGTACGTGAGTGGTTGATGGACAACGGTTTCCAGGGCAAGGCCGGACAGCAGGTGCCCGAGATGACAGATGAGATCGTGAAAAGCATCAGCGACCGCTACATCGAACTCTATGAGCACATCACGGGTGAACGTTTCGTGAAGGAGGATGCAGGCGACATTGCCGCACGCATCGAGAAGAATGTGACCGACTACCTGAAGTAATCCTGTCAAGGTAACGAAAGCATGGAATATCCCCAAGAGAAAGTGAGGCCGCAAGGCTATGGCGACGGGAGCAAGCGTGAGCAGGTGGAGCAGATGTTTGACCACATCGCTCCCACCTACGACCGCTTGAACCACACCATGTCGATGGGCATCGACCGCAGCTGGCGCAAGAGGGCCATTCGCGCCCTCATGCCATACGCTCCGCAGCAGCTGCTCGACGTGGCTACCGGCACGGGCGACTTTGCCCTGCAGGCCTGCTGCTTGCTCCATCCAGCGCAGCTCACGGGCATCGACATCTCAGAAGGCATGATGGAGGTGGGACGTGAGAAGGTGAAGGCCGCCGGGCTGGAGCAGGTTATCCGCTTCGAGAAGCAGGACTGCACGCAGCTCACCTTTGCCGACGAGACGTTTGATGCCGTGACCGTTGCCTTTGGCATCCGTAACTTCGAGCACCTGGACCGCGGGCTCTCGGAGATGTGTCGCGTGTTGCGGCGTGGAGGCCATCTGGTCATCCTCGAGCTCTCCGCCCCCGAGCGTTTCCCCATGAAGCAGCTCTACCGCCTCTATGCCGGATACTTCATCCCCGCCGTAGGTCGGTTGATTTCGCGCGACAAGGGAGCCTACACCTACCTCCCCGAGAGCATTCAGGCTTTCCCCCAAGGCGAAGTGATGCAAGAGGTGATTCGCAAGGCCGGCTTCACAAAGGTAAGCTTCAAGCGCCTCACCTTCGGCGTCTGCACCCTCTACATCGCAGAAAAATAACCTCCATTGTGAAGCTACGAGCTACGAGCTAAAAGCTACAAGTGAAACCTAATCACTAAACACTAATCACTAGAAAAAAATGAATCAATACGGACTGATTGGCTATCCCTTGGGGCACTCGTTCTCCGTGGGGTACTTTAATGAGAAATTCAAGGCAGAGCATATTGATGCCGAGTATCTTAACTTCGAGATACCCAGTATTGACCGCTTCATGGAAGTGGTGGAGGAACATCCCAATCTGTGCGGATTGAATGTCACCATCCCCTACAAACAGCAGGTGATTCCCTTTCTGGACGAACTCGATAAGACGGCTGCGGCCATTGGGGCCGTCAATGTCATCAAAGTCATTCGCCTGCCTAAGGGAAAGGTGAAGCTGGTGGGGTACAATTCCGATGTGATAGGTTTCTGCCAGAGTATTGAGCCGCTCCTCACGGCCCATCATACCCATGCGTTGGTGCTCGGCACAGGTGGTGCCTCCAAGGCGGTGACTTACGGGCTGAAGAGCCTCGGCCTTCAGCCGGTCTATGTGTCGCGCACCAAGCGGGAGAACATCCTCTGCTACAACGACCTCTCTCCCGAGGTGATGGCGCAATATAGCGTGATTGTCAACACCTCGCCTGTGGGCATGTACCCCAAGGTGGACCAATGTCCCGACATTCCCTACAATCTCCTTACTCCCAACCACCTGCTCTACGACCTGATTTACAATCCCGATGAGACCCTCTTTCTCAAGAAGGGCAAGGCGCATGGGGCGGTGACGAAGAACGGTCTGGAGATGTTGCTCCTTCAGGCCTTCGCCGCCTGGAACATCTGGAATGAGTAATCGGATGAGTTTATCTCGATGTGTCACAGCAATCCTTAAGCATCCAATGAAGAAGAACCTGAAACGCCTGTCGATTATTCTGATCCTGTTGCTTACCCTCGTGGTGTGTGCAGGTTATTATCTCCTGGGTTATGCCTTAAGGCCCAGCGACTTGGCCATCCGCAGCCGCAATGTCGAGGAGTCTGTGGAAGTCATGACCGAGCGTTATCCGGTCCTGAAGCCTTGGCTGGACAGTCTCTCTACCGCTCAAGCCCTCCGCGAGGTGTGGATGACTGGAGCGGTAGGCGAGAACCTTCATGCGCTCTATGTGGAGGCGGCGCAGCCCACCGACCGGACGGCGGTCATCGTGCATGGTTATACCGACAACGCCATCCGTATGATGATGATAGGCTACCTCTACAGCCACGAACTGGGTTACAATATCCTCTTGCCCGACCTCCACGGCCACGGCCTGAGTGAGGGTAACGAGATTCGCATGGGATGGCTTGACCGGCTCGACGTGCTGCAATGGATGCTCTATGCCGACGAGCTCTTTGGCCGTCCCAATGGAGGCACTACCCGCATGGTGGTGCATGGCATCTCCATGGGAGCTGCCACGACGATGATGCTCTCGGGCGATGTCAACAGGGAGGGCAACCTCATGCCCTTCGTCAAGTGCTTTGTGGAGGACTGTGGCTACACGAGCGTGTGGGACGAGTTCCGCGGCGAGCTGAAGGGGCAGTTTGGCCTGCCTGCTTTCCCGCTGCTGCATGTAGCCAGTCTGTTGTGTAGCGTGGAGTATGGCTGGAGCTTCCGCGAGGCCTCTGCCTTGCATCAGGTGGCCCGTTGCGACCTGCCCATGCTCTTCATTCACGGTGAGTGTGACGACTTTGTCCCCACGGCGATGGTCTATCCCCTTTACGAGGCCAAGCCCGAGCCCAAGGCGCTCTGGATAGCTCCTGGCTCGGCTCACGCCCACGCGTACCGTGACCATCCCGAGGAATATACAGCCCGTGTCAAGGCCTTCGTCAATCAATATATTCCCTAGCCGGTGTGATAAAAGGCCTGCTGCTTACGACTGATAAGATGCAAGTAGCTTATGACTGATGAATAGATACAATCTGTGTACAACAGATGATAATGATAAATAATACAATAGCATGATGATAAAGATGTCACAACCCCTTCGTCTCTTGTCCTTGGCCCTCCTGCTGGTGGTTCAGCTTTCGTTGCAGGCAGCAGGAACTGGCAAGGTCTATACTACGGATAATATCCCCAAGGTCCACCTTCAGGACCGTAGCCGCTATACCTGCAACCCCGATGGCATCCTTTCTGAGGCCGCTTGCGACAGCATCGACCGCATGCTCTTCGCTCTGGAGGAGCAGACGGGTATTGAGACGGTAGTGGTCGTGGTGGGGAGCATAGGTCAGGAGGACTGCTTCCAATTTGCCCACAAGCTGTTCAACGAGTGGGGTGTGGGCAAAAAGAAGAACAACAACGGACTCGTGGTGTTGCTCGTGCTCGACCAGCGTTACATCCAGTTTGTTACCGGCCTGGGGTTGGAGGGCGACCTGCCTGATGCCCTCTGTAAACGCATCCAGATGAAGTACATGTTCACCCCTTTCAAGGAGGGTGACTGGGACAGCGGCATGGTGGCCGGCATGAAGGCCGTCTGTGCCACCCTTGACGGCTCGATGGAGGCTGACCCTGAGGAGGAAGAAGACCTCACTTGGACGATATTTATCTTGATAGCCTGCATCCTGGGTGTCTCCCTCTTCTGCATTATTTGGGGTATCTATGCTGCCACTAAGTGTCCCCATTGCGGTAAACACAAGCTGCAGCGCACCTCTACCCGTCTGCTCTACCGCCGTGGTGGGGTCAAGAAGGAAGAGGTGGTCTATACCTGCCTCAACTGTGGTCACGTAGTGCGCCGTCAGCAAAGCTCCTACGATGAGAACTACCGCGGAAATAGTGGTGGTCATGGTCCCATCATTTTCGGTGGCATGGGAGGCGGCGGCGGCTTCAGCGGCGGAGGCGGCTTCGGTGGAGGAAGCTTCGGAGGCGGCTTCAGCGGCGGCGGTGGCGCAGGGACGAGATTCTGATTGTCTGGACTGAGAAGCAACTATCCCAATAGTAATAACTCAAGTTTCGCATGTCTCCGACATGCTGTCAGTTAACGAGTTGACCAGTTGACAAGATAATATCCCTCTTGTACAAGCTGGCTATTTCGGTAGAAACCTGACAACTCGTTTACTTGTCAACTTGTTTACTGAGAGCAAGTTTTAACTTGCGAAACTTCAATTAATAACTAAATAACATTTTAAAGCAATGAAGAAATCAACATTAGGAATCATTGTCGTAGTGGCAATTGTGGTGATTTGGGCTATCAGTGGATACAACGGACTGGTAACCATGGACGAAAATGTGAGCACGGCGTGGAGCAACGTGGAGACACAGTACCAGCGCCGGGCCGACCTGATTCCCAACCTGGTCAGCACCGTTAAGGGATATGCTGGCCATGAGAAGGAGACGCTGCAAGGGGTCATCGAGGCCCGCAGCAAGGCTACCAGCATCAAGGTGGATGCAGACAACCTCACACCGGAGAAACTGGCCGAGTACCAGAAGGCACAGGGTGATGTCACCTCTGCCCTGGGTAAACTGCTGGCCATTACCGAGAACTACCCCGACCTGAAGGCCAACCAGAACTTCCTGGAACTGCAGGCCCAGCTCGAAGGTACGGAGAATCGCATCAACGTAGCCCGCATGGAGTTCAACAAGACCGCCAAAGAGCTGAATACTGCCATCCGTCGCTTCCCCAAGAACCTGCTTGCGTCACTCTTCGGTATCGACAAAAGAGCCTACTTTGAGGCTGCTGAAGGGGCTGAACAGGCACCTAAAGTGGAGTTTTAACCCCATTTTTCACGCTAATATCTTAAAAAGTAGGGTGCTTTTGATAAATAGTTGCCTATTTCTTTGTTGCTTATATAGTTTTTTCCTATCTTTACCGCTTGTTGGCGACATACGTTGCCACCCCGAGAGCTGAAAAAGAAAAAAAACATATATAAATGACTCACACATGGAATTATTTACCCATAACACCCGAACAGGAAGAGGTAAGCCAACAACTGGCTCAGGAGCTGGGGATTAGCCCCATCCTGTGCAGGCTGTTGGCCGAGCGTGGGATTCAGACTGCAGCTGCTGCGAAGAAGTTCTTCAGACCGCAGCTGCCTGACCTGCATGACCCTTTCCTGATGAAAGACATGGACGTAGCGGTCGATCGTCTGAATCGGGCAATGGGAAGGAAAGAACGTATCTTGATCTACGGTGACTACGACGTAGATGGCACCACGGCTGTAGCCCTGGTCTATAAGTTTATTCAGCAGTTCTACTCGAACATCGACTACTACATCCCCGACCGCTACAACGAGGGGTATGGCGTAACCACCAAGGGGGTGGATTATGCGGCCAGTACCGGCGTAGGTCTGGTGATCGTGCTCGACTGCGGTATCAAGGCGGTGGAGGAGATTGCCTATGCCAAGAGCAAGGGAATCGACTTCATCATCTGCGACCACCACGTGCCCGATGAGGTGCTGCCTCAGGCCGTGGCTATCCTCAACGCCAAGCGGGAGGATAATACCTACCCCTACGAACACCTCTCCGGCTGTGGCGTGGGCTTTAAGTTCATGCAAGCCTTTGCCCTGAACAACGGCATTGAGTTTCATCACCTCATCCCCCTGCTCGACCTGGTGGCCGTGAGCATTGCCTCCGACATCGTGCCTATCATGGGAGAGAACCGCATCCTGGCTTTCCACGGCCTCAAGCAACTCAATAGCAACCCGAGTGTAGGGCTCAAGGCCATCATTGACGTCTGTGGACTGGCTGACAAGGAGATTACCGTGGGCGACATCGTCTTCAAGATAGGTCCGCGCATCAACGCCTCGGGGCGCATACAGAATGGGAAGGAAGCCGTCGATCTGCTGACTGAAAAGGACTTCTCCATCGCTTTGGAGAAGGCTGGGCAGATCAATCAGTACAATGAGACCCGCAAGGACCTCGACAAGAGCATGACCGAAGAGGCCAATCGCATAGTCGATGGGTTGGAAGGATTGGACCATCGACGCTCCATCGTCATCTACAACGAGGCCTGGCATAAGGGTGTGATTGGCATTGTGGCCTCACGACTCACCGAGGTCTATTACCGGCCAGCCGTTGTGCTGACCCGTACGGGTGACCTGGCTACCGGCTCGGCCCGCTCGGTCTCTGGCTTTGATGTCTATAAGGCCATTGAAAATTGCCGTGACTTGCTGGAGAACTTTGGCGGGCATACCTATGCAGCCGGACTCTCCATGAAGGCCGAGCATGTAGAGGAGTTTACCCGTCGCTTTGAGGCCTATGTAGCTGAGCATATCCTCCCAGAGCAGACCAGTGCCGTGATTGACATCAACGCGGAGATAGACTTCAAGGACATCACCAACCGCTTCTTCCTCGACCTGAAGAAGTTCAATCCCTTTGGTCCCGAGAACGTGAAGCCCATCTTCTGCACGCACCACGTCTATGATTACGGTACGAGTAAGGTAGTGGGGCGTGAGCAGGAGCATATCAAGCTGGAGCTGGTAGATAACAAGTCCAACAACGTGATGAACGGCATCGCCTTCGGGCAGAGCTCGCACGTGCGCTTCATCAAGAGCAAGCAGTCGTTTGATATCTGCTATACCATTGAGGAGAATACCCACAAGCGGGGCGAGGTGCAGTTGCAAATCGAGGATATCAAGCCAAACAGCTGATATAGGCTGATATAGATTATAGAAGGCTGATATAGATTGTAGAAGAGAGTAACGCGATCATGACCTATCGAGACATTCTGAAGCACTACTGGGGATATGACTCCTTCCGGGGCATCCAGGAGGAGATTATCCAGAGTATTGCCAGTGGGAAGGACACGCTCGGGCTGATGCCTACCGGAGGAGGTAAGTCCATCACCTTTCAGGTGCCAGCCTTGGCCATGGAGGGGATTTGCCTGGTCGTCACCCCACTCATTGCCCTCATGAAGGACCAGGTGCTCAATCTCCAGAAGCGGGGATTGCGGGCTTTGGCTATTCACTCGGGCATGGAGCGTCAGGAGGTGTTGCGTACGCTGGATAACTGCATCTTCGGTGACTACAAATTCCTCTACGTCTCTCCCGAACGGCTTGGAACGGAGATTTTCCAGCGCAAGCTGCGTAAGATGCGCGTGAGTTTCATCACCGTGGATGAGAGCCATTGCATCTCCCAGTGGGGGTACGACTTCCGTCCTGCCTACTTGCGTATCGCCGAGATCCGTGAGCTGCTGCCCGGTGTGCCTGTATTGGCCCTCACGGCCACGGCTACGCCCGAGGTGGTCAAGGACATCCAGTTGCGTCTGGGCTTCAAGCATGAGAATGTCTTTCGTATGAGCTTCGAACGCAAAAACCTGGCCTATATCGTGTACCGTACCGACGACAAGCGGAGGGAGCTGGTCCGTATTCTCAGCCGCATCCCGGGTAGCGCCATCGTCTATGTGCGCACTCGCCGCCTTTGTACGGAGCTGTTTGAACTGCTTCAGGAGCAATCCATCTCGGTTGATTATTACCATGCGGGGTTGGATGACGTGACGCGCGAGGTGCGTCAGCAACTATGGACGAAGGGGGAGAAGCGGGTCATGGTGGCCACCAACGCCTTCGGCATGGGTATCGACAAACCCGATGTGCGTCTGGTGATCCATTACGACTTGCCAGAGTCCATCGAGGGCTATTTCCAGGAGGCCGGACGAGCGGGTAGGGATGGGCAGAAGGCGTATGCCGTTGTGCTCTATAGTGGTTCTGACGATTTGACGCTGCAAAAGCGACTCAATACGTCCTTCCCGGAGAAAGAGTATATCCGTGAGGTATATGAGAAATTGCAATACTACTTTCAGATGGCGATGGGCGATGGCCTGGGCTGCGTGCGCGAGTTTGATATTGATGATTTCTGCCGCAAGTTCAAGCTCTTTCCTGTGCCTGTGGATGCAGCCCTGCGCCTGCTTACGTTGGCCGGTTATCTGGAATATACCGAGGAGCGAGACAACGCCTCGCGACTTCGCTTCATCCTGTTGCGCGACGAGCTTTATCGTCTGCGTGAGATGGATGAGGTGAGCGAACTGGTGGTGCAGGCAGCCCTCCGGCTCTATACAGGTCTCTTCAGCGACTATGTGTTTATTCGTGAGACCGCGATTGCCAGTTTTTCAGGCGTTACTCCTCAGCAGGTCTATGAGGTGCTGATACGTCTGAGCAAGCTGCGTGTGATCAGCTACATTCCTCATCGTCGTACACCTTATATAATATATACGCGCGAGCGCGTGGAGCGGGAGCGCATCCAGATACCTCCGGCTGTCTATGAAGAGCGCAAGGCGCGTCAGGAGCAACGCATGAAGGCCATTTTGCAATACGCAAAGCAGGAACAGGTCTGCCGCAGCCGGTTGCTGCTTGACTATTTTGGCGAACGGCTGGACCGTAATTGCGGTATCTGTGATGTCTGTCTGAGCGAACAGCGGGCTTTGGGGCAAGACCCTAAGCAGGAGATGGCCGACTACATTCTCCACAGGTTGGCTCAAGCGCCTTGCAGGGCCTTGGAGCTGGGTCTCGGAACTTCCTGGGATCACAAAGGCCTGACCGAGGTCCTGGAGCAGCTCATCCAGCAGCAACGTGTCAGGGTGGAAGGTCAATTCTTGATTAAGAATGAGTAATTCAAAATGGATAGAAAGTTTATACTTGTAGTTAAGACAGGCTTGCAACGTAATAGTTCGTAACTTATATAATGCTTATAACTCAATAAAGATATGGGATTTTTCAGATCATTCCTTGGGGGTAAAAGTGAGACCGCCGAGGAGCAAAGAGAGAAGACAGCGCAGAAGAAGTTTGAAATCTTCAAATTTGACGGAATGCGTGCCCAGCGCATGGGGCGCATGGACTACGCCGTCAAGTGTTTTACTGAGGCGCTTGCGCTTCAGGAGGACTTTGAGACCAGGGGTTACCTGGCCCAGACCTACCTCCGTATGGGGAAGCTGGATGAGGCTCGTGAGGAGCTGGAGTTCATGATCAAGGCTGAACCTACTCATACTGACAGCTACCTGATGCTCTGCAACGTCTGCTACATGCAGGAGGATTATGCCGCCATGGCCCAGGCTGCCGAACGGGTGATTCAGCTTGAGGCAGGCAATGCGGCGGCCCACTACCTGCTGGCCAAGGCTGACGATGGACAGGGCAACCCGCTGATGTGCGTGGCGCACCTCACCCAGGCCCTCATGCTCAAGGAGGACTATACCGAGGCTCGTCTGCTGCGTGCCGAGGCGCTTCTGAAGATGGGGCAGTATAGTGAGGCCGACGATGACTTGCAAGCGGTACTCTCGGCCGATGCCGACAACGAGGGGGCCTTGTTGCTGCGCGGACGCATCAAGCTGGCTACAGGCCATCCTGAGGATGCCGAGGCCGATTTCCGGCACCTGATTGAGCTTAACCCCTTCAATGAACAGGCTTACCTGGCTCTTGGAGCGTTCTATATCGAGCGCAAAGCAACGGAGCAGGCGATAGCCCTCTTGGATGAAGCCATCGAGATGAATCCGCAGTCGGCTGCGCTCTATCATGAGCGCGGCCGGGCCAAGCTGCTTCGTGGCGACAAGACAGGGGCCACCGATGATCTGAAGAAAGAGCTCGAACTCAATCCGCTGGAGGCTGAGGCGCTCAACGGGGAGTTTCACAACATGTCCCGTCAGACTGACATCCTTGGCCTGTAATCCGACGACCAGCTATTTGACCAACCATTTTATACAAATAGATAAAGAGAATCCCTCATGCGCTACACTACTTACATCTTTGACTTCGATTATACCCTGGCTGACTCCTCGCGCGGCATAGTGCTGTGCTACCGCCATGTGCTGACCAATGAAGGATTTCTTGACGTGACCGACGAGCAGATTAAGCGTACCATCGGCAAGACGCTGGAAGACTCCTTCTCAGAGATGACAGGCATTACTGACGCACAGCATCTGGCCTCCATGAAGCAGCAGTATGTGCAGCATGCCAACACGTGCATGACGGCCAATACCCATCTCTTCCCCGAGACCAGGGAGGTGCTTGAGCGGCTCAAGTCGCGGGGGGCACGTATCGCCATCCTCTCCACCAAGTACCGCTACCGCATCGAGGAACTGGTAGCACGTGATTTTTCTGAAGGCTTCTTTGACCTCATCGTGGGAGGAGAAGACGTGAAGCAGATGAAGCCCAGCCCTGAGGGGCTGTTGCTGGCCATGAAACGCCTTGGGGCCACACCGGCCAATACCCTCTACCTGGGCGACAGCGTGGTCGATGCCCTTACGGCGCAGGCCGCAGCTGTGCCTTTTGCCGGCATTCTCCACGGTGTCACTACGCGTCAGGAGCTTGCTGCTTATCCCCATACGGCTATCTACAATGACCTCTACGGTTTGTTGGAGACACGTCTTGCATTGCCGTCTTCCAGAAGGCAGGACGCTGTACAGTCCCCCAAGTGGGTGGCTTGGTGGAAACTCCCCATTCTCTATTTCCTGGGCTCAATGGCTTGGGACGAGCTGACTGTGGAATGGGGCGACTTTCCACTCTTTCTGATTGTCTTCCTGCTCACACTCTGGTGGACGCTGCATGGACGGCGCTTCCTTCCTCTGTCCCTGCATCAACGCATGATGCAGCAGTTGCACCCGCTCAAGAAGCGGTTGCGAGGCTATTATCTCCGCATTCAGCGGGGCAAAGCCATTCCGCTCAATACGTCTCAGAGTACGGTGTGCAAGTGCTGTGGCGAGATTTTCCAGGGCAACTATTGCCCTCGCTGCGGACAATCCTGTACTACCACTCGTTACCGCATGAGCAATGCGCTGAAGAATATCGCAGGTGGCTTCTTCAACATCGACAGTGGCTTTGGACGCACGCTCATCGACCTCTTTTACCGTCCGGGACACCTCATCCGAGAGTTTGTCACCGGCCGTCGCGCCTTCTACTTCCGCCCCTTCCAGATGCTCTTCATCCTGGCTGCCATCTATGTGATGATGGTGCAACTCGTTGACCCCGATGCGCTGAGGGAGGATAAGGTACAGCTTCAGTCAGATGCAGCTGCTCAGGAGCGTTTGGCCGAGGCCCGCCGTTCAATCCAGGCAGAAATTGATAGAAATCAGGACTCCGTCAGCCGCCACATCCAGCAGCAGGTGGTGGATGCTATCTTCAAGCAGACCGGTTATCAGGATTCCATCAGAGAGACTGGCTATCAGGACTCCACCTGGCAGGCAGGGACGGCGGTCTATGAGCGAGAGAGTGAGGGAATTGACGGTGAAGAGCTAGCCGACCTCTTGGCCGATGAGGTAGGTATTCCTACGGTAAGACCGGAGAGGCTCAGTCGCTGGAGGGGTGATAACTCTATCCGCAACCGATTCAACCGCTTTGTCGATTCCCATCCCTTCGTCAAGCGTGTGGTCAATCTGCTGGAGGGATGGATTCATGGCAATAGGGCCTTCCTGGTACTTATCACCTTGCCCCTCTTCGCCTTGTCCACCCGCTTTGTGTTCCGCAAGCCCAAGTACCGTCCTCGGTTCAATGTCACCGAACACCTCTTTGTGCAGGCCTACATCGCCTGTCAGCTGTTGTTGGTGAGCATTGTGGTGCTGCTCGTCCACGGTTACGCCCAGGTGGATAGCCTCTACGAAGTCTCCATCCCCGGCATAGTCCTCATCTTCTGCTTTGACTACAGGCAGCTCTACGGCATCAGCTGGTGGCAGAGCTTCTGGCGCACCTGTAAGATGTGTCTCACAGCCCTGCTGTTGCTGATTCTGCTGGCCATCCTGTTAGGTGGTGTAGTGGCAGGCATCCTGTTGAGTTGACGATTTTGCAAAAAAAGAGGTGAAAATCCTTTGCTGTTCGGAAAAAAAGCAGTACTTTTGTGGCCGATTATTCCGCAACGGGTTCAACTAAGTGTATGTTAAGTGATTAGCAGCCACCCGCCGGAGCTAACTTATACAGATTTACAGTTTAAATGTACGCAATTGTAGAAATCAATGGCCAGCAGTTTAAAGCAGAAGCTGGCAAGAAGCTGTTTGTTCACCACATCCAGAATGTGGAGGCAGGTGCAACAGTTGAGTTTGAAAAAGTTCTTTTGGTTGACAACGACGGCAACATCACCGTAGGTGCTCCCACGGTAGAGGGTGCAAAGGTGGTTTGCGAGGTGGCTTCCGCTTTGGTCAAGGGTGAGAAGGTGCTCGTGTTCCACAAGAAGAGAAGAAAAGGCTATCGCAAGCTCAACGGTCATCGTCAGCAGTTTACGGAGTTAACAATCAAAGAAGTAGTAGCTTAATCATTAAAACAGTAAGAAGAAATGGCACATAAAAAAGGTGTTGGTAGTTCTAAGAACGGCCGCGAATCAGCAAGTAAGAGATTAGGCGTGAAGATTTTCGGTGGTGAGCTCTGCAAGGCAGGCAACATCATCGTTCGTCAGAGAGGCACTGAGTTCCATCCCGGTAAGAACATCGGTATGGGTAGTGACCACACTCTCTACGCCTTGGTAGATGGAACCGTCGTGTTCAAGACCGGTAGAGAAGACAAGCGCACCGTTTCGGTAGTGCCTGCAGCAGCCACTGCCGAAGCATAAGCTTAAAAGCAGAAAAATTATACTCTAACAAAACAAGACAGGAGGCGTCACTCATCCGCGGTGATAGCCTCCTGTTCTTGTTTTATAGGGTGATGGCCTCCTGCTCATGTTTTATGATGTGTTATGATGCCGGGGGGACTCCTCCCGGCTGTGTTGTTTTTGTGAAAAAACTGAAAATAGTTTGCAGATAAAAAGAAACCCTGTAACTTTGCAGCGGTTTTGTTCCGGAGTCCCCCGTTCGGGGATAGGATGAAAAGGGAATCGGGTGCAAGTCCCGGACAGTCCCGCTGCTGTGAGTTTCACGTTACCCGCCAGCGAGGGTCAATCTTTTATGATGACCTTCAGGCCAAGGAAAGGGTAGGGCGCACATCAATCTCTTAGCCACTGTCTCTGCATGAGACGGGAAGGCGATGGCGCTTACGTGACGAGTCAGAAGACCTGCAAAGCCGAGTCAAGAAACCTTTCGTTCGAGGAAAGCGAATGGTGTACATAGTGTTAGGTTAAGCAGTCAATTGCTCAAACTGATTAGATTAGGATGAAAGGAATACGACACTTCCTCTCCCTCGCCGTAGCAGCCTGTACGTTGACAGTTGCTCCGGCTATTCTGGCACAGTCCTTGCCCAGTGACACCATCACAGGCAAGACCCACCGTATAGAGGACGTTACGGTCACGGCCCCGCGCCGTCGTGCTCTCATCACCTCCACCGTGCCTGTGCAGCAGCTGGGGAAGCAGGAGCTGCAGCAGCTGGGCATCCAGAACATGGCTGATGCCGTGCGTCGCTTTGCCGGTGCTAACGTCAAGGACTACGGTGGCATCGGCGGACTCAAGACCGTCTCCGTGCGCAACATGGGTGCTGCTCATACGGCCGTGAGCTACGACGGCGTACCAGTGAGCAACTGTCTGGGCGGACAGATTGACATCGGCCGCTTCTCCCTAGACAACATTGAGGTGCTCTCCTTGGCTGTGGGGCAGCAGGAAGAGATGCTCCAGTCGGCCCGTCTCTACGCCTCGGCCGGTGTGCTGAGCATAGAGACCGAGAAACCCCACTTTGACGCAGGGCGCCGCTCCTCGTTCAGGACACGCCTGCAGGGTGGCTCCTTCGGTTACGTCACACCCTCCATGCGCTGGTGGCAACAGCTGGGCAGTCGCACGGCGCTTGCTGTGGATGGCACCTACATGCGGGCCGACGGCAACTACCCCTTCCGGCTGGTCAACGGCAAGTATGTCACCCACGAGAAGCGCAACAACTCCGCCATCTACTCCTTGCAGGGCGAGGCCAACCTCTATCACACCCTGCGCGACAGCAGTCAACTGTCGCTGAAGGCCTATTGCTACAGCTCCAAGCGTGGGTTGCCCGGGTCAGTGACGCTCTACAATCCCATCTCCACTGAGAAACTCTGGGACGAGAATTACTTTGCTCAGGCGCAGTACCGCAAGCAGTTGAGCCGCCAATGGAGCCTCCGTGCTCAGGCCAAATATACGCATGGCTGGAACAAGATGTGCGACTATGGCACCCCTGTGGACAACGGTTATTATACCGAGCGCTATGGTCAGGATGAGTTCTACCTCTCCGCCTCCGTGCTCTTCCGGCCCACGCAGGCCTTCTCCGTCTCGCTGGCTCAGGATGGTGCCAGCAACACCATGGAGAGCAACCTGAAGGAGTGCCCTTACCCCACGCGCTACACTTCGATGACCGCCCTGCGAGCCAGGTACCATTGGCATGGGCTGCGTGTGGATGCCTCCCTGATGCATACCGCCACGTGGGAAAAGGTCAAGGCAGGTGAGGCACCCGACGACTTCAATCGCCTCGCGCCCGCACTCTCACTCAGCTTCAAGCCCTGGTCGGAAGAGGACCTCTACCTGCGGCTGATGTACAAGAACACTTTCCGTCTGCCCACCTTCAATGACCTCTACTACTACCGTCTGGGCAACCGTTCGCTCAATCCCGAAAAGGCCAATGAACTCAATCTGGGCGTGACCTGGAGCAGGAGCGGGTGGGGAGCCTTGAGCCACCTGAGCCTCACGGTGGATAGTTATTACAACGACGTGAAGGACAAGATTGTAGCCTTCCCCGGCACCTTCACCTGGCGCATGGTCAACTACGGCAAGGTGAATGTAGCCGGCGTAGATGCCACCGCCTCAGCCTCCATCTCCCTGACCCGCAGGGTCAATCTGATCGTGAGCGGTGCCTACATGTGGCAGAAGGCCATTGACCTGACTGACAAGGAATCCAAGCTGTATAAGGACCAGCTCCCCTATACCCCCCAGCATAGCGGCAATGCCTCGGCGCTCGTGCAGACGCCTTGGGTCAACGTGGGTTACTCGCTGGTTGGGGTGAGCAAACGCTACTACCTTGAGCAGAACCTGCCGGAGAATGAGATAGACGGTTATGTGGAGCACACGCTGACTTTGTCGCGAACGCTTAAGCTGAGGCACAGCAGCTGTACCCTGCGTGCCGAATGCATCAACCTGACCAATGAGCAGTACGACATCATCAAGTACTATCCCATGCCTGGACGTTCGTGGCGCATAAGCATAGATTACACATTTTAACTAAACAACTATAATAAAAAGCAGTAAACAAGTACATTAAAAAATCAACAAGAAAATGAAAATCAGAAGCTTATTTTATGGCATACTCTGTATGCTGGCCATCGGTGGGACGATGGCTTCGTGTAGTGACGACGACGAAGGTTGGGACGATGCAGGCTCTCAGGTCGAGCTGCCGCATCAGCGTGCCTATATCCTCAACGAAGGCAAACAAGACGCCAACAATGCAGGCATTGCCTTCTACGACCCCAATGGCAACACTCCGTTCATCAGCGACATCTTCTATAAGCAGAATGGTGCCAAACTGGGCGATACGGGCCAGGACATCATTGAGTACGAAGACGAGATCTACGTGGCTGTCTATGGCTCCAACTACCTGGTGAAGCTCAATGCCGCAGGTGTGGAGGAGGGACGTGTATCGTTCGTCAACGACCCTGACCTTGCAGCAGGTATCCGCTATCTGGCTGCTGAGGATGGCTACATCTACGCATCGTTCTACTACGGTGCCGTGGCCAAGATCAATGCCCGTACCCTCACGGTGGAGAAGAAGATCACCGGCCTGGGCGGTTGCATGGAGGCAGTGGTCATCGAGGACGACCTGCTTTACGTGACTCATACTTGCGCTGCCGACTGGACGCCCTACAACGAGATCAAGGTCATCGACCTCAAGACCTTCACCTACAAGGAGACCATCACCACCCTGGTGCCCAACCCCTACAACCAGATGGTGGAAGAGGAGGGCAAAATCTTCTTCATCAGCAATGTCTATACCGCTCCGGGCTCTGTTCTGCAGGTGATTGACACCAAGAGCAACAATCAGGTGACCCAGCTGGGCAACGCCTCTCATCTGGCCACCTACAAGGATGTGGTCTATGTGGTCAATTCGTTTACCGACTGGTATGGCACGGGTGAGACCACCACGACTTTCTACACCTATGATGCGAAGGCCGGCAAGCTCAACAATACCTCATTCCTCAAGAATGCCCCCTCGGAGCTGGCCTCTGCGAGCATCTACATGCTGGAGATCAACCAGGGCAACGGTGACATCTACCTCGCTGTGTCCAACTATAATTCCAACGGCACCATTTACCGCTTCAAGCACGATGGTACCTTTGTAGAGAAGTTTGATGCCGGTGGCATGAATCCTGCGGGCATGGTATTCTTCAATTAATCTCAGGCCATAGTGTTATCGATAGTTATGAAGTGTAATTCATTACTGTCCATCTGCTGTATGACACTCTTGCTTCTCTCCTCCTGTGGAGGTGGGGGCAAGAGTGCCTCTTGTCTTGCTGACGGCTCCACACAGGGTGCAGCAGGCTCTACAGGAGGTACCGCAGGCGATACGCTGGCGCTGCGCTATGCCCGCAGGCTCAGCATCGTGGAGTATGACTCCTGCGCCGTGGCCTCCCTGGTGGACCCCTGGGACACCACCCGCATCCTCCATCGCTACGTGCTCGTGCCGGCTGCACAGCCCCTGCCGGAGCTAATGCCTGAGGGGACGCTACTCCGTACGCCACTCAGCCACACCCTGGTCTATACCTCGGTGCATTGCGGATTGCTCCATGAGCTGAGGGTGGGTCAGGCCATCGCCGGTGTGTGCGACCTCAGCTACATCGACCTCTCCTCCATCCACGAAGGGGTGGCGCAGGGGCGTATCACCGACTGCGGCAGTGGCATGAGTCCCGACATCGAGCGCATCATGGCCCTCCGTCCTGATGCCATCCTGCTCTCGCCCTTTGAGAACAGCGGCGGCTACGGCCGTCTGGAGCAGCTCGGCATCCCCCTGGTGGAGTGTGCCGACTACATGGAGACCTCCCCTCTGGGGCGTGCCGAATGGGTGCGCTTCTACGGCCGTCTCTACGGTTGTGCCTCTCAGGCCGACTCCCTCTTTGCCGCCGTGGAGCAGCGCTACCTGGCTCTCAAAACCCTGGCTGATGCCACCACCACTCGCCCGCTGGTGCTGATGGAACTCAAGAGCAACAGCGCCTGGTATGTGCCTGGCGGACAGAGTACCACCGGCATACTCTGCCGTGATGCAGGAGCCCGTTATGCCTTTGCCCACGACACCCACAGTGGCTCCGTGCCCCTGTCGCTGGAGACCGTCTTTGCGCGTGCCTCCGAGGCCGACTACTGGCTCTTCAAGTACAACCGCCCCCGGGAGATGACCTACCGGGACCTTGAGGCCGACTATGCAGGCTATGCCGCCTTCCGTCCCTTCCGCGAGCGCAAGATCTACGTCTGCCACACGGGCAAAGTACCTTTCTATGAAGAGACCCCCTTCCATCCCGACCGACTGCTCTCCGACCTGCTGCACATTTTCCACCCCGAGTTGGTGCATGATACCGCAGCAGATTTTTCAGGAAATGGTGCCGCAGCAGAAATTGCAGGGAATGGTGCCACAGCAGACTTAGCAGGGAATGCCGCAGGAGATAATACAAGGAATGCAGCAGGAAATCTTGCAGGTTCCGAAGGTTTGCATTATTTTTGCAGGCTGAAGCAGTAAAAGCTTACCGTATCAAGACTCAAGGAGCTCAGGTGGAGACCTTAGGTCCACCCCCACAGGCGAAGGCAAGAGGAAGATGGTGTAGCAAAATAGAAGAGCCCTTATAAGACAATAATTGAACAGAAGACAACTAAGATGAAGAAATACCTCCTCCCCCTCACGGTGCTGCTTCTGGCAGCCAATCTCCTCTTCGGGTCCGTTACCATACCGGTGGCCGAGGTGGTGAGCATCCTCTGTGGGGAGTCGGGTACTCATCCTTCGTGGAGCTTCATCATCTGGGAGTCACGCCTGCCCTCTGCCCTTACGGCTTGGCTTTGCGGCAGTGCGTTGGCCGTCTGTGGCCTGCTGCTGCAGACCGCTTTCCGTAACCCCCTGGCTGGTCCCTCCATCCTCGGCATCAACTCCGGTGCTTCGCTCGGCGTGGCCCTGGTGATGCTCTGTGGGAGTAGCCTTACCGCTTCCTCGGCTTTCCAGTGGGGCAGTTTTGCCTCCATCCTGACTGGTGCCTTCGTAGGTGCCATGAGCGTCATGGCTCTTATCCTCTTCCTCTCCACGCTGGTGAGGAGCAACGTGTTACTGCTCATTGCCGGCATCATGATTGGTTATGTCACCTCCTCCGCCATCTCGCTGCTCAACTTCTTCGCCACGGCCGAGGGGGTGCAGTCCTACATGGTGTGGGGCATGGGTCACTTCGGGGGTGTCTCACTTCGTCAGCTGCCCCCCTTTGCCATCGTCACGGGTATCGGTCTGCTCTGTGCCCTGCTGCTTGTCAAGCCCCTCAATGCCCTGTTGCTGGGCGACCGCTATGCTGAGAACCTGGGCATCAACCTACGTCGTGTGCGCCTAGTCTTGCTGCTTGTCACCGGCTTGCTCACGGCCGTTACCACCGCCTATTGTGGCCCCGTCTCATTCATCGGGCTGGCCGTCCCCCACATCGCCCGTCTGCTCATCGGCACGGCCAACCATCGCACCCTGCTGCCCGCCACCCTGCTGACGGGCGGTCTCATCGCCCTGCTCTGCAACCTCCTGAGTGTCCTTCCCGGCGAACGGGGCATCATCCCTCTCAACGCCATCACCCCCCTCATCGGTGCCCCCGTCATCCTCTACGTCATCCTCCGTGGTCGCAGCCGCCAGGATTTCCACTAGGTGTGGAGAACTATCGGTTTTCGCTGATACATATGGACGTAAAAAGTGTTGTTTTACATTTTTAAGGCCGAAAGTGCCTAGATATTGATTCTCTTTACTAACTTTGCCGCAATCTCTAATAGCATCGTTGTGCAATTGCAGTTATTTGTAAAAAAGAAGTGTGAATACTATACAACAAGTAGAAGATGATTATGAAGACAAAGGTCATGATAACAGGTGGCAGCGGATTCCTAGGGAGCCGGCTGGCCTACTACTACAGGGAGCGGTATGAGTTACTGCTGCCTACACACAGTGAGCTCAATGTGAGCCGTGAAGAGGCTGTAAGGGCCTATCTAGAGTTGTACCGCCCAGATGTGGTCATCCACTGTGCTGCACTCAGTAACACGTGGTATTGCGAACAGCATCCAGAAGAGTCGCACCGTGTCAACGTGCAGGGTACGGTTAGGTTAGCCAAGGCCTGCAAGCTCACAGGGGCAAAGCTAATCTTTATGTCAAGCGACCAAGTCTATAACGGTACCCCTCTGTTGGGACCACTTCAGGAGAATGTGATACTTCAGCCGGTTAACGTCTATGGTCGGCACAAGCTGGAGGCGGAGCAGCGGGTGCTGTGTAACTTACCTGATGCTGTGGGGCTCCGACTGACGTGGATGTATGACCTGCCCGTCGATATCCTGAAGCTGGATACTTCCTTGAATCCGAGTAGGTCTCTGAAACTCAACAGCAACATTTTGGTGAATCTTCAGAAAGCTGCCGCCGAGGGAATGACGCTTCAGGCCGCCACGCACGAGTATCGCGGTGTGACTAACGTCTGGGAGGTGGTGCGCAATCTGGAGCATGCCATCGCCCTACCTGGAGGCATCTACAACTTCGGCAGTGGCAATACTCTGGATAGCTACACTCTTTACCTGTGCATTGCCCGAGCCATGGGGCTTGCTAATCCATCCACCTTGGTCTTGCCGGACGAGGAACGCTACAGTCAGCAACCTCGTAATCTGACCATGGATTGTAGCCTCATTGGTTGCTATGGCATCCAGTTTAACGATAGCTTGCAGGGAGTCAAGGAAGTGGTGGCACACCCTCAAAGAGTTATCTAATAATATTTATTGATAATCATGCGTTACGGCATGCAGATGTAAATCGTAAGAATTTGTGTGCGAGGTATGAGTTACCAATTCAATGGGAAATACCAACATGTCTTTAAAATTCTCTCTCGTTTTGCTCTTTGCCGCAAGGTTGGGGAGACTTTATCATTAGGACTTCACATTTTTCAGGTCTGCTCCTGTGGGGGATTGGAAGACGCGTAGGTCAAACTCAGGCACGATGGCCAGCAGGTGGTCGAATACGTCAGCTTGTATCTGTTCGTAGAGTGCCCATTGGGTAGTACGGGTGAAGAAGTAAAGTTCGATGGGGATGCCGTGATCGGTGGGTTGCAGATGGCGTACCAGCAGGGTCATGTCGTTACGCACGCCGGGAAGGTTGCGTAGGTAGGCGTTGAGGTAGGCGCGGAATACACCCAGGTTGGTCTGTCGGCGGCCATTGACCAGCACGCTGTTGTCAATCTCCTGCGCTGCGTTGTACTCCTTGATGACTTGCTCCGTGTGGTCGATGTAGTCGGCCAGGAGCTTGATGCGGCGGTACTTGTCGAGCATCTGGGGCGTGCAGAAGCGCACGCTGTTCATATCGATGTTGACTGAGCGTTTCACCCTACGGCCTCCACTCTCCTGCATGCCGCGCCAGTTCTGGAATGAGTCGCTCACCAACAGGTAGGGCGGGATAGTGGTGATGGTATTGTCCCAGTTGCGTACTTTCACCGTGTTGAGCGTCACCTCGATGACGGTGCCGTCGGCCCCGTACTTTGGCATGGCAATCCAGTCGCCCACCTTCAGCATGTCGTTGGCAGAGAGCTGTACTCCCGACACCACGCCCATGATGGAGTCCTTGAAGACCAGCATAAGTACTGCCGCTGAGGCACCCAGACCAGCCAACAGCGAGAGCGCATCCTTGTTGAGCAGGGTGGCGATGATGACGATACCGCCTACAAACCATAGGGCTACCTGTGCCGTTTGTAGAAGACCCTTGAGTGGACGGTTGCGCAGCTGCTCCTTGCTGCTATAGACCGTGTAGATGGCCTTGAGAAGCGCGTTGACAAAGCTAAGGAAGGTGACTAGGATAAAGACATCACAAATGCGTTGCACTAAGGTGAGAGCCACCGACTCCACGCCGGCGAAGGCCATAGGGAGGGTGACAGAGAGTACCAATGGGGCCACCATGCGGCTCAGGTGGACGAGTACGCTGCGGTCGAAGAGTATGTCGTCCCATGTGGCCCGGGTACGTTTCACAACCGCAGCCACCACACGTAGCAGGATAAAGCGGCAGATAAAGTCCACGCCAAAAGCCACGAGGAGCAGCAGGGCAAAGACGATGAATTGGTCAATCCGGTCGGCCCCGGAAGTAGTCAGTCCGCAGGCCATCAGCCAGCTGTCAATGAGTTCAAATAGTTCCATATTCTTTTTTCGGGTCTATATACAGGGATGCTACCCATGTATGTCGATGCAAATGTAGCGCATTCCCTTGAGCTGTGCAAATGATATCCCGATTATTTGTTGCCCCAGCCTCCTACTCCTCCACACAGCAATCTACGACCAGCGGCAGGTGGTCGCTGGGGCCGCCGAGGTAGGTGGCTCCGTAGTAGGTGCGCAGGGGGCATTGGCCACCGTAGAGACGGTCGTCGGTGAGCAGGAAAGGGAGTGGAGCTACTTCGGCTGTAGTGGGGAGGAGGCGCAGACGGGGGATGGAGCTTTCATCAGGCAAGGCTTTGGGTCGGTGTAGCAGGGCTCCGTTCGCCATGATGTGGTCAATTAGCTCCCAGCGGCCTTGGTATTTGTAGCTACCCTTAATTGCGCGAAGCGATGAGGGACGGCGGGGAGAGAGTAGCTGATAGAGTGTTGTGTCACTCGGCAGTATTATGGTGTCTTCTTGCTCTCGTTGTGCATCTTTTTGGTGCCGCTGGTGAGGCTGGGGAGCAAGTGGCTTGGCGCGGAGGGTGTGGGTGATCGCCTTGCCATAGGGACCTTCGTTGAAGTCACCCATCAGCAAGAAGCAGGGGCGAAGGCGGATGTGGCAGAGGGAGTCGATGGCTTGACGCACGGCATGGGCCACATGGCAGCGGTAGGGCTCTGTGGCCTGTACACCGCTCATACGGGAAGGGAGGTGGAGCAGGAAGAGGTCGAGCGTGTCGTGCAGGGCTGGGGAGAGTAGTCCCGTGATGTGGAGTACATCGCGCGTGGGGCGCTCACCCGGGAGGTTGGCACGGAGGGGGCTTGTGGAGAGGAGCCGGAAGCAGTCAGGGCGGTAGAGCAGGGCTACGTCAATGCCCCGCACGTCAGCCGATGAGGTGATGACGTAGCGGTAACCAGCGCTACGTAGGGGAGTCTGACGGGTCAGCGCCTCAAGTACCTGCTCATTCTCCACTTCGTAGAGTCCCACCAGGCTCGGTGCCTCTCCTTCGTAGCCCAGTGCAAGTAGGGTCTTGGCCACCTCATTCAGCTTGCGGTGGTAGCGGCGTGGAGTCCAGCGTCGCTGGCCCTGGGGCAGGTACTCATCATCGGCCTTGAGGGTGTCGTCACTACAGTCGAAGAGATTTTCCACATTGTAGCTCACTATGCGATGCTGTTGCAACTGTCCCGTAGGCTCCGTCCCGGTATGATGCTCCCTTGCAGGTTCCGTCCCTGCATGACGCTGCTGCTGGGCCCATCCCCCGGTGAGGAAGAGAATGCACAGCAGCAGCGGCAGGCAGAAGCGGCGGAACAAGTGCCGCAGACAGTAGTATGGCCAAGGCATCAGTCCACCATCTTGTCGAGGAAGTAGGGGGCCTGCTGACGCCAGAAGGGCCAGTCGTGGTCCACGTCGTAGCCCCAGTAGTCAAACCAGGCGTTGTTGACTCCCTTCTCCTTGAGGATGCGGTCCATCTCACGTGTGCTCCAGAGCAGGTCTTCCTCCCAGCGCCCTTGACCCACGCAAAAGACAATCTTGCGCTCGCGATACTGCTGCATCCAGGGGTGGTCAGAGGGCATCTGTTGCAGGAAGTCCTGCGGCGAATTGGCATAAACTAGGTCATCCATGTACCCCTCAAAACCGTAGGAGGCATGGTAGAGCCCACTCATGGCCAGCATACCGTTGAAGAGGTCGGGGCGGCGGAAGAAGAAGTTGGCAGCGTGGAATCCGCCCATCGAGCAGCCCGTGGTGATAAACTGCTGCCAGTCGTTGACACGCAGGTTGGGGAGCAGTTCATCGACGACATAGTGGAACCAGCGCTCATGCTGCTCGATGCGCCACCGCTTATCTGCGCCGCGGTTAGACCAAGTCTCCCAATCGATGCCATCCACGCAGATGATGCGGATGCGGCCCGCGTCAATCATCGGAGCCAATACCCCGATCATGCCATAGTTCTCCCAGTCGTAGAAGCGACCGTCCTGGCAGGGAAAGGCCAGCACAGCTTGACCGTCGTGGCCAAAAATCTTATACTCCATCTCGCGGCAGAGGTTGTAGCTCCACCATTTATGATATTCGATGTGCATGCTAATTTCAGTTTATGATGTATAGTTCGATATTTTTCGATTTACTATTTTTACGTTATTCAATATATATCATTCCAACGCAGGTCCTACTTCCTGTTGCAGGCATCGTAGAGGAAGGCATCACGCTCTTCGGCAGTGCGGAAGCGGGCTATGTAGGCTTGGTCACCCATGGCACCGGAGAGGGCCTTGGCGATGTGGGGGGTCATCATCAGTGCACCACGGTACTTGTCGAGCATGGCTTGGTGGTCGAGCACGTAGCTGCAGTTGTCACGGCGGCCGGCAAAGACGCAGAAGTAGTCATCGTGCGGATCGGGCGTAGTGCGGCGGTCGAAGGCAATCATGTCGGCCCAGATTTTGAACATTGAGATGTTGTGTGCATAGTTGATCATGTCGGGCGTATAGCCTCCACCTGGACGCATGTTGACCTCCAGCGCCACAAAGTCGCCCACCTCGCCCAGGCCGCGGTGTGCCTTGTTGAGGCGGAAGAACTCCAGGTGGACGAAGCGTGATTTCACTCCGAAGGCCTCCACCGTGCGGCGACCCCAGAAGCGGAGGTTCTCAGACATGTGCTGCTCCACGTAGTAGGTGGAGTCGAGGTTGTAGTTGACGATGTCAGCAATGCTCGGCGGACAGACACACATCGACTCCACCAGCGGTTCGCCCTTGGAGTTGATTACGGCATCGTAGGTGCAGATGTCGCCCGTGACGTACTCCTCAATGACGTAGTACTCCACCTGCGGTGTCTCACGGAAGAAGCGCTCCAGCGCCTCTACGTCATCAATCTTGTGTGCACCACCGGCACCCACGCCCACGTCGGGCTTGGCAAACAGTGGGAACCCGGCATCCACCGAGAAGCGCTTGGCTGCCTCCAGCCCCTCAGAGGCCTTCACCTGACGGGCCGTGCGGATGCCCCCCTTGGCGTAGTACTTCTTCATCTCCGACTTCTCCTTGAAGGCCTCGATACCATCGAGCTTCACACCCGTGGTGACATTGAAGTCGGTGCGCAGACGCGCATCCATCTCCAACCAGAACTCATTGTTGGATTCAATCCAGTCAATGTGGCCATAGCGCCAGGCATAGTAGCCCACAGCGCGGTACATCTGATTGTAATCACCTAGATTGCTTACAGGATAATATTCTGTAAGCGAACGCTTTAGCTCTTCACTAAGTGACTCCTTCGGCGCATCGCCGATGCCCAGTACTCGTACCCCATTCTTCTGCAGTTCGTCACAAAACTGCCAGTATTTCTCGGGAAAATTGGGCGAAATGAATACAAAATTTATCATAATGTTTCCTATTAATCCGTGTTTAGTTGCAAAAAGACTTTGCAAAACTAGGAATAAAAACTAACTTTGCAAAAAAATTGAAGAAAAAAATTACAAATGACATATTTTCTCACCAGCAGTCCGAGTGTGGCGATGGATGGTGCCATCAACCCGGCCAACGGCTTCCTTGACAATCTCAGGAGGGCCATGATCCATCCGATAAGGGCAGTCTTTGTCACCACCCACCCTGATGATGTGGCCTTCAGCGAGCATTGCTCCGACTGTATGCGCCAGGCCTTTGAGGAGGTGGGCTTTGAGTTTGAGTGGTACGAACTGCTCGACCGTCGCACTGCGCCCTACGTGGAGGAGATGCTCGCCGAGTGTAATTTTCTCATCCTTGGCGGCGGACACGTGCCCACGCAGAACACTTTCCTTCACGACTTGCAGATGCCTCGGCTGATACGCTCCTTCCAGGGGGTGGTGCTTGGTATCTCGGCCGGCAGCATGAATTGTGCCCGCATTGTCTATGCTCAGCCCGAGGAGCCAGGCGAGGCCATCGACGAGGGATACCTCCGCTTCCTACCCGGACTGGGGCTGACCGAGGTGCAAATCCTGCCTCACTACTACCTCTGCAAGGACATGATGGTGGATGGGTTTAAGGTCTATGAGGAGATAGCCATGCCCGACAGCCGCGAAGCCCTTCGCCGCTTCTATGTCTTTCCCGACGGCACCTACCTTCTGGGAGAGAACGGCATGGAGACCATCTATGGCGAATTTTTCCTGATTGAAAACGGCGTGATGCGCCAGGTGGCCAACCATGGCCAGCAGATGCGGCTACCCTTCGTATAATCCTAACTGAGGCTATATGCTCTGGGGAATGCTATTCGCTGAGTGGCATCTCCTTGGGGTGTCATGCCTTGGGTGGATGTCCTAGGACAGAGTGGGGGATAGGGCTTGGGACAAAAAATCACCCGGTATTAGACTAGCTAAACCGGGTGACAACCTCATTTCTTATCTGTGAAACTAAATTTCTATTGCGGTGCGTACGGGACTCGAACCCGTGACCCCATGCGTGACAGGCATGTATTCTAACCAACTGAACTAACGCACCAAAAAGAAGTATCTCGCTGCAACCTTTCTCGATTGCGGGTGCAAAGGTACGCATTATTTTCAAACCTCCAAATATTTTGCCGATATTTTTTCAAATTTTAATAATTGTGGCCTGCCTGTGATGTCTATCTTGATACTTGGTACTAAAAAAATGCTCAAATATTAGGCTGTTTTGCAATAAATAGTTATTTTTGCAGGCTCAAACGGATAGTTTAAGTTGAGAAATGAACGAATAATTTGACGATATGAACGTAGTCCTTATCCAATACAATGCCGGTAATGTCTGCAGCGTGGAGTATGCGCTCAGGAGGCTGGGTGTGGAGCCGGTGCTCACGGCCGACGCAAATCTGATACGTCGGGCTGATCGCGTCATCTTTCCCGGTGTGGGCGAAGCGGCCAATACCATGCACTACCTGCGTCAGCAGGGCCTTGATCAGCTCATCAAGGGGCTCACGCAGCCTGTGCTCGGTATCTGCCTAGGCATGCAGCTCATGTGCAGTCACAGTGAGGAGGGGGACGTGGATTGCCTCGACATCTTCCACGTGCCAGTAAAGCGATTCGTCCCCTCGGCAGAGGGATGCGAGAAGGTACCCCACATGGGGTGGAACACGCTAGAGCAGACTCGCACGCCTCTTTTCCGCGGATGGGGCAGCGAAGAGGAGTACGTCTATTTCGTCCACAGCTACTATGTGCCCCTGTGTGAGGCCACTGCGGCTGTGACGCACTACATCCACCCCTTCAGCGCTGCATTGCAACAGGGTAACTTCTGCGCCACGCAGTTCCATCCCGAGAAGAGCGGTAGTGTGGGCGAACGCATCTTGCGCAACTTCCTAGATGATCACTTTATCATGTCCTGACCATTCCTTTTATATTATATATACTTGAATACACCTTATTATATATATTGGAGGATGATTTTTATAGATATAGAAGAAACGAATTTTATAGATTGCTAACGATGATACAACTGATTCCCGCCATCGACATCATGGATGGCAAGTGTGTGCGGCTTTCGCAAGGCGATTACGACAAGAAAAAGGTGTATAGCGAGAATCCTGTAGAGGTGGCCCTTCAGCTAGAGGCACACGGCATCAGCCGGCTTCACGTGGTCGATCTTGACGGGGCGTCATCGCATCATATCGTCAATTACCGCACCCTTCAAGCCATCGCTACGCGCACCTCGCTGACTATCGACTTCGGTGGTGGTGTAAAGAGCGATGAGGACCTGCAAGTGGCTTTTGACAATGGGGCGCAGATGGTGACCGGCGGGAGCATTGCCGTGAGCAACCCACAGCGTTTCGAGGCCTGGCTCGAACATTATGGACCGCAGCGCATCATCCTCGGTGCCGATGTCAAGGAGCGCAGGATTGCCGTCAACGGCTGGAAGAAGGAGACTTCGCAACCGCTCATGCCCTTCCTGCAACACTATGTGGAACGTGGCATAGGTCAGGTCATTTGCACCGACATTGGCCGCGACGGCATGTTGCAGGGACCTGCAGTGGAGCTCTACCGTGACATTCTGGCGACATATCCCGACCTGCTGCTTGTGGCCAGCGGAGGGGTAAGCAGCATGGATGATATCCGTACTCTCCAGGAAGCGGGGGTGCCTGCTGTCATCTTCGGCAAGGCGCTCTATGAAGGACGTATCACGCTCAAGCAACTGGAACAGTATATCGTCAATGGATAAAATAATATATATTAATAGAGAATCAACGTGTTAGCAAAACGAATCATACCTTGTCTGGACATCAAGGACGGACAGACCGTCAAGGGCACCAATTTCGTCAACCTGCGTCATGCCGGCGACCCCGTAGAGCTGGCCCGAGCCTACAGCGAGCAGGGGGCCGATGAACTGGTCTTCCTTGACATTACGGCCAGCTATGAGGGACGAAAGACCTTCGCGGAGCTGGTGAAGCGCATTGCCGCCAACATCAGCATCCCCTTCACCGTGGGTGGAGGCATACACGAATTGGCCGATGTGGAGCGTCTGCTCCATGCCGGGGCTGACAAGATTTCCATCAATTCGGCAGCCATCAAGCATCCTGAGCTGATTGACGAGATTGCTTCACACTTTGGCTCGCAGGTCTGCGTGGTGGCCATTGATGCCCGCTACGGCGAAGGTCAAGGCTCAGCCGATGCTACCGGTCAAGGTGAAGGCCATTGGCAGTGTTACCTCAACGGGGGCCGTGTGCCCGTGGATAGAGAGCTCTATAGCTGGGCCCACGAAGCCCAAGAACGTGGCGCCGGGGAGATACTCTTTACCAGTATGAACCATGATGGCGTAAAGACCGGATTTGCTAATGAGGCTCTGGCCCGCCTGGCTACCCAATGCACTATACCTGTCATTGCATCGGGTGGGGCAGGGGCCAAAGAGCACTTCCTGGATGTTTTTACCCAAGGAAAAGCCGATGCTGCACTGGCTGCCAGTGTTTTTCACTTCGGTGAAATACCAATTCCCGAATTAAAATCGTATCTTTGCGCCCACGGAATAGCCATGAGATGCATCAACCGTTAACTCGAAACAAAATAATTTAGAATATGGACTTTGAAAAGATGAATGGGCTGGTGCCCGCAATTATACAGGATGCTGTGACTCAGAAGGTGCTCATGTTGGGCTTCATGAACCGTGAAGCCTACGATAAGACCGTGCAGACCGGTAAGGTAACCTTCTACAGCCGCACGAAGCAACGTCTTTGGACCAAGGGGGAGGAGAGTGGTAACTTCCTCAACGTAGTGGAGATTAAGTCTGATTGTGATGATGATACACTCTTGATCTACGTTCACCCCGTTGGCCCCGTCTGCCATACCGGCACCGATACTTGCTGGGGTGAGGACAACTGTCAGCCCGTGATGTTCCTCAAGGAGCTGCAGCAGTTTATCAGCCGCCGCCACGAGGAGATGCCCGAAGGCTCCTACACCACCTCGCTTTTCCAGAGCGGTGTCAATAAGATGGCCCAAAAGGTGGGTGAGGAAGCTGTAGAGACCATTATCGAGGCCTGCAACGGCAGCAACGAACGACTCATCTACGAGGGAGCCGACCTGCTCTATCACCTCATCGTGCTCCTGACCAGCAAGGGGCTCAGCATCGAAGACCTGGCCAACGAATTAATCGAACGACATAGCGCGACATGGAAGAAGCACTGATACAATACCGTAACGTCTCCATCTATCAGCAGGAACTCTGCGTGCTCGATGAGGTAAACTTCGAGTTTAAGCCGGGAGAGTTTGTCTATCTGATCGGTAAGGTAGGCTCGGGCAAGACGAGCCTGCTCAAGACCATGTACTGCGAACTTGACATTGCCCAAGGGGAGGCTCGCGTGCTGGACTACGACTTATTGCGCATCAAGCAGCGCCACATTCCGCAACTCAGAAGGAGACTCGGTATTGTGTTTCAGGACTTCCAGTTGCTCACCGACCGCAACGTAGAGGCCAATCTGGCCTTTGTACTCAAGGCCACGGGATGGAAAAACAAGGCCGAGATAGAGGAACGTATCGACCAGGTGCTCCGGCTCGTGGGCATGGAGAACAAGGGGTACAAGATGCCCGTAGAACTCTCGGGTGGCGAACAGCAGCGCATTGTCATAGCGCGTGCCATGCTTAACTCGCCCGAACTTATCCTCGCTGACGAGCCGACAGGCAACCTCGACGTAGAGACCGGCAGGCACATCGTACAGCTCTTGCACGATATCAGTGACACAGGGTCGCTCGTGCTGATGACCACGCACAACCTCCACCTGATCAGAGAGTTCCCGGGTCGCGTCTTCCGCTGCGAGGACCATCACCTTACCGAGGTGACTGAGGAATTTTGTGATGTGGATAATGAACAAGAGAACTCGTAGTTTGCAGCGCGTAGCTAGTCACACGTAACTAACAAAAAAATAACAATATAAAAACCGAATGAAGAAATGAAAGTTTTAAAGTTTGGAGGAACTTCGGTGGGTTCGGCCCAGCGAATGAAGGATGTAGCCCAGCTCATTATGGATGGGGAAAGAAAAATCGTGGTCCTCTCGGCCATGTCGGGGACAACCAACACCTTGGTGGAAATCTCGGAATACCTCTACCGCAAGAATGCGGAGGGAGCCAACGACATCATCAACCGGCTGGAGAGCAAATATCGCCGTCACGTGGATGAACTCTATGCCACCGATGAATATAAGCAGAAGGGCTTGGAACTGATCCGGTACCACTTCGATGAACTGCGTGCCCACACTAAGGACATCTTTACCCTCTTCGATGAGAAGGCTGTGCTGGCCGAGGGTGAACTCATCTCCACGGGTATGGTCAACCTCTACCTGCAGGAACAGGGAGTCAACTCGGTGCTCCTGCCTGCGCTGGAGTACATGCGTACAGACAAGAATGCGGAGCCTGATGCTACCTATATCCGCGAGAAGTTGCTTGAGCAGCTGGAGCAGCAGCCAGATGCCGACATCTACATCACGCAGGGATTCATCTGCCGTAATGCCTATGGCGAGATAGATAACCTGCAGCGCGGTGGCAGCGACTACACTGCCTCACTCATCGGTGCGGCCATCAAGGCAGAGGAAATCCAGATTTGGACCGACATCGATGGTATGCACAACAACGACCCCCGCTTTGTGGATCACACCGCTCCTGTGCGTAACCTCCACTTTGAGGAGGCGGCCGAACTGGCCTATTTCGGTGCTAAGATTCTGCACCCCACCTGCATCCAGCCGGCTAAGTTTGCCCATATCCCCGTGCGGTTGCTCAATACCATGGACCCCAAGGCTCCGGGTACGCTCATCTCCAATGAGACTGAGCTCCACAAAATCAAGGCCGTAGCGGCCAAGGACAACATCACAGCCATCAAGATTAAGTCGGGACGTATGCTCCTGGCTTACGGGTTCCTGCGTAAGGTGTTTGAGATTTTCGAGAGTTTCCACACCTCCATCGACATGATTTGCACCAGCGAGGTAGGCGTATCTGTCACCATTGACAACACCAGTCACCTGGCTGAGATTCTCGATGAACTGCGTAAGTTTGGCACCGTCACCGTGGATAGCAACATGTGCATCATCTGCGTGGTGGGTGACCTCGACTGGGAGAACGTAGGCTTCGAAGCGAAGGCACTCGATGCCATGCGCGAGATTCCCGTGCGCATGATCTCCTTCGGCGGCAGTAACTACAACATCTCCTTCTTGGTACGCCAGGAGGATAAGAAGCGTGCCCTGCAGGCACTGAGTGACGAACTTTTCTCATAAACAAATCTCATATACATGGACACAATCACATTTCCTACAACTGAACAACTCAGCAAGATGCAGACACCCTGTTACTACTACGACATGGCGCTGCTGCAGCAGACCCTCGATGCCATCAGGCAGGAGGTGGAGCAATATGAACATTTTGACGTACACTATGCAGTCAAGGCCAACGCCAATCCCCGTGTGCTCAGCGCCATCAGCGGTGCCGGGCTGGGGGCCGACTGCGTCAGTGGCGGTGAGATAAAAGCGGCTATCGAGGCCGGATTCCCTGCCGACAAGGTGGTCTTTGCCGGTGTGGGTAAGGCCGACTGGGAGATTCGTCTGGGTCTGGAGCACGACATCTACTGCTTCAACGTGGAGTCGGTGCCCGAGTTGGAGGTCATCAACCAACTGGCTGCTGAGGCCGGTAAGATGGCCCGGGTGGCCTTCCGCATCAATCCCGATGTGGGGGCCCATACCCATGCCAACATTACTACAGGACTGGCTGAGAATAAGTTTGGCATCTCCATGCGCGACATGGAGACGGTCATTCGCCTAGCGCAGCAGATGGAGCACGTCACCTTCATGGGGCTGCACTTCCATATCGGTTCGCAAATTCTGGAGATGGACGACTTCGTGGCACTGAGCCATCGTATCAACGAACTTCAGGATCGGCTTGAAGCAGTCGGGATTACCGTGCCCAATATCAATGTGGGTGGCGGACTGGGCATTGATTATCAGTGTCCCGAGCTCTTCCCTGTGCCCAACTTCAAGGCCTACTTTGCCACCTATGCTCATCACCTCAAGCTCCGTAAAGGGCAGCATCTTCACTTCGAACTGGGTCGCTCGGTGGTGGGGCAGTGTGGTATGCTCATCTCGCGTGTGCTCTACATGAAGCAAGGCACCAACAAGCAGTTTGCCATCCTCGATGCCGGTATGACCGACCTCATTCGCCCGGCCCTCTACCAAGCCCATCACGCCATCCGCAACCTCACCTCCGATGAACCTGCTTCCACTTACGATGTGGTAGGTCCCATCTGTGAGTCGTCGGATGTCTTCGAGAAGGATGTCGTACTCCCCGGAGTGCGCCGTGGCGACTACTTTGCTCTGCTCTCTGCAGGAGCTTACGGTGAGATTATGGCCTCGCGCTACAATTGCCGCGCCCTGCCAGGCAGCTACTACAGCGAATAACTACCCGTAGCTAATACTTGTAGCTCGTAGCTCGTAGCTTGTAGCCCGTAGCCCGTAGCTGCCTCCAGTATTCTGGCACGGTTCTTGCTGTATCTAAAACAGAATTGTTTAACTTAAAACATAACGAATTATGGTATTGACTGAAAAATTAGAAAAAGCATTGAATGAGCAGATCACGGCTGAACTGTGGTCTTCGAATCTCTATCTGGCCATGTCGTTCTACATGGCACGTGAAGGTTGGACGGGTATGGCCTCTTGGCTCAACAAGCAGGCTGCTGAAGAGTGGAGTCATGCCAACATGCTGGCCAACTGGGTCATCAAGCGTGGCGGTAAGGCTCAGGTTGATAAGGTGGATGTAGTACCCAATGACTTTGGTACTCCCGTAGAGGTCTTCACGCAAGTGTATGAACACGAATGTCGTGTTTCGAAGATGATTGACGACCTGGTTGATGTAGCTGCCGAGGCACGCGACAAGGCTTCGCAGGACTTCCTTTGGGGCTTCGTACGTGAGCAGGTAGAAGAGGAAGAGACCGCTCAGGGTATCGTGGACATGATCAAGAAGGCTGGTGAAGCAGGCATCTATGCGGTAGATGCCAAGTTGGGTGCTCGCAAGTAAGCTGCAGCTTGCTTTGCAAGCACTGCCGATGAAGTGACACCGCTGATAAGGCCAAAAGAAATCCGCTATCCTTTGCTGCACCTAAGCAGCATCGGGTAGCGGATTTGCTATTGTGTTGGAGTGTGGTTCAGCGTTCTTGCTTCGATGACACCTTTATTTGATGACACCCAGCTCCTTGCCCACCTTGATAAAGGCGGCAATGCAGCGGTCGAGGTGCTCGCGCTCGTGGCCTGCAGAGAGCTGTACACGGATGCGGGCCTGACCCTTCGGTACAACGGGATAGTAGAAGCCCGTCACGTAGATACCCTCTTCCTGCATCTTGGCAGCAAAGACTTGTGACAATTTGGCATCATAGAGCATGACAGCGCAGATGGCACTTTGCGTAGGCTTGATGTCGAAGCCCGCGGCCATCATTTTCTCGCGGAAGTAAGCCACGTTCTCCACCAGCTTGTCGTGCAGTGCATTGCTCTCTTTCAGCATTTTGAATACTTCCAGGCTGGCACCGATAACGGCGGGAGCCACCGAGTTGCTGAAGAGGTAGGGACGGCTGCGCTGACGCAGCAGGTCAATAATCTCCTTGCGGCCCGTGGTGAATCCGCCCATGGCACCGCCGAAGGCCTTACCCAGCGTACCGGTGTAGATGTCCACGCGGCCGTAGGTCTGGTACAGTTCGCTCACGCCGTGGCCCGTAGCACCTACGACACCGGCAGAGTGCGACTCGTCCACCATCACCAGGGCATCGTACTTCTCAGCCAGGTCACAGATCTTGTCCATGGGAGCCACGTTGCCATCCATCGAGAATACACCGTCGGTCACGATGATGCGGAAGCGCTGAGCCTGCGCCTCCTTGAGGCATTGCTCCAGCTCCTCCATGTTGGCGTTGGCATAGCGGTAACGCTTAGCCTTGCAGAGGCGCACGCCGTCGATGATTGAAGCGTGGTTGAGCGCATCCGAGATGATGGCGTCCTCGTCGGTGAGCAGCGGCTCAAACACACCTCCGTTGGCATCGAAGCAGGCAGCGTAGAGGATGGTGTCCTCCGTGTGGAAGTAGTCGCTGATGGCGGCTTCCAACTCCTTGTGGATGTCCTGCGTGCCACAGATGAAGCGTACCGACGACATGCCATAACCACGGCGGTCCATCATCTGCTGGGCGGCAGCGATCAGACGCGGGTTGTTAGACAGGCCAAGGTAGTTGTTGGCACAAAAGTTAAGCACTTCGCCCCCCTTCACTGTGATGGCAGCTTGCTGAGGGCTCTCAATCAGGCGTTCCTCCTTGTAGAGGCCCGCTTCTTTAATCTCGGCCAGGGTCTGGCAGAGATGGTCTTTCATTTTTCCGTACATAAATATACAATTTGTTAACTTAAATAAGGTTTAGAATACCGTTCCTTCTTAGACTTTGCAAATTACATCATTTTTTTTGAAATAAACAATAGCAAAGTGGTAGATTATTGAAAAAAAATTGCGTACCTTTGCACTCCGTAAACAGAAACGTTATACCTAACAAACATGAAATTATGAAAAAGATTCTCGTTATTGGTGCTACCGGCCAGATTGGCTCGGAGTTGACGATGGAATTGCGTCACCGCTACGGTGGTGATAATGTAGTGGCTGGATATATCCAAGGCGCTGAGCCCAAGGGTGAACTCAAGGAGAGTGGTCCCATGGAACTGGCTGACGTGACTGATGCCGAAGCATTGGCACGTGTGGTCAAGGCGCATCAGATAGATACCATCTACAACCTCGCTGCACTCCTCTCCGTTGTGGCCGAGAATAAGCCTAAACTGGCTTGGAAAATCGGTATTGATGGCCTGTGGAACGTGCTCGAAGTGGCTCGTGAAGAGGGGTGTGCCGTCTTTACACCCAGCTCAATTGGCTCGTTTGGAGCCTCTACACCCCATGTGATGACCCCTCAGGACACGGTGCAACGCCCCCGCACGATGTATGGCGTGACCAAGGTGACCACTGAGCTGCTGAGTGACTACTACAACCTGAAGTATGGTGTAGATACTCGTTCGGTGCGCTTCCCAGGCATCATCTCCAACGTAACCCCTCCGGGTGGTGGTACGACCGACTATGCTGTCGATATCTATTACTCGGCTGTGCGTGGTGAGGAGTTTGTATGCCCTATTCAGGCTGGTACCTATATGGACATGATGTACATGCCCGATGCGCTCCAGGCTGCTATCTCGTTGATGGAGGCTGACCCCACGCGCCTTGTTCACCGCAACGGATTTAACGTGACGGCCATGAGCTTCGACCCCGAAGGCATCTATGCTGCCATCCGTAAGGTGATGCCTGACTTCAAGATGCGCTACGAGGTGGATCCCTTGAAGCAGTCGATAGCCAGCAGCTGGCCCGATTCGCTCGATGACAGCTGCGCACGCAACGAGTGGGACTGGAAGCCCCAGTTCGATCTCGACAAGATGACCATTGATATGATTGAGAAACTTAAGGCCCGCCTCTGATTCATAGCCTCCGGGTTCACCATTTCAATGAGAAAATCCATTTTATGGGCGCTTGTCGCCCTCACGGTATCAGCTTGTGGACAAAAGAAAGCGGCTATCGACCCCTTTGAATCATTGACGTCGATGGTTGATTCGGTTGCCCAACAGGCCGATACCGTACACCTGCCAGAAGTCGAGGAGCCTCAGCCCATCGAGGCGGATGAGCTCTTCGATGACTTTATCTTCAACTACGCCCAAGACCACGTACTGCAACTGCAACGAACCATTTTTCCCTTACCTTATTATAATGAAGACGTTCCGCTTAAGATAGAGAAGGCATACTGGAAACACGATGACCTCTTCTGCAAGGAGAATGCCTATACGCTGCTTTTTGACAAAGAGGAGCAGATGGACCTGGTAGGTGATACGACGCTGAAGTCGGTGCAGGTGGAGTGGATCTTCCTCAAGACGCGCATGATGAAGAAGTACTACTTCGAGAAGCTCAAGGGCGTGTGGATGTTGGAGGCCATCAATCTCCGTAAATTGACGGCCGATGACCCGGCAGACTTCATCGACTTCTATGCCCGCTTTGCCACCGACTCCCTCTTCCAGATGGAGCACATCGCACAGCGTCTTCAGTTTGTCACCATCGACCCCGACGATGAGTTCTCCATTCTGGAGACTACGCTCGATGCGGGTCAGTGGGCTGCATTCAGCCCTCAACTGCCTAAGGAGCGTCTGTCGAACATCGACTATGGTCAGCATGTCTCCTCGCAATCCAACACCCGCATCCTCAAGATTAATGGGATAGGCAATGGCTTCTCCAATCTTTTCTACTTTCGCCGCTTGGACGAGTCGTGGGAACTCTACCGCTACGAAGATACCAGTATCTGATGACTTTCTCCATTCTAGTAAACGCGTTTTAACTCCAGAATACATGATAACGACTCCAAAGATTACCCTTACTTTCTTGGGTACAGGCACCTCGACCGGTGTGCCCGAGGTGGGCTGCTGCTGTAAGGTGTGCAGCTCTGCTGACCCTCGTGATAAACGCCTCCGCTGCGCTGCACTCATTGATGTGGACGACACCCGGTTGCTCGTGGATTGTGGTCCCGACTTCCGCCAGCAGATGATGCACCTGCCCTTCCGTGCCATTGATGCCGTGCTGCTCACGCATGAGCATTACGACCACGTGGGTGGGCTCGACGACCTGCGCCCCTTCTGCCGCTTTGGCGAGATACCCGTCTATGCCAACGAGCTGACGGCGCAGCACCTGCGTATGCGCATGCCCTACTGCTTTGTGGATAAGTCCTACCCGGGCATTCCCCGCATGGACCTGCGCGTGGCGGCTCCTGCGGGTCGCTTTGAGGTCAATGGGGTGGAGGTGATGCCACTGGAGGTGATGCATGGCAAGCTCCCTATCCTGGGCTACCGCATCGCACAGCGCGTGGGCTACGTCACCGATATGCTCACGATGCCGGAGCAATCTTACCAGTTGCTCGAAGGGGTGGATTTGCTGGTGCTCAATGCCTTACGCGATAAACCGCATCCCACCCACCAGACTGTCAGTGAAGCCCTGCAGGTGGTGGAAAGGCTTCGTCCACGGGAGACCTTCCTTATCCATCCTTCGCACCATATCGGGCTCCATGCCGACGTAGAACGGCAGCTTCCACCCCATGTCCATCTGGCTTATGATGGGCTTCAAGTCGTGGTTTAACAATAATAAACGTGTCACGACCTAAACTTTTATAAATTTTCTTTTGCTTTGTTAGAGATAAGTGCTATATTTGCACCAAACTTTAACGGTATCCGCTATGAAGCTGAAACTCATCATACGTCTGGCCATTTTGCTCAGTGTGGTTTTGCTGTGTACGGGTTTTGGGGTCTATTCCTTCTTTCGCCTGAATGCTGAAGAACATCGACAGGATTTTGACCTCTTCTCCCTCGTGCCGCAGGATGTGGTGGCCGTGCTCGAAACTGACCATCTCGGTGAGTTAGTGACCTCTATTGACCGCATGAAGTGCAGCCGCGAGGGGCGTTTCCTCTATGCTTCTGACCTCTTTGTGCTGCTCAAGGACGGGCTTCATGCGCTGATTGAGGAGTCTCCTCATGGCCTGAGCGTGCAGATGGACAAGATGCTCCTCAGCTTCCATCACCCTGACAATCCCACCAATCAGGTTCTCTATTGCGCCATGGGGCGTGGTGATTATGACCTGATGGAATCCTTTATCAACAAGTTCAGTTCAGCCTCTTTTCCTTCGAAGTACATCGACTACCGTGGTGAGGAAATCCGTATCTACCCTTTAGCCGATGGACGTTTCCTCTCAGTCTATCTCACGCGCAACTTCCTGGTGGCCAGCTTTCAGAAGCGACTCGTGGAACAGGTTATTGATGCACATCGCAAGAGGCATACCCTCAGTGAGCTTACGAGCTTCAGACAGTTGCCTCAGGAGGAGAAACCCAACGTAGAGGCTAAGCTCTTCGTGCGGATGAATGCCGTCAGTATGGGCACTGACTCTCTGCAGGCCCGGGCGCGCGTTGCCGGTTGGACGGCTTACGACCTCCGGTTGGAGGAGGATGCCATCTACTGTTCCGGCGTATGCCGCGATAATGAGCAAGTCAGCACCTTCATCCACACGATGAAGCAGCAGCAACCCATGCAGGTGACCAATGGTGTAGGGATTCCCGCAACCACGCTGTTTTATGACAGCTACTCGCTGACTGATAAGCGGATGGTGTGGGACTTTTTTGCCTCGCATCAGGCCTTGACAGATACCCTGGCCTCGCTTCGCTGGCAGGCGTTTATACAGGAGCATGCAGGTTCTGAGGTGCATTGCTGCTTCTTTACAGACCCATCAGAGATGGTTACTCCATCTCTCTCTCTGGCTGAGTCCGCGCAGTCTGTCCTTCATGCGGTGGTGAATCTTCCTCTGCATCAGTCAGACGAGACGAAGCAGCTCTTCCATTCGCTCTATCCCTTGAAGCGAGGTGAGCTGTGGCATGTGGTGCCTGACTCCACTCTCTTTGCCGGTCTTGTGGGCATCTCTGCGGGAACTCCTGTCTATGTGGGTTTTCATCAGGGGAACATGCTGGTGGGCAATAGTGAGGAGAGTCTGAGTTGCTACCTGGAGATGATTAAGCGTGGTGAGGTGATGGAGGGAGAAGAGCGGCATGAGAGGCTGCTCTCCAGCTTGTCCTCTACGTGCCGGTTTCTGCTGATTGCGGAGGTTGACCGTCTCTTGCAGCAGCCCGAGCTCTTTACCCGCCTTGTACCCCAGTACTTCTTGAAGCATGCCCGCTTCTTTGGTGCCTTCACACTGGCCATACAGTTGACATGCGCCGATGACTTGGCTTACCCCAACATTGTACTCCTCTTTAACGAGTAGTGGTGTTGTACCCTCCGTTCTTAACATGTTACATCCGACATTTGGAGTCAATCCATTGTCATCTCAACTATTCTTGGGCTGAAAGCCCGGCAAGCTTCGGAGATGAAGATGATTATCACTCCAAACGTCGGATGAATCTTCCTTTTTTTTATTTAGGGCATCTTTTTTTATTTAGAGCGTCTTGAATTTCTTCGCCTGCTCGGCTATCAGTTCGGCATCGTCGAAGTAGTTGATCTTCATGGCACGACGCACCTCATCGAGGGTCTGTGCGGCAGTCTCGCGTGCGGTGTCGCATCCCTTCTTCAGCATGTCGTAGATGGCTGGGATGTCTTGCTCGAACTCCTTGCGGCGGTTGCGGATGGGGGAGAGGGTCTCCTCCATGATGGCATTGAGGAACTTCTTGACCTTCACGTCGCCCAGTCCACCACGACGGTAGTGGGCTTTCAGTTCATCCAGGTTGGGGTAGTCGGGCAGGTAGCGTTCGAAGTGCTCGGGGCGGCAGAAGGCATCGAGGTAGGTGAAGACCGTATTGCCTTCAATCTTACCCGGGTCTTGTACACGCAGGTGGTCGGGGTCGGTGTACATGCTGCGTATCTTCTTTTGGATTTCGTCAGCGGAGTCACTCAGGTAGATGCAGTTGCCCAGGCTTTTGCTCATCTTGGCCTTGCCGTCAGTACCTGGCAGGCGCAGGCAGGCAGCATTGTCGGGCAGAAGGATTTCCGGCTCGACGAGCGTCTCGCCATAGATGTTGTTGAATCGGCGCACAATTTCGCGGGCTTGTTCAATCATTGGCTCTTGGTCTTCACCCACGGGCACGGTAGTAGCCTTGAAGGCGGTGATGTCAGCAGCCTGACTGATGGGGTAGGTAAAGAATCCTACGGGAATACTGGTCTCGAAGTTGCGCATCTGGATCTCCGTCTTCACCGTGGGGTTGCGCTGCAGGCGGCTTACGGTGACCAAGTCCATATAGTAGAAGGTCAGTTCGCACAGTTCGGGGATTTGCGACTGGATGAAGATGGTGCTCTTGGCAGGGTCAAGTCCGCAGGCCAGGTAGTCGAGGGCTACTTCAATGACGTTCTGGCGCACCTTCTCGGGGTTGTCCATGTTGTCGGTCAGTGCCTGGGCATCAGCGATGAAGACGAAGGTCTTATCGTAGAGGCCAGAGTTCTGCAACTCCACGCGGCGGCGGAGCGATCCCACGTAGTGTCCGATGTGCAAGCGTCCGGTAGGGCGGTCGCCTGTCAGTATGATTTTCTCTTTGCTCATTTGTTGACTAGCTTATTTACAGGTTTACTTATTCTTCTGTCAAAGTTTCAAAAACAGCTGCAAAGATACAACAAGTTGCGTGCAAATACAAGGAATGGGAGATAAAAATTGTCGATGAGATGGTCACTCTCAAGGTTGACTGGTGACAAGGCCGTAGGTCTAAGGTAACTCCGAAGTTACTCCGAAGCTACTCCGAAGTAACACTAATCCCGCTCTAATCCTAGATTAGAGAATGATTAGAGTTTGATTAGAGAAAGATTAGAGCTTGATTAGAGCTACGGCCTACCTACGGCTGAATCACCTCACGGCTGTGGCTACACATCTCGCTACTGGCGGCTCTGCGTGTCACGTCACATGTCATGCATCGTTACAAATCATCTGTCCGCACAGGTGCGGAATTTTGTCCGAGCAGGTCTGGAACTTTTTCCGGGACCGTGCGGACAATTGGCTAGACAGGATATTACAATTGTTATTTCGCTCCGTTTTCCAGGGCTTCTATCAGCGCTTCCAGAGTGGGGTAGTGCTGTGTGGGGGCGGTTGATGAGGTGGTGAGGGTGAAGCTGTAAGGATCACTTGCGCCCGTAGTGGCCTTGGCGATGGGAAGGTCATTGGTTGTTACAGCGGCTTGGGGGGAGTATGGATTTGCAGCGGTTTGGGTCTGTGCAGTTGCTTCGCTCGTCAGGGTGATGAAGCCTTGGCGCTGGAGGGCGCGGCGGAGCATCAGCAGGGGGAGGCCGGTGCCGGTGGTGAGGATGGGGGTGGAGTGCGTGGGGCGGTGGATGACGCTGAAATGGCCAGTGGTGGGGTCGAAATGTATGCCTTCACTGCAGAAGAAGCGGGGCAGGGTGCCGTCCAGTATCAGCGACTCGGGCAGGCCGGTGGTGAGGTGGCCTTCGGCATCGAGTAGCCAGACGCAGTCGGCCAGCTGGAGCGCCAGGTCGAGGTCATGCGTGGAGAGGAAGATGGTCTTCTGCATGGAGTGGCTCAGTCGGTGGAGCAGCTGCATCATCTCCACCTTGCTGGGGTAGTCGAGGAAGGCGGTGGGCTCGTCGAGGAAGATAAGGGGAGTGTCCTGTGCCAGGGCCTTGGCTATCATCGTCTTCTGCCGCTCTCCATCGCTTAAGGTATGGAGCTTGCGCTGTGCCAGGTGGGGGATGCCCGTGGCTTCGAGTGCGGAGCGGACATGCTCCTCATCGGTGGCGTTGAGGCCGCCCAGAAAGCCTGTGTAGGGAGTGCGGCCCAGGGCTACTACATCGGTGACGCGCAGGTCAGGGATGTCGATGCGCTCGGTGAGCACCACGCTGAGGGTACGGGCCAGCTCTTTGTCAGTGTACTGCCCCAGCGGTTTGCCCAGCAGGGTGATGGTGCCATTAAGCGGGGACAAGAAGGCCGAGAGGGTGCGCAGCAGCGTCGATTTGCCTACGCCGTTGGCTCCTAAAAGGCAGGTGAGCCGTCCGCTGTAGAGCGAGGCATTGAGGTCACTGGCCACGGGGTAGATGTGGTGCTTGCCCCGGTAACCGATACGGAGGTCGTGAAGCTGGATGGTGGCAGGAGACATGGCTTTAGTGCTTAGTGAGTAAAAGTTAGGAGTTAAAGGCTTCTTGTGCCTTTAACTCCTAGTCAATGATTCGTCTCTTTGTCAATTATATCATGACTGGTTGGTTAGTAGGCAAAGATGGGGTAGGTCTTCATCAGCTCGTTGACGTGAGCACGTACTTCGGCGATGACGGCCTCGTTATCTACATTGGAGAGCACCTTCTCAATCATGTCAGCAATCTCAATCATTAGGTCTTCCTTGGCACCGCGCGTCGTGATGGCCGGTGTGCCGAGGCGGATACCTGAGGTCTGGAAGGCTGAGCGCGTGTCGAAGGGCACCATGTTCTTGTTGACCGTGATGTCTGCGGATACCAGTGCCTTTTCGGCCACCTTACCTGTGAGGTCGGGGTACTTGGTGCGCAGATCGACAAGCATGGAGTGGTTGTCGGTACCGCCGCTCACGATGCTGAATCCGCGGTCGATGAGGGCTTGTGCCAGGGTAGCAGCATTCTTCTTCACCTGCATGGCGTACTCCTTCCATTCGGGCTGCAAGATCTCGCCGAAGGCCACGGCTTTGGCAGCGATGACATGCTCCAGCGGACCACCCTGAATGCCAGGGAATACGGCAGAGTCGAGCAGCTGCGACATCATCTTGATCTCACCCTTCGGAGTCTTTTTGCCCCAGGGGTTGGGGAAGTCTTTGCCCATCATGATGACACCACCGCGCGGACCACGCAGCGTCTTGTGGGTCGTAGAGGTGACGATGTGAGCGTACTTCACGGGGTTGTCGAGCAGACCGGCTGCAATCAGTCCGGCGGGGTGAGCCATATCGACCATGAAGATGGCACCAATCTTGTCGGCAATCTCACGCATGCGCTTGTAGTCCCATTCGCGTGAGTAGGCTGAGCCACCGCCGATGATCATCTTGGGGCGTTCGCGCAGGGCAATCTCCTCCATCTGGTCGTAATCGACACGGCCCGTCTCCTTGTTGAGGTTGTACTCGCAAGGGGTGTAGATGATGCCCGAGGTGTTGACCAGCGAGCCGTGGGAGAGGTGACCACCGTGAGCCAGGTTGAGGCCCATGAACTTATCGCCAGGATTGAGCACAGCCAGAAAGACTGCAGCATTGGCCTGAGCGCCCGAGTGGGGCTGTACGTTGGCCCATTCGGCACCAAAGATTTGCTTCAGGCGGTCGATGGCGATGCGTTCGCTCTGATCGACTACCTCGCAACCGCCGTAGTAGCGCTTGCCGGGATAGCCCTCGGCATACTTGTTGGTCAGGCAGGAGCCCATGGCCTGCATGACTTCTTCACTCACAAAATTTTCAGAGGCAATCAGCTCGATGCCTTTGAGCTGGCGCTGATGCTCCTGCTCGATGATGTCAAAAATGACTTGATCTCTTTTCATACTGCCTTATTTTTAGAATAAGTATTTGATAATGTAAGCTTGTTGGTTAGATTTCGCACAAAAGTAGTGTATTCTTTTGGAATAATCATTCATTTGTGCCGATTTTTTCTTTCCATACGTCAAATTCTGAGGTGTCGGCTCTGGAGCGGTACTAACTCAGAAGAAGATGCCTAGCGAGAAGCTGAGCACATTGTCGCGGTGGGTGAACCGGACGCGTGGTTCGGACCCTGATGCCGTGGAGCCCTCGGGGAGTTCATAGACCACGCGCTTGGAGATGTTGTTGAGTGCGACATCGTAGCGGAAGTCGAAGAAGACGGGGTGGATGGTGACGGCAACGCCCAGTGAGAGTCCTATGTTGAAGGGGCGTAGCTGTTCATCAATCTGCTGCCGGCTGAGGTTGTTGAAGTTGGTCTTGCTCTTCTTGCCCCAGATGTAGCGCAGCTTGGGCCCGGCAAAGATGGCCAGCTGGTAGGGGTGCTCCTTGATGATGTTCCAGCCGTAGAGTATGGGCACGTCGATGCTGTGGATGTCGGTCTCAATGAAGGCCTCTTCTCCAGGGGTCAACGATGAAGCGTTGCTCACCTCATCGGGCAACGTGAAGGTGAGGCTGCTGCGGTTGACGTTGTACGATACTTCGGGTTGCAGGAAGTGTCGCCCGAAGTTGATGCGCATGAAGAGCGATGCGAAGTAGCCGATGCGGTAGCGGTTCTGGAACTCGTCAATGGTGACGGGTCCCATCGTGAGGTCATCGACCAGAAACAGTGAAGAGGTGAATCCTCCCTTCAGGCCGAAGTTGACCATCTTCTCCTTTCGCTCAGCTAACGAAGAGTTCTCTTGCGTCGCAGCAAGACCCTGGCCACCACCTGAATCACCGTCACTTGTAGCTTGTAGCTCGTAGCTTGTAGCTCGTAACTCATGGCTCATGGCTGCCCACAGCAGCAATCCCAGCATCATCGCCAGCCGTCTCATGGCTCCTTCTTCTTCTCTACCGACCAGCCAAATTTGCCTATTTTCTCGCCCAGGTCGTAGTAGGCTCCGTGCAGATAGACCAGCGGATGGCTGTCGGCCAGTTCAAACTTGCCCGTCTCGGCATTCATGTAGCGCGAGTCGGCCTTGACGTTGACTACATCGGCAATGAAGAGGTCGTGCGACCCCAGCGACATGATTTCCTTGATGCGGCACTCAATGCTCAGGGGGGACTCCTCCACCAACGGTGCGCTCACGATGGAGCAGGGGCCAGGCGTGAGGTGCATCTCCTCAAATTTGTTGTAGTCACGCCCAGAGCGCACGCCACACCAGTCGGTGGCACGGGCCATGTCGTGCGTGGTGAGGTTGATTACGAACTCCATGTTGCGCTTGATAATCTCGTAGGAGTGGCGTTCGGGACGCACAGCGATGTAGCACATCGGGGGATTGGTACAGAGGGTACCCGTCCACGACACGGTAATCAGGTTGTACTCTTCGGGCCTGCTGCCACAACTCACCAGTACCGCCGGCAGGGGATAGATCATGGTGCCTGGTTTCCAGTCTTCTTTCATTGTTGTCGGGGATTATGATTCTAAGGGGATTATGATTCTAATTGTTCACTCCGATTACTTCACCACCTCAATCTGTTCGCGGTACTGCTCCTTCTCGCAGTAGTGGCAGCGGATGACGCAGTGCTCCTTGTCGATGACATGGAAGCGTGTGGGCATCGGTTCGTTGTTGGTAATGCACTTGGGGTTGGCGCACTTCACGATGCCGCACAGCTCATCGGGCAGGATTACTTCGCGTTTCTCCACCACCTCGTAGTTGCGTATGATGTTGAGCTTCACGTTGGGGGCCACTACGGCGATGCGGTTGATTTCATCGTCCGTGAAGAATCGGTCAGCTACCTTGATGATGCCCTTCTTACCCAGCTTCTTGCTGGCCAGGTTGAATCCGATGGTGATGTTGTTGCTCATCTCCTGCAGTCCCAGTAGCGAGACGACGGTAAAGAGTTTCTCCGAAGGTATATGGTCAATGACGGTCCCGTTCTCCAAGGCAGCCACTTGCAGTTCTTTCTTTTCAGCCATATGATTTAAGTACAATTTTAAATAAATGATTTAATATGAAAAGATTCCGTATCTTTTTCTTATTTCAGCACCTCCTCCAACGTAATGCCCAGTACATCGCAGAGGATGGCTTCGCGGGCGTAGAGGCCATTTTGTGCCTGCTGGAAGTAGTAGGCCTGTGGGCACTCGTCCACATCGTACGAGATCTCGTTCACGCGAGGCAGCGGATGGAGGATGCGCATGTTGGGGCGGCACTTCTCGAGCATCTTGGCTCGCAGGATATAGACGTTCTTCACCCGCTCATACTCCATCAGGTCGGTGAAGCGCTCGCGTTGCACGCGGGTCATGTAGAGGATGTCGGCATCGGCTATGGTCTCTTCGTTGAAGTCGCTGTGCTCCACATACTTGATGTTGTGCTCACGGCAGTAAATCTTGTACTCCTCGGGCATCCGCAGTTCATCGGGGGCGATAAAGTGGAATGTGGGGTTGAAGTGGCGCATGGCCATGAGCAACGAGTGGACCGTGCGGCCATACTTCAGGTCGCCCACCAGGTAGATGTTGAGGTTGTCGAGCGTGCCTTGCGTCTTGTAGATGGAGTAGAGGTCGAGCATGGTCTGCGAGGGGTGCTGGTTGGCTCCGTCGCCCGCATTGACGATGGGTACATCGGTCACCTCGCTGGCGTAGCGGGCCGCTCCCTCCAGGTAGTGACGCATCACGATGATGTCAGCATAGTTGCTCACCATCTTGATGGTGTCCTTCAGCGTCTCGCCCTTCGATGAGCTGGTGGCCTTCGGGTCAGTGAAGCCGATGACACGTGCTCCCAGGCGGTTGGCTGCTGTCTCAAAGCTGAGGCGGGTGCGCGTAGAGGGTTCGAAAAAGAGGGTCGCCACCACTTTTCCTTCTAACAATCGGCGGTTTGGACGTGCTTCAAATGCTTTTGCCATCTCGAGCATATAGAGAATCTTCTCCTTGCTGTGATGCGCAATCGTAACTAAACTTCTGTTTTCCATACAGTTGATGTTAATTGTTCTTTCGAGAGTGTAAAAGTAGGTATATTCTTCGAGATTAGAAAATTTGAAAGATACTTTTTTTGCCGTAAAAAATAATATTCCTACCTTTGTCGGCGCTAACAGGGCCGCTAGGTCGCTGCAATTGTCAGTTAGACGTTACATTAATATATAATGTTATAATGTAATAAGGTATAAATAGACAGAATATAGAGAATATACAGAATAAAGAGAGCACTATGATTAAGAAGATAGTTATCGCACTTTGGATATTGTTTGCCGTAGGAGTACTGGCCTGCTGGCTTCTCTTTGTGGCCATCGCCAAGGGGTGGATTGGCTACATGCCACCCGTTGAGGATCTGGAGAATCCTACCTATAAGTTCGCCACTGAGGTCATTTCTGAAGACGGCAAGGCGCTCGGCACCTACTCGCTCAGCAAGGAGAACCGCGTCTATGTGGGCTACGGTGACCTCTCGCCCCACATGGTACATGCCCTGATTGCCACTGAGGACGAGCGCTTCAGTCAGCATTCGGGTATTGATGCCATTGCCCTGATGCGTGCTATTGTCAAACGTGGCATCCTCATGCAGCGTAGCGCCGGAGGTGGCAGTACCATCACTCAGCAGCTAAGCAAGCAGCTCTACTCACCGAGCGCGGGCAACTTCATGGAGCGACTCTTCCAGAAGCCCATCGAGTGGGTCATTGCCGTCAAGCTGGAGCGATTCTACACGAAGGAGGAGATACTCACCATGTATCTCAACAAATTCGACTTCCTCAACAACGCCGTGGGCATCAAGACCGCTGCCTATACCTACTTTGGCTGCCAGCCCTCTGAACTGAAGGTGGAGGAGGCGGCCACGCTGGTGGGCATGTGCAAGAACCCCTCGCTCTACAACCCCGTGCGCTACAACGAACGCAGCCGGGGGCGTCGCAACGTGGTGCTCAACCAGATGCGCAAGGCGGAGTACATCACGCAAGCCGAGTGTGACTCCTTGCAACAGTTGCCTCTCACGCTGAGCTATCACCGAGTCGATCACAACGAGGGATTGGCCACCTATTTCCGCGAGTACCTCCGCAGCGTGCTCTCAGCCAAGCGACCCAACCGCTCCGACTACCGAGGATGGCAGATGCAGAAGTACTACGAAGACTCCCTCGACTGGGAGACTAACCCTCTCTACGGATGGTGTGAGAAGAATACCAAAAAGGATGGCTCGCATTACAACCTGTACACCGACGGGCTGAAGATCTACACCACCATCAACAGCAAGATGCAGACCTATGCTGAGCAGGCAGTGACCGAGCACCTCAGCGAACTGCAGGCTGCCTTCTTCAAGGAGAAGAAGGGGGCACGCACCGCACCTTATACCCGCAACCTCACCACCGAACAGGTGGATGAGATTCTGACCCGCGCCATGAAGCAGAGCGACCGCTACCGGCTGATGAAGGCTGACGGAGCCTCTGACAAGGAGATTCGCGAAGCCTTCAACACGCCACAGCCTATGTCAGTCTTCAGCTGGCAGGGCGAGCGTGACACGGTGATGACCCCCATGGACTCCATCCGTTACTACAAATTCTTCCTCCGTGCAGGGTTTATGTCAATGGATCCGCGTAATGGGCGCGTCAAGGCTTACGTGGGTGGACCCAACCACCACTACTTCAAGTACGATATGGCCATGTCGGGCCGTCGCCAGATAGGTTCTACGATGAAGCCCTTTGTTTATACGCTGGCCATGGAGAATGGTTTCTCGCCCTGTGATGAGGTGCGCCACGTACAGGTGACGCTCCTCGATGAGAACGGCATACCCTGGTCTCCTCGTAACGCCAACAACAAGCGGCTGGGTGAGATGGTGACTGTGAAGTGGGGATTGGCCAACAGCGACAACTGGGTCACTGCCTATCTCATGGGCAAACTCAATCCCTATGAGCTGAAGCAGCTGGTACACAACTTCGGCGTGCGCAATAAGGAGATTGTACCCTCCGTCTCCCTCTGTCTAGGCCCTTGTGAGATTTCCGTGGGTGAAATGGTAAGTGCTTATACAGCCTTCCCCGGTCACGGCATCCGCGTATCACCCGTCTTTGTGACCCGTATCGAGGACAACGAGGGCAATGAACTGGCCCGCTTCACACCTCAGGTACAGGAGGTCATCAGTCCGCTCAGCGCCAACAAGATGCTGGTGATGCTCCGGGCTGTCATCAACGAAGGCACCGGTGGCCGTGTACGACGCCTCGGCATCCAGGCTGACATGGGAGGAAAGACCGGTACCACCAACAACAACTCAGATGGTTGGTTCATGGGCTTCACCCCCTCGCTCGTCTCCGGTTGCTGGGTGGGTGGTGAAGACCGCGACATCCACTTCGACCGCATGACCTACGGACAGGGAGCCTCTATGGCCCTCCCCATTTGGGCGAAGTACATGAAATTCGTACTGGCTGACAAAACGTTGGGCTATGATCCAGAGGAGACCTTCGAACTGCCTGAAGATTTTGATCCCTGTAAGGAAATCCCTGATGAAGAGGGCGTGCGTATCATCGATGAGCCCATTGAGGGATTGGATGACGTGTTCAACTGATAACCTTTTGGTGTAAGCAGAGATGAACTACTTGATTTGCCTGGGGAGCAACACGGAGCAAGACTACAATATGGCCTTGGCCCGTAGGGAATTGCAAGCACTCTTCCCTGATGTGACCTTCTCGGCACAGCTCCTTACCGAGCCTATCGGTATGAAGCACTCTTTGGCTCCCTTTGCCAACCAACTGGCCCGATTCACCTCCCCGGACTCGCCCTCCATGGTGAAGCAGCAGCTCAAGGATATTGAGTGGAGAGCCGGTCGCCGTCCTGAGGAGAAGGCCCAGGAGACGATTCGTCTGGACCTGGACCTACTTATGGTCGATGGAGCGCCTCTAAAGAGTGACGACCTCCAGCGAAGCTTCGTCAAGCAGTTGTTGGACCACTTCTGATAACTCCAGATGACAGGTTCAGTAATAACCGCGCTGCTTTGAGCAGCCACATTATAGAAAAGAGTTGAAGATTTCAAATAAGCATTGAATACTCAACCTAAAGAAAAGCATTGAAAACTTAATATATAGAATTGAAAACCCAATAATAAGGAATAGTATGAAGTTTTTAGGAATTATACCCGCTCGATACGCCTCCACCCGCTTTCCGGCCAAACCGTTGGCCCTGCTCGGAGGCAAAACTGTGATTGAACGTGTCTATACACAGGTCCTTGGACAGGTGGACGATGCCTATGTAGCCACTGATGACGACCGCATTCGCCAGGCAGTGGAGGCCTTTGGCGGCAAGGTGGTCATGACTTCGCCCCTTCACAAAAGTGGCACCGACCGCAGCCGCGAAGCTGCTGACATGGTGGGAGGTGACTTTGATGTGGTCATCAACATCCAGGGCGATGAACCCTTTATCCAACCCTCGCAGCTGCAAGCCATCAAGGCCTGCTTTGACGAACCTAACACGCAGATTGCCACCCTGGTCAAGCCCTTTACGCCGGATGACGGATGGGAGGCCCTGCACAACCCCAATTCCCCCAAGGTGGTAGTCAACCAGCGCATGGAGGCACTCTATTTCAGCCGTTCGGTGATACCCTATTGCCGTGGCAAGGAGAGAGAGGAGTGGCTCAGCAGCCACACCTACTACAAGCATATCGGTCTCTATGCCTACACCCTGCCTACTCTGCATGCCATCACTCAGTTGCCCCAATCCTCACTCGAACTGGCTGAATCGCTCGAACAGCTCCGCTGGTTGGAGAATGGCTACACCATCCGTGTAGGCATCAGTCAGGTAGAGACCATCGGCATCGACACCCCCGAAGACTTGCAGCGGGCCGAACTATTCCTTCAACAACTTCAAGCCCTTCGCCCATGAAAAAGATGATTCTCCTTATCCTCTGCTGCCTCCTCGCCATGCCGATGCAGCAGCTTTCAGCACAAGGTATCAATATCGGTACCTATACCTTCAAGGATGGCAGCGTCTATACCGGCGAACTGAAGGGCCGCAAACCCAACGGTAAGGGACGTACTGTAATGAAAAACGGCGATCTCTATGAAGGTAACTACGTGAAAGGCAAACGTCAAGGTACGGGAACCTATTCCTTCAGTGACGGTGAACGCTACGAGGGGGAATGGTTTCAGGACCAGCAACATGGCCGAGGTACCTTCTACTTCCTCAACAACAACCGCTACGAGGGGATGTGGTATCAGGACTATCAGCATGGGCATGGCGTAATGTACTACCACAACGGTGACCGCTACGATGGCGAGTGGAATAATGATAAACGCCAGGGACAGGGCACCTATACCTGGCGCAACGGATCTTCCTACGTGGGCTCTTGGGTGGCCGACAAGAAGGAGGGCAAAGGTGTCTTTACCTGGAATGACGGATCGCGCTATGATGGTGAATGGCGCAACGATGTGCGTCAGGGTACTGGAACCTTTGAGTTTGCCAACGGTGACAAATACGTGGGCCAGTGGGTGGACGACATGCAGCATGGTCGGGGCATCTACTTCTTCCACACGGGCGACCGCTACGAAGGCGACTATGTCGAGGGCGAGCGCACAGGCGAAGGCATATACTACCATGCCAACGGCGACAAATACGTAGGTCATTTCAAGGAGGGCATACAGGAGGGCAAAGGCTCCTTCTCCTGGGCCAACGGAGCCTACTACGAGGGGAACTGGAAAGACAACCAGCGCCACGGTCGTGGTATTTACCGCTGGGGAGCCGGTGACCGTTACGAGGGTGAATTCGCCAACAATAAGTTTAATGGACAGGGCACCCTGGAGACTACAGATGGCACCCGCTATACTGGAGGCTTTGTGGATGGACTGGAAGAGGGTAACGGGGTACAGATCAAGAAGGATGGCACCCGTTTCGAAGGTTTCTTCAAGCAAGGCAAAAAGCATGGTCCCTTTGTGGAGACCGATGCGCAGGGCAACGTCATCCGCAAAGGGACCTATAAGATGGGACGCCTTGTAGAACAGTAAGTGGATTACTCCAGGCACTCGTCCAGATCATGGGTGAGCTGTTCGCGATTCATGTGCTGACCGATGAAGACAATCTTTACCATGCGGTCACCGTACTGCTCATCCCAGTCGCGCAGCAGTCCGGGTTCCTCCTTGATGAGTTGAATCAACTCCTCTTGAGGTGCCGTGGCATACCATTGCCCACACTCCTGAATCTTCTTCTGCGAACCGGCTTGTTCAAACAGAAATGACATGTCGCGCTGGTGGCTGAAGTAGCAGATACCCTTGGCGCGGATGATGTTCTTGGGCCACTTCGTGGCTACAAAGCGGTCGAACTTATGGATGTCGAAGGCCGGCCGACGGTAATAGACGAAGGTGCTGATGCCATACTCTTCAGCCTCACCTTCCTCATCATGATGATGGTGATGGTGGTGATGCCCATGCTCCTCTTCATGCTCATGTTCATGATGGTGTTCATGTTCCTCTTCTTCCTCGTGGTGGTGATGTGCTGCATGCGAACCGTGTTGATGGGCTTCGTGCTCCTCTTCAGCAGTGGCGGCTTTCTCAATGCCCCGTACCCATCCGGCACTGGTCGCTACGCGCTCGAAGTGGAAGAGGTGAGTGTCAAGCAGTTTCTCCAGAGGTACATCGGCATAGTTGCACTCAATGATCTCTGCAGCCGGTTGCAGTACACGGAGGATGTGCTTGATTCGCTCCAGTTCTTCGGGCTTTACTTCGGCAGCCTTGTTGAGTAAGATGAGGTTACAGAACTCTATCTGCTGGATAATCAAGTTCTCAATGTCCTCCTCGTCGATATGGTCGCGGGTCAGGCTGTCGCCGCAGGCGAACTCATCTTGCAGGCGCAGGGCATCGACCACCGTAGCCACGCAGTCCAGTCGTAGCAGGCCATATTTGGTGAAGTTGCCTCCCATGCGTGGAATGCTGCAGAGGGTCTGGGCAATTGGCTCCGGCTCACAGATACCACTGGCCTCGATGACGATGTAGTCAAACTGCTGCATCTTCATCAGGTCGCTGACTTGCTGTATCAGATCCATCTTCAGCGTACAGCAGATGCAGCCATTTTGCAGTGCCACGAGGCTGTCGTCCTTCTGATTGACGATGCCTCCTTTCTGAATCAGGTCAGCATCAATGTTGACTTCACCCAAATCGTTGACAATGACGGCAAAGCGTATGCCTCGTTCATTGGTGAGGATATGGTTGACCAGGGTGGTCTTTCCGCTGCCCAGGTAGCCTGTCAGCAGCAGTACAGGAATCTCTTTTTCTTTCATTTTATTGTTTGTTTTGTCAGATTTGTCATTAAGCATTCAATCTACAAAAAGAGTGCCAAAGAGTGCAGTATGTGATGAGTGCTTTGTAATACATGGCTTGTGAGGGGGAGATGATGGTTTGGCGATTTTAATGATTGGTTGACGTTTTACCGCTCAGACTGATAAACTTCTGTAAAAAATTCGTTTTTTCTTTCTTTTTTTGTAGCTTTGCGCCCTAAAAATAGGCGGTATTGTGGTCGTGTGCTGCAAGCCGTTTCGGTAAACTGCATAATAAAAAATAAAATAGAACCACAGCATGGATAAGAAATTTGCTGAATATCAGAAGTTTGACCTTTCTGAAATCAATAAGGAAGTGTTGAAGAACTGGGATGCGAACGATGTGTTCGCCAAGAGTATGACCGAGCGTGAAGGGTGTCCTTCGTTTGTTTTCTTTGAGGGTCCTCCCTCTGCCAATGGTATGCCTGGCATCCACCACGTGATGGCACGCTCCATCAAGGATATCTTCTGTCGTTACAAGACGATGAAGGGATTTCAGGTGAAGCGCAAGGCCGGATGGGATACGCACGGCTTGCCCGTGGAATTGGGCGTGGAGAAGGCTCTGGGCATTACGAAAGAAGATATTGGAAAGAGCATCTCGGTGGCTGAGTACAATGCTGCTTGCCGCAAGGATGTGATGAAGTTCACCAAAGAGTGGACAGACTTGACTCACCGCATGGGTTACTGGGTCGATCTGGAGCACCCTTACATCACCTACGACAACCGCTATATTGAGACCCTTTGGTGGCTCCTCAAGCAACTCTACAATAAGAACCTGCTCTACAAGGGCTACACCATTCAGCCCTATTCACCCGCAGCGGGAACCGGACTGAGCTCGCACGAGCTGAACCAGCCCGGGTGCTATCGCGACGTGAAGGACCTCACCGTAGTGGGACAGTTCCGCATCCTCGACCCCAAGCCTGAGATGGCGGAGTGGGGTACTCCCTACTTCCTGGCATGGACCACCACTCCCTGGACGCTCCCTTCGAACACGGCACTCTGCGTAGGACCTAAGATTGACTACGTAGCCGTTCAGACTTACAACGCCTATACCGGTGAGAAGATGACTGCTGTATTGGCCAAGCCTTTGCTCCACAACCACTTCAATCCTAAGGCAGAGGGGCTGAGCCTGGATGAATACAAGCCTGGAGACAAGCTCGTCCCCTACAAAGTCGTGGGTGAATACAAGGGTCCCGAATTGGTTGGCATGAAGTATGCACAGCTCCTGCCGTGGGTTAAGCCTGTGGAGGTGGATACAGAGGGTGTATGGCACGATGCTTCGGAGAAGGCTTTCCGTGTCATCCCCGGCGACTACGTCACTACCGAGGATGGTACCGGTATCGTCCATATCGCACCTACCTTCGGTGCCGATGATGCCAATGTGGCCCGTGCAGCAGGCATTCCCTCTCTCTTCATGATTAATAAGCGTGGAGAGACACGGCCTATGGTTGATCTGACCGGAAAATTCTACCTGCTTGAAGAGCTCGACGAGCGCTTCGTTAATGAATGTGTAGATACTACTGTATATAAGGAATATGAAGGCCGGTGGGTGAAGAACGCCTACGACCCGCAGTTTACTGTGGATGGCAAGTACGACGAGAAGGCCGCGCAGGCTGCCGAAAGTCTCGATGTCTATATCTGCATGAAGATGAAGGCTGCCAACCTGGCTTTCAAGATGGAGAAGCATGTCCACAACTACCCTCACTGCTGGCGCACGGACAAACCTGTCCTTTACTATCCTCTGGATAGCTGGTTCATCCGCAGTACTGCCTGCAAGGAGCGTATGATGGAGCTCAACAAGTGCATCAACTGGAAGCCTGAATCCACCGGTACAGGCCGTTTCGGTAAATGGTTGGAGAATCTCAATGACTGGAACTTGAGCCGTTCGCGTTACTGGGGTACACCGCTCCCCATCTGGCGTACCGAAGAGGGCGACGAGGAGAAGTGCATTGAGTCGGTTGAAGAACTCTACAACGAGGTAGAGAAGGCTGTGGCTGCTGGCGTGATGAAGAGCAATCCCTACAAGGAAAAGGGATTCGTGCCCGGCCTCTATACGCAGGAGAACTACGGCAAGATTGACCTTCATCGTCCCTACGTGGATGAGGTTCTGCTTGTATCTGCGAGTGGCAAACCGATGAAGCGTGAGAGTGACCTGATTGATGTATGGTTCGACTCGGGTGCCATGCCTTATGCGCAGATTCACTATCCTTTCGAAAACAAGGAGGCTCTCGATACCCATCAAGTCTATCCTGCCGACTTCATTGCAGAGGGCGTGGATCAGACGCGTGGTTGGTTCTTCACGCTTCATGCTATCGCCACGATGGTATTCGACAGTGTAAGTTACAAGGCCGTAATCTCTAACGGATTGGTGCTCGATAAGAACGGCAATAAGATGTCCAAGCGCCTGGGTAATGCGGTGGATCCCTTTGCCACCATCGAGAAGTACGGCTCCGATCCCTTGCGTTGGTACATGATTACCAACTCATCGCCTTGGGACAACCTGAAGTTTGATGTAGATGGGGTGGAAGAGGTTCGCCGCAAGTTCTTCGGCACACTCTACAACACCTACTCTTTCTTCGCCCTCTATGCCAATGTGGATGGCTTCTGCTATGCGGAGCCTGACGTGCCTCTGCAGGAGCGTCCTGAGATTGACCGTTGGATTCTCTCGCTGCTCAATAGCTTGATTAAGAATGTTGATAGCTGTCTTGCTGACTACGAGCCTACGAAGGCAGGCCGCCTGATTCAGGACTTTGTCAACGACAACCTCTCCAACTGGTATGTGCGCCTCAACCGCAAACGCTTCTGGGGTGGTGGCATGACTGCTGACAAGCTCTCTGCTTATCAGACTCTCTATACCTGCCTGGAGACTGTTGCCAAGCTGATGGCTCCCATTGCACCCTTCTATGCCGACATGCTCTACATGGACCTGGTGAAGGTGACTGGCCGCGACAGCGTGGTATCGGTTCATCTGGCTAAGTTCCCTGAGGCCGACGCATCGGTTATTGATACCGAACTCGAAGCCCGTATGCAGATGGCCCAGAGTGTCACCTCCATGGTATTGGCCCTGCGTCGTAAGGTCAACATCAAGGTACGTCAGCCCCTGCAGTGCATCATGATTCCCGTAGTCGATGAGGCTCAGCGTGCCCATATCGAGGCCGTAAAGAACCTCATCATGAGCGAGGTGAATGTCAAGGAACTGCAGTTTGTGGAGGGTGAATCAGGTGTGTTGGTCAAGAAGGTGAAGTGCGACTTCAAGAAGATGGGTCCCAAGTACGGCAAGCAGATGAAAGCGGTAGCCGCAGCCGTTACCGCTCTTCCTCAGGAGGCTATTGCCGCCTTGGAGCGCGAAGGCAGCTATCTGCTCCAGCTCGATGGTACAGAAGTGAAGGTGGAGGCTACCGATGTGGAAATCTTCAGCGAAGACATTCCCGGCTGGCTTGTAGCCAATGAGGGCAAGCTCACCGTAGCTCTGGAGGTGACCATCACCGAGGCACTGCGCCGCGAGGGAGTGGCCCGCGAACTGGTCAACCGCATCCAGAACATCCGTAAGTCAAGCGGTCTGGAGATAACCGATAAGATTCGGATTCAGCTCTCCAAGCATCCGCAGAGCGATGCCGCTGTCGAGGAGTATAGCGATTACATCTGTAAGCAGGTACTCGGTACCTCGCTGACGTTGGTCGATGAGCTTACAGAGGCTACGGAGCTTGACATGGACGACTACAAGCTTTGTGTAAAGATTGAGAAGAACTAAAAACTAAGAACTAATAACTAAATAATTCATTCACTTAAAACCTAAATTAGTATGGCAGAAAAGACAAGATATTCCGATGCTGAGTTGGAAGAATTCAAGGAGATAATTCTAGAGAAACTGAAGTTGGCTCAACGCGATTACGATCTGCTGAAGGCTGCACTAACTGGCTCTGACGAGAACTCAACCGATGATACCTCGCCAACGTATAAGGTGCTTGAAGAGGGTGCCAATACCCTGTCGAAGGAGGAGACGACGCGGCTTGCCCAACGCCAGCTCAAGTTCATCAACGGCCTTAAGGCAGCCTTGGTGCGCATTGAGAACAAGACCTACGGTATCTGCCGTGAGACGGGTAAGCTGATTCCCGCAGAACGTCTGCGTGCCGTACCTCATGCCACCCTCAGTATTGAAGCCAAACAAAGCGGTAAGAAGTAAGCATGGCGCATAGTATCAGGACAAAAGGATGGATTGCATTGACCACCATTCTCTCGGTGCTGATTATCGACCAGGTCATCAAGGTCTGGATTAAGACCCACATGTACTGGCATGAGAGCATCCGCGTGACTGACTGGTGTTACATCTATTTTACCGAGAACAACGGCATGGCCTTTGGTATGGAGATTATTGGGAAACTCTTCCTGACCACTTTCCGTATCGCTGCTGTGGTTGCTATCGCATATTACCTCTATCGCTTCATCAGGCATGGGCTGAAGACCGGCTTCATTGTCTGTGTATCGCTGATACTGACAGGTGCCTTGGGCAATATCATCGACAGCGTCTTCTATGGTGTGCTCTTCAGTGAGAGCACCCATGCACAGATTGCTACCTTCCTGCCAAAGGGTGGGGGATATGCTCCGTTGCTCTACGGGAAGGTGGTGGATATGTTCTACTTTCCTATCATCGACACCACGTGGCCCACGTGGATGCCCTTTGTGGGGGGAGAGCATTTCATCTTCTTCAGCCCGATTTTCAACTTTGCCGATGCGGCCATCAGTTGTGGTATCATCGCTATGCTGTTGTTCTACAGTCGCTACTTGAATGAATCGTATCAATTAATCAAGAAGAAGTGATGATGGGTGCTGTACGGAGGTTGTTGTGGCTTGCAGCAGGTTTGGCGTTGCTTGTATCCTGTGACGTGAAGCGCCCTAAAGGGGTGCTGGATGAGGCTGAGATGGAGGAGGTGCTCTACGACTATCACATAGCCAAGGTGATGGCTGAGGAGGTGCCTTACAACGAAGCTTACCGCCGTCCCCTTTACCGTCAGGGTGTCTTTGTGAAACATGGTATAACTGAGGCTCAGTTTGACTCCTCGATGGTATGGTACACACGCCATACCGACCTGTTGGCTAAGATGTACGAGCGGATTACGAAGCGGCTTAAGCAAGCCAATGATGCTGTCAATGACCTCATTGCCCTTCGCGATATGACCACCGAGGAAATCCCTTCGGGCGACAGCGTGAGGGTGTGGCATCTTCGTCGCTATCAACTGCTCACCTCCGTTCCGCTCAACAGCTGTCTGAATTTTGAACTTACGGCCGATACGACCTTCCACGAACGCGACAGCCTCTGCTTCCAGCTCGACTACCGCTACCATGGCTTTGTCCCCGACACGTTAGAGGCTGCTGTCATGGGGCTGACACTCCATTTCAAGAATGACTCCATCCTCCATACCTGGCAGCGCCTGTTGCCCATGGAAGAGGGGAGCACAGCGCTGGTGCTTCAGTCGGACACGCTGGGGGCACTGCGTACCGTCAGTGGCTTTATCTATCTGCCTAATAGTCCGAAGGCTACCACGTTGCGTTTGCTCTCATCCCAGGTGATGCGGTATCATGCCAAGGATAGCCTGCGGCTGGACGGGAGGGCGCACCCCACTTCTGACCAGGCTGCACCTGCTCATCCCGAGCAGCTTGATGCAGACAGCATGAGGTCAAAGCCTTCAACTCCTCCTGCAACAGGCCAACCGTTGCGTGAGACAGACCGCCTTCGCCAGCGTCACACTACGCCTTCTACTTCAGCTACACCTGCCCGGCAGGAGAAGCGCAATGCGGCGGTACCTAGAAAGCGGATTCCGGCAAGCAAGCAGCTCCAACCTATGAAGTTGGACGAAAGGTAAACAGTCATGTACCGAGTGGCTTCCCATAGCGTATATTTACCCGATGCGGGCTATTTTCATCGGATGGTGGTGGAGTTGGAACAAGGGGTGGTCACGGCCATTTATCCTTTGGAAGGCGAACTGGAGAACACCTCTTGGCTTCCTGGAATTATCGTGATTCCCCCTGCACCTGAGGCGGAATGGTCTTTCCTTGCACCTGATGAGTTGGCTCACTCCGTTACCACCCGTCCCATGCTCTGGCAGCAAGCTCTGGGCCGGAGGGCTGCTTATTGTGCAGACTTCGATTTCATCCATTGGCAAGCTGCCGGCGGAACTCCGCACATACAATGGCTGTAGCGATGGCCACATTGAGCGACTCGCTGGTGGAGCGCGTCTGTGGGTAGTTGGGGATGAATAGCTTGCGGTTGACCAGACTCCGTACCTCTTCGCTGATGCCGTTGCCTTCGTTGCCCATGATGATGATGCCATGCGGTGTCAAGGGTTGCGTGTAGATATTCTCTCCGTCGAGTAGGGTGGCATATATGGGTACATCGGGTAGCTCGGCAATCAGTTCCGGCAAAGGGGTGTAGTAGAGCTTCACGCGTGCCAGTGCCCCCATGGTGGCTTGTACACACTTGGGACTGAAGGCATCGGTTGTGGTGGGCGAGCAGAAGATGTGCTCAATGCCAAACCAGTCGGCCAAGCGGATGATAGTCCCTAGATTGCCTGGGTCCTGAATCCCATCAAGTGCCAGACAGAGCGCTTTACGAGTTGTATCCAAAGGCAGGGTAACTGACTCCATGCGCATCTCTTCGGGCAGTGAGAAGATGGCCAGTACCTGTTGCGGACTCTTCTGAAGACTTGCTTTGGCCAGTTCCTCTGCGGTAACCTCTATCACTTCGCACAGGGGCAACTTCCGACCTGTCTCATGCAGCCATTGCGGGGTGGCGACAATGAGCTGACAGACGAAGTAAGGCAACAACTCGTCCACTAACTTAGGACCTTCGGCCAGAAAACATCCCGTATCCTTGCGGTATTTCTTCATCTCCAGCGAGTGGATTAACTTTATCTTGTTTTTGCTTATCGGCATAATGGGTCGTTATGGGGTTTATTTATGATGCAAAAGTAGCTCATTTCTTACAGAAATACAAGCCCTGCGTCGAAAATATGTCGGTTGCCGTTGGCTAATTCCGTTGCAAGTTGTATCTTTGCCCTCATGAATGACCGTAGGATAGAGAAGCGAGGCTGCCGTGGTGCAGGATTGCTGCTGAAGCTTTTGGTGCTTCAGTGGTTGGTCGCTTCGTGTACATTGACTAAGTATGTACCCGAGGAGCATTACCTGCTCGATGAGGTGCATATCGTGACCGACAACAAGGAGGTGAAGCCCTCTTTGCTTACCCCTTACCTGCGTCAGACCCCCAATGCCAAGTGGTTCAGTCTGGTCAAGACCCAGCTCTATGTCTATAACTGGTCCGGCTCTGACTCCACCAAGTGGGCTAACAGGACGCTGCGCCGGCTGGGCGATGCACCGGTCATTTACAGTGAGAGCGAGACTCAGCGCACCTGTCAGGAGTTAGCCAAAGCGGTGCAGAACATGGGCTACATGAGTGCGGTAGTACAGTCTGAGCAGGTGTTCAAGAAGAAGAAGGTCCAGCTCACCTACCGTATTACCACGGGCCGTCCCTATCGTGTCAACTCGCTGGAACGTGACATCCGTGACGATCAGATTGCTGCAATCCTCCGTACAGACTCCGCTTCGCTGCTTAGTCCTCAGATGCTGTTTGACATCAATGTGCTTGATGCAGAGCGCCAGCGCATCGTCAACCTGCTTCGTGACCGAGGTTACTACAAATTCAACAAAGATTACATCTCTTATACCGCAGATACCGTAAAGGGTACCTATGTCGCCGACCTCACGCTCCATGTGGCTAAATACAGTCGCCGTGCCGGTGATTCACTCACGAACCATCGTGTCTATACCATCGGGTCTGTCAACTTCATTACTGACTACAATGTGCTCGAGTCTTCTGCCCTAAGCAGTATTGAGGTGAATGATTCCATCCACTATCGTGGCTATCCTATCTACTACAAGAATAAGCTCTATCTGCGTCCCAAGGTGTTGACCAACAATCTACGCTTTCAGCAAGGTGACCTCTACAACGAACAGAGCCTGCAACGCACCTATTCCAATTTCAATCGTCTCGGAGCATTGAAATACACCAATATCCGCTTCTTTGAGGTCCAGCAGCGCGATAGTTCGAAGCTCAATGCTTACGTGCTCCTCACTCCAGCCAAGCACCAGTCCGTATCGTTCGAGGTGGAGGGTACAAATTCCGCTGGCGACTTGGGTGCAGCTGCCTCTGTCTCATTTCAGCATCGTAACCTCTTTAAGGGATCTGAGAGCTTCATGATTAAGTTTCGTGGAGCCTACGAGGCCGTCTCGGGATTGCAGAGCAACCAGTATGGTAAGGATTACAAGGAGCTGGGTGCTGAGATGTCCATTAACTTCCCCCGATTCATGTTCCCCTTCCTCACGGCCGACTTCAAGCGTCGCATACGTGCCACTTCGGAACTGTCTATACTCTATAACTACCAGATGCGTCCGGAGTTTACGCGCATTGTAGCCTCTGCCGGATGGGGCTATAAATGGGGGTTGCAGAACCAGCGAATGCAGCATCGTGTCGATGTGCTGGATGTGAATTACCTCTACATGCCCTGGATTGACCCAGACTTCGAAGAGCAATACCTCAATCAGGACCAGAGCTATATCCTCAAGTACAATTACGATGACCGCTTGATCGTGCGCATGGGTTACAGCTTTACCTACAACAGTTCAGGGCGTGCCTTCCAGAACAACTCTGTGGTAGGCAACTCCTATGCTGTCCGTTTCAATATAGAGTCGGCTGGCAATCTGCTTTACGGCTTGGCCCGTGTCACGGGCATGCACAAGAATGCCGATGATGAATACACTCTCCTCAACATCCCCTTTGCACAGTACGTCAAGATGGACTTCGATTTCACCAAAAATCTGCAGATAGACCAGCGTAATGCTTTGGTGTTCCATCTAGGAGCAGGTGTAGCGGTACCCTACGGCAACGCCAGGATGCTACCTTTCGAGAAGCGTTACTTCTCTGGAGGAGCCAATAGTGTGCGCGGGTGGTCAGTGCGTGAGCTGGGACCTGGTAGTTTCAACAGCCCAAGCAACAACTTCCTCAATCAGACCGGTGACATCAAGCTTGATGCCAACGTGGAGTATCGCACGCGCCTCTTCTGGAAGTTTCGTGGGGCTGCATTCATTGATGCCGGCAATATCTGGACGCTCCGTAACTACGAAGAGCAACCGGGAGGTCAGTTTAAGTTTGATCAGTTCTACAAGCAGATAGCCGTAGCCTACGGTTTTGGCCTGCGCATGGACCTCGACTTCTTCATCATTCGTCTTGACTGGGGCTGGAAGGCTGTCAACCCACAGCATACAGGCTCACACCGCTTGCCGTTGCTCCATCCCCGTATCTCCGATTCGGCCATCCACTTTGCTGTGGGATATCCTTTCTAGTCCATCTTGCTTGGAGGGGGACAGATAAAAAATAAACATTACCATACACAACCAAACGGGGAAAATCGTATCTTTGTCCCCCGATAATAATGGAGGATATACAATGGAATTGGGAAAATTCAATACGCTAAAAGTGGTGAAGGCCGTAGATTTCGGCTTGTATCTCGATGGTGGAGTAGAGGGAGAAATTCTCCTTCCTGCACGTTATGTACCCGAAGGTACCAAGCTTGGGGACGAGCTTCGGGTTTTTATCTACTTGGATAATGAAGAGCGCCTGGTGGCCACAACGCTTACTCCTCGTGTGCAGGTGGGTGAGTTCGCCTATCTGGAGGTCAATTGGGTGAATCAGCATGGTGCCTTTCTGGATTGGGGCTTGATGAAGGACCTCTTTGTACCTTTTGCTGAGCAGAAGATGAAGATGCAGGTGGGGAAGAGTTACATTGTCCATGCCCATGTTGATGAAGAGAGCTTCCGTATCATGGCCTCCGCCAAGGTAGAGCGTTACCTCTCCAAGGAGGTTCCCACGTACAATCCGGGAGATGAAGTGCATATCCTGGTCTGGCAGAAGACGGACCTCGGCTTCAAGGTGATTGTAGAAAACAAGTTTTCTGGATTAATCTACGACAACGAGGTATTCAGGCCCCTTCACACCGGTATGGAGCTTACAGCGTACATCAAGCAGGTACGCCCTGACGGTAAGCTCGACTTGATGCTTCAGAAGTCTGGTCAGGCTCATGTGGAAGATTTCTCCTCGACTTTGCTCGATTACATTCGCGAACAGGGAGGCCATACCACTTTCAATGACAAGAGTCCTGCTGATGAAATCTACGAGACCTTCGGTGTCAGCAAGAAGACCTTCAAGCGTGCCGTGGGCGACCTTTACAAGAAGCACCTCGTGGAGCTGACCGATGCCGGCATCCTGTTAGTTCATTCCAAGGAGTAACCCGCGCGGTAGTCGTGAATGACTTCTATGATTAACTATCCTGTTTTCAGATAGTTAGATACTCGGTTCTAAACAGTTAAATCTTCGGCCCTGAACATTTAAATCTTCGGCTCGTGACATTTAACTCTTCAGCTCCGAACAGTTAACTCTTCGCGACGGGAGGATAGGTGTCTCGTGGCGGTCGTGAAAGAAGTATTGTCACAACCGTCACGAGATACCATTTTTTAATCCAGCACCTTCTTGAGGCGATGGAGGAACTCTTCGGCCTCGGCCAGGGTGAGGCAGAGGGGCGGAAGCAGACGGATGACGTTGGTACCGCTAACTCCTGTGAAGACATGCTGCTCCTTAAGCAGGCGCAGACGCAATTCCTTAATGGGCTCTGCAAACTCCATGCCTATCATCAGGCCACGGCCACGCACTTCCTTAATTTGAGGCAGCTGCTTCAGTGCATTGATCAGGTACGCACCCACCTGGGCTGCATTCTCTACCAAATGCTCTTGCTCCATCACGTCGAGTACGGCCAGGGCTGCGCTGCAGGCCAGGTGGTTGCCACCGAAGGTGGTGCCGAGCTGGCCATAGACCGGGGTGAACTTGGGGCTGATGAGCACGCCTCCCATGGGGAAGCCATTGCCGATACCCTTGGCCACGGTGATGATGTCGGGACGGATGCCGCTGTATTGGTGGGCAAAGAAGCGCCCGCTGCGTCCGTAGCCGCTCTGTATCTCATCGAGGATGAGCACGGTTCCGGTGGCATCACATGCACTGCGCAGGGCCTGCAAGAACTCATCAGAGGGTAGCTTGATACCTCCTACACCCTGGATGCCTTCAATGATGACGGCACAGACATCACCCTTAGCCAACTCCTGCTGCATGGCCTCCACATCGTTGAGGGGGAGGTAGGTGATGTGGCCGTTGGCATTGATGGGGGCAATGATTTTGGGGTTGTCAGTAGCCTCCACAGCCAGCGAGGTGCGCCCGTGGAAGGCTTTCTGGAAGGAGATTACACGGGTGCGCCCGTTGTAGAAGGAGGCCAGCTTGAGTGCATTCTCATTGGCCTCGGCTCCGCTGTTGATCAAGAAGAGGGCATAGTCATCGTAACCACAGGCACGGCCCAGTCGTTCGGCCAGCTGCTGCTGCAACGGATTGATGACCGAGTTGCTGTAGAAGCCGAGGGTGGCCACCTGACGGCTGATCATCTCCACGTAATGGGGGTGAGCGTGACCGATGGAGATGACGGCATGGCCACCGTAGAGGTCAAGGTATTCAGTCCCCTGATTGTCCCAGACGTGACATCCTTTGCCCTTGACAATGGATAGGTCGAATAATGGATATACGTCAAATAGTTTCATGCTTTTTTAAATTTATGAGTTTAGAAAGCGGACGGCTTGAGCTTAAGTCCTACGGTCTCTTCCAGGTTAAACATGAGGTTCATGTTGTGGACGGCTTGTCCACTGGCACCCTTCAGCAGGTTGTCGATGCAGGAGACGATAAGCAGCTTGTCGCCATGCTTCTCCAAGTAGATTAGACACTTGTTGGTGTTGACCACCTGCTTGAGGTCGATGTTCTTATCTACCAGATGAGTGAAGGAGTCCTTGGCGTAGTATTCGCGGTAGATGCGCTTTAGCTCATCGAGTTCGACCTTGCACTTCACCACGATGGTGGCGAAGATGCCTCGGGGAAAGTCGCCACGGTATGGAATGAAGTCGATGGAACTGTGGAAACTGTGTTGCAGCTGCTTGAGCGATTGCTCAATCTCCGGCACATGTTGGTGCTCGAAGGCCTTGTAGATGCTCAAGTTGTTGTTGCGCCAGGAGAAGTGGCTTGTGGCCCCGGGCTTCACTCCAGCTCCGGTGCTGCCTGTGATGGCGTTCACCATGATGTCATCGTTGAGCATCAAGTGCTTGGCTAGAGGGAGCAGTCCCAGCTGGATGCAGGTGGCAAAGCACCCCGGGTTGGCTACATGTTTGGCTGTGCAGGTAGCGCGACGGTTCAGTTCGGGCAAGCCGTATATGAAGTCATGGTCTGGGGACTTGAGCCGGTAGTCCATCGAGAGGTCGATGATGCGCAACTCTTCAGGCACGTTGTGGCTATCCATAAACTTGCGTGTGTCGCCATGGGCCGTGCAAAAGAAGAGTACGTCAATCTTGTCCAGTGGCAACTCATCAGTGAAGGTGAGGTCGGTCTCACCGTAGAGCCCTTCGTGGACATCGGTGATGCGGTTGCCTGCATTGCTGCTGCTGTTTACAAATACTATTTCTGCTTCGGGGTGGTTAAGCAGCAGACGAATCAGTTCGCCTGCTGTGTAGCCAGCACCTCCAATAATTCCTACTTTAATCATGTCGTCACTTTTCGGGGTGAGTATTACTTCATTTCGTCTTTATGGTTGGCATAATAGGCACGGAGCGGTGTAGAGAGCACTTTGATGAAGCCCTTGGCATCTTCGGCTGTCCAACCCTTCTGCATCTCGCCATATTCACCCAGTTTGTTCTTCACCAAGTCGTCAGCACTCTCCACGCCTACGGTGGAGAATCCCAGCGGACGTAGCTCGAGGATGGCAGTGCCGTTGACGTTGCGCTGGCTTTCGGTGAGCATGGCCTCGATGTCGCGCATTACGGGTTCCAGGTATTCACTCTCGTGGAGGAACATGCCGTACCAGTTGGCTACCTGGTCCTTCCAGTACTGCTGCCACTTGCTGAGGGTATATTTCTCCAGGAAGCGGTGAGCGCCGATGATGAGCATGGGTGCAGCAGCCTCAAAGCCCACGCGGCCCTTGATGCCGATGATGGTGTCACCCACGTGCATGTCGCGTCCGATGCCGTAGGCTGCTCCAATCTCCTCCACCTTCTGGATAGCCTTGATGGGGTCGTCGTAGGTCACGTCATTGACCGCCTTGAGTTCACCCTTCTCGAAGGTGAGTCGCAGCTGCTCGCTTCCCTCCTTGGTGCAATGCTTCAGGTAGGCCGTCTCAGGCAGTCCCTGTGCAGAGTCGAGAATCTCTCCACCGCAGATGCTGGTACCCCAGATACCTACATTGTATGAATATTTCAGCTTGGCAAAGTCGGCGGCAAAGCCGTGCTTGTTGAGGTAATCAATCTCCTCCTGACGGCTCAGGGCCATGTCGCGGGTCAGCGTGATGATCTCCACGCCCGGTGCCATAACGAGGAAGGTCATGTCGAAGCGCACCTGGTCATTGCCCGCTCCGGTAGAACCGTGTGCGATGGCCTGTGCGCCGATCTCGTTGGCATAGCGTGCGATGGCCAGAGCCTGGAAGATGCGTTCCGAACTTACGGAGATGGGGTAGGTGCCGTTGCGCAGCACGTTGCCATACACCATGTACTTGAGCGACTTGTCGTAATACTCATGGGTCACATCAAGGGTGACGTACTTGGTAGCGCCCAGCTTATAGGCATTCTCTTCGTTGGTGCGCAGTTGTTCGGCGCTGAATCCGCCCGTGTTGGCACATGCGGCATGTACTTCATATCCTTTTTCCTTGGCCAGATACATCACGGTGAATGAGGTGTCCAATCCACCGCTGAAGGCCACTACTACTTTCTTCTTCGTTTCCATTTTATTGTCTTATTAAAGTTTCCGTATTAAACTACAGATTGTCACAGTTCTATACTCTTAATCTTTAGATTCTGTTAATCTTTAGATTCTGTCTTCTTCGTGCAGCTTGGGGTCGTAGAGCATGGCAGTGCAGATACAGAATTTCCTGTTTTTGGCCATGAGGATGTCGTGGTTGATACATCCTTCGCACCCCTTCCAGAAGGCGGCATCATCGGTCAGCTCATTGAATGTCACGGGCACGTATCCCAGCTCTGTATTCATCTTCATCACGGCTGCACCACTTGTCAGACTGAATATCTTGGCATTGGGCCAGCGCAGACGGGCCAGTCGGAAGGAGGCTGCTTTGATGCGCTTGGCCAGGCCGAGTCCGCGGTAGTTGGGATGGACGATCAGACCCGAGGTGGCCACATACTGCTTGTTGCCCCAACTCTCGATATAGGTAAAACCAGCAAAGTCGTCCCCGCAGAGGGCGATGATGGCTTTGCCTTCTTTCATTTTGGTTGCCACGTATTCGTGGGTGCGTTCGGCAATACCCGTGCCGCGCACTTTAGCTGCTTCGCGGATGGTGTCGAGTATCTTGTCCACATAGACCTCATGGGATTCGTCAGCCACCATCACGTCAATTTGTTTTGATTCCATTGTTGTATCTTTCTGAAAAAGATGGGTTGGTTATGAGTTTGATATTTTCTGTTGTTATTTCAGGTTGGGAATAATCTGTGCCAGCAGGCAATAGACCTCCTTCTGTGTGGTGCCTTCGCTCAAGACGAGCAGGATGGTGTCATCGCCAGCGATGGTTCCCAGGATGCAGGGGTAGTTGCGGTTGTCGATGTCGTAGGCAATGCTGCTGGCATACCCTGGGCGTGTACGGATGACAGCCAGGTTGCCGCTGAACTGCAGCGATACGAATCCGCTGTGCATCAGCATCTCTGAGGGTGACTGGATTGGAGTACGCTGGTACATCGTATTGTTGGGCAGCACATAGACGTAGCGACCGTCGGCTGTAGAGGCCTTTGCCACCTTGAGCTTCTTCAAGTCGCGCGAGAGTGTGGCCTGTGTCACTTCGTAACCAGCTTCGTTCAACTCAACCAATATCTCGTCCTGCGAACTGATGTCGCGACTGGAGATAATCAACTTAATCGTATCTAATCGACTAGCTTTTGCTTTTACCATAATACAGTGTATAATTATTCTTTTTCGGGCGCAAAAGTAGTATGAATAATTGAGAAAATATGCAATGGAACCCATTTTTTTTGCATTATGGTGAAAATAAATTCAGAAAAAGCATTAGAAGTGGCTGCATGGTGAGTTTTGGAATCACTAAATCAACAAAAAACTTGTTTAAAGAGATGTACTGCTATCGAAAAATAGTGTACCTTTGGGCGCAAAATTAGCAGATATTAGAATAAATACTGAGAAAGATATGCCACTCAATTTACCCGATAAGTTGCCAGCCATTGAGCTGTTGAAGAAGGAGAACATCTTTGTGATTGACCAGACACGTGCTGTGGGACAGGATATCCGCCCGCTGAAGATTGTGGTGCTCAACCTCATGCCGCTGAAGATTACGACCGAGACCGATATGGTACGCCTCCTTTCCAACAGCCCGTTGCAGGTGGAGATCCAGTTTATGAAAATCAAGAGTCATACCTCTAAGAATACCCCTATAGAGCACATGAAGGCTTTCTATACCGACTTCGAACGGATGCGTGAGCAGAAGTTTGACGGCATGATTGTGACGGGAGCACCGGTGGAGCAGATGGATTTTGAGGAGGTAACCTATTGGGACGAGATTACCGATATCTTTGATTGGGCCCGTACCCATGTCACTTCGACGCTCTTCATCTGCTGGGCGGCTCAGGCGGGGCTCTACCACTATTATGGTGTTCCCAAGTACCCACTTCAGGAGAAGATGTTCGGTGTCTTCAAGCATCATGCCTTGCAGCCGTTGCATCCTATCTTCCGTGGGTTTGACGACGAGTTCTATGTACCCCACAGTCGGCATACTGAGGTGCGCAAGGAGGATATCTTGAAGGTGCCACAGCTCACACTCCTCTCGGAGTCGGAGCGGGCAGGTGTTCATCTCGTGATGGCACGCGGAGGCCGTGAGTTCTTCGTGACGGGCCATTCGGAGTACTCCCCCTTGACGCTTGACACGGAGTACCGGCGCGACCTGTCGAAGGGGCTTCCCATCCAGATGCCTGAGGGGTACTACGTGGGTGATGACCCTGAGAAGGGAGTCCGTGTGCGATGGCGTGCCCATGCCAACCTGCTTTTCTCCAACTGGCTCAATTACTACGTCTATCAGGAGACTCCCTATCGCATTGAGGACATCAAATAATGGGTCCGGGAAGATATGCGTGAGTATTCTTTGGTGCCATGGGTATTCCTAGGTTTTATAAGAGATAAGCAGCAATCCGTATATATAAATATGTATAGAATGAGATGACGATGAAGAAGCGAACCATTGAGTTGCTGGCTCCGGCACGTAATTTGGCCTGCGGGATAGCCGCTGTTGACCATGGGGCAGATGCGGTCTATATCGGCGCACCCAGGTTTGGCGCACGGGCAGCGGCCACCAATACGGCCGAAGACATAGGCCGCCTTGTGGAGTATGCCCATCGCTTTGGCGTCAAAATCTACGTTACGCTCAATACCATCTTGCGCGACGATGAACTTCAGGAAGCTACGGAGATGGTGTGGCAGCTCTATCGCTTGGGGGTGGATGCGTTGATTGTGCAGGACATGAGTCTGATGCGTCTGCCGCTCCCGCCCATTCCGCTCCATGCCAGTACGCAGATGGACAACCGCAGTGTGGAGAAGGTGCGTTTTTTGGCCCAAGCCGGGTTCCGGCAGGTGGTGCTGGCCCGTGAGCTCTCACTCCAGCAGATCCGTGCCATCCATGAAGCTGTGCCTCAGGTGGCGTTGGAGGTGTTTGTACATGGGGCGCTCTGTGTGAGTTACAGCGGACAGTGCTATGCAAGTCAGGCCTGCTTTGGCCGCAGCGCCAATCGGGGAGAGTGTGCGCAGTTCTGTCGTCTGCCCTTTACGCTGATGGATGCTGAAGGAAGGGTAATCAGTCGTGATAAGCATCTGCTCTCGCTGCGTGACATGAACCGTATGGACCGTCTGGAGGAGCTGCTCGATGCAGGAGTCACTTCGCTCAAGATAGAAGGCCGCCTCAAGGAGGTGAGCTATGTCAAGAATATCACCGCTGCTTACCGCCGTAAGCTGGATGAACTCTTCGCCTGTAGGCCGGAGTATCAGGCTGCCTCGTGGGGGAGGGTGACCACCACTTTCAGCCCGCAGGCAGACAAGAGCTTCAGCCGTGGATTTACCACCTATTTTCTGGACGGGCGAGGGGAGGAGGTGGCCTCAATAGACACCCCCAAATCGATGGGCGAATGGATGGGCACGGTCAAGGAGCAACGGTCAGGCTATATTACCGTGGCAGGAGTCAAGCCTTTTCACAACGGCGATGGGGCTTGCTACATTGACGAACGAGGCCAGATGCAAGGCTTTCGTATCAACCGGGTGGATAACGGCCGTCTCTTTCCCTCGGCCCCTCTGGCCCGTATCAAACCCAAGACACCCCTTTACCGCAACTACGATCAGGAGTTTGAGAAGATGCTTGACCGCAAATCCTCTGAGCGGAAGATGGGCGTGAAGTGGAGTCTTTGGGATGTGCCCTTTGGCTTTGTGTTGCAAGCCACGGATGAGCGAGGGCAGCGGGCTGCACTGTGCTTTCAAGCCGAACGACAGTTGGCCAAGTCACCCCAAAGTGAACCGATTCGCAGGCAACTGATGCGCTTGGGTGATACGCCCTTTGAGGCGAACGAGCCGGTTGAGATCAGCTTTTCCCAGCCTTGGTTTATCCCATCATCGCAGCTGGCCGACTGGCGCCGTAAGGTGCTTGAGGCGTTGGAGCGTGTGCTTCGGGTGACCTATCCGCGTGAGCTCTACCGCATCCATTCCACGTCGCATCCTTGGCTGAGCACGACACTGACCTATGCAGGCAATGTGATGAATCGTGAGGCCCGCCTATTCTACGAGAGTCACGGGGTACAGCAGATTGAGCCTGCCTTTGAGCAGCAGCCAGTACCCGGAGCCTTGCTGATGCGCTGCAAGCATTGCCTGCGCTACACGATGGGCTGGTGTCCCACGAGGCAGCAGGGGTCTTCTCCCTACCGCGAACCCTATTACCTGGTAAGCAACGACGGGCGCCGGTTTCGGTTGCACTTCGACTGCAAGGCGTGCGAGATGCAGGTTGTGAAAGATGAATGACCGGTGAACGTTACTGATAATCCGCTGTATGAGATTAGCTATGAAGTGCAACATGTTGAGACTGCTGTTGGCCCTATTCGCTGTGGCGATGCTGTGTGGGTGTCACTACGCACTACCCAATGTGGATGCCGATGAGCTCCCGGAGCGCAGCCGCGACTCATTGCGTTGTCTCATGACCCGCCACTATACACTGGATACCAATCTGGAGCTGGTGAGTGACTCGGTCATGCTGGCCTGTCTTCCGGTAAAGGATTGTTATGCCATGCTTTACAAGGGTGATCATGTGGTGGTGGCCGAGGTGGCTGTCCATCCCGCAGACAGTATCGACTCGCTGTGGGTCAAGGTGGCTAAGGACGAACAGGTACAAGGTTGGCTGAGCGAGCGTTGCATGAAGCAATCCTTCGTACCCACGGACAGCATCTCGCAGGCCATCTACTTCTTCAGTCGCACGCACGCTTCCTACTTCATCACCATCTGTGCGCTAGCGGTGGTGGTATGGCTTGTGTTGGCCTTGCGCAAGAGGCCGCTGATGTTGGTCTATTTCAACGACATCGATAGCTTCTATCCGTTGCTGCTCTGTCTGTTGATGGCCTTTTGTGCCACCCTTTATGAGACGATGCAGGTCTTTGTTCCCGCTACGTGGGAACACTTCTACTACAATCCTACGCTCTCGCCCTTGCAGGTACCATTCATCCTAGCACTCTTCTTGAGTGCGTTGTGGCTCTTTGTTGTGGTATTGTTGGCAGCCATCGACGAGTCGTTTCGTCAGCTGTCGCCCACGGCAGCCTGTTGCTATCTGCTGGGGTTGGCAGCCTGCTGCATCTTCTGTTACCTCTTTTTTATCCTCACCACCGCTTGGTATGTGGGTTATCTTTTCCTGTTGCTCATGGTCTGGCTCTTCTTCCGCAGGGCTCGGCGTTCGTGGCGCACAGCCCGCTACCGTTGTGGACGCTGTGGCCATAAGATGCAGGGAAGGGGAATCTGTCCTCATTGTGGCGCACTCAACGAATAATTGCCAATATTCACATAGAAGATGCTTATTAAAAATAGATACTTATGAAAAAACAGATGAAGAATCCGATGAAATTGCTGAAACAGATGAACAGCTTTCCGTCCCTTCTGTTAGCACTCTGCGCCTTGCTTTGTGGGCTGGTGACTGAAGCAGAGGCCTGTACCTCGGCTGTGGTATCAGGTAGAGTGACTCCCGATGGCCGACCGCTGCTCTGGAAGAACCGTGACACCGACTTCCTGCGTAACCACATGGCTTACGTGAAGGGTGCGCGTTATGATTTTGTGGCCAACGTCAACAGTGCCAACTTCCCGCAACGGAAGGAGGCGTGGATGGGGGCCAATACTGCAGGCTTTGCGCTGATGAATACGCAGAGCTACAACCTGGTGGAGGTGAAGCCCGGTGAAGAGCGTGGAGAAGCCAACGGACGCATCATCTACCGTGCCTTGGAGCTGTGCGCCACCGTGCAGGACTTTTGCCACTTCCTTGATACGTTGAGCAAGCCCTCTTATATCGAGGCCAACTTTGGCGTGATTGACGCCCATGGTGGGGCGGCCATGCTGGAAGTGGATTACCACGGCTACGTGATGTACGATGCCAACGACCCCAAGGATGCCCCTTACGGCTACATTGCACGTACCAATTTCTCCTTTGCCGGTAAGGTCAATGAGGGTGCGGGCTATGTACGCTATATGGAGGCCGATGCCGTCTTGATGAAGGCTTCGGCCATGGGAGGCATTACGCCGCAGCTTATCTTCAACGACCTCTCTCGCTCCTTCCGCAACCAGCTGCTTGGAGTGGATCTGCGCGATGGCCGTCACAACCGTCCGCAGGCCTCGGGGTGGTATGTCGATCAGGACTTCATCCCCCGCAACAGCACCTCTTGCTCCATCGTGGTGCAGGGCGTGAAGCAGGGGGAAAAGGCGGAACTTACCACACTTTGGACCCTGTTGGGCTATCCTCCCACGGGAATCGCTGTACCGCTGTGGGTCAAGGACAACCTGCCTGCCATGGTGTCGCTGGACAAGGAGTTGGGTGCCGCTCCTCTGAGTCATTGTTCGCTTCACCTGTCCGATACGGAGGTCTTTGCCTACCATCAGGGAATGGGCACGGGCAAATACCTTCATTGGGAGGCGCTCTGGAACAGCCAAGGCACCGGCTGGATGCAGCGGTTGAGGCCCATTGAGGAAGAGGTATTCCGCATCACACAGCCCATCCTGGAGCGGTGGCGCAAGCAGGGAGCCCTCGACGAGAAAGAGATGAAGCAGTTGTACAAAGATATAGAGGAAACTCTAACCCCTTCCTGCCTCCCATAAAGGGAGAAAATAGGATTTTTACTCATTACTCATTGCTCATTATTCATTATCTCTATGGCTTTGTCATTGACTACACTGGTTAGCTGGCCTGAGGGGATGCCCTCTTTTCATCAGAGTCAGCCGATGCTACTGATGGGGTCTTGTTTTGCTTCTGAGATGGGGGTGCGGCTTCAGCGGTCCAAGTTTGATTGCGACCTCAATCCCTATGGGGTGCTCTACAATCCGCTCTCCCTGGCTGAGGCGCTCGGCGAGATGCTGGATGGGCGGCTCTATACGACTGATGACCTCTTCTGTCACGAGGGATTGTGGCACAGCTGGATGCACCATGGCGACTTCTCGGCTCCTGAGGCAGCGGAGGTGGTGGCGAGCATCAATCAGCGGCTTACGGTGGCCCACCAACGGATGCCGAGGCTACAATGGGTGGTGCTCACGCTGGGGAGTGCCTATGTGTATCGCCTGACCGAAAGCGGTCGGGTGGTGGGCAATTGTCATAAAATGCCCGAACGCACCTTTCGCCGTGAGCGCCTTACGGTGGATGAGGTGACAGAGGCTCTGTCCGCTGCTATCGAGCGTCTGCTTGCAGTCAATGCGGAGGTGAAGGTCTTGCTCACCGTGAGCCCTATCCGTCACTTGCGCGATGGCCTCCACGAGAATCAGCTCAGCAAGAGCACCCTCCTGCTGGCCGCCGATGCCTTGTGCAGACGATTTCCCCGGCAGCTCTTTTACCTCCCCATCTACGAGGTGATGATGGACGAACTGCGCGACTACCGCTTTTATGCCGATGACCTGGTGCATCCCTCCTCCCTGGCTTTGGATTATATATGGAATATGTTGATAGACAAATGCTTTACGGATGAAGCAAGGGCTATCCTACAGGAGTGTGAGGCAATCAGTAAGGCGCTGAACCATCGGCCACTCCATCCCGGGAGCGAGGGCTATAAGCGTTTTTTAGAACAAACTTTGTTAAAAATAGAGCGACTTAACGGTAAATTCCCGAACTTAGACCTCCAAAATGAACGTGAAACATGTTATACACTATTGAACAGATAACAGAATTGATAGGAGCGCGCAGGATAGGAAATGCTCCTGCCCACATCCATTGGCTGCTCACCGACAGTCGCTCGTTGAGCTTCCCTGAGGAGACGCTCTTCTTTGCGTTACCCACCCGCCGCAACGATGGCACCCGATACATGGCCGAACTATATGCCCGTGGCGTGCGCCACTTTGTCCTCTCCGAGGAGAGCTTTGTAACATATTTTACCTACGTCGATGAGGGAGGTCATCGGCAGTCTTCGGTGTGGGCCGATGCCAACTACTTGCTGGTGTCTAGTCCGCTGAAGGCGTTGCAGAAGCTTGCCGAACGGCACCGGGAGCAATTCCAGATTCCCGTGGTGGGCATCACTGGCAGCAACGGCAAGACCATCGTCAAGGAGTGGCTCCATCAGCTGCTCAGTCCCGACCGTCGCATCGTGCGCTCCCCCCGCAGCTACAACTCGCAGATTGGTGTTCCCCTCTCCGTGTGGCAGATGCAGGAGAACGATCAGTTAGCCCTGATTGAAGCCGGTATCTCCGAGCCCGGTGAGATGCGTGCGCTACAGAGCATCATCAAGCCCACCATCGGCATCCTGACCAACATCGGCGGAGCACATCAGGAGAACTTCTTCTCCCTGCAGGAGAAGTGCATGGAGAAGCTCACCCTCTTCAAGGATTGCGATGTGGTCATCTACAATGGTGACAACGAGTTTATCTCCAACTGTGTGGCCAAGTCGATGCTCTCAGCACGTGAGATAGCCTGGAGCCGCAAGGACATGGAGCGCCCTCTTTATATAAACAAGGTAGAAAAGGGGAGTGAATCCACCTTCATCGCCTACCGCTACCTCGATATGGACAACTCCTTCACCCTGCCCTTCATCGACGATGCTTCCATCGAGAATTCGCTCAATTGCCTCGCTGCCTGCCTCTACCTGATGCTGCCAGCCGAGGCCATCACCGAGCGGATGGCGCATCTGGAGCCTGTGGCCATGCGTCTGGAGGTGAAGGAGGGCAAGAACGACTGCCTCCTCATCAACGACAGCTACAACTCCGACCTGGGTTCGCTGGACATCGCGCTCGACTTCCTCTACCGCCGCTCGCAGGACAAAGGACTGAAACGCACGCTGATCCTGAGCGACATCCTGGAGACGGGGCAGAACGCCCCCATCCTCTACCGTCAGGTGGCCCAGCTGGCCTCAAGCCGCGGTATCGAACGCATCATCGGGGTGGGGAGCGAGATTTCCTCGTGTGCTGACATCTTCCGTAGAGAGAAGAGCTTCTTCCCCACAACCGAAGCACTCATCCAGGCCATCGAGAAGGGACAGCTCACCCTGCAGAAGGAGATACTTCTCATCAAGGGAGCCCGCAAGTTCCGCTTTGACCAGTTGACCGAGTACTTGGAAAAGAAGGTCCACGAGACCATTCTGGAGGTCAACCTGCAGGCCATGGTGGATAACCTCAACCACTACCGCAGTTTCCTCAAGCCACAGACGAAGATGGTCTGCATGGTGAAGGCCTCGGCCTATGGGGCCGGCTCCTATGAGATTGCCAAGACGCTACAGGAGCACCGGGTAGATTATCTGGCCGTGGCTGTGGCCGATGAAGGGTCGGAGCTGCGCAAGGCAGGCATCACCGCCGACATCATCATCATGGACCCCGAGCTGACCGCTTTTAAGACCATGTTCGACTACAAGCTTGAGCCCGAGGTCTATAGCTTCCACCTGCTTGAGGCGCTGATACAGGCTGCCGAGAAGGAGGGAGTTACCAACTTCCCCATCCACGTGAAGGTCGATACCGGCATGCATCGCCTGGGCTTTCTGCCTGACGAGATGCCCCGGTTGATTGAGCGGCTCCAGCGTCAGAATGCTGTCATCCCGCGCTCCGTCTTCTCCCACTTTGTGGGGAGTGATTCGACGCTGTTTGATGGCTTCACGAGGCGTCAGATTGAACTTTTTGAGCAGGCCTCGTCTGCGTTGCAGCAGGCCTTCCCGCACAAGATCCTGCGGCACATCTGCAACACCGCAGGCATAGAGCGCTTCCCCGGGGCACAGTTTGACATGGTGCGCCTGGGCATCGGACTCTATGGCATCAACCCCATCGACAACCGCATCATCCACAATGTCAGCACCCTGAAGAGCACCATCTTGCAGATTCACGAGGTGCCTGCCGATGAGACCGTGGGCTACAGCCGCAAGGGGCACCTGGAGCGCACTTCACGCATAGCCGCCATCCCCATAGGCTATGCCGATGGTCTGAACCGCCGTCTGGGCAACGGTCGCTGCTATTGCTTGGTCAACGGGCAGCGTGCCCCCTACGTAGGCAACATTTGCATGGATGTCTGCATGATTGACGTGACCGGCATCGACTGTGCCGAGGGCGACCGTGTGGAACTCTTTGGCGACCACCTGCCTGTGACTGTGCTGAGCGACGTGCTGGAGACCATCCCCTACGAAGTGCTGACCTCCGTCTCCACCCGGGTGAAGCGCATCTATTATTTATAATCTATTATGTATAACCCTTAATCCAGTAAAACAACATGAAGAACTTACTGCTCTCTGTGCTGCTTGCAGCCACCTTCCTGTCGCCTCTGCGTGCGCAGGAACACTACACCCCTACGCCTGAGAACCTCAAGGCCCGTAGCGAATTCCGTGATAACAAGTTTGGCATCTTCCTCCATTGGGGACTTTATGCGATGCTGGCCACCGGTGAGTGGACGATGACCAACAAGGACCTGGCCTGGGACGAATACGCCAAATTGGCCGGAGGTTTCTACCCCTCGAAGTTTGATGCCGCCCGCTGGGTGAGCGACATCAAGGCCTCGGGTGCCAAGTACATCTGCTTCACCACACGTCACCACGAAGGCTTCTCGATGTTCAAGACGAAGTATTCGCCCTACAATGTGGTGGATGGCTCCCCCTTCAAGCGCGACATTGTGAAGGAGCTGGCCGATGAGTGCCATCGTCAGGGCATCAAGATTCACTTCTACTACTCGCACCTCGACTGGTACCGCAACGACTACCCCTGGGGCCGTACGGGTCGTGGCACGGGTCGCTCCAACCCCAAGGGCGACTGGCCCTCGTACTATCAGTTCATGAACAATCAGCTCACCGAGCTGCTGACCAACTACGGTGAGGTGGGAGCCATCTGGTTTGACGGCTGGTGGGATCAGGACGAGAATCCTGACTTCGACTGGCAGCTGCCTGAGCAGTATGCCCTCATCCATCGCCTGCAGCCCGCTTGTCTCGTCGGCAACAACCACCATCAGGTGCCCTACGAAGGCGAGGACATCCAGATCTTCGAGCGCGACCTGCCAGGTGAGAACACTGCCGGTCTCTCCGGTCAGGACATCAGCTCACTCCCCCTGGAGACCTGCGAGACGATGAATGGCATGTGGGGCTATAAGATTACCGACCAGAATTACAAATCGACCAAGACCCTCATCCACTATCTGGTGAAAGCCGCCGGCAAGGATGCCAACCTGCTGATGAACATTGGCCCGCAGCCTGATGGCGAACTCCCAGCCGTGGCCGTGCAGCGTCTGGCAGAGATGGGCGAATGGATGAAGGTGTATGGTGAGACCATCTACGGTACCCGTGGTGGCTGCGTCACTCCGCGCGATTGGGGTGTGACCACCCAGAAGGGCAACCGTCTCTTCGTGCATGTGCTCACCCCGCAGGACAAGGTTATCTACCTGCCCATTGGAGACCGCAAGGTTAAGAAAGCCTTCCGCTTTGTGGATAAGACCCCGCTCAGGGTGCAGCGCTGCGATGGCGGCGTGATGCTCACGCTCCCCGAGTTGCCCACTGATGTGGACTATGTGGCAGAGCTGATTCTGGCCGAATAAGTGATGCAAAAGAGCGAAAAGTCAACGCTTTGGTTGCTTTTGTGCATAACTTGTATTACCTTTGCCCCTGTAACTTAAATAAAATGACCGTTTATGAAAGGAATCGTACTAGCCGGTGGTAGTGGTACACGTCTGTACCCTATCACCAAAGGGGTGAGCAAGCAGATGCTGCCCATCTTCGACAAGCCCATGATCTACTATCCCATCTCGGTGCTGATGCTTGCTGGGATCCGGGAGATACTTATCATATCCACGCCCTATGACCTGCCTGGATTCAAGCGTCTGCTGGGCGATGGCAGTGACTACGGTGTACACTTTGCGTATGCAGAGCAGCCCTCGCCCGATGGCCTGGCCCAGGCCTTCATTATCGGCCGCGAGTTTATCGGCAACGACAGCGCTTGTCTGGTGCTGGGCGACAACATCTTCCACGGCAACGGACTGAGCGCCATGCTGCGTGAGGCTGTGCGCAATGCCGAGCAGGAGCAGAAGGCTACGGTCTTCGGCTACTGGGTGAGTGACCCCGAGCGCTACGGTGTGGCCGAGTTTGATGCCGAGGGCAACTGCCTGAGCATTGAGGAGAAACCTGCCAAGCCCAAGAGCAACTATGCCGTGGTGGGTCTCTACTTCTATCCCAACAAGGTGGTGGATGTTGCGGCTACGATCAAGCCCTCCGCCCGCGGCGAGCTCGAGATTACCTCGGTCAATCAGCGCTTCCTGCAAGATGGCGAACTCAAGGTGCAGACTCTGGGACGCGGCTTTGCCTGGCTCGACACGGGTACGCACGACAGCCTCTCGGAGGCTTCCACCTTCATCGAGGTGATTGAGAAGCGTCAGGGACTGAAGATAGCCTGCCTGGAGGGTATCGCCTATCGTCAGGGGTGGATTACCCCCGAGAAGATGCGTGAACTGGCTCAGCCGATGCTCAAGAATCAGTACGGTCAGTATCTGATCCGCGTGATTGATGAATTGGAACATACCAAACAACCCAACTTGGATTAACAAATAGAAAACTCTTCTCATGAAGCATATCGTTATTACCGGCGGAGCCGGATTCATTGGCTCACACGTGGTGCGCCTCTTTGTGAACAAGTATCCTGATTATCGCATCATCAATGTGGACAAGCTGACCTATGCGGGCAATCTGGCCAACCTCAAGGATATTGAGGATCAACCTAATTACCGCTTTGTGAAGATGGACATCTGCGACTTTGATGCCTTCTACCGCTTGATGCAGGAGGAGCAGGTGGATGGCATCATCCATTTGGCTGCCGAGAGTCATGTGGATAGGAGCATTAAGGACCCCCTCACCTTTGCCCGTACCAACGTGATGGGTACGCTGAGCCTGCTGCAGGCGGCCAAGCTCTACTGGGAGAGCCTGCCTGAGAAGTATGAGGGCAAGCGCTTCTATCATATCTCGACCGACGAGGTGTATGGTGCCTTGGAGCTGAGTCATCCCGAGGGCATCAAGCCTCCTTACACTACTACGGCCTCTTCGGGTGAACATCACCTGGCCTATGGTGAGGACTTCTTCTATGAGACGACGAAGTACAATCCGCACAGTCCCTACAGTGCCTCCAAGGCATCGAGCGACCACTTTGTGCGGGCCTTCCACGACACCTATGGCATGCCTACGGTTGTGACCAACTGCTCCAATAACTACGGTCCCTACCAGTTCCCTGAGAAGCTGATTCCGCTCTTCATCAACAACATCCGCCACCGCAAGCCGCTGCCTGTGTATGGCAAGGGTGAGAATGTACGCGACTGGCTCTACGTGGTGGATCATGCGCGTGCCATCGACCTCATCTTCCATGAGGGCAAGGTGGCTGAAACCTACAACATCGGGGGATTCAACGAGTGGAAGAATATCGACATCATCAAGGTGGTCATCAACACCGTGGATCGTCTGCTGGGTCGCAAGGAGGGTGAGGACATGGACCTGATTACCTACGTCACCGACCGTGCCGGCCACGACCTGCGCTACGCCATCGACAGCACCAAGCTGCAGCGAGAGCTGGGTTGGGAGCCGAGCCTCCAGTTTGAGGAGGGCATTGAGAAGACCGTGAAGTGGTACCTCGACAACCAGGAGTGGATGGACAACATCACTTCGGGCGAGTACGAGAAGTACTACGACGACATGTATAAGGGGCGGTAAGCCACCTTGCGGCTGCGGCAGGGGCAGCAGGGATTACTCCTTGATCTTCTGCTTGTACATCTCGTAGCGTCCCATGATCTCGCGCACGAAGTTGTAGGTTTCGATACCCCGGAAGTAGCCGAAGCGGCATACGGGGTCGGTGAAGTACTCCTCGTTGCTCTTGAGCAGGATATACTTTTCCACGTGGTCGTACCACAGCCGTTTATCTTTCCCATACTTTTCGGCCAGGGCCATCGCATCCAGGATGTGGCCCTGGCCGCTGTTGTATGCGGCCAGCACGAAGTGGGTGCGCTCGGGTTCGGGAATGGTGCTGAAGCTCTTGGCTGTGAGCTTGATGTAGCGCACGGCGGCCTTGATGCTCTCCTCGGGGTTCTGCTCCTTACCTTCGGGTACCCCCATAGCCCGTGCCGTGCGGGGCATGAGCTGCATCAGTCCGCGTGCTCCGGCCCAGGAGACGGCGGTAGTGTCGAAGTTGGATTCGGTGTAGGCCAGCGAAGCCAGCAGGCGCCAGTCCCAGTTGATTTCGGGGGCATACCGCTTGAAGAGGTGGTCGTAGTGGGAGATTTTGCCTTCTCTTAGCGAGAGGATGGGGGAGTGGGGGATAGCCTTGCTGATCTCGAAGTAGCGCTTCATGCTGGCCGTATAGGCCGGTGAGGTCATGTTGTCGCGGTGCCACTGGTTGGCTGCCTCGGCCAGACGGGGGCTCTCCTTGCGTACGGCCCATGAGGCGCGTTGGTCGAAGCTGATGCTCAGGGTGATGTCGAGGTTGGGGTAGTAGGTGGTGTTGAGGCGTGCGATGTCGTCATCGGCCACGGTGTAGTCAATCTTGCCCTGGGCCACCTGTGCAATGAGCTCCTCGGGCGCGATGCTGTCGTTGTCCACGGGATGGATGAGCAACCCGCCACCCAGTTCGTCGTTGAGGTTATGGAGCCGGTTGAGGTGCTTGCCGGGCTTGGCATGGATTTCCTTGCCGATGAGCTGGGTCACGTCCTGTAGTGCGGGCTGCCGGGGGGTGCCCTTACGCTGCACGATGACCTGGTGCGTGATGACCTCCTCCCCGCAGTAGGTCACGCTGTCCTTCCACTCCTTGGTGATGGGCAGGTTGTAGGCGATGAGGTCGCCCTCGCCACGCCGCAGCATGTGGATGAGCTGTGCCGTGGAGCGGGCCACCTTGACCGTGAGCTTCACCCCCAGGCTTCGGGCAAACTGCTGGCAGAGTTCATACTGAAATCCCATCTCCTGCCCGCGGTAGATGAAGTAGGAGGTGGAGCTGTAGAGCGTAAGCATGACCAGTTCGTTGCTGTCCCGTATCTGCTGGAGGTCGTCGTGGCCATCTACGGGAGGTACGTGCTTGGGGCGGCAGGATGCTACAGCCAGTAGCAGGAGCATCCCGAGGAGGGGGAGGAGGCGTCTCATAAGTGTCGCTTGATGTACATAGTGAGGATGTCGATGGCTACCTGGTTGCTGCCCCCCTCAGGTACGATGAGGTCCGCGTAGCGCTTGCAAGGCTCGATGAACTGCAGGTGCATGGGTTTGAGAACGCGGGTGTAGCGCTCCATCACGGCCTCAGCGGTGCGGCCTCGCTCCACGACATCGCGCTGTATGACGCGGATGAGCCGTTCGTCGGGATCTGCATCGACAAACACCTTGAGGTCCATCATGGCACGCAGTTCGGGGTCGCAGAGGGCCAGGATGCCTTCGATGATGATGACTTCGCGCGGCTCGATGTGGATGGTCTCGGGCAGACGGGAGCAAGTGAGATAAGAGTAGGTGGGCTGCTCGATGGCTTTCCCTTGGCGCAGCAGGGCCACTTGCTGGCTCAGCAGCGGCCAGTCGAAGGCATCAGGATGGTCGAAGTTGATGTTCTGCTTCTGGTCGTCGGGCACATGACTGCTGTCCTTGTAGTAGGAGTCCTGAGGCAGGAGTACGACCTCTCCCTGGGGGAGACTTTCAATGATTTTACGCACCACGGTGGTCTTCCCTGACCCCGTGCCGCCAGCAATACCGATAATTATCATCACATTTTCTTTTTAGTTTGCGAAAAAAGGGCTATTTTTGCTCACAAAATTAGAAATAATTCATTAAATAACAAAAGTAATCATCAAACTTATCGTAAAAGTTATGGTAAAACACATTGTATTATTCAGATTGCGAGAGGATGTCCCGGCTGAGGTGAAGCTGGAGGCGATGCAGCAATTCAAGGCTGCCATTGAGGCGCTGCCCGAGCGCATCAAGGTGATCCGCAAGGTAGAGGTAGGGCTTAATATCAATCCTTCAGAGGCTTGGCACATAGCGCTTTATAGCGAATTTGACAGTCTGGAGGATGTCAAGCTGTATGCGGCTCATCCCGACCATGTGGCTGCCGGCAAGCTGTTGGCTGAGGTGAAGGAGAGCCGTGCGTGCGTGGATTATGAAGAATAGAAAACTCATGAAAACAAACTCTATTAATCTTATGATGAAAAAAATCTTTTCTACCCTGTTGCTGCTGGGTGTGGCGATGTTGCTCCGGGCGCAGATACAGGAACCGGTGAAATTCACCACCGAGCTGAAGCAGACCTCTGCCACGGAGCTGCAGGTCGTATTCAGTGCAACGATTGATGCCGGATGGCATGTCTATTCCACCGAGTTGGGCGATGGTCCTACGTCGGCCACCTTCCAGGCCACGGTGCTCAAGGGGGCTACGCTCAAGGGTAAGCTGCGTGCCGAGGGCAAGGAGCATAAGGCCTATGATGAGATGTTTGGCATGCAAGTGCGCTACTTTGAGATGTCGGCCCGCTTCGTGCAGGAGCTGACGCTGACGGGCGGCCCCTACGAGGTGGAGGGCTACCTGGAGTATGGGGCCTGCAATGATGAGAACTGCCTGCCGCCTACGAAGGTCGATTTCCGCTATACCGGCGGGGGTGATGCCGGGGCTGCTGTTGACGCTGCCGCTGGTCCGGCTGCTTCGGGGGTTGCTACCGGAGCTTCTGGGGTGGTCAGTGCTGCGGAGGCTGCTGATGGTGCTGAGGCTGCGGCTGCTTCGGTCAGCTCAGCTGCGGGCGATGTGGACCTGTGGCGGCCTGTGATTACGGAGCTGCACCAGCTCGGTGAGGAGACTCCGCAGGGCGACCTCTCCTGGCTCTACATCTTCTGCATGGGCTTCGTGGGCGGACTGCTGGCCCTCTTCACCCCTTGCGTGTGGCCCATCATCCCGATGACGGTCAGCTTCTTCCTCAAGCGCACCAAGGATAAGAAGAAGGGCATCCGTGATGCCTGGACCTATGGGGCCTCGATTGTGGTGATCTACGTCACGCTCGGCCTGGCCATCACGCTGCTTTTTGGTGCCAGTGCGCTCAATGCCCTCTCCACCAACGCCATCTTCAACATCCTCTTCTGCCTGATGTTGGTCGTCTTTGCCGCCTCTTTCTTTGGTGCCTTCGAGATTACGCTGCCTTCGCGCTGGAGCAATGCCGTGGATAGCAAGGCCGAGGCTACGAGTGGCCTGCTGAGCATCTTCCTGATGGCCTTCACGTTGTCGCTCGTCTCCTTCAGCTGCACAGGTCCCATCGTGGGCTTCCTGCTCGTCGAGGTCTCTACATCGGGCAGCGTGGTGGCTCCTGCCATTGGTATGCTGGGCTTTGCGCTGGCGTTGGCCCTGCCCTTCACGCTCTTCGCCCTCTTCCCCTCGTGGCTCAAGTCGATGCCTAAGAGCGGTGGTTGGATGAATGTGATTAAGGTGTCGCTGGGCTTCCTGGAGCTGGCCTTTGCCCTGAAGTTCCTCTCCGTAGCCGACCTGGCCTATGGGTGGCGGTTGCTCGACCGCGAGACCTTCCTGGCGCTATGGATTACCATCTTCGGCCTGCTGGGCTTCTACCTGCTGGGCAAGATCAAGTTCCCGCACGATGACGACGGGGAGGTGAAGATCTCCGTGCCGCGCTTCTTCCTGGCGCTGGCTTCGCTGGCCTTCGCGCTCTACATGATACCGGGCCTGTGGGGTGCCCCGCTCAAGGCCGTGAGCGCCTTTGCGCCGCCCATGCAGACGCAGGACTTCAACCTCTACAAGAACGAGGTGCATGCGCAATACACGGACTATGAGGAGGGTATGGCCTATGCCCGCCGCGTGGGCAAACCCGTGATGCTCGACTTCACGGGCTACGGCTGCGTCAACTGCCGCAAGATGGAGCTGGCCGTGTGGACTGACCCGAAGGTGAGCGACCTGATACAGAATGAGTACGTGCTGATTACGCTCTACGTGGATGAGAAGACTCCGCTGGCTGCCCCCATCGAGGTGGAGGAGAACGGCAAGCAGCGCATCCTGCGCACCGTAGGCGACAAGTGGAGCTACCTGCAGCGCGTCAAGTTTGGAGCCAACGCACAGCCCTTCTACGTGCTGATTGACAACGCCGGTAATCCGCTCAACAAGAGCTACTCCTTCAACGAGGACATCCCGGCTTATGTAGATTTCCTCAGCACGGGGCTGAAGAACTTCTCCGCACGGAAGTAAGCTGCGTCTGTGGGTCGCAAAGTCCCTATGTGGTCTATATATTAGATAGAGTGGGGGGGGAGATTAGATGAACTGGTCTTCCCCCCTTCTTTTTTTTTTCAAAGATAATTCCATAATTCTTAGGCTATATAAAAACTTATTCATATCTTTGCCACCGATTATATACATCTCTTACCTAGAGATGAGTATGATCAGGAATAACATAAGAGTGTAAAACGTATTGTTAGGTGTAGATGAAATCGCAAGTCGATACAAAGTTCGATTTCAAGAGCCAACTTTTACATGCTATATCTATAACTGCTTGTTTTTCAATATAAAAAAGAAATAAGCAGGACTAAGAGAATTGTCCTCAATCATAGTATAACCCTTCTAACTCCATATAATTTTTCTTGTTCATGGGAGCTGAAAGTATGTCAGAAGACCGTTGGTATGTGTTGCGCGATTTAGCACGTCCAAACGCCAAGAATCCTGCCTACAAGCAACTGCAGTCCATGCCTGAAATGACAGGTTGTGTGTTTGTGCCTCTTAAGCAACGCGTGTTTATGGAGTTTGGGAAGCGTGTGGTACGTTTCGTCCCCTATATGCCCGACCTTATCTTTGTCCATAAGTCCAGGGCAGAACTTGACCCCATCGTCCGTGATATGGAGCTGTTGCAGTACCGTTATGTACGTGGTGGTAGTCAGTTTGAGGCATTGAGTGTGCGTGACAAGGATTTTAAGGTGTTCAGAGATGCCGTAGAGCAGACCGACAATGTGGAATACTACAGCTACGAGGAGGTCTCTCCCCGTCTTTATGGCAAGCAGATACGCATCATCGGAGGTCATCTCAACGGCTTCGAGGGTCGTCTGATGAGTAAGAGAGGTGGCAAGGTCAAGCGCCTGCTTATCGACCTTCAGGAGTGCAACCTCTCCGCAGCCATCCAAGTGGAAACGGAGTTTATCCAGTTGGTGAAATGAAGATTTAAAATAATCTGTCCAAATTCTTGTATCATATTAAATAATCCTTTATCTTTGCCCCGACACAAGTAATAATATGAGAGTTTTGGCTACAGAGAACCGTTTTTCCACATTCTTGTGTAATTACATGCAGTATTAATAGGAATTACTTTATATGAACGCATTTCACAAATTCTGCAACTGGTATTTCTCCAGAAAGGCCCTGCCTTATTGGAGCATACTTCTTATCGACTGTGCATCCGTATATCTGTCTGGGCTGATTGTGTTTTACATTCAGCATGGAGGAATGATGTTGGCGCAGTGTTTTTGGCCACTGACCTTCGGGCTTCTGGTCTGCTTGGTAGTCTATATGGCCTCCTTCATCCTGTTTCACACCTTCAAGGGAGTGATGCGCTACTCATCGTTTGTCGATCTGCATCGGGTTGTGTATTCCACCTTGGCAGCAACCATTGGCATATGCCTGCTCCATCTGATTCAGGTACTCGCAGGGCTGACGGCATACATATTGATTCCCTCTTTTGAAGGAGCATTCCTTATTTTCGTCCTTTCTACATGCCTGTTGTGCGGCACACGGATTATTGTGAAGTCACTGCACGACACATACCGAAGTACAGACACCATCAAGCGCGTCTTCGTCTATGGCAGTATGGAAGGAGGCATCGCCCTTGCCAAGAGCATACGATCCGAGGTGCCAGCCCGGTTCAAGTTGTGCGGCTTCGTTTCAGACAAGCCCAAGTCAAGTGGCATGTGGCTGTTGGGCGTGAAGGTCTATGAGGACAACGACAACCTCTTGAATATCATAAGGGAGAAAGAGGTCTCCGTGATGTTGGTTTCACCGCTGATGACCGAGAAGTTCACCAAGCGAACCTCCCTCATTGACGGCCTGATCAATGACGGTGTGAAGATCATGATGATGCCACCTGCTGAGGAATGGGACGGCAAGAGTGACCTCTCCCATCGCCAGTTGCACGAGGTGGACATTGAGGAGCTCCTGCCACGCGAGAAGATAGAGGTGGATATGGATGCCATCGGCCACATGCTCCGGGGCAAGCGCATCCTCATTACGGGAGCTGCCGGTTCCATCGGCTCGGAGATGTCACGGCAAGTGGCCAAGTTCAATCCATCGGAGTTAGTGCTTGTTGACCAGGCGGAAACCCCCATGCACGATGTCCGCCTCTATATGGCGCGCCACCACAGCGCCCTTAAGGTATGGACCATTGTAGGCAGCATCACCAACAAGGGGCAGATGGAGCGG